>JAHIRF010000005.1 GCA_018818785.1 Thermoplasmatota archaeon | reverse complement strand
CCTCGGGGCTCTGCCAGCCCATCCTTGGCTCATGTTTTGCACAAACACTGGCACGGGAGGGATGGCTCCTAATCGTTTCTGAAAAGGCCACGTTGACGGGGGAAGCTGGCTACGTCAACAACCGACTTCACGAACTACTGAGATTGTCAAACAGTCCGATCTCAGGCTGATTCTTACCCCTTTTCGAGGGCGGAAGATCAACGCTCGCTATTAAATTCGCAAAGATTGCCTGATTCAATGGGACGAAGTCTGAGTAGAACCACCTCTTTCGTCCATCTCCCATCACAACCACCATTAGAATCAATTCTTTAAACGAAGACATGTCCTGGCACGAGTACGCAGGCCTTCTAGCCTAAGGGAGAACGACGAAGAAGGCACTAGCACCATCAGGTCATCGTCCAAGTTGAACGCCATCGCAACCATCCTGCTACATGTAGGCGTGCCTATATGGTCCGGCCTCAGCACCACCCATTCCTCTGGCACATCTCGCTCAGAGAGCTTCACACGAGTCTTTGTCAAACCATCCACTAAAGTGGATGATATGAACCGGCGCTCGGACAGAGGCACCCTCGAGCTGGCGTTCGTCTAGCGCCCGAACTGGTAGCTGGAAGCCCTCGGCGAATTCGCCCTATCCCTCCCTATAACCCAGCGATATACTCAAGCATCGATGTGCTCATCTCATCCTAGAATTCAATCAACTCAAGAGTCAGTTCATCCTCGAATCGAGTCTGTCACGGTTCAAGAAGACGTGGGGCAAGAATGGTCATGACTCGCCGACGCAACAAACCGCTGGAAAGATTGAACTACCCAAAAGCTATTGACAGCAATTGTCCAATTAGGGAGACTTCCGCTATGATGAAGATTAATCACGCAGTGGATAGGACAATTCTTGTCGCTGGACCCTCGTATTGGGGGTATGTCAAGATGATTGCAGATGGATTCAGATCATGTGGCCTCAAGGCAACAACTCTCGAATGGACAACTCCAGGAACTAGCATTATCGATGATGTCAAGTTCGTAACTTCAGAGAGATGCCGCATCCTACGACAGGAGGCACACGATATATTGAATTCACGTCGCCTTGAGAAAATGGTTCTGTCAAGCAACCCCGATTATGTTCTCGTTGTAAAAGGAACTAGGATTTCTAGCACCCTAGCGCGTTTCTGCTTGAGCAATGATGTGACTCTCGCGTTATGGGCCTATGACAGCGCGCAACATGTACCACTTATCAAGGAGATTGTCAATGATTACAGTCTCGCATACTTCTACGAATCTACCGACTTGATGCTATTTCCAAACAAGTCCAATACCAAGTTTCTGCCAATGGCTTATGATCCCAGCTACTATCATCCGATACATGGTGACACTGAAAATCCTATCGACATATGTTTTGTTGGGTCCCTTACCGATTACCCGTTACGCAGAGAGACAATAATGAAATTGGCCAAGAGTTTCCCAAACCTTGTTATCGAAGTCAGCTCTGAACCACGTTTGTACTACCCCCTGTTTTGGCTTCAAGATTATGTGCGATTCGGCTGCCGCGGAAAATTGCATTTTGGAAGACGATCGCTTTCTCATGCCGAGATAAACACTATATACGGCCAATCTCGCATGTGCCTGAATATCCATCATACTCAATCCAAGAAGGCTGTGAATCCTCGAACATTCGAGATACTTGGCAGTGGGGGATTCTTAATGTCGGACAGAAGGATGGACGGAATACATGATTTCGAAGTTGGCCGGGACTTTGAATCTTACATATCACAAGCAGACCTCATCGAGAAAGTGCAATTCTATATCGACAACCCTGAATTGATGAGGTCGATTTCGAATTCAGGCCATGAGAGAGTCCTGAGAAACCACACTTATCAACATCGAGCAAGATCGATTCTTGCGGACATTGATGATCTATAAAGACTTTTTAAAATAAGACCCAATGGAAAGATCAGTAGATTCGTAAATCACCACACCCTTGGGCCGGCAGCTGATTACTTCCTCCGACACTTCTCTCTATCACCGCGACCTTGTCTTTCCTCCTCTTCGGCTTTCCGTCGTACGAAATGAAGGTGTGACTAACGGAAATCTTGAGAGACCTCTTCGGGAGAAGACAGACCATCTACCTGCAAGGAGCCTGTTGGCTAGCTTCGAGGGGATTCATGTTTGTAGTTGCGAAGACGGTATTGGATAACGCTCGCGACGAAGGTGGAGGTGGCGTCCTAGATGGATCTCTCGGGTTTGAGATGGAACCACACCCTAACGCTGAGGGAAGTCGCTTTCGAACTCACCTTACATTCGAAGGGGCTAGAACTGTCAATCGAATGAAGTACTCTTGATTAGATACAAAGAGAATCCTCCATTATCATAAATGAGATCGACAGTTGGATCGCTTGTCAATTCCGAGAAATCGTCGGGGGTGAATCGCCAGAACTGTGGAAATTCTGGGTAAGCAGAAGGATAAAGCTGTTCCGCTAACGCATTGGTAATCAAGTAGACGTCATCAGAATAGGAATCGCCAAAATAATTGCTGACATTGTATCCGAAATGATCAAGTGGCCGAGCCGCTTCACCATACCTTATATTTGGAGATTCGACACTGCTACCGAGAATTGCATCCTTGAACCTCGACTGACTCATCGCAATCTCCAATGTGAGCATTGAACTGTTTCTGTGAAGGAAGTAGTAAGTCATTCCATCAAATTCGGAATCCGTGACTTGCCAGTTAGTCCTATTAATCAGAGGAGACGGATAAAGCACCCCAACTGCCAAGCCCGAGGCTGTCGCCATCATGATGACGAGGCTCACTGCAATTGCTGGTCTCGTCCATGATCTTGACGGTCTAGCTTTTGCGAAGCGCAGTCTGTACACCTCCAAGCCAGCCAGCATGGATGATACGAGTAGCAGGTACTTCATCGTGCGATTTCCAATTATGAGATCCGCCACCATGAACAATGCTGCGAGTCCGGAGAAGATGATGAATAATACACTAAATGTTCCTACACCTAACAACACTTTTTTGCCAGAAAACGCAGACACTACGATTCGGATTGTTGAGATTGCAGCTAGCGAAAAGCAGATTATGAGTACGCCATAAGTCAATATAAGGAGTCTGGCGATTATTGCAGGGCTTACGTCATAAGTATCGAACATACTCGTGTACGAACTTACGGGAGAAGTTCCTAGGTTGAGTATCAACGAGTTATACACAGTACGCACGGTATTGCCGAACGCAACACAGCTTGTGAACCATGCAAAAAAGGCGACCATGAGTATCAAAGCAGGAGTGGAGTTGTTCCTTGGAATCAAGCGACTAACCTCAATTCGCGCGGTCCGCACTACATTGCGCCTGCGAATCACTAAAGCAAATACGATTAGAATAACAAGCATGAAAAGAGTAGGCTCCGGATGAAAGAATGGCAAGAGAATGAGGAAGACTATCAGAGTGAGTGAGAATCCATGTGCCCTAGATGCTCGCTTGCTCTTGCTCTCGACATACAAGAAGATAGAGATGGGGATTAAAAAGAATGCTTCTGCAGAAGGTACTGTTTGTAGGCCCCCGGTGTTGAAGAGAAAGACCATAGCAAACGCAAATATTACCGCCGAACGCCACAAATCCTTCGTAAGTGCTCTAGCCAACAGAAAGACTGAGGCCAGACTAAAGAGGCTGAAGATAAGCGGAATGAAAGACATCAATGGCTCAGCATCTACACCCGAAGCAAACGATCCGCTGGTGATGAGAATATGAATTATGGGGTAGAGGTTGTTACTTGCGAAATGCCCCGAGACTTGGATATCCTTTACGTATCCTAGATGTGTAAAAGCATCTCCGCCGCTGTAGAACGCGTATCCTCTGAGAATCGGAATTGAAAGCAGTATCGTTATCGATAAGAGACTTCCTGCGAATAATGGCACGTAGTACGCGAGTGCATTTCGTCCGACTAGCATTAAGATGATGAATGGCATCATCAGGGGAATTGTCAGAAACAGCCACAGGTAAGGAGGATACACCTCGTATATTGATATCTCGTAATGGCTTGCTGGCGGAGCCAGTGCAACCACCACTATAGCGATAAGAACGAACAAACAACTGATGAAGCCAGCAAATAGGACTAGTCTTTCTTTCTCAATGACCATTCGCATTCGGTCTACCTCCACGGGTCAGGCAGGGCTTCGAATCGCTGCTTTGGCTATCAAGTATGTCCTCCATGTAAGTGCTTCCAAACATTCACCTGACTATCGAGCAGGGTGACAACAACTCTGCCATTTTCGTCCTTTTGCCTGAATTCATATTTGCACCAATCATCAACAGGGAGTTCGGAGGGATACGATTGCGTTTATTCTGATTTCCGACTCCCTGCACGGAATCATTGGAGATGTACTTGATACCTCGTTTTCCACCGCGTCCCGAAATCATATCAGAACTGATAGCTTGAGACGCTTAGCCAGATAGGCCGAGTCGGTGGCTCAATCAGGCGGGATTGGGCCCGGTGCTAAACCCTTTCTCCTTCTATGCAAGACTGTGATCTGCAGCGTAAGAAGTATCACACAGAACACAAGTATGGCCACGGTGAGTGACTCTAGGTGGAAGCCATAATTGAGCACCATCGTGAAGTGTGCTGCCAGCAAGAGTATAAGGATTGCCATCAGGCAAACTAGATTCCTAATCGATGGGTAACGGTGACCGCATTTAGGACATGAAATCTCCCAGTTCTGATAGGCGAAAGGAAGTCTTTGCCCGCATTCTCCGCATTTCCGCATGTGAGAACCTTGTCAGCTTTATGGCGCTCCGCCCCTATGACCTTTTCTCAACCGAGGCCTTGAGGTGCCAGGCTCCGCGGGTCAATCCCCCGGAATTGACTGTGCCGACTGACCTTCCTGGCTACGCTTGAGCAGTTATTAATACTGACAAGTTGACAAGCATTCTCGGACAGGACCGCAACCTGCTGTTTCACATCTCGCGAATGAGAAAATTGCTGAGCGATTATTGTCCAGAAGTTCAGCGGAATCAGTCTCGCGATGAGCAGCAAGACGGCTGTGAAGTTGGCCTCAAAATGAAAAGAAGTCAATCGCATGGGGATTCCAAGGATTTGCTCATCCCAGATAGAATAGAACACCCCTCATCTCATGACTGAACTGAAAAAGATGGGATATAAGTCTCTATTGTTCAATGAGTGTCTGAAAATCTAGTTGGCATGCACCTCTCATCTGATGGGAGTATCCGTAGATGACCCCGCCACAGGAACCATTCCGGACGATGGAGACTCATAATCAGCGATTTCGAATTGAAATTGCTCTAATCAACTCGGCCACTCTCTGAGTAGAGTGCCCATCAGCCATGTGTATGAAAGGAAAGAGGAGGGGGTTCATGCTATGATTCTGGCATTCGTCAGATTCGGAATCTCTGATGCAAATCGAAACCGATTGTTTGATTTCATCCTCATTGGATGCGCCGGTCGCCAATCCGTCCTGTACCATGCCACTTTCACTCGAGCGACCATTCAAGTTTATTGAGATAACAGGTTTGCCAAGAATCAACGTCTCTAGACAGACACCTGAAACGGACACTATGACAAAGGAAGACAATCTGATCAAATCCCATAGAGCATCTCTCGCGATGATGACTCTCACTCCTTCCTGTTCAGCGATCTCGGACACCATTCTATAGTATCTGGACTGGAACTGTGGATGCAGTTTGACTACGATTTGGATATCGCGATATTGTTTGAGTGACCTCAAAGCAAGTCTGATGTAGCTCTCTTCTACCTCGACCGTACATCGAGAAGAATAGCCTCCGAAATATTCCGTCGCAATCAGTACCACTTTCAGCCCGGGGTCTAATCCGAATCGCTTGTAGAGTTCATCACGGTCTAGAGGAGGCAGGTTGAAGAGCGAATCGAACCTTGGCGCCCCAGTTGTCACCTGACTCTCTGCGGGTTTTCCTCTATCAATGTGCCACTTTCTGTAGTACTCTCCCCAGACAGCTTGGATGTCTCCCGCTTTGGGCATGACTGCCAGACCTTCAAAATCATTCGTCAAGATTCCGTGCTGAACAACGACAACCGGGATTCCGAGTAACCTCAAGACTTGACACATGGATCTCGCGTGTGGAAGAAGATCTTCAAGCGTCACAAAGGATGATGGCCGTATTACCTTCACAACTAGTTCTGTCCATTGCATACTTCCAATGACGAGGGGCACTAGTCTCGAGAGTATCGGATCCACTAGTGGGACCAGCATCCGCCATAGTGGTGTGCCATCATACACAATTGATCCATCTAATTCTGAAATCGTTTTTTCATTCTTCAAGAATCTTAGGATGCCTTTGACCTGTGATATCGACTTTGGAGTGTATATACGACTTGAATTGATTCTCAACGCTCTTCCGTTTTCATCTCTTAGACTTTCGACGAGTGCATCATAATGATAAGCCATGACATATCTTGCCTTCTTTCTATCCAAGGATGAGCTCGTCAACGCTCTGAAGTTCTCAAGCAGAAACATGGCAAATGATGCCACAGAAAAGGCGTTGTATATCATGAAGTTAAACCGTTGCCTTGGATGAGGAAGTCTTCTCAAGGTTCTTCGCAGCACGCTCGAAGACCGCTCTAGGTTGACCACTCTTATGCCCCTCTGATTTGCCAGGTATACAAGGATTGAAGGGAGAGTATAGTAGCATGAATCGACATACTTGAAGGTTTCAGAATCCCAAGATGGAACGAATATAGTCTCGAAGGGGTTCTTAAGGAGCTCCCTCACAATCTCCACGCTCCTGAGCGCATCGATGAAAAGATGAAAGAAATCGAATTCAAGAGCCTCCCCTATCGACGCTCCGTGAAAAGACAAAAGGGGGTGGCTGATTGTTTTGTACCATTCCCGGCACAGAATGCCAGCCTGCATGTCCACCGCGAAGGATTTCTCTTCGGCGAAGAAGAGGTTGGGTGTAACGTAGTCAATTCCCATCCTACGCAGAGCTAGGCTGGCGAGTGTGTTCAGGCTGAGAACAACGACTTCATTGTTCTCTCTCAGGCGTTTCAACCTATCGAGTGTGGAAGAATTGTGACATTCGGCCTCATTAATCAAGAAGAGATAGCTCATTGGGCTTAGTATGAATTCGTTGAATTAAATTATTGCCTATTGCAGTGCTCCAATAACCTCTCACTATCCCAACCACACCCATATGAACTTGAGGCAATTCTGGGACACCTCTCCGATGGCGTAGTTCTCACGGAGGAATGAGCAGAATCATACAGTTCACTACTACTCTGCCCTACTCTGCCCGAACACATCCTCTGCACTGCACCAATTCGCACGACATGGGAGAAGGGGCAGGGCAGAGGGGTGTGGTTCCTTGATCGTGTCGTCTCCGTGGTACATCCACCCAGACTAGGTATCGCCATTCTCAACAGCCAGTCAAGGCAGAGCAGAAGCATGTTCTTAGAGTCATGTTCCACGCAAGAATACGCCCATATCTTGAAAGAGCCTGTTTGCTCAAGTCTTATCTGGAGGATATTGACGTTCATAACGACAATTCTCGAACGCAGCACTCCTCCAATCAGGTGAGCTTAAAAACAGGTCGCGACATTCTATCATCCTCATCTCTGCCTAATCAACACCACATAGGCATCTCGGCGTCAAACTCGCGATTAGCTTATTGTACGAAAATCGCACCTCACAATGCCGACGAAGGGAGGCTCGTCGAATTTGGCTTGTGAGACTAGTCTTGATGACTAGGCACCCAGACGCAGACAATACGAACCAATAACTTTGGCACTCGCATTCATGAGCACCTCAAATCGTTGGTGTATCTTGGCCCTTCAAATCCGCCCACATCAAGAGGACATCTGAGGGTTGTGATTTCAAGGCATACGTTAGCACATTCGCCATCTATGAAGGGATTGCATAGTATGCAATAATCCAATTCGTTGTCCTTTCCGGAGAATATGATCGATTGTTTAGAATCGGGACAATATAGATTCGGAAAGGGACCTGAAACTAGTGAAAATCGCAGATATCTCTACAAAGAAGGGGCACTATCTGCCGCGGAAAAGGCTTTTCAACTTCCATCAAAGAAGCAAAAGTTAATGCGAATCAATCAATGAATACTGAGAAACAGAGTCTACGTCAAATCACCAAGGAGGACTCAGTTATGAAAGACTGGAATGAAGGACGCATATTTAGACTTGAGACCCTGAAATCGGCCAAATCGCTTTAGGCTAGATACTCCAGTCAAGAGTAGAATTTTTTCCTGACGCTGAAGATTTCTGCGAAGTCAGTAGGTTTACTGTAGCGGCCATGGATGTTCAGTAGCCACCTTCAACATAAATTCGTTTCCTCCTTTCCGCTCTCAGGACACTCAACTCAATTCGGGTCTTTCCTAGGCATTGTCAATCGGGGTCATGAATACTTCGAAATGAATTCATCAACATCAGAATAGAACTCCGCGTCGGCAGCTTTGATAGCCTCATCGGACCAGTTCCACCATTCAATCTTCAGAAGTTTCTCTATACGATCTTCAGAGAACCGATAACCGATGATACGCGCAGGATTCCCCACGACAATCGCGTACGGGGGAACATTCGCTGTGACAACGCTGCCAGCCCCAATCACTGCTCCGTTTCCAACAGATACGCCCGAGAGAATCAGTGCATCGACGCCAATCCATACATCATTGCCAATCGATGTAGGACCTTTGGATTTTACATCGTAGTTGTTACCATCTGCTCGCATCAAGAGTGTCCTGAGGGGATAGGTCGACACCATGTTCAGGGGGTGTTCGCCTCCGCCGAGCATTCTAACACCAACGCTGATTGAGCAGAAGTTCCCTACTACAATCCGATCAGAGGGTCTCCACATCAGGAATGTGTCTCGAGAATACTCGTATGTGTGCCTACCAATAATAACACCCTCTGGCAAGCCGCGCCACGTCCCGCGCTTGAGTGCCTCGTACACTCTCCTCAACACAGAAATCGTTATCTCGAAGATCGCGAATCGCACTCCGAATTCCTCCTCCTCTGATTGGCAGTCTGGGTTCGTCCTCAAGTACGGGCAGATGGACCTCCATCTGTTGTTCTAAGATATGGCTCTTTCTGAACATTATGGATCCTATAGGGTCCCAGCATTGCTTTGATGTCAGAAATTATTGACTCTATTTGCCAAAGGGCAAAGATAGAGGTCCTGATAATCTGGTGTTCTTCGCGACATTTCGACCAGCATTATATACCAGTGTGGAACATCAAGCCCCGATTGTTTGATTGCGCGTAAATCGTTTCTGGTAATGCTCACAAAGGGCATCTCAGCAGTATTGGGGCTTGCGGGATTGCTGCTGATGACCAGATATCTGAGCACTGAGCAATACGGGACGATAACTTGGACGCTTGCATTTCTGACCATGTTTAACTCTGTTGCAGACCTCGGCTTTGGAACCGCTCATACGAAGAGGGTTTCGGAGGGACATGATTTGGATGCGTGCGTAAGCACTTTTGCATATGTCAAAGGACTGCTGACGCTTGCCATGGTGCTGCTGGTCCTTCTTGCCGTGGGGATACTCACCATAACATCTGAGCAGGCGCTCACTGCGTCTTCGGTACAAATCCTGCTAATACTACTGATCTACCAAGTTCTAGGTGCGCTCACATCGATAGCCACGACCACATTTGATGCCCGAGTGCAAACCGCCAAGAGTCAATTGATATTCATATGCGATCCGCTAGTGAGGATTCCGCTTCTTGCCGTCGTGCTCACAGGTGGATTGGGCATTACGTCTGTTGCCCACTCATACATCGCAGGGGGAATCGGCGCGATTGCTGTGGCCTCTTATCTGATCTCCAAAGAGAGAATAGTTTGGCAGAGACCGACAATGATACACTCGTATGCGAAATGGGCAATTCCAATGACTGCAGCCGTCATCGCCGGTGCCGTTATCAGTCAGCTTCCGATAATGACGATAGGACTCTTCTGGCCGAAATCGGATGTTGCGTATTACAGTTCATCACTGTTTCTGCTTTCATATCTTGGTATCCTTGGAGGATCGATGATGGTGCTATTGTTCCCAACCTTCTCCAAGTTGTCAATTGAAGGCAGATTCGACGATGTCAGGAAGGCGTCGAAAATGGGTGAACGATACCTATCCATCATCAGCCTCCCCATCGTAACTGTGATAATGGTATTCCCGAGTCAGATAGCGGTGATGTTGTTCGGTGACGAGTTCCTGAACGCTGGAAAGGTCCTTCCGTACCTCGCAGCAGCCACGTATATCGGGCTTCTGAACCTCACTGTCTCGGCCCAAATACTTGGAATGAATAGAGTGGGTCTCTACATGAAGTGGATGTACGCCAACCTGGTCCTGATGGTTATCCTGCTAATAGTCTTAGTGCCATCGAGGGTGCTTGGCATGAATGCTCTCGGCCTTTCATACCAAGGAGCGGCAATTGCCAGCACCATATCCGCGATTGTTTCCTACGCAATCGCTCGATGGCTTACTTTCAACCTCACGAGGGCGAAGCCGGATCCTTCAATCCTCAAACACATCGTCACTGCCGCTCTTGTCGCCCTCATCATGTACTACGCAAGTAGTTTCTACGCCGCGTCCCATTGGTACGATGTGGCGGTCTACCTCCTTGTCTCCCTTGGAGCGTTCTTGTCAATTCTGTACATAATCAAGGAATTCACAGCTCAAGACATTCGATTCTTCTTGAACAACCTGAACATCGGAAAACTTGGACGCTATGTCAAGGAAGAGCTGTCCTCCGACGAAGAAAAACGCAGGCAATAGCCGATCTGCGATTGAGAGACAGCGCCAGTAACGCTTCGAGAATGGCTGTCGTGCAGACCTTGTGGCTACTCGGGTCTGATTGACGCGGAGCCAATCTCCTCCCTCTTCACGGTCAAGACCTTTTCACAGAAATATGGAAGCACGGTCAGTCCGCGATAACACGGGACACGCCCAGATAACTGTGCTCTTTCGAGACAATCCCGTCCTCTGCAGCGCAAGTCGAGAAACTGTTAGTCTCTAGGCCCATGTAGAGGTACCCAACGACTTCACAGGCAAGAATAGCTCAGATCCTTTCGTGAGGCACCGACTCCATTCTTGTGATGGTATCTCCAGGAGACTAGACCGAAAATGGGCGCCCAGGCGTTTCCTCGATTTATATTGCCTGCGGTTTGTTCAATGCAATGGTATTTATTGTAAATATGTGCTCCCAGGAGTTGACTAGGCAGCCTCATCGTTGGATGACAATATCTGGCAAGACTACCCAAGGTGCCTTGATTTCGGATTGGGGGAGAATCTGGACAAGTGTGGTTTGGCGGCTCAGTTGAGACGCGGACAGCCATCTGTTGTGAGGCAGGAGGAAGAGTCGAGTTCGGGAGGATTGACAAGATATGAAGAGCGTTGTGGACGAGGGGGCGCGAAGATGGACGGATTCGGGTATCGAGTCCGGTGATTTGGTCATGATTCACAGCAGCGGGAAACGGACTCTCAGTGAGCTAAGGAATGACCACAAGGAATGTGCCCCCCGGAACATCATCGAATCCATGCTCCTGGCGGTTGGGCCGAATGGGACTCTGCTATTCCCCCTTTTCAATTTCGATTTCACTAAGGGCGTTCAATTCGACATCAGAAACACCCCATCGCATATGGGAATCCTCACTGAGACGGCCCGCGTCTATCCAGGAGCAGTGAGAACCGGGCACCCCATCTATTCGTTCGCTGCCATCGGACATACCGCGCACCTCTTCCGGGACGTGGACAACTTCAGCGGCTATGGGATTGATTCTCCTTTTGGGATGCTTAGAGAACTGGATGGGAAGATAGCCGTACTCGACCTCGACGACCAGAACAGCATGACATTCTACCACCACATAGAGGAGATGAACGAGGTTCCCTATCGTTTCCATAAGCAGTTCGAAGGCGATTACACTGATGTCCATGGCAAGACCGACAGACGGACTTACGGATTATTCGTCAGAAGGTTGGATCTTGGAATTATCACAAAGGTGAACCCTATGGGAGATTTGCTTTGGGAGAATGGGATATATCATGGGTTTCGCCCTGGAATCGGCCCTGGCCTGAGATGGGCTAAGGCTCGGCAAGTCTTCGACTTTGTCACGGACCATATAAGAAACGGAAAGGCCAAGGGCCTCATATACGATTCGGAAAAGGATTTGAGATGACTAATCTCGGAACCGAGATGCATGAGTTGTGCCAGAGGCTCTTTCCCATCGGCAGGAGCATAACCGGAGACGGAGTGAGGGAGACACTGAGGATAGTCAAGGAACATCTTCCGGACCTACAAATCAGAGAGGTCCCCTCGGGCACACAGTGTTTTGATTGGATTGTCCCCCAAGAATGGAATGTCCACGAAGCCTACGTGATTGACCCTGAAGGCAGAAAGATCCTGGATTTCCGAGAGAATAATCTTCATCTGATGGGTTATTCGACCCCGATTGACGCCGTAATGAGCCTAGAGGATCTGCAATCCCATCTTCATTCCATTTCGGAGATGCCGACGGCCATACCTTACGTGACCTCATACTACAGGGATAGATGGGGATTCTGTCTTAGCCATGAGCAACTCAAGACGCTTCTCCCAGGAGACTATCATGTCGTCATCGACACCGAGCTCAAGAACGGCTCCCTGACCTATGGCGAACTCTTGATTCCAGGGAATTCTGAACGGGAGATATTCCTGTCGACCTACATCTGCCACCCCTCCATGGCGAACAATGAACTCTCCGGTCCCGTAGTCACGACATTCCTGGCCAGGCAAATCTTGTCCGCTCCCGAGCGGCGATTCTCATATCGCATCGTCTTCATTCCAGAGACGATAGGATCGATTGTCTACCTCAGTATGAACCACGAGACCATGAAAGAAATGATGTTGGCCGGTTTCTGCGTCACCTGCATTGGAGATGATCGCGCCTACTCATACCTTCCCTCAAGGAATGGGGACTCACTGTCAGACAAAGTGGCTCTGCACGTGCTCCGTCACTTGCACCCCGACTTCATACGATATACCTATCTTGAACGAGGAAGCGACGAGAGGCAATATTGCAGCCCGGGAATCGACCTCCCGGTCGCTTCCGTCATGAGATCGAAGTATGGCGAGTATCCCGAATACCACACTTCTCTGGACAATCTCAGCCTTGTGACGCCCTCCGGCCTCCGTGGCGGATATGAAGTCCTAGAGAGATGCCTGGCCTGCATCGAAGCAGATGAAGTGCTCCGAAACAACATCTTGTGCGAGCCCCAACTCGGAAGGCGAGGGCTCTATCCAGATCTAAGCACAAGGAAAAGCGGTCTGACTGTTCGAACCATGATGAATCTAATTGCGTACTGCGATGGCAGGCGTTCCATGCTTGAAATCGCCGAAATCATAGACACGCCAATGTGGGACCTCATACCGATAGCTAACGAGTTGAAAAGAGCAGGTGTCCTCAGCTTGGCGAATGTAGGACAACCAGAGCGAGAAAAGCAATGAAGCTAGGATGCTTGCTCATTCCGAAGGTGCGGGCGCTCTAGAGTCGAGCAGGGCTCCTGCTCGTGGCAATCGAAGCACATGCCGCTAGTAATCATACGAACTGGTCATGCCAGAGGCGTTCTCGGAGAGCTGTTCGGGGCTAAGGACAAGGCTCCGGTCACGGGCATATAGACTTCTTCCCGTGAAATGTGAGATTCTATTAATCGCGACTGTTCAGCATCAAGGAAGATTAGATCAGACGTGACTAGACAATACGGCATGTTGCCATCATTCCGCTCTTCAGCACAAACCAGCAAAGCGACCATCAAGAAAGGAGTGGTGTAGCAGATATCTCGCGTATTCGAGAGCCTCGCCTTTGAGCGTGTCACAGAAATGCAGGAGAGACGGGACGTCAGCAGTGTCTCGTGCCGCATCCTATGGAACTCGGCAACTCGCCGATCCATCAAAGACGACTAATCCTTTGAGAAATAGACTTCAGCCGCTCTGGCATCAACCCACTCTCACTCAGGAATCAATCGATGAGCGAGAGGAGCGAATCACGCCAAACCCGATTAGAGGGTGCCAACATCATTGCCCCGCTAATTGGCGTCGGTCGAATGCTAGCTAGACGAAGCATGGTCCACGGACCGTCGGAGTTCAGACGTACAGGCCGCCGTTTATATTGACGGTCTGTCCGGTGATGTACGTGTTCTCCTCCGATACGAGGAACCTGGCCAACCTGGCGATCTCCTCGGGCTCCGCGTATCTCCTCAACGGTATCTGCGAGACTATCTTCTCCGTGATATCCGGCCGTATAGAAGCGGTCATCCTCGTCCGCACAAAACCTGGCGCGATTGCGTTGACCAATATGCCATATCTAGCGCATTCCCTCGCCGCTGTCTTCGTGAAGGCGATGATCCCGCCCTTCGCAGCGACGTAGTTGGCCTGTCCGATATTTCCGATCTCAGCCGATACTGAGGCTAGATTCAGTATCCTGCCTCCTTCGTTCCGCTTCATCAGGCCAATCGCCTGCTTCGTGCAGTTGAACGTCCCGGTCAGGCTGACTCCGATGACTCGGTTCCATTTCTCTAAGTCCAACTTTTCGAGGAACGCATCATCGACTACGCCAGCGTTGTTGACTAGGACATCCAGTCTCCCGGCCTCGTCCCAGATTTTCGAAAAGGCTGCGACGACCTCTTGTTCGTTCGAGACATCCATCCTTATGAAGTCTGACTGGATTCCGAAATCCTTCTGCAGCTCCTCGGAGGCCAGCCGGCCCTCTTCGTCGTCGATGTCGCACACGACGATCCGACCAATGCCAGTCCGAGCCAATTCCTTCGATATCGCCAGACCGATGCCCCTTGATCCGCCAGTCACAATCGCGACCTTCGATAGCTCGTCGTTCATATCGAGGCACCCTATCGCGCCACGAGCCGATAAATGTGTTCGTCGGCCGACCCTTGAGTGCAGATTACCGAACCCATAATAAACGGCTATCGAGTTACCGTCCTCGGGTCACCGATGGAGACGTTCTACACTGCCACTGAAATGAAGGACCTTGGCCTCAAGGAATATGGCGATGACGTACGCATAAGTCGCAAGTCGAGCATCTACAACCCAGACAAGGTCAGCATCGGTGACAATGTGCGCATAGACGACTTCACCGTACTGAGCGGGCTTGTCACCCTCGGATCATACATCCATATCGCCGCATACACCGCCGTCTACGGACAGAACGGCGTTGTCATGGATGATTTCAGTGGTTTATCGGCCAGGGTGCTCGTCTACTCTACCAGTGACGACTATTCCGGCGAATGGATGACCAATCCGACGGTCCCTGCGGAATACAAGAGAGAGGTCGCGGGGGCGGTGCGACTTGGACGGCACTCGATTGTCGGGGCGGGGTCCATCGTCATGCCAGGGGTACAGATCGGCGAGGGTGCAGCCGTCGGCGCCATGAGCCTCGTGACCAAGAATCTCGACCCATGGACGATATACTGGGGCATACCCTGCAAGGCGGGCAAGCCACGAAACATGAACGCCCTGGAACTGGAAGTGAAACTCAAGGCGGCCTTGAACGGTAGCGAATGACGCTTCCGTGAACTTGATTTGAATCGGACCTTGGGGGAAGGACCCTTGACGGTGCAATGAAGGTATATGTTATAGATTGGGTGCTGCGATGCCCGAGGCAGAAGGGAATCCCATCAAATGTCCCCGAGGAAACGTAGCAGCAGAATCATCTACGACCGTTTCCATTCCTGGGGCGAGGAGGTGACTCGCAGCTGAATACGCTTGCCCCAAAATCCCACACGACCGACCTTTGGGGGATCAAGGACGAATCCTTGGGTGAATGGATAGTGGGCCAGACCTTGGTCATCAGGGCGGACGCTGACCCCGTCACAGGCACTGGACATGTCATGAGATGCGTCGCCCTTGCGCAGGCCTGGAACCGTCTCGGAGGGTCGGTCATATTCCACACCGCTCCCCTCGCACCGATGCTAGAGGAAATCTTGCGCAGATCCGGCTGCAGGGTCTCCAAAGCACTGCATTTCGCCGGCGACTCCGCCGATGCATCCGGACTGATAACCAAGGCCCGGGATGCCAAAGCAGTCTGGGTGGTTCAGGACGGCTACCATCTCCACAGCGACTATCAGTCTCGGATCAAGGAGGCGGGGCTGCGCCTGCTCGTCATCGACGACTTCGCCGATGAGCCGAGTTACAGCGCCGACATCGTGCTCAATCAGAACGTCTATGCCCGTGCTCAGAACTACCAGGCATTGGGCAAGGACTCACGGTTGTTGCCGGGCCTCGACCACGTTCTGCTGCGACAGGATTTCTGGACTTGGCAGGGGAAGAAGAAGCGTGTCGATGAGATGAGGCGTGCTCTGATCACCTTCGGCGGGAGCGACCCACGCAACATGACTGGGACTGCCTTGCAGGCCATGGCCGATATCGAAAGTGATTTCGAACTGAAGGTAGTGGTAGGTCCCTCGAACCCGCGACTCGACGAACTCCGCACCCAGGTACGGGAGGGGAACCTCGAGGCAGAGGTTCTCAGCAATGTCCAGTCGATGTCCGAAATGCTGGACTGGGCGGACCTGGCCGTCTCTGCAGCGGGTTCGACCGCCTACGAGTTTGCGTTCATGGGTGTTCCTGCGCTTCTGGTGCAGGTCGCAGACAACCAGAGACGAGGAGCCCCCCTCCTGGCCGAGAGGGGCATGGCTGTCGACCTTGGCTGGCACGAAGACCTTACCCCACAGAGAATGGCTGCAAGTATTCGCGAGATGATGGCGGACAAGGACAGACGAACGAAAATGGCAAGACTGGGCCAGGCAGCCGTCGACGGCAAGGGAGTCGCCAGGGCTCTGACTTGCATGAAGGAGATGTCTGTAGGCTGAGTTCCTGCGGTCCCTCACTCAGAATTGAATTCCCGAATCATCTCTCCGAGCTGGTCGGCGGTGACCCAGTCCTTGTTCGAATCGCTCGAGTACTTGAACCCGGCCTCCATCGGCCTGCCGCCCTCCCACACCCATTCCTTCCACCATGGATGGGGCGGCTGCACCACGTACCTGTCATCCAACTCGATGGTAGTGCGCACCTCGTCTTCGGAGATCAGGAGTTCGTGTATCTTCTCTCCGGGCCTTATGCCGCTGTGCTCGATCTCGCATCCGGGAGCGACCGCCTCCGCGAGATCGGTGATCTTCATGCTCGGGATCTTGGGCACGAATATCTCTCCACCGTGCATATTTTCTATGCAGGAGATCACGAACTGGACTCCTTGATCGAGCGTTATCCAGAACCGAGTCATACGTGGGTCTGTGACCGTCAACCGACCGGCCTTCCTCTGATTCAGGAACAGTGGAATCACACTGCCACGGCTACCCACAACGTTGCCGTATCGAACACAGCTGAACCGAGTGCTCTTGCTCCCACCGTACGAGTTCGCCTGCACAAACAGCTTCTCGGCCACGAGCTTCGTCGCGCCGTAGAGGTTGACCGGGTTGACGGCCTTGTCCGTGCTCAGCGCCAGTACCCTCTCCACGCCGCAATCGAGCGATGCGTCGATGATGTTCCTGGCACCCATGACATTCGTGAGGACCGCCTCGATGGGGTTGTATTCGCAGGCGGGAACCTGCTTCAGGGCGGCGGCGTGCACGACGATATCCACGCCCTCGAGGGCCCGCGTAAGACGTTTGTCGTCCCTAACGTCGCCGATGAAATATCGTATGCTCTTGTGGTCGAAACCCCCCCTCTGCATCTCGTGCTGCTTCAGCTCATCTCGGCTGAAGACGATGAGCTTCTTGGGGTGATGGTCCCTGAGCATCACTTCTGCGAACCGCTTCCCAAAGGAACCGGTCCCACCAGTCACCAGTACTACTTTCTCGCTCCACTCCATTCTGATTCACCACACGGGAGAGAATGTCGACCTGCCTCCATGAGTGAATTGGCATATAACCTTGACTATCCTGGCGTCGAATTCGGCGGCGCGATTTCGCCGATGAGAGTAGACGAATACCGTTAATAAGCCAAACGGTCATCTGGAGCGTCGGTCCACCCAGATACAAGGACTGATGCACCTATGTCGTTCGAAGGAACCCTTGACAAGATGGCCGATGACCATCTATCAGCCTGCGTCCCTCCGATGGGGACGCGCATCTTCGTCAACCGCCCGGGCAGCGAATCGAGTGCGGTGGCATTCGACGAAGCAACCGAGGTCGCGAGAGGCACGTTTCCACACGAGGTGAGCAGATGATACCCTACGGGCGCCAGAACATCGACGATGCTGATATAGAAGAGGTAGCGAAGGTGCTCAGGAGCGACCTGATCACCACCGGCCCCAAGGTCCGCGAGTTCGAGGAAGCCTTGTGTGACCGAGTCGGGGCGAAGCACGCGACAGTCATCAGCTCGGGATCTAGTGCATTGGACATCGCGGTGAGGGCGCTCGACCTGCCTCGAGGCTCGGAGGTCATCACAACCCCGTTCACATTCGTGGCGACGGCGAATTCCATTCTGCACAACAACCTCCAGCCGGTCTTCGCGGACATAGAACCGGGAACGCGGAACATAGACCCTGAGAGTGTGAGGAAGAATATCACGAAGAACACGAAGGCCGTCATCTACGTCGACTACGCTGGACATCCGTGCAGGATGAACGAGATGAGGGAGATCGCAGACCAACACGGCCTGCACCTGATAGAGGATGCATGCCATGCCCTCGGGGCGGAATACCGCGGCAGAAAGGTCGGCACTTTCGCCGATATGACCATTTTCAGCTTCCACCCGGTGAAGCACATCACGACGGGCGAAGGCGGGGCGGTCATGACGGATAGCGAGGATCTTGATGGCAGACTCAAGATGCTGCGGCATCACGGAATAACCAAGGAGACTCCGGAGGGCTTGGAGAAGGGGCTCGACTATGTCTACGATGTGAGCGCGCTGAGCCACAACTACCGGATAACGGATCTCCAATGCGCCCTCGGAATATCACAACTGGCCAAGCTGGAATCGTTCATTGACGAGAGGACCCGATTGGCGAAGATGTACCAGGAGACGCTGCCTGGCATCGAGTACGTCGAACCGCCCGAGGTCGACGGGGACGTCAAGCACGCTTGGCACCTGTTCACCGTCCTGGTGAACGGGAAGGACCGGAACGGGCTCTTCAAATATCTGAGGGGGCACGGCATCGGCGCTCACGTCCATTACATACCGACATACAGGTTCACCTACTACAGAGGAAGGTTCAAGTTGAGTCCAAAGGATTTCCCGGTAACCGAAGACGTGTTCCAGAGGATACTGACTCTGCCGCTTCACCCCTCGCTCGAAGAGAAGGACGTCAGGTTCATCTGTGACAAGCTCGCGGCTTACGATAAGAAGGAACCCTGAAGAGGATTTGAATGGCCAGCATCAGGATAGGGGACAGAGAAATCGGCGACGGGCATCCCTGCTTCGTAATCGCAGAGGCAGGGTCGAATCACGACGGCAAGTTGGACCAAGCGAAGGAGTTGATAGACGCCGCTTCGGACGCGGGCGCCGACGCGGTGAAGTTCCAGACCTTCGAGGCGGAACGATTGTACAACGAGTTCACAAACAAGGACACGGTCGAACTGTTGTCCGGGATCGAGCTGCACAGAGAATGGCACGAGGAGCTGATGAATCACGCGAAACACAGAAAGATCGTGTTCCTCACGAGCGTCTTCGACGAGGAGTCGGCGGATTTTGTCGATGGGCTAGGGGCACCGGCGTTCAAGATAGCGTCCGCAGAGCTCAACCACATCCCGTTGATCAGGTACGTCGCGACCAAGATGAAGCCGATGTTGCTCTCCACTGGGATGGCGAACGAGTCTGAGATACGGGACGCCGTCGACGCGGCCCACGCTACGGGCAACGCGAGTGTCGCGCTGCTCCACTGCATCTCTCAGTATCCCACAGAGGTGGACGAGTTGAACCTGAGGGCCATGCTGACTCTCAAGACGGAATTCGGGTGCCCCGTCGGCTTTTCCGACCACACGACCATCGCTGGAGCGGCGACTGCAGCTGTCGCGATGGGTGCGAACATCATCGAGAAGCATCTCACGACATCCAGAAAGCTCGCGGGGCCCGACCACTCCTACGCGACGGAGCCAGACGAGTTCGGGAAGATGGTCCTCGGGATACGGGAGGTCGAGAGGATGTTGGGCGACGGTAGTCTGGAGCCTTCGGGCAGAGATGTCGTCACGCGGCTTCAGAGAAGAGCCATATACGCGGCGGAGGACATCCCGAAGGGCGCCCTCCTGGAAAGGGGTCTTCTGATGATAGTGAGGCCTGCGCCGGAAGGTGCCATCCCTCCTAAGAGATTCGAGACGATCATCGGGCGCGCGACGAAACGCGCCCTGAGGAAGGGTGATCTTCTCACGGAGGAAGTGGTGGACCTATGAGCAGGGTCGTCATGATCATCCAGGCCAGGATGGGGTCGTCCAGACTCCCTGGCAAGGTCATGAAGTTGATATCAGGAAAGCCGATGCTGTGGCATGTGGTCAACCGCGCCAAAGGGTGTGCCGAGGTCGGAACGGTCGTGGTCGCCACGACGACGAATGAAGAGGACCGGGCCGTCAAGGACCTGGCCGAGAAGAACGGAGTCGGCACGTTCTGTGGGAGCGAGGATGACGTCCTTGACCGATATTACCAGGCCGCCAAGGCCTACCGCGCCGACGTGATCGTCCGCATAACCGCCGACTGTCCGCTCATCGACCCACAGCTGATCGACCGAATGGTCCGCCACTACATCGACAACAGTGACAAGTACGACTACGTCGGGATGGCGAGGCCCAGCAGGTACCCGAACGGCCTGGATACCGAGGTGTTCTCCTTCGCAGCCCTTGAAAGGGCGTGGAGGGAAGCGAGACTGAAATCCGAACGGGAGCACGTGACGCCGTACATATGGAAGAACGAGCACCTGTTCCGTATAGGGGCGGTCGGGATGGACCGCGACTGTTCGTCGTACAGATGGAGCGTCGACGAGGAGAGGGACCTCGAGCTCGTGAGAGAGATCCACAAGCATCTGTACGAGGAGGGGCGCTTCTTCACGACCGAGGAGGTCCTCGAACTGCTTTCGAGGATGCCCGAGTTGGCGGACATCAATCGGGGAATCCCGAGGGATGCGGGATACCAGAAATCCCTTGAAGATGATTCTCTCGCCGATGGCGAGAACGACTTGGACGGATGATTCCGGCGCGTATGCGCTTCAGGAGATCCGCGGCATGGACGTCCCGACTCGTGTCCGCATAAGGTTTATAGCTCACGCAATCATCCAGCTCACGGAACCGCGTGACTGGGTCTTGGTGGGTATAAGTCTGAATTTGAGGAGACGCATGGCGTCAGTCATGCGGCGATTCGGCTACGACATTGTCCGCTGCAGAACGGAGGGTATGGAGGAGATTGCGGATTCCACCAGGAAACTGCCACGAGAGGGCGTGTTCTACGACTCGTCCGGATACGGCCATGAGAGACTGAAGGGATATCGGGACCTGGTCAAACCCAACTGGCGTGACATGTTCCTGCCGCCGCCCGACGTTTCCTCGGTCAAGTTCAACCCGGACAGTACCGTGAGACAGACGCAGACGGTGAACGAGTTCCTGTAAAAGTTCGGTTTCGACGTGGCTGGCAAGGACGTACTTGAGGTTGGTTGTCACGACGGGCGAAACTCGTATGCGGTGGCGACCCTCGGTGCCAAGCACGTCGACGCCATAGACATCCCGGTGTACGGCGTGCTTCAGGGGATGGGTGGGGAGCCTGACACGCAATCGCTCGACAAGCAGACTCGGCGACTGTCGGACCTCAGAACGGCGTGCGCCAAATCGTTCCGCGACGGGGCGGTCGCAGACCGTGTCGATTTCTTCGACCTTGACGTAGGAGACCTGGACAGGGAGAACGCATATGACCTGATAGTCAGCTGGGAGACGCTTGAGCACATCACAGATCCCCGGAAGGCCATGGCGAACATGTTCAGGGCCCTTCGTCCTGGGGGAATGAGCTTCCACGATTACAACTCGTTCTACAGCCTGGAGGGGGGACACAGCTTGTGCACGCTCGACTTCCCATACGGACATGCGAGGCTGTCGGCCGGGGACTTCGAGCGCTATGTACGAGAGTACAGGCCCCAGGGACTCGACGTCTCGATGAATTTCTACAACCACTGCCTGAACAGGATGACCATAGGGACCTGCGGGATTTCTGCTCCGACGCGTGGTTCGACATCCTCGCTCTGTGCACTTGGGAGGACCGGAGCGGTCTAGCCGCCATCGACCGGGAGACTCTGGCGCAGTGCAGGAGGCTGAAGGAGAACTTGACCACCAGCGACCTGCTCTCGCCCAGGATATGGATCCTGGTCCGGAAACCGGACGATTGACCGTAGGATACCGCGGATGCCGTCTAGAGATACAGGGTAGTGTTCTCTCCGACGATTAGTCGCTCCCCCTTCGGGAGAAGGCCGCTGGAACTGATTATCCGTGAATGTCTGCCGATAAGGCTTCGCACAATCTTTCTCTCGATGTTGATGACCGCATCCTCCATCACTATCGAGTCTTCTACCTCAGCGGAAATGACTTGACTTCTGTCGCCAACGGCGGTGTACGGCCCCACATACGCGTTCGGACCAATTCTGCAATCCTCTCCGATTACTGCTGGACCTCGAATAACAGAGCTTTCAGAGATGATGGCCCCCTTCCCGATTCTGACCCTGCCTAGAACTGAACAACCGCCCTCGACGACTCCCTCGTTGGATGATTCGATGCCATCCAAGATGAGATGGTTCGCCTCAAGGATATCCTCGGGTCTTCCAGTGTCCTTCCACCAGCCTTCGACCCTGTGGGGCACGATCTTGAATCCGGAGTCTATCAACAGGGAGATCGCATCGGTTACCTCCATCTCGTCCCTCCACGAAGGCTTGAGCTTCGGGTATATCTCAAAGAATGACGAGTTGAAGGCGTAGATGCCGATGACTGCGAGGTCGGACTTCGGCTCCTTTGGTTTCTCGACAGTTCTGAGAACCTTTTTGCCATCCTCGGAGAGTTCTGCTATCCCGTATCTCTGAGGTTCTTTCACGGGCATCAGAGATATCACGCAGTCTGCCATCTCATCAACCATCTTCGCGGGTATCGCCTTGATCCCATTCTTCAGCAAATTGTCTCCAAGATAGACAATGAACGAATCGTCTCCCATGAATTCCTTCGAACAGTTGACCGCATGGGCAATTCCCTTCGGCTGCCCTTGAACTATGTAAGTGAGCTTTACCCCGAATTTGTAGCCATCACCGAGGAATTCCTGGACCTTCTCAGGCATCATGTTCCCAAGAATGATGCCAATATCAGTAATGCCCGCATCGCGCAGGTCTTCGATGCAGTACAGGATGTTCGGCTTGTTAGCGATCGGTATCAACTGCTTCGGGCCAGTATGGGTCAACGGCCTCAACCCAGTACCATAACCACCAGCTAGAACTAATCCTTTCATCGTTTCTTACTCTCCTGTGATTTCATCTTTCGGAGACCGGATTCGAACGACTCCATCTTCCGGTTCAACAACTTCTCTATCTTCGAAATATCCAAACACGAATATGCAGGCCTCTTTGCCGGCAACGATAATGTGTTGGATTTGACCGGTATGATCAGGTTCTCATCAAGATTGAATATGTTAGCTATCATCTTTCCGCATACTACCCGATCAAAACAATCTGGCCCAGACACGTGGAAGACACCAGATGCATCAGTTCCTGCAAGACCCAAGAGAGCACCAGCAAGATTATCCGCGAAAGTAGGTGATATGTGCTGATCCTGGAACATGGTGACCCTCTCTCCGGCTCTCAACTTCTTCAACGACCAAGTGACGAAGTTCTCCTTACCTTCAATCGGGTTCCAGCCATACAATACTGCCGTCCTCGCAATTGCAGCAGTAGGCAACGAAGAAAGAACAGATTTCTCACCTGCGAGTTTGCTCGAACCATATACCGAGATCGGTCTCGGATGATCAGTTTCAACGTACTTCCTCTTCTTCGTTCCATCGAAAACGTAATCAGTTGACACATGAACAAGTCTAGCACCTGCAGATTTGCAGGCACGTGCCACAAGAGCAGGACCGGATGCGTTGATTCGATTGGCAACTACAGGTTGCTTCTCGCATGCATCCACATTGGTCATTGCCGCAGTCAGGATCACCACATTCGGAACAACTTCCGCGAAGAGCTTCTCTACCTCATCCTTGGAGCCGACATCCAAGGACTCCAATCGCCAGAGATCCGCACCGTCGACCTCAGGATTGTATGTGCCGATTGCATCGTACCTCCCTCTGGCCTGTACCATTATCTTGCTTCCGAGGAGCCCCGATGCACCTACGACTAGGAGTTTCTCCAAATCACTGACCCCAGCTACTCCTGTCAAAGGCGAGGACACCTTAATAATTTACTAGGAGCATGCCCTGGAGGATACGATGGCAATAATGGGCACTATAGACGGGGTCCGCGTACGCGAACTGAGGAGGATCCACGACGAAAGAGGCTGGCTCATGGAGATATTCAGGAGCGACTGGCCAGAGTTCCAGAAGTTCGGCCAGACCTACATTACCACATGTAAGCCCGGCGTCGTCAAGGGCTGGCACTATCACAAGCTGCAATATGACCACTTCGTCCCGATCAGGGGCAACGCGTTGATAGGACTCTACGATGCCAGACCTGATTCAAAGACGAAAGGAGTCATCCAAGAGGTCGAGGTCTGGGAAAAGGATCCAAAATTCATCAAGATACCACCCCTCGTCTACCATGGCTTCACCCCTCTAGACGACAACGACATATGGGTCATCAACACGCCCACCGAACTCTACAACTACAAGGAACCAGACGAGCACAGAAAGGACTGGAACGACCCAGAGATCGGCTACAACTGGCGCAAGAAGGTGTGATCCCGAATGAAGATACTCATAACAGGCGGAGCCGGGTTCATCGGCTGCAACTTCGTTAGACACATGCTCAAAGAGCACCCCGACAAGAAGATAGTCGTCCTCGACAAGCTCACATATGCAGGCAGGTTGGAGAACCTGGAGGAGATCAAGGACCGCATAGAGTTCGTCAAGGGAGACATATGCGACAAGAAGGTCGTCGAGCAAGCGATGAAGGATTGCGACCAGATAGTCAATTTCGCAGCTGAGAGCCACGTAGACAGGAGCATAACATCCCCTGAGGACTTCGTAAGGACCGATGTCCTCGGCGTATTCACCCTCCTGGAAGAGGCTAGACGCAGGGACATCAAGAGGTTCGTCCAGATATCAACGGACGAGGTCTATGGCTCCACGGTATCCGGCTCGTTCTCTGAATTAGACAACCTGGACCCATCATCACCATATTCCGCAAGCAAGGCCGGCGGAGAACTCCTCGCACGATCCTATGTCAGGACCTATGGCATGAACGTGGTCGTCACACGCTCATCCAACAACTACGGACCGTTCCAATACCCCGAGAAGCTCATACCAGTCTTGATCATCAAAGCCCTGAACGATCAACCTCTACCCATCTACGGGAAGGGGCTGAATGTCCGGGATTGGCTGCATGTAGAGGACAACTGCAGGGCGATAGATGTCGTTCTTCAGAAAGGAAAGGCAGGCGATGTCGTCAACATCGGCTCCAGCAACGAGGTCCCCAACATAGAGGTCGCCAAGATGATCCTCAAGTACATGAACAAGCCAGAGAGCCTCATAACATATGTCACGGACCGCCCAGGTCATGACTTCAGATACTCGCTCACATGGGAGAGGATCAAGGAGATGGGCTGGAGCCCGAAGTTCAAGTTCGATGATGGCTTGCGCGAGACAGTCGAATGGTATCTAGACAACAAATCATGGTGGGAACCGCTGATCCAATAGTCATGGGCCATAGGATTATTGCCATCTTTGAGCGGTCGTCATCCGCGCACATCATTTCCCGATGCATCTGTATTTGATACCCATCCGCCTCAGGATCTCAGCATCGAACATATTTCTGGTGTCGATGACCACCTTCGCCTTCGACCCTTTGAAGGCTCCGGGGAATTGAACAATATACTCATCATGGTCAGCAACGAACACCAGACAGTCCGCATCGCCCATGATGGTCTTCATCGTGGATGTTTTGAAATCCCCGCGATGAGTGTGAATGTTCTTGGCCAGAGGATCGTGTACGAGAACCTTTCCAACACGTTTCGAGAGTTCCTCTATGATCTCAGCGGCTGGCGATTCCCTCGTGTCTGAAATGTTCTTCTTGTATGCAATGCCCATTACAGCTACAGTCGCATCTAGAGGTTCCATGCCAGCTTCATCCATAGCGGCCATCACGAGATTGATCGTGTGATTCTTCATGAACTCGTTCACTTCACGACTGAGCTCGATGAAACGTGGGACTATGCCGTATTGCTTCGCCTTGTAAGACAGATAGAGCGGATCGAGCGGGATGCAGTGACCGCCGACCCCCGGTCCCGGATAGTGTGGCATGAACGCAAATGGCTTCGTCGACGCTGCCCGGACGACCTCCCACGTGTCTATCCCCATCTTCTCGAATATCAGAGCGAGCTCGTTTATCAGCGCAATGTTCACGCCACGGAAGATGTTCTCAACGATCTTCGTCGCCTCTGCAGTCTTGCAATCCCTGACCTTGACAACACCGGCCTCAACTATCGACCCATACAACGATGCCGCCAGCTCTGTGGATTCTTCGTTCACTCCGCCCACTACCTTGGGAGTGTTCTTGATACCAAACTTCTTGTTACCAGGATCGACCCTCTCTGGTGAGAATGCCAGTGCGACGTCCACACCGGGAACCAATCCCACACCCTTAATCGCATGGCCCAAGTATTCCTCTGTAGTGCCGGGGTAACTGGTACTCTCAAGTACCACGAGCATTCCCTTTCCTGCAACTCTCCTTATGATGTCTGCTGAATGTGCTATGTACGAGAGGTCAGGAATCCCACGAACATCCAGAGGGGTCGGTACGCAGATGATGACTGCATCGCACTCCTTCAACTTGGACTCGCGACTGATGACCTTCAGTCTCTTTCCAATCAAGTTCTTGATTGAACTATCGGGAATGTCATCAATGTATGACTTCCCTTTCGTGAGCATCTTGCACTTGTCCTCGTCTGAATCGTATCCGAAAACAACGTATTTCTCGCAAAAAGCAACAGCCAGTGGCAGGCCGACATATCCGAGACCGATGATCCCTATCTTCGCATCACCCGAATCAATCCTAGATTTCGTCTCCAAGAGATGACTATTCTTGACCATTCCATTCACGTCCTCGAGGGGCGTTTCTTGCACACTTAGGCTTGCGAATGCACGGTAGCCAATAGTATAAAAACACATCCATACTCGACTTGTCGGCTGAAATATCGTTCAGAGAGGACCATGCTAGAATCAATCCGAACGTCCATTCGTTGGAATTGCATAGACTGAAATTTGAAATTGGACTAGTCTCGAAAAATGGGCGTTCTATTCTCTCGGATTCTAGAACCCAGACAATTTGTGATGATGCAATTCGTACTCAACACGTGTGGATTGGGAAAGAATAGAAAGGATGATTTGGAGCCCGAAGTTCAAGTTCGATGATGGCTTGCGCGAGACAGTCGAATGGTATCTAGACAACAAACCATGGTGGGAACCGCTAATGAACCTATGACCATCCGACCTGGCAATGTAATCAATAATGTCAGATGTCAAGTCGATAGCATGGCATTGAAAAGCATCTTCTGAGAAGCCGGAGCTTCGGAACGAAGACATTCATCGAAGCAGTCCTTTGGCTTCTAAGGAACTAGCACTACGTTCATTTCGGCAGATGAACGCTTGATAACGTAAGAAATGGACCATTTGTAAAGGCAAATCATGTCCGATTTACATATGGACAGCCAAAAAGTGGGTTCCTATGCAAATTACGGATAATGTATACAAACCAGCATTCCTTAAATAACCCTACCAGCATCAGTTAGATGCTATGATGGATGAGGGCAATGGGCCCGCGGTCTTCGTTGACCGTGACGGTACGATGTGTTTTGCTAGGCTCGACCAGGACGGGAATAGAGATCCTGAATTCATCCCGACCGTTCTGGACGGGCTCAAGAGACTGAACCATACAGGCCTGCCAGTCTTCATAATCACAACTCAATCGGATAATGGCAGGTCACAGTTCACCGAGGATGAGCAGGGTGAGATACACGACCGCATCCTCGAGATACTGTCCCAGAACGGCGTGAAGATAAGGGACATCTTATATTGCCCCCACATCCCCACCCCAGAGAACGGCGGAGACAATGGGCACAAGCCAACATCCCAGATGCTCCTCGAGGGTTCTGAGAAGCATCGGATCGATTTGAAGAGGTCCGTCATCATCGGGGACAGGATCGCGGACATAGAGGTGGCGCTCGAGATAGGGGCAAAGAGCATCCTGGTCCCGGAACCTGGGATGTCCGCGCAAGATCCGGAGGTCGACAGCGCCTCGGTCAAACCGGATTTCGTCGCCAGGAATTTCATGGAAGCCGTCTTTTGGCTCATCAGGAAAGTCCATTGAGATCTGGAGCCACGATTACAGCGATTTGCGGAAGCAATCGGAGACAGCGCCTGGAGATGATCGCTGATCTCATGGATGAATCTAAGGAAGCTGTCCCTTGTTCTCTACATACCAATCGATCGTAGAGCGAAGGCCAGCGCCGAATGTGGTCTTTGCCTTGAAGCCGAAAAGCTTCTCGGCCCTGGAGACGTCCAGCATCCTCCTGGGCTGACCATCGGGCTTTGACTGGTCCCACACTATCTCACCCTTGAAACCCGTCAGCATAGATATCTTCTCCGCAAGGTCTTTGATTGATATCTCGAACCCCGCACCGAGGTTCACTGGCTCTGGACCGTCATGTCTCTCGGCAGCTAGTCTTATGCCTTCTGCGGCATCAGCAGCATAGAGAAACTCCCTGGATGCTCGACCGGTGCCCCATACCTCGACCGTGCCTTTGCCCTGATCGCGAGCCTCAACGAATTTACGTATGAGAGCGGGTATAACATGAGAACTCCTCGGGTCGAAGTTATCCCTTGGACCGTACAGATTGACGGGCAGGAGGTAGATCGCGTTGAAACCGTATTGGGCTCTGTAAGCCTGCGCCTGCACCAAGAGCATCTTCTTCGCAAGACCATATGGAGCGTTTGTCTCCTCCGGATAGCCGTTCCATATATCGTCTTCCTTGAACGGTACTGGTGTGAACTTGGGATATGCACATATCGTCCCGACAGCGACGAACTTGCTCACCCCTTCGAGCCTGGCAGCCTCCATGAGCTGTATACCCATGATGGCGTTCTCGTAGAACAGAGTCGCGGGGTACTCCTCGTTGAACCCTATCCCTCCGACCTTCGCCGCAAGGTGTATGACCATGTCGGCATCCTTGACCGCACCGACGCAATCGTCCCAGCGCCTCAGGTCGGTGTCTCTGCTTCTGGGAACGATGATATCGCTTCTGTCCGCGCCATGAGATACGATCTCATCGATCACATGAGATCCGAGGAAACCAGAACCCCCGGTCAACAGCACATGCTTGCCTTTCCAGAAAGACATCTCAGTCCGCGCCCCACCATCTCTTCGGGAACACTCGTTTCAGGAGCTTGTCCCCCTCGCCTACAGGTTCCAGACCCGCGGCCCTCATATCCGCATCAACCATGACCTTGACCAGTCCGCCGAATCCGACCTTGAGGTCGAGGCCGAGCCTGTCCTTCGCCTTTGTAGCATCTGCAATCAGCTCGTCGACCTCGGTCGGTCTGAAGTACCTTCGGTCGATCTTGACATGGTCCTTCGGCTTCAGTCCGACGTACTCGAACGCCTCGTCCACGAACTCTTGGACCGAGTGCGTCTCCCCGGTGCCGAGGACGAAGTCGCCCGGCTTCTTCTGCTGCAGGATCCGCCACATGGCATCTACGTACTCTGGAGCATAGCCCCAGTCCCTCTTCGCCTTCAGGTTGCCAAGGTATACGTGCCTCTGCGTACCCGCCTTGATCGCGGCTATCGCCCTCGTGACCTTTCTCGTGACGAATGTCTCGCCCCTCCTGGGGCTCTCGTGATTGAAGAGTATGCCGTTCGATGCGAACATACTGTACCCGTCTCTGTAATTGCCCGCCATGAAGTATGAGTATACCTTCGCGCAGGCATAGGGGCTCCTCGGCCTGAACGGGGTCTGCTCGTTCTGGGGCGGAGGCGACGAGCCGAACATTTCAGAGCTGGACGCCTGATAGAACTTGATTGGAAGGCAGCTCCGTCTGATGACCTCGAGCAACCTCGTCGTTCCAAGGGCGGTGACATCGCCTGTGTATGTCGGGGTGTCGAAGCTCACTCTCACATGGCTCTGCGCACCCAGGTGGTACACCTCATTCGGTTCGATGTTGTATATGATATTGGATATCTGCTCAGAGTCGGACAGATCCCCGTAATGCAGGAACAGCTTCGTCCCAGCCTCGTGGAAATCCTTGTAGATATGATTTATCCTCGAGGTGTTGAACGTGCTTGCCCTTCTGACGATGCCGTGGACCTCATAACCTTTGCTCAGCAGTAGCTCCGCCAGGTACGAGCCGTCTTGGCCAGTTATGCCAGTTATGAGCGCCTTTCTACCAATCTTGGCCATGCCGTGTCCCTCCTACTATCCACACTTCAAGCGACTTCAACCTATCTCAACCCTTTGCTCGCATGAGCCCGAGGTCCCCCATGAGCCTCTTCGCGATCATGGAACCATCGTGCCTCCGGACCATCTCACTAGATGCGGCAGCGAGCCGATCCGCAGTCTCCTGGGAATTCGCCAAGGCATTGATAGCCTCCGCGAGTCGCTCAGGAGATCGTTCCGAGACGATGGCTGCATATCCGTCCGTCTCCGCTAATGGGACGAACGAGTACTCCTTTGGACCGTATACCAGGATCGGTCTTCCAGCGAGCCAGTAATCTGTCACCTTGGTCGGGAATATCGTCAGCAGATCCTCCCTGACCTTGGACTCGAAACTCATCGGTATGAACAGAAGGTCGCATCCGGACAGGAAATCGATGACTTCATCCCGTGTTGGTAGGGTGCTGATCGAATCGATCGAATCCGAAAGTCCTCTGCTCTTCAGGAGTTCGACCGATTGTGCAGGGCATGTAAGATGGAACTCGAACGAATCGCCCGAGGATTTCTTCGCCTCGAGCAGGTCGGATATCGCCTGGAGGTTGTTCTCGTAGATGCCGCCTGAGAAGCCAACCTTGAGCGGACCGCTACGCGTCCTTGCCATGGAGAGTCGTTCCAGACTCGGATCCAGTCCGTGTGGGAGCACCTCGGTCCGAAGGCCTTTCGCTTCGTAGAATTTCTTCATGGGTTCGCTCATGGAGTAGACTTTGGATGCCTTCGAGAAGGTCCATCTCTCAGCTCTATCAGAAAACAACCTCTCCAAGGCGTTCCCCGCGGTCTCGACGATGCAATCGTGCAGGTAGACGAACACGGATACGTTCATGAGCCTTCCGAGCACGAGCGAGCACAACAGGAAGTCGAGAGAAGGGAAGACCGCGAATATGCATCGGGGGCGTGAACGCCTCGCAGCGAACAACATCTCCACGAATGTCAATGGCATGAGCAGCAGCTGGAACATCGTCGGATAGATGAACGCGCCGGCCCTCGTGACCTTCACGGTCGGCATGTCGAGCACACGGTCATCTTCGGAGGTCCGACCGCTCTGGTGCTTGGTCACGAGCAATACAGAATCCTTCGGAAAATGCCGTAGCAGCTCGTACATGACTGTGGGAGTGCCACCGATCTGCGGAGGCGCCCGGGCAGAAGTGACCATGCATGTCTTCCCAGGACTCATGGCCACCTCTCCTTGTTTCCGCAAACTCGCGTGAACTCATCCATCATCTTGTCGGCGTAGAGATCCCAGCGTATGTTCCCCTCGACGAACCTCCTCCCGGATACGCTCAGCATGTTCCTGAGGGAGGGATCGTCCATCAATTTCCTGATCGCCGTTGCGAATCCGTCAGGCCGTGCGGGTTCCACGAGCATAGCCGTGTCGCCATCGACCAGCATCTCGGACGCACCGCAACCTCTAGAGACGATGACAGGAACGCCGCTGGCCATCGCTTCGAACACCACCAAGCCCCATGTCTGTGGACTGTGTGGGAACGCGAACGCATCTGCTGTGGAATATTCTCTCACCAGCTGCTCCTCGCTTATCGCACCTAGGAACTCCACTCGGTCCTCGAGTTCCAGCGATCTAACGAGCGCCCTCACTCTTGCAGAGTACACGCGGTCCTTTGATTCGAGACCAGCCAAACGGAGGCGCACGTCTCGACCGTCTTTCTTGAGAATCCCGAGGGCAGACACCATATCCTCGAACCGCCTGTGCGGGAAGAATATGCCTATCGTGAATATCGTGAACGGGCCGGTCGCTTCGGCAGCGGAGCGCTCGACGAAGCCGAACTTGGCGAGATCCAGGCCGCTCCTTATGACGGTGCTCGTCATGCCGGTGTTGTTCAATAGCAGGCCGTGGTTGAGCCTGTCGAGCACCACGATGCGGTCGATCGTCTTCACCCTGCGCAGATCCACCCAACGGCCGATGAGCCCCCCTATGAGCAGGTAGTGTGCGAGGTCCTTCACCGCATTGAGATTCCTCGGTCTTCTAGGCTTCTTGAAGCTCGCAGGCAAGTCGTTCATCATCCATACGATCGGCGTGCCGGAAGCCTTCCTGTGGAAGCATGCGGTCCTGTAGGCTCTGTGCTCGTGACAGTTGATCACGTCATGATGCCCGATCATACGCGCGAGTCTGCGCTCATCCCCGACGAACAAAGGTTCCACAGGATACGATATCCAGCGCAGCTTTCCCATATGGCGCTGCCTGGAGGAGCCATGCAAAGAAACGATCTCCAACCCTTCGAGGAGTTCCGAGTAGCATGAGTCGCGATCGAGATGCGCGCAGTACAGCGTGACCTCGTCCCCTTTTGACTTGAGATGTCTGGCGAGCTCGAGGGCCTGACGTTGTGTCCCGCCCTTCACATCCAGATGCCAGACGACGATAGCGACATTCATGAATAAGCACACCCGGTGACGCTGGAATCAGAGCCCGCCGAAGACCTCCTCGAATGCTTCGACAACGTGATCGAGGTCGTCCCTCTCGAGGTATTGATGACAGCCGATGTAGAACCCGTCCCTGCCTACCCGTTCCGCGTTCGGCAATCTGCCCTCGTACCTTTCCTTGAAGGCGGCGTACGCTGGTTGCTGGGTCGGGATGCAGCCGTACAAAGGCCTGTTCTCCACGCCCTTCTGCCTCAGACCCTCCCGCGCATTCAGGCGCGATATGCCGCATCCTTCCTTGAGCACGAGTGGGTATGCGAGATAGCCCACATCCTCGCTGAACAATGGAAGGTCGAGCACATGTGAGAACTTCTTCAGCTTGTCGTTGAGGTACTTCACATTATCGAGCCGCCTCTGGAAAATCCAGTCGGCCTTCTTCATCTGGCATACTCCCAGCGCTGCCTGGAACTCCATAGTCTTGAAATTGTATGATATGTACTCGTGCGTGAACCTAGGGTCAAGGTCCTCACCTTCGTCCGCGAGACCCAGGTGTGGACAAATCCCAGCAGAGCGGGTGCACACGGGACAGTCGCACACGCGACCGTTCGCCTTCAACTGCCTCATCAGCTTCAGGAGCTTCTCGTCGCTCGTTGTGACGCATCCCATCTCCCCAGCCTGGATGTTGTGCGCTATGAAGAAAGAGAAGGTGCCCATGATCCCGATCGAGCCGGTCCTGCGGCCGTTGTATCTCGAGCCGTGCGCTTGTGCGGAATCCTCCACGATCGCGAGTCCGTACTCGTTCGCGAGCTTCGTGATCCGGTCCATATCATTCGGATATCCCATCAGATGGACGGGCAGCATCCCGGCGAACGTATCGCCACCCTCCTCTTCGAGGAGACGCTCAAGAGATGATATGTCGAGCTTGAATGTCCTGGGGTCGATATCGACGTACACGGGCTCGAGGTTCGAAAGGCACAGTGCATTGCTGGTGGCGATGTACGATACAGGAGAGGTTATGACCTTGCCGCCATGCTTGAACCTCGGCCACCTGCCGTCGTATCTGAGTGCAAGGAGCGATAGGATCAATGCGGAGGTACCGGAGCTTGTCGTTATGCAATGCTTCGAGCCCACGTACTTGGCGAACACTCGCTCGAACTCCGCGACCTTCTGCCACTCGGAGATCCTCCCCTTATCGAGTACCTCCATGATCGCAGCCTTCTCGTCCTCCATGAGTCTGAAGTCCCCGACGGGAACGAACTTCTGGCCCTTCGCGCTCATGCCGGGTTCCCCCTCCAGAAAGACAGCACATCCCCGAGGCTACGGCTCAGCTCGATCTCTGGCGTCCATCCCGTGTCCCCCTTCAGAAGAGCGTTGTCGCCTACGAAGTCCGGGACGTCGACCGGTCTGAGCTTGGCAGGGTCGACCTTGATGGATATCTCCTTCGAGGACAATCCCACGAGCATGTCGAGGATGTCAGATATAGCCACGGATTCACCTCTGCACACATTGTATATCGCACCTGGCCTACCTTTGTCCGCGATAGCGGTGTACGATCGTACCACGTCCCTGATGTCCAGGAAATCCCTCTTCGCCTTCAGGTTACCCACGGATATCACGGGTTCCTTTTTCCCGGCCTCTATCTCCGATATCTGCTTCGCGAAATCGGAGCACACGAAACCTGCCGGCTGTCCAGGCCCAGTATAGTGAAAGGAACGCGTTAGATATGTCTTGAGGCCGAAAGCCTCGTGATAGTAAAGCCCGACCATCTCCTGCGAGGCCTTGCTCATGCCGTACGGGTGCCTGGCCCTCAACGGTTGCGATTCTTTGATAGGCATCGATTCAGGATCCACCTTTCCGTATGATTCGGCTGAACCAGGGATGACGACTTTGATTTCCGGGCAGTGTTTTCTGACCGCTTCAAGGAGATGAATGGTGCCGACAACGTTCGTCTCGAAGGTCCTCGCAGGCTCTTCGAACGAGCGAGCGACGGATACGAACGCGGCCATGTGATAGATGATATCAGGCCGCAACGATATGACCAGGGCGGACACTCCAGCCATGTCGGTCATGTCGAGCTCGTGCATGACGATGCCTGACGAATCGAATACGGGGCTCATCCTCGCGGAGGCGTGCTTGGTGCCGTGGATCTCCGCCCCGCCCTGTTGTTTCAGAAGGGCTGCGAGATGTGCCCCTGCAAAGCCCGTGATGCCCGTGACTAATATCTTCAAGCCTCTTGCCTCCTCGGAACGCGCTCCCCCGGGAACAGTCCTGGCACTCGTATAGACATGACCCTAGTCAATCTTTCGGGGTTCGGCGCTCACTTCTTGAGCAGGCCGAATATGTCGTCGTCCTTGGCGCCCATGTATTTCAGTATGTCGTCGACCTCGCCCTTCAATGACTTGTCGTCCACATACGATTGCTTGAGCCAGGCCCTGAGATGGTCAGCACTCTCCTTTAACTTGGGGTCCTTCTCGCCAAGGTTCTCCAGCAACGGCAGCCAGAGCATGGAGTACACGACGAGTTCCTTGGAATACATCCGCTCCTTGGCGTACGGGTTCCTCTCCATCACGACGGCCATCTGCTCACGCCACATCTTCATCCGCATGTCCCAGAAGATCGCGAAGGCCCAGATGCAGGCGACGAGTACCAGTGTTATGAATGGGACCGCGGTGTACGGAGACGAGAATATGGACCCGCGCCAGTTCATGAAGTTGTATATCTGGAGCGCGAGGTTGAGCGCTAGGAGCGCCAGGGTCGCGATCTGCGATATCTGCTGGAACCTCCACATCTGGAGCATGAACCATTTTTTCGGCCCGCCACTCAATCACTCATCTCCTTGACAATCTGCCCAAGACTTAGGGGCTATAATAGGGTTGCCTGGTTCCGGGCTCACAGGTCGCGTCTCAGGGAACCGACAATCCTCTCCGCGGCATCGCCCTTCCCATATGGACACGGGGCGAACCTCGTCTTCGGGTCCTTCATGTGCGCCCGCAGCACGCGCAGGATCGTGCGAGGATTCGTCCCGACCATCGTGCAGTATCCCGCCCTCACGGCCTCGGGACGTTCAGTGGAGAGCCTCATCACGAATACCCGGTTCTTCAACACAGGAGAAGATGCTTCCTCTTGAATACCGCCAGAATCAGTCAATATGAACGAAGCATGTTTCATCAGGGTCAAGAGGTCGAAATAGCCAGCAGGTGGGAGGAGTTTGATGTTCTCGGATGACTCGACCTCGCCCTTCAAACCGCTCTCCTGGAGTCGCAGATCGGTCCTCGGATGCAGCGGGAGCACGACGGGGAGAGGTGATCCCTTGAGTACCTCGACCAGGCCCTTCAAGGTCTTCGGGTCGTCGACGTTCTCCGCCCTGTGCAGCGTTGCGAGGGCGAACCCGTCCCCAGGGACCTGTGACATCACCTTGGATCTCTTGAGTGCCTTCGGGAGATACATCACCGTGGCGTCTATGACCGTGTTACCAGTGCGATACACCTTGCCCCAGACATGCTCATTCCTGAGGATGTCTACCGAGTCCTTTGTCGGCGCGTACAGGTAGTCGGATGCATGGTCCGTGAGCCGCCTGTTGAGCTCCTCGGGCATTCTGAGGTCGTAGCTTCTGAGCCCGGCTTCCACATGGCCAACCTTGATCCCGTTCTTCATGGCAGCGAGTGCGGCTGCAAGGACCGTGTTGGTATCTCCTTCGACAAGGACACAATCGGCATCGTGGTCTACGAACTCCTGTTCGAACTTGATGATCGCTTCCCCGGTCTGCTTCCCTGGCGTTCCGGAGCCGATGCTGAGGAACGAGTCCGGTTCCGGCAGCTCGAGCTCGTCGAAGAACACCTGCGACATCTGGTAATCGTAATGCTGTCCTGAATGCACCAGTCTCGGCTTCATTCGCGCCTTCTTGAGCGCGAAGTAGACCGGAGCCATCTTGATTATCTCGGGTCTGGTGCCCACGACGACGGATACCGTCATGACAAGCCGATGCCCATCCACGGAAATAATCCTATCTGGTGATTGGCTCATCCGGACCGCGTATAGGATGCGTGGGTTCTGTCAATTATCGGGTGGTGGTCATAATGACCGCCCCATCGATTGACTCGTTCCATTCGGCTCCGACCGTGCGCCCATCTCTGGGTCGTAGAGGATCATCATAACGTCATGCTGGAACGCGCCGGGGCTGAACCGTAAGCCCCCTGCCATCCCTTCCGGGAAGGCTGTCTGCAACAGGTTTATGCCGGCATTGACATGCCTATCCGCACGCCAACCGCACTCACAATCGAACTCGGCGCCCATTCGGGAATGTTTTATCCTCCCACATATCGGGCACCTCCTGCTGCTGTTGTATGGGTCGGCCTTGATGACTGGCACGCCATTCCAGGCCGCCTTGTACTCGATGATGTTGTGCAGTTTCCTCCGAGGCCATGAACTCAATCGTCTGTTGAACGACTTTCCGCGCTTCCGACCAATCATACCATTCAGGTCCTCTAGCACGACCGCCGCCCTGTGCTCCTCCGCGAAGCTGAGCACTGCGTTGGCCACTTGGTGCATACGGTACTCGATTCGACAGCGTTCCCTCCTCCCCTCTTTGTTGCACAACCGCCTCGATGTCCGTCGATCGTGCGCTTTCGTCTTCTGAAGGCGCTTCCGCCGATTGTGATGCCGTGCCTGGATCACGGCGACATCAGGAAATGCTGCTTGAACCGGCGTACTCCCCCCTTTGCTCAGGAACACGCCGTCCAAGCTCCTTTCATTGGTATCGAGCGACAGGGCCGTCTCTGGAGTGTACGGTCTAGGTGCACTCTTCCTGAAGGCTATTATGACCCTGTCAGGTAGGAGTGTCAGTGAACCGAGGGAGAGGGATTTGTCGTTCAGAAAGATGCGATGGTAATCGCTCAGGACGAGTCTCAGCTTCACATGACATCCAGCCCGTATCGGAAGGTCGACCACACCATTCTCCCGGTCGAGTTTGTATGCCTGGTTCTCCGCCTTCATCATCAGTCGACGCACGTATGGAATGCGATGAATCGGACCCTTTCCCCAACGCCTTCGTAGGTTCTTCAGCACCGAACCCGCGACCTCGAACGAGGAGACCAGGTGCTGAGCATACATGTTCGGGTGCTCTATCCTGAAGTCCTTGTACGCCAGCTTCGTCAGGGCGTTCCTGGAGGTTACCTTCGCATGCAAGCCGGCTCTGATAGCAGAGTTGACGGCCAGGCGGAAATCCTCCATGAGCATCCTGGCCTCAAATGGGAGTTCCCCATGTATGTGGAACACGACCGCTCTGTGGAGCATCAAGGGGGAGGATCTGGCTATGGGCATATCCCCCACATGACTACTTGCACATTACACATGCTGTCGATGAGATACTTGCGGCATCGGAAAAGGCACCATCAACAACACCACCCGATAACTATACAGAACCTCCCGCACCCAACATTTATTACTCCAGAGCCTCGATGACTGTATGTTCTCAGAAGATGGGCTGTCAGTAGACGGGAGGATGATAGATTGGATTACTTCATAACGGGCGGAGCCGGGTTCATAGGGAGCGCGGTCGTGGACAGGTTCGCGCCGAAGAACAGGGTGACCGTATACGACAACCTCAGCAGCGGAAGGCAGGAGTTCATAAGCCATCACAAGGGCAGGAAAGGTTTCAAGTTCGTCAAGGCGGACCTGCTCGATATCGAGAAGCTGATCAAGAACATGAAGGGTCACGACACAGTCTGGCACATGGCCGCAAACCCAGACATACGCAAGGGCACTGAATCCACGATGCTCGACCTCGAGCAGAACACGTTCGCCACATTCAACGTATTGGAATGCGCCCGAAGAGCGGATGTGAAGAGCGTCGTGTTCTCATCGACCTCCACAGTATACGGCAGGGCGAAGAAGGTCCCGACACATGAGGACTACGGACCACTCATGCCCATCTCGCTTTACGGCGCGTCCAAGCTCGCGTGCGAGGCGCTGGTGTCCGCATATGCCGAGCTGTACGGCATCAGGGCATACATCTACAGGTTCGCGAACATCATAGGACACAGGAGCACGCACGGCATACTGTTCGACCTCGTACAGAAGCTCAATTGCGACCCGACCCAGCTGGAAGTGCTGGGCGACGGCAACCAGAGGAAGTCGTACCTGCTGGTGAACGAATGCGTCGACGGCATGGTCTACGGTTTCAAGAACTCGAAGGACAAGGTGAACTACTTCAACCTGGGCTCCCAGGACCAGATATCCGTCAAGAAGATCGTCAAAGTGCTCGTCGATGAGACCAAGCTGAAGGGCGTCAAGATCAACTATACCGGGGGCGAGAGCGGCTGGAAGGGGGATGTGCCCAAGTTCCTGCTAGACACGAAGAAGATGTCGGAGCTGGGCTGGAAGCCGAAGCACAACAGCGAGGATGCCATCCGCAAGGCCGCGAAGATCGTCGTCGATGAATATCTGAAAGTATGCTAGCCGAACATATCAAGGAGGAAGTGCTCTGAAGCCAGTCAGGATAGTCGTAGGGACGAGACCTCAGGTGATAAAGCTCGCGTCGCTCGTGAAGGCGTTCGACGCGAAGCGCATCGAGTACTCCATCGTACATACTGGACAGCATTACGACTTCGACATGGACGAGATATTCTTCAAGGAGCTCGGACTCCCGAAGCCGGATGCGCATCTCGGGATAGGCAGCGGTTCGCAGGGGGTGCAGACGGGCAACATGCTCGTGAAACTCGATGAGGCGCTCGAAGGTGCGAAGCTCGTCATCGTCCCCGGGGACACGAACAGTGCGCTCGCGGGCGCGCTCGCGGCAGTGAAGAAGGGCATACCTGTCGGTCACGTGGAAGCTGGACTGAGGAGTTGGCTCGAGTACATGCCGGAGGAGATCAACCGGGTGCTCGTGGACCACATGTCCCATCTCCTGTTCGCGCCCACGAAGGTGGGTTACGATAATCTGATAAGAGAGGGCATCCCGAGGAAGAAGGTCTTCAGGACCGGGGATGTCATGGCGGACAACATAGCGATGTTGAAGGGCAGGATATCGAAGACTCCGCTGCCAGTCGATGTTGGTCAAAAGGGATTCGCATATGTCACGACTCATAGGGCGGAGAACGTCGACGACCCGAAGAACCTCAGGACCGTAGTCGACATACTATCACGATTCCCCAAGAAGCATGGGCTCGATATCGTCTTCCCCGTCCACCCGAGGACCGAGAAGAGGTTGGAGGACTTGGGACTCGCGGAAGAGTTGCGGAAGGTCGAGGGGGTGCACATGATCAAACCCGTGAGCTATCTCACTAGCTTGCGGATGACGAAGGATGCGCGGATAGTGCTCACGGACAGCGGGGGATTGCAGAAGGAGGCGTTCATTCTCGGCACTCCCGCGGTCACTCTGAGGAATGTCACAGAATGGGTAGAATCCGTCGATACTGCCTGGAACATCATAACCGGACTTGACGCGAAAAAGGTAGACCGTGCCGTGAGGAGGTTCTTGACTTCGGAGCCCAAAGCCATCGACCCGATGAGGTTCTACGGAGAGGGCAAGGCATCGAAGGAGATAGCTAGGATCGTCAAGGATGCGCTGTGAGCATCTCGGATGTCCCCTAGGTCGTTCTCACGAGCAACTCGTCGTAGATCGAAAGCAAGGGTTTCACCGTCTCCGACCAATCGAACTTGCGCGCGTGCGCGATTATCTTCTCTGCACTCCAGTCGACATCGAGAGCTTTCAGGATTATCCCGGATAGGGCACTGGGATCACCTGGTGCGCATACTAATCCATAATCGTCGGATGTCACGACATCGGGGACGGAACCCACGCGCGTACCCACGTATGGCCTTCCACATGCCATCGCCTCGAACATGACCATCGGACCGCTCTCGGAAAGACTGGAATGGGCGAGCATGTCGCACGCGTTCATCCACAGAGGCATCTCGCCATAGGGTTTCCTGCCGGCGAGCTTCACGAAGTCCGTGAGCCCGTGCCGCAGTATCTGCGTCTCGAGCGCACCCTGCAACATGCCGCCTCCGACTATTACGCACATGACATCGTCACGCGCGCGATGGACATCTGCCATCGCATCGACCAAATGATGAAAGCCCTTGACCTCGTCGAGCATTCCGACACTGAGCAGGATCCTCATGTCCTCAGGCAGGTTCAACTTCCTCCTGCATTCGACCTTGTCGAGCGATCTGAACTTGGAACTGTCGAACCCGTTCGGGATGTACGCGACCTTCTCCGGGGGGATGCCGACCTTCTGGAACTCCCCCACATCGGAAGACACATTCCTGACTATCCTGTCGCATCCAGTCCATGCTTTCACGAACTGCTTGTCCTTCTTCGCGATCGCGCGCGCGAAAGTCAGCGAAGTATGCTCAGTGATGACGACCGGGAACTTGTACCGCCTCTTCAGTTCCACCGCCACTCTACCAGATGGCCAGGTGAAGTGTGCGTGTACGAGGTCGAACCTGACGCCGATCCTGTCGACCTCGTTCGAGATGGCTTTCGCCATGAGCTTCACGAAGACCTCTCGCATGAACCTCAGCCCGAAGGGGATGTTGAAGTAGTTCAGGAAGTGGACATGCACATTGCCGTACGTGTAATCCTTGAACAGTGCCTTGGGCCTATGGCCGATGCCGAACATCGATGGCGAGAACACATGGACCTGGTCGAACCTGGAGCATACATACCTCAACTGCTCCTTCACGAATATGCTCCCGATCGTCTGGTCCTTCTCGTCGGGGAAGCTGTTGGTGATGACTAAGAGATTCTTCGGACTCATGGTATTATCTCACTTATGACGAACCTGTACTTCCCAGCCTTGGTCCGGTCGATGCTGGTAGTTATGTCGAAATCCACATTCCATGCAGGGCTGCGCTTAGCGATCAACGCCCTCACGTTCTCCAGTTCCCGCTTGTCGAAGTCAGGTTCCGGCACTATCTTGATCGTCAGATGGTCCTTCTTATCCTGTACGACCTGGAACTCCTTCACGTTACGGACATCCCAGAATATGTGCGTGAAGAATTCCCCGTGTATCGCCATGCCCTCCGGAGTGATGAGCATCTCCTGCTCCCGACCCTTGATCTCCTTGAGCAGGCGGTAACCGCGACCGCAGGGACATACCTCATCCGACAGCACGCCGACATCCCCGGTGTCGTACCTGATGAATGGCATCGCATAGTTGTGAAGGCTGGTGGCCAGTATCAGTCCTTCGCCCTTCTCCAACTGCCTCGCATCCTTGTCCACCACTTCCAGTATCGCTCTCTCGGTGTCTATGTGGAACCCGGTCTTCTCGCTGCACTCGAAGGCGGACACTCCCCCGTCGTTCAGACCATATGTGTCGTAGACCGGGCACATGAATGTCTCCTCGATGGTCTTGCGCGCCTTCGGGAACAGCTTCTCAGCAGTCGTGAATATCCCGTCCGGCCGATGTATGCCCTTACCGTTCTTCTCCAGCCAGGAAGAGAAATGGTAGATGGATGATGCGTAGCCGAACAGGTATTTCGGAGCGGCCTTGTTTATCTCGCGTGCGTAGTCCTCCATCGCCGCCTCAGACATGTCGAACGACGAGAGCATCCTGATGTTCTTGAGTATCTCGTGCATGCGTCTGGTAGCAGAAGACTTCGCCCCGGGCATCAGCGAGGAGCCGCCCATGAAGACGACTCGATCAGATAGATGATATCCCGCGTAGCTCCATCCGCGGTACAGAAGGCACACGCTCATACGCTGGTCTCTTTTGCTCATCCTGTATTCCAGGGGTGTGCCAGTGGAACCGCCCGTGGCCTTGTCGACATATCTGATATCTCTCAGGTTCATGGGCCTAAGGTCGTCCCAGTTGCGCTTGATGATCGCCTTCGTGAGGATAGGCAGTTTCTGGAGATCATCAACAGTGCGGACGTCCTCTGGCTTCAGGTTCAGTTCCTTGAACAATCTGTGGTAGTACGGCACGTTATCGTAAGCGAACGATACGAGCTTCTTGAGCGAGGCGTTCTGCTCTTCCTTCAGCGTAGCATATCCCTTCCACTGGTTCCCCATCAACCTGCGATACTCTCGCAAGAATCCCGGATATGCGAGTTCATAGACCGCCCTGAACAATAACCGCTTCAAGCTCCGCCACCATCACCAGACCCCGAAGGGACCTGATTGTATCTGCGAACTATGTAAAGTATCTGCCTGTATAGCGATCACTCGCAGACTATTCGTCCCCTTCACCAGGGATCGTCTTCTTATGCCTGATGAACAGGGATAGTAACACGCCCACGCCCATGAACACGGAGCTCATGAGGAATATGAGCTGATACGCGCTGTCGCCAGGCATCGATGTCATCGTGACTGGGTTGAAGACCGAATGCTCGGATATGATGACGGCTGCGACTGCTGGACCCACGACGGAACCCGAGGTCCTGATGATCATGTTCATTCCAGTCGATATGCCCGTCTCCTCCTTAGGCGTGCACACGATGATTATGTTGATGCTGCTGACCATCGCGAATGCTAATCCAGAGCCCATGATGGCTATGCCGATCATCACGTCCAGCTGGGTCGAGTGCCAGCTGTACATATAGAGGAAGCCTGCGATACCGATGATCATGCCCATTGTCAGAGGCCACTTGGGGCCGCGTTTCTTGACCAAGAATCCGGCGGTGGGTCCAAGTATCAGCATTATTCCGGACATGGGCAGGTTCAGCAAGCCGATCTCCATGGCTCCCAGCCCGAAGTTGAAGCCCGCGAGCGCAGCGATGGTCTGCGACACCGTGAACATCGCGAAGCCGATCAGGAACGCGATGATGTTCGTGAGAGCGATCTCCCTCTGAGCCATCAGAGATGGACGGACGAGAGGTTCCTTCGCTCTGGTCTGCCAGAATATGAACATGAACAGCAGCACGACAGATGAAGCTAGCAGAGACAGGACGAGGGGGTCGGTCCAGCCGCGGTTGCTCGTCTCTGTCATTCCTACCAGGAAGGTGACCAGGGTGCCCCCGAGGAACGAAGCGCCGATGTAATCGACCTTGCCCTTGTACCTCACGGGTGACTCCTTCATCTTGAACGCGACCAGGAGGGTGGCTATCGCGATGAATGGCACAACGGTATGATAGGTCCATGCCCATCCGAGCGCGTCGGTGACATATCCACCTAGGACGAAGCCTACCGCGGCTCCCACCCCGAACATAGCGGATATCACTCCCTGGGCCACAGCGATCTGGCCCTTGGGGAACTCGTCCCTTATGATCGAGAAGGCCAGAGGAAACATGCACATGCCCAGCCCCTGGAACGCCCTGAAGGCGATCATGACGTATATCGAATCTGAGAAGTCTCTGGAGAAACCCGTCAATGTCACCGCGACCGTGTACAACGACATCGCGATGACGAGCATCTTCTTCTTGCCGTAGATGTCGCCCAGCTTGCCGAACACAGGTATGGAAACTGCCCCGACGACGAGGTATATCGTGATGATCCATGAGGCGAGGGAATAGTCCTGGGGCGTCAGCCCGAAGTCTTCCATCACCATCGGCAGCGATGGGAAGGCCATCGCCTCGACGTACATGACCATGATGGCTATAGATGCCAGGAGTATGAGCACGAAGGTCGAGTTCTTGATCGCTCGACCGTTGCCATTATTGTTCGTCGGTTTCATCATCGCACTGTCCGAAACGCAATCTGGTGCCGTATTGTTCCGCCATGAAAATGTCCCGATACTTAAAATGTGAGACGTCCTAAGTTGGCACGAGTGGCAGTACGTGATGGTATCTTCGCATCCATGATTAGAGCCTTACCGCACATGTATCCCGAGGCGGAATGAACCTCGTCAGAATACTGGCCCATTGGTCTATGGAAGGATATTTGAGCGGATCAGGACCTTCCCAAGAAGCGTGCAATGCCAAAGAAATATTGGTTTTTCAATGCAAAGGCATCTAGGACCGCTTCCTTCTAGGAAGCCTCGCTATTCATAGATATAGGATAAACGATTATTGGTTTGATGATGCGCCCCCCGCAGCACACATCAAGAGGTGCACGCAGACTCATCGTCCCTGCGCTCGCGTTACTACTGCTGGTACCAGTAGCATCGTTGGGTGCCAGAGCCGAGATATCTCACGAGAACTACGACTACGTCACGTCGGACCTTGAGATCGTCGTTGCGCTGCTTAACACGTCGATACAGTACTTCGAGCACTCGCTCGAGCTGCTCTACGTCGAGGACATAGGCGGTGGAACTCAGGAGCTGGCGACGGCGGCCTCGCTGATCACGCCTGCATCTGAGCTGTTGGACGAAGCACCCGATATCGCAGATAGCTATGCGGACCTCAGCTTCTTGATCCCCCCGTTCTCGGACTTCATTGACGGCGAGGAGGGGCTCATCCAAACCGAAAAGGAGCTGCTCGAAGCCATGGTCCTTGTGGCCTCGCTTTCGAACATCTCGTCCTTGGAGGGAGAGGATGCGGTCTATGCGATGAGCGCAATAGACCGCGCATCGCACCTGATCGGATCTTTCAACGACACGATCGATTCGTTGATCGTGATGGCGGATGAGATAACCGCCCTGTCTGTGGAGGAGACCGAACCGTTCTCGGGCAACCGTCTAGTGGAGCTGCTTGAGAAGTTGAGGGAACTCCTGATACCATTGGAGGAGGAGATCTACGACTTCATGGTCGATAACGACGACCTCTGGGAATCGGTGGAACCGTTCATAACATTCTGGATATCGGACAGCAGCCTATACTTGGGAGACGAGATCGTCGGTGGAGGTTACTTGTTCTTCAACGGCAGCTTCAGGTCAGACTGCCATGTTGAAATAGTCATGGGCGATGCTGTTATCGCCGAGGTCGTGACCGGTGCGCTGGGCAGGTTCGATTTCTCTTGGGAGATCCCGCTGAACGAGTCGTTGCTTGGTGCACATGTCCTCATATCTAGAACGGGCTTCGAATCTGGAAACCTCACATCCGACCCCGTCTCAATCTCGATCTCACTGATCCCGACCTCGTTGACGGTCGTTCTGAGCGGCACGGTCCTATCTCCCGAAGAATCGTTGACGGTGTCCATAACACTGCGCGATGTCTATGGCGGATCACTCGCCAACAAGACCTGCACGCTGTCGTTGGATGACGAGTTGGTAGAGTTCAGAACCAGCCTGTCGGGTGGGTACGAACAGGTCTTCCCTGCCGGGACCCTGGAGGTCGGTACGCACACGATCCATGCCGAATACAACGGTTCACTTCCATATGCATCATGTGCTTCCGGGGTGCAGACCGTAGTGGTCGACGTGCCGACAACATTGACTCTGAACATGTTCTCCGACGTATTCTACTTGAGCCATTTCGTCGTGGGCGATTTTACTCTTGCCGGCAATGCAAGCGATCCCCTTCCTGGAATGAATGTCACATTATCCATAGATGGCATAGTGCTGATCAACGCGACAACCAACGACACAGGTTCGTTCGCCTTCTCAATACCAGCATATACGCTATCCATAGGATCGCACCATATCCAGGTGGATTTCAATCCCCCGAATTCATATTGGAGGACTTCGCATGACGAGGCGGAGTTCCTAATATACATCGTAGAGAAGACTGACAAGTACCCATTCTGGCCGATCATACCAGGTTGGGGAGGAGTCCCGTTTACTGCAAGCGATCTGTTCTTCGGACAGTACGCGTACTACTTCTGGCTCCTAGTCATAGCGACTATAGGCGCCGTGGTCAAGGCCCTACAGATGCATAAGCAACTGAAGGTTCGTAGGTGGACCAATGAGCAGAAGGCGCTCGAACAAATGAAGGTCGACCTTAGAGCCGCAGAGATGGATATCAAGGACCTCGCTCCAGCCCGTTCGATCGAATTCGACGGGCCGCCCAACACACCGAAAGAATTGATCGTGTGGAACTACAACTCGTTCCTCAGGTTCTTATCGCAGGAGCGGAAGGTCGGGATCAGAGACAGCATGACCCATTGGGAGATCGCCCGGCTGTTGGGGAGCCTAGGCTATTCGGAATCGCTCGTAGAAAAGATGACCTCATTGTTCGAGCTGGCAAGATACTCTGGGACAAACGTTACGGACACCGACATGATGGTGATGGTCTATCATGTCGATCAACTCAAGAAACCAGCGGGGAGGTGGGGTGCGCATGCAGGGTAGTAGGGTCAAGCGCGCCTACGTCTCCGTGGCGGTGCTGCTCCTCGTGGTCGCGTTGTTCGCGGTCACAATGGCCACCCCGATATTCTCATCGACGAACGACTTCTCCATATACAACACCAGCTGGAACGGCGCGAGCAACATCGCGGTTGCGACCTACCAACTAGGAAGGTTCGCTCCTGCGCTCACCGTCGAGGCCACGGGCACCGACCTCACCATCATCAACTCCGACCTCTTCGAGATGGACCTCGACCCTACAACGGATGTCCTCATGATCCTCGGTCCGACCAAATCATTCACTACCGCCGAGAGCGGATTGGTCGGCGCCTTCGTGAAGGCCGGAGGTCTCCTGGTCCTCGCCGACGACTTCGGCACGGGGAACGGCCTGCTGGTAGGCATGGGGGCCAGCTCCAGGTTCTCGGGGAAACTCATGATGGACCTGTCATTCGACCGTAGTCCGGAGTTCTCCGTATGCTTCGATCTGAAAGAAGATCCACTCACGGCCAACGTGAGCCGACTCTTGATGAACTACCCGACCTCGATCTCCGTATCGGGATCCGGGACCACCGTCATCGCGGAATCCAGCGTGGCCAGCTGGCTCGACTCCGATGGTGACAGAACGAGGGACCTGGGGGAGCCGCAGGGACCGTTCCCGCTGATAGTACGGGAACGCATGGGCTCGGGCAGCATACTGCTTCTATCCGACCCGAGCATACTCATCAACGGGATGATAGACCAGCTGGACAACGGGGTGTTCGCGGATAACCTCGTGACCGACATCTGCAGCTTGAGGTTGGCCGTCTATTTCGATGAGAGCCACCGCGACTACTTCGACCCGATAACCGCGACTACGCAGTTAACGGCCGAGATATCGGACTCGGACAAGTTCCACGTACTGATCGTGGCATTCGTGCTTCTCGTGTGGGTCACCACGGACTACATAGGCCGTCTTGTCGGGACAGTCGTACAGGGCATGAGACGCATATGGGGAAGAATACTGCGACTGCTAGGCCGCAATGCCATAGAACCTGAGCCCGTCGCTCCGGAAACAGTCGAGGAGCTCCTGGCAAAGATGATGGAGCTCCATCCGGAATGGAAGGTCGGACTCCTCAGGCACGCCCTCCGGGAAAGGAATCGGCACAACGAATTCCTCGGCAAATTGACGGAGAAGACAACACTTATCGATCATGCGAAATCCGATTCCGAGTGAGAATCCATGTCCTCGAGCCGCATGTCCATCCTGCATACTTACAAATCATAGTACGCTCTTCTCTGCACAGGTTACCATGCAGCTCAGGCTGAAAATGATGGGGCGGTCCGTAGTGGTCACGCCTCCACACATGGTCGGCGCCGCGATGGTCATCATCGGCGCATTCCTCCTTTTCATCGCGTTGTCCGCGCAGTTCGATATCAGTTCCATTGGGGAGACGACGGACCCTGCAGTGCAGGAACGCGTGACGCAGCTGCAGGACGAACGCAACATATTCCTCCTGTGCTCCACGGGCGCGATCTTCCTGGGGCTTTTCTCCGCGATCGTGTTGACGGAGAGGAACATGAGTTCGTCGGTCCCAGAGTCGCAGATGCGCTCGACTGCCAGGGTCTCAGGCGACGTGGTCTCTGCACTTTCTTTGCCAGGAAACGCCACCTTCCTTCCGGCCAAGCACGGCCTCTCATCGGAGAGGGTCCTGGTGCCAGCGACGACGGGACCAGCCTCGCCTCCGGTGGTTGCTTCCGACGATCTCACGTTGCTGCTGGGAAAGGACGGGTCGTCCCCAGGACTTCTCGTGGAGCCTCTCGGGAAGGCACTCCTCGACGACATCGAGCAGAAGCTGGATGTCCGGTTCGTCGATGCGGGGTTGGAAGCGACGGAAGGGTACCTACAGATACTGAAGCACGGCTATGGCCTCATGGGGGACTTCCATTTCAAGGAGCGCGACGGCAAGACGGTCCTCAGGGTGGAGTACTCGGGCTTGCTGGAGCAATGCACGGCGATAAGGAAGGAACGGCCGGACACTTGCAGGCAGATGCCCTGCTTCGGATGTTCGTGCATCCTGACAGCCGCTGCAAGGGCGACGGGGAAGATGGTGGAGATCGAGAAGGTGGACAGCATCTCGGGCGACACCGTCACATACACCTTGTCGATCAGAGAATGGTGAGCGGTCGTATCGATGGATGAACGATCAGATCATCACTGATACATACCGTCCAAGAGGGACATGTCCGCGTCCCTCAATCGCTTGAAGAAATCCACTTCATCGACCACGCCGGTGACGTCTATGTTATCGTTCAGGATCATCTTCGGCACGCCCATGACCGAGTGTCTCAGCGCAAGGTCCTGGAACATGGAGAAGTCTATGATCTCCGTGGTGACGTTCTCGGATACGATCGCCGCCCTGTATGCATGCCTCGCGACGCTCGGACAGAAAGGACAGGTCGTCAGGACGAACACCTTCACACTCGCCTTTCGCCTTATCTTCGACAGCGATTCGAGCGACATGTTGGATAGACGAGGTCTCGATGTCGATAGTTCGTGTATCGCATCCTTCATGGCCACGAGCTCGTAGCCGGAAGGCACTCCATAATACCTGATCCTGGAGACGCCATCCTTCTCAAGCACAATGCAAGGCCAATGCTCGATGTGGTATTGTTTGAGCAGTTCATTCCTGCCACGGTCGACGTACTCGATGTCGACCTTGAGCTTATCATTCGACTCGGCCATAGAATTTGCCAGATCGGTCAATTCATTTGTTATCTTCGGGCCCTCTTCCACGAACAGGCGTATTGTGACTTCGTCTTTCATTTCGATTCGGACTATCTTCCCTGATGATGCACCCATCATACCATTTCTCCAGCTTACTCTGATCGTACCAGATTCTTTCGACCCACACGTCCTTATTCAACATTATGAGTATATTTAATTGTTGAGAAACGGAGCACTGTTACGATAATCGTACTACGAGAGTAGTACGTGATGGGGTTGGTTTGGCTCACGATCGCGCATATGGAAGGAATATATCGGATGAACGAGCTAGTGTGTATGGTAATCACCGAGGTGTCTCCTTTGTCCAACGATCACGAGAAGAGAGTGAAGTCCGAAGATGTCGAGGAATCGCAGATACGAGAAGCGGTGAGGAAGAGATACCGGGCATTGGCAGAGCAGGAGACCTCATGCTGCGGTCCGAAGGTGAACACGATGTGCGGTTGCTCGACCATCTATTCGGATTCAGATGTCGCATCACTTCCATCCGATGCGGCTGCGGTGAGCGCCGGATGCGGCAACCCGACCGCGATCGCAGACCTCAAGTCCGGCATGACCGTGGTCGACCTCGGCAGCGGTGGAGGCATCGACGTGTTCCTGTCGGCCAAGAAGGTCGGTCCGACAGGAAGGGCGATAGGGATCGACGCGACACCAGAGATGATCGTAAGAGCCCGCAGGACCGCAAAGGAGAACGGGTTCGATAATGTCGAATTCAGGCTGGGAGAGATCGAACACATCCCACTCCAGGATTCGAGCGCGGATGTCGTGATAAGCAATTGCGTAATAAATCTATCACCGTTCAAGCAGCAGGTATTCAACGAGGCGTTCAGGATACTCAAACCAGGTGGACGGCTTGCCGTATCCGATATAATCCTGTTGCGCGAGCTTCCAGATGAACTCAAGACCAACCTCGCTGCATGGTCGAGCTGCGTCAGCGGAGCGGTATCTGAGGAGGATTATATCGGTGGGATGAAGCTCGCGGGCTTCGTCAACATCAAGGTCCAAGACAAGGTCATCTACACCTACGAACAGATGAGGGCCTACGTCCCGGATGTCCAGACATCGCTCTCCCTCGCACCTCCTGACAATAACATCATCAAAGTCTCCCAAGGGACCGACCTATCCAACATGATCGCGAGCTACAGGATAATCGCAGAGAAGCCGTAGGCGTGCTCATCAACGAGCCTTTGGCTATCTCGGAGATATGAATTCCATCAGCCCGTCCTCGAACTCCCATTGCTTCTTGAAGTGATCGTTCGGGTCCTTCAGAATTATGTACCACCAGTATATCATGAACAATCCCATGGTGACAAATGATAGGACGAAGTACAGCGCGAATGAACGCTTCTCGAGCAGGGAGTGATCGGGCAACGTGCCAGCGGTGAACCCCGCCCTTGCCAATGATACCTTCACATCCCTAGTGAACTCGATCCATCTACGGTCGTGCTCGTGAATTTCTTTCATAAGGGAGTTGAACAGATACAGCATGAACACTCCGATTATCAGCAACATCGCGGTTACGAGTAGCGAATATCTGGACATGGTATCGTAGTCATATGCAAAGTAGAGGAGTGCCTGCAAGATCGACCCTATGATCGGTGAGGCGATGATTACCATCCATAGGGTCGGAGACCTTCGCTTCACATTGTCGGATGATAGGAAGCTTTGGTCCCCTAGCCAACTCCAACCCAACTCGCTCCTGCCTCCTTGAGCGGACGAACTGGTGAGCGTCTCGATATAGGAAGAGACCGACAACCTCAGACTGATCTCCCTAGCGCTGTGCTTGTTCATCCTGTCTATCAATTGGTATGTGATCAATCCATATGAGAAGTAGAATATGGCAGAGATCGCAAGTGCGAGTATGAGTATCCATTCGGAACCGGCTATGAAATCATAATCGTCCACGATCTCGTTATTCTCAGAGAAGTATTCGAACGCCTTGCTTAGCGCGACGGCAAAGATGACTGTTCCACCCATTATCGATATCATGAATGGGATCATGACGATCCAAGGTGGCAGGATTTTGTCGGAAGCTGTCCGTTGGCTTATCGCATCCTTGATCGCCTCTCTTGGCTTCGAGAGTTCATTGCTCGTGATCGATTTGACTTGTCGTATCGCAGATCCGCAAGTCATGCAATACAACGAATCATACAGATTCTCCTTCCCACAGTTCGGACAGAGCACCGAATCCCACCAGATTACAGAATGGATTGCGCATACATTAGACCTTGCTCATGAGTCTATGTGGTTGTCTGACTCAACATTAATATAGCGTTTTATCATGTATATTGACTGCATCCGGTATCTATCGGATCGGGTGTTCGGGAGGAAGTAGGCATGGGTTGGCCCGCTAACGCTGAAAAGTTCAGAATCGTAGAGGTATCTCTTTTGATCGTTGCATTGGTGATTTCGCCATTTGCCTACCTGCTATACATCGCGGATGACGTGGAAGGCGCAGACGCTGCGATGTTCATCGTGGGAACAACTGGTGGCGTCGATACGTTGAATCCGTTCAGGGCGGTCTTGCGGAATTCCCACACCATACTATCCCTGATGTACGAATCATTGACATCGGTCGATTCGGATATGATGCCTGCGCCCATGCTGGCATCGTCATGGGATTGCGACGAATCGGAGCTGGTCTGGACATTCGTAATAGACGACGACGTCTACTGGCACGACGGTGAGCAGGTTCACGCGGACGATGTCGCATTCACTTACAACTTGATCCTGTCCAACCCAGCTGAGTGCTCCTTGTACATCAGACTCTTGACCGATGTGACCGAGGTCATCGCTCTGAACAGCAACACCGTGCAGATAACCACAAGCATTCCAACGGCGGACCTCCCTTACTCGATGATCCCCATACTACCAGAGCATATATGGAGCAACGTGCCCCCCAGTATCCTGAGCGATGTCGATGTCTTGAGTTCAGCATACTTCCCTGATGGCCCGATCGGCTCAGGACCGTTCATACTGGATGAGTTCGTATACAATAATTATGTCCGCATGACCAGTTGGGCCATGTATCATCTGGGAGCTGCAAAATTCGATACATTACTCTTCCAGATGTTCTCAACTCCGGAAGGAATTATCAATTCACTCATGGCTGGTTCGATAGACCTAGCATATGATGTTCCCGCCATGAACTGGGAGTCTCTCGTCGCAACTCCGGGGATCGGAGGCCAGTCCATCAAATCTGGGAGTATCATTGAGCTTGGCGTGAACTGCGCCTCGGAGGAGATCAGGACCAACTTCTATAAGGCAAGTGATAACCTCGAGACGACGAACAGGTCAGTGCGGCAAGCAATTGCCATGTGCGTGAACCAGACATATATGGTGGACGCGATCTTGGACGGTCATGCCGGAGTAGGGGAGACGCTGCTCCCTGAGACGATGAAGTATTGGCACTTAGATATCCCGGATGAATCTGAGTTGCCATTCGACCTAGATGCTGCAGCCTCACTGTTGGACGCGGCAGGATATATCGACATCGATAGCGACGGCATCAGGGAGAATGTCACGAGCGGTGTTCCATTGGATTTCACTATTCATGTCCGGAACGATGAGACCGCCGATATTGCCGCAGCGAACTTGATATCGGACTGCCTAGCATCAATAGGCATCTCTACCTCAGTGACCGCTATATCAGAGGGCATGCTCTACAACTACTGGCTTAGTTGCAGTCTGGACCTGTTCATTTGGGGGTGGGACTTCGGATATGGAGGATCTGCTAACCCCAGCTTCGCGCTATCCGTTATGACCACGGATATGATACCGGAATCTCCTACCGATTGGACCGCTTGGTCCGATTCGTTCTACTCAAACTCATATTATGATCAATTGTACGAAGAGCAGTTGGCCGAGACGGATGATGCGATCCGACAGGATATCGTGTACGAGATGCAGGATATTCTGTACCACGATTCTCCGTATGTAGTCCTCTGGTACCCGTACACACTGGTGGCGTACGACGAGATGACCTGGACCAACTATCCAGATATGCATGAGAATCCCAACATGTCCCCTGCAGGACCATGGTTCTACCTGTCGATCGAGCTCAACGAATATACTGGTCCGATGGATGTCTATGCAGGTGAGGATGTCACTGTGAATGAAGGCGTTCCAGTAGTATTCAGCGGGAGCGCAATTGACCCCGATGACTCGATCGAATCTCTGAACTGGACATGGTCCTTCGACGGACCCGATGGTTCGTACGACATGTTCGGGCAGTCCGTGGTCACATGCTTCTATTCGGATGGCAACATCGATGTGACGCTCACCGTCACCGACAAAGATGATCAATCGGCATTCGATTCGCTTGTGGTGACAGTCCTTCCAGGCTATGGAGACGAGAGGTCCATGCAATACAGATGGTACGACATGTTCAACGTTCCTTTCGGTGAATGGTACGAGAAGAGGAGCGACGAGATCACATGGAGTGACAGTTATCCCTACATCTATGACTGGGTCGATGGATTTCAGGAGGGCAACGTCTGGACATATTCCAACATGCGCTTGGACATAACTGGAAGGAACATGCCTGAGATCAACATGATTGAGAAGCCTTTGTTCGTCCCGAACCTTGGGACCACAAGTGGTGGAAACGTCACGCTCGATTGGTACTTCACATACGGCACCGATGCAGAACTGGAGATCTTATCACCGGTCGCTGCGGACAACAACGACGGATGGATCACGATATTCGACGGTGAGATGATTCTCGACCAGACTGCAGCTATGTCCGTCTTGGGCATGCCCGTGGATGCGTGGGATGACTTCGCATCCTGGTGGTCTGCAGAAAGCGAATCCGTCAGGTTCGCATGGTGGGATTACATCGATTCTGAAGCGAATGATAGACTAGACATCTACTGCATGTACGAGTATCCGTTGCAGGTGTTCATGCACCAGCTCACGGCTGAGCGTGTAGGGGACACCGTGGTCGTGAACCAGCAGATCGTATCATGGGGATTCGAGGCACTCATGGCAAGATGGCTGCACGACGCGTGGATGGATGATTCAGAGTACTGGTTCGAGGACTTCTCGATGCACGCGGAGATCGGTCCTGAATCATCGAACATCGATATCGATACGGTGGTCGATTATGCGATGTATGCATTCGCATCATCTGTCGGGGGCGATCCTTGCTGGGTCTGGGAGCCTGTGTGTCAAGACTACGTGCCTTCGAGCATTCAGCATCCATATTCCGATTATGATGCCTACGAATATGAGGAGCGGCTGAGCCTGACTCCCGGATCTGCGAGATATGGCGAGTATGTGCGGTATCACAATGTCCCTGGTGCGTTCAATCTGTCTGAAGGAGAATCGCTCTTCTTCGAGTGGCCTGCAGAGGAGCAACTATTCCTGGAAAACGCCGGAACTGGTGTAATCAACGAGATATACGAGTCGATGACCTGCATCTATTCCGAGCCCATGTGGACAGATTTCGAGGACCAGATATTCGTTGATCCACTGACGCGCACATTGGCATTCGTCGGTCCGATCGATATGTGGGAGTGGTCGAACACTCAGGTTGCCCATAGCTATCTGGAGAATGAATGGGACAGGGTCGGATTGATGCCATATGGCGCACCCTTCGTCAGATTCTCGATGTCGTCCGATATCCTGGATCAGCCTCCCGTCGCAGAAGTTACCGTGACGCCGTCATCGGGAAATGTGTCCACGATATTCGAGTTCGATGCTACTGGGTGCACTGATGATATCGATCTTGCGTCCTCATTGGAAGTTCGATGGGATTGGGAGGGTGATGGTGTTTGGGATGTGGATTGGTCCACGGATAAGATGGTCACGCACTCGTATTCCACGATCGGGACGTACACCGTAGGTCTGGAGGTGCGCGACTCATCGGGCAGCACGGATAGTGCATCTATCACAGTGGAGGTCTATGACAACCAGGCCCCGTTCACGTTCGTGATATGGAACGGTTCAGAGGGTCTTGACGGCTGGTACACCGGCGTGGTCGCGGTGTCTCTCTACGCGATGGACGATTTCGATCCCGACCCCGTGACATATTGCAGAGTCGACGGTGGCGAATGGTATGTCTACGAATTCCCAATCATTCTCCTCGGAGACATGGTTCACCATGTCGAGTACTACTCCGTGGATTGCTACAGCAACAGCGAATCGTCGAAATCAATCGAGGTCATGATCGATGGCACTGCGCCCGTGACGAGCTGCGATTTGTCAGGAACGTGGGGACACTTCAACTGGTACCGCTCACCAGTGGAGGTGAACCTATCAGCGTATGATGGATTGAGCGGCGTTGCTGGCATGTTTTACAGCTTAGACGGTGATGCAGCGCAGGAGTATTCAGCACCGTTCACCGTCGAAGGCGAAGGGCTCCATACGATCGAATTCTATTCTGTCGATATCGCGGGCAACATAGAGGATGCACAAGAGATTTCATTCGGAATCGATGCCGAGGCTCCGCACACCGAGTTCTCGAAGAACGGAACTCAAGGCGGAAGAGGATGGTATGTCTCGCCGGTCACTGTCAGCTTCACAGGAGTAGATAATGCGAGCGACGTCTACATGACGTTCATCAGGATCGATTCCGAGGAATGGTCAACCTACTCTTCGGAGATAATCCTGGGAGATGGCGTCCACCTCCTGGAGTATTACTCCGTCGATTTCTCAGGGAATGTCGAGCCCGTTAAATCGATTGTCGTGAAGGTTGACACGGATGAACCCGTGGTGACCCCTGATCGAGCATCGGGCTTCAGATCCACATCGAACATGATCGATATCACATGGACTTGCTCCGACGAAATGAGTGGCCCATGCATCATTCTCTGCCAACTGAATAGCGGCGATCCGATCACCGCGATGATCGATGGCATCACACTGACGGACCTGGCGGATGGCGAACACGAGTTGGTCATCACACTGTATGACGAAGCGAACAATTCACAGACCACTACCATCATGTTCTCCATCGAGACGAGTGTATTCAGTCTCAATGGCCCCGTCGGTCCTTGGGCGGTCATCGGCGCGGTCGCGGGAATCGTCGCAGTGATAGGCGCAGCGGGCTACCTGTTCGTTCGAAAGATGAAAACGAAGTAAGGGTTTTTTGAACGGGTTTGCAGGGATACCGGTGAGGGATGGTTCACTTCTTCATCAGTATCTTCTCGGACTCCTTCACGACCTTTTCCAACTCCCTGAGCTGGTCCTTGTCCAACGGAGTTGGCTGGTGCTCTTTCAGGATCTTCTTGGCCGCGTCCCTCGCGAGGTCCTGCAACGGGCGTATGCCATCCTTCCTCGCCTTGTCCGCCGGGCGCTTGTCGTACAGAGGCGATATGCGGATGTCCTTCATGTTCTTCATCGTGTGTATCTGTGCGAGGTAGTTGCCCATCGGACCGACCTTGTCTATGATGTCGAGTGCGAGTTTGTTGTCGTCCAAGGATATCCCGCGCATCGCCTGGAAGATATCTGCATAGATCTCGTTGTCAATGACAAGCATCTCGTAGCTCGCGGCATTGTCCCATGCTCCGCCGATGCCGGACAGATTGTCCGCGCCTGCCATCGCCGGCAGCATCCCCGCCATCATCCTCTCTAGTCCGACCTGCATGCCCCAGTCGTTTGCATCGGTGGTGACGCCGTACACATCAGCGATCATGTTGTACCTGTGAGCGATCTGTACCGTCGCAGCGGATACCAGAGCCATCTCGGGAACTCCCCAGATGTTCTTGCCCGTTCGGAGGTCGAGCATGCTCAACCTGCCGGAGTACTGCATCGGGATCTTCGCGCTCTCCGTCTGTATGAGCATGACACCGGAGAGCAGTTCTGCGTTCTGCTGCGCGAGACCGCCACTGAGTGTGATTGGTGCCGTGCCTCCGCAGATCGGGCAGGGCACTATGTCGACGAACGCTCCATACTCCGCGCCTTTCAGCATGACGTCCGCAGCGTGCTCGTCCCAAGTGAGCGGGCTGCTCGGCGAACCGTACACGGAGAACAGAGGCCTCTTCATCAGCGCGTCCATACTGCCGGCGACCGCGGCCCACATCTTGACCATCGCATCGACGGTCGGTATGTTCAGTGCGTAACCGGAGACGCACTTGCTGGTGTTCTTGATCATGGCCTCCATCGTCTTGATGGAAAGGATCTCTGGTGGCACGTCCGTAGCAACCACCAGATTGGAGATCGTATGACAGTTGGGAAGCGCGTCCATGAGCTTCGTTGCATCCTCGACGTCCTTCAGAGTGGACATCCTCGGTTCACCCGTGTCGATGTCCTTCATCAACGGGTTGCCGCCCAGGCAGTGGGCGAAGGTGGTCTCCCCGTCGAATTCAACATCGTTCTTTGGATCTCTCGCGAGGTAGGTCCCGTAGTGTGGGATCTTCTTGATACATTCCTCGACCATGCTCCTCGGGAATGTAAGCACGTTCTTCCTGGTCGGGTGCATGACTGCCCCGGCAGCTATGAGGCGTTTGAGAGCATTCTCGCTATCGAACCTAACGCCGGTCTTCTCAAGAATCTTCAGCGTAGCCTCGTGAATCGCATCGACCTGTTCATCCGTCAGAACCTTCAGCTTGGGTCCACACTTGATACCCTCCATGTTTCTCGCCTCCTTTTCCGTTTTCAGCTCATCGTCTTCTTCTCCACAGTCTATGCGGTCCGCCTCTAATCAATGCGTCCAGAAGTGCCAGAGGCGCCGAGTGATTTGTGGTTTTGAGACTGTATGTTGAACTCCTACAAAAAGGATTGTCCCGAAGGGCATCGTCCCAGTAAATTGGACCAGGGATTCTTCCCACGAACCATCACAATTGATTCCGCACCACCCGCAATCGTGGAGAAAGAAAAGATTGCTTTGAGCAGTCAATTGATTCTATTCATTCATAATCAGGTCACGCATCATTCTCTTGCATAAGATGTCTCACATCGGCCATAGGATTCTTGATCCTGAATCTGCACAGCAACCGCCCAACTCCACGATCGCCACGTCAGCACCCTATCAATGGGTGAACGTATCATTCACATTCGAAATACCTGAGTTCGGCAGCTACTTCGGCCTGTTGCTCGCTGGCGGTGCGATCGGCGCCGTCGGAATCGCGGTCGTCGCGATGAAGAGACGCCGCTGAACCGGTACGCCAGACGGATACATCCAAACCCCTTGATACCGATTTCTTCACCTATTGAAACTTGTACCTACGGGTATCAAGATTGAGAATAATGTTTTATACGCGTCAGTATCATGCCAGGCTCGCCTAGGCAAGCCTTGAACGTCACTCGGTGAGCGATCTCGTGAAGGGATGGGATATGTTTCTGTGAGTGATAACTACGCAATATGCCTTCATATTACGCGCGCCCGCTAGAACATCACAAGAGAGGGTGAACGCAAGTGAGAAGGAAGTATTCGCTGCGGCTGCGCAACGGCTGCAGAACAACCGAAGAGCGCGGGCTGATGTCGGTCCATTTCTCAGCGGTGATGCTATTCGCCCTCACGATAGCGGCCCTCATGTTATTCTCCTCACCAGGTGCGCTCTCAGCATTGACCTCGTCCACCGAAAGCCAACCGCATGAGGTCGCAATTAGCGGAGACGCCAACACGATCACGAGACTATCCCCATCCTGGAACGGACAGCAGTGGGACTGGGATAGCATGGCAGACGAGGCGGGCTACATAGGAATAATCGTATCGGTACCCGAGGGTTACACCTATCAGCACACCGACTCGGAAGGAGGGCTACGGTTCTTCGACATGCAGTTGACCTCCGGAAGCGAGTATACATATGCATTCACAGGATTCTCAGCCAGAGTCACGATACAGACCCTGGACGAAATCCTATCACTCGATGAGTCCATCTCGGTCTATCCCGACCTCCCGGTCGAGGCGTTCTTGACGGAGAGCGTCACGCAGATAGGCGCCGACGAGCTCTGGGAGCGCACGGACTCAAACGGATACCCAGTGACAGGCAGGGGAATCGTCGTAGCAGTCATCGACACTGGCATCGATTACACTCATCCCGATCTAGGCGGCGGGTTCGGTCCGACCTACAAGGTGATCGGCGGATACGACTTCTATAATCATGACTCAAACCCGATGGATGACAACGGCCACGGGACTCATGTGGCAGGAACGATCGCCGCGAACGGCGGGATCAAGGGCGTCGCACCCGACGCAAAACTGCTCGCGTACAAGACCCTGGGACCCGACGGGCAGGGCAGCATGAGCGATGTCATAGCAGCCATCGACAGGGCGATGGACCCCAACGGCGACGGCGACACCTCCGACCAGGCTGACGTCATAAGCATGAGCCTCGGTGGTGCCGGCGAAGCATCCGACCCGGTCTGTCTCGCAGTAACGAGAGCAGTGGAAGCAGGGATCGTGGTCGTGGTTGCTGCGGGCAATGCAGGACCGGCGATGGGGACCGTTGCGTCTCCAGGGGTCGCGCTCGATGCGATAACCGTCGGGGCGGTCGATGACGACGGCGTGCTGGCAGCTTTCAGCTCCAGGGGAACCATCCCAGATCTGACGATCAAGCCGGAGATATCCGCTCCTGGCGTCTCAATAACCTCGACCGTGCCTACCAGCGGTTCTCTCAGCTCACCGACAGGGTATCTCGCAGCTAGCGGAACCTCGATGGCCACCCCGCACGTCAGCGGTGGTGTGGCACTCCTTCTGCAACTTCATCCAGAATGGACTCCTCAACAGATCAAATCAGCAATCATAACCAGCGCGAACGACTTGGACGCATCATTGTGGAGCGTCGGTGCAGGCGAGATGTGGCTCCCGGCCGCTGCGGACACGACTCTGTTCCCGGTGCCCGCGCTTATCTCATACGGCTTCGCAGGAGCGCCTGTGCAGACAGCTACGGTGACCAACATAGGATTGTATGTGAACCTCGCCAGCTCTACCGACGATTGGCTCTCGCTCTCGGCAGACGGCGTCACGAACCTTATGGTCTGGGCGAACACTTCCAGCGTATCTCCCTCTTCGATACCCATCAGCTCGGGTATGAGCGGGGCAGTCACCCTCTCAGTACCCGCACCTGGTCCGAACACTGATGAAGGATACTTCGAGGGCGAAGTGAGGTTGACATACGCCTCCAAGAGCGTGATCATACCCTTTGGATTCGCTGCTCTATCGACCCTGAACGTGCATGTCCTGGATGAGAACGGCAAGGAGGTCAACGACCCGTTCGGAGGAGTGTGGGCATATAGGCTCCCGGATGCGGATCTGACCATGATGGCGAGGGGAAACATCAACCCTGCACCTCCGGCTAGCTTCCTCGTGCCGTCGGGTGATTATTCCGTGAGCGCTGCGGGCCATCAGGACATATACAACTACGTGGATCCGTACCTTCTATCCAAGACCGTGACTGTCGGCAGACTGTCCACAGTCGATGTCTACCTCACGATGTCGACCGCAAGGAAGATGACTCTCGATCTCGAAACGGACGAGGGACTTCCGATATACGTGAAGGATTATCGCGTCTACCTCAGACACGAGGGGACGAAGAACATATCATTCCATCTCATCGGCTCGGACTACTCGATGTCCGGCAGCGATGTCTTCTCCATCCCGCACTCCAAGTACATCTTCGTATCCGATACGACCGAGAGCATCGGCATATCGGTCTCAGGCTTCTCATATACCGCCCCCATGTGGGAGTTCATGAGCAGGAACTGGCACAACTGGTACGAGTACACCAGCGGAACCTCGACTGAGTTCTACATCGAGGCCAACGCAGATCTCCAGTACCTCCTCGCATGGGAGTTCGACGGCGTGGACGCGAGCACGCCCACTACACTCACACTAATCGACGGACAATACTCCGTATACGAGACAAAGTACGACATCTCTGGCCAGCTCACAGATATCTGGGGAGACTGGGGCAACCATCTCTCGATAGGTGGAGATGCTGCATTCTTCACAAGAAGGGACACGGACACTTCCCTCAACTCCTTCTTCTCGGGCATGACCAGGACGACGATAGTCCAAGGTGTGTTCTCTGAGCTGTACTTCCCACAGAGCATATTCGGAGGGTACTCGGAAAGGGCATACTACACAGCGGACTACGACCATCTCGTCGCAACCGCGACAGCTTCGAATATAGAACTCCCGGACCGCACCTACCTCGAACCGATCGGTGATCTGACGGAGTCGGATAGACTCGGTGCTGGACCATTCTATCCATCGGTCTACACGATAAACGGAGACGATACGATGGTCCTGTACCACCCGCTCCTCAGGGACCAGGCTGGGGCCAAGGTCGGAGGGATCAGTACACCTGTGCTGAATCTCTACAAGAATGGTCAGTTTGTCGGAGTGTACCAGCTCTCAGAGTTCCTGTCCAGACCAGATGCAGTCAAGACGATGGACTTGATGGGTGCCGGCAGCTACGTCGCAAGAATTACCTATACACCATCGGCGCAGATATGTGACAATGTTATCATCGAGCTCGGGTTCACCTCACCCAGCGTCGACTCGGATCCGCCAGCAATAACCTCGCTCGCGATGTCCCAGAAGTTCGTTCCAGGGGACCTTGTGGACCTGGAATTCACGACCACCGACGCGTCTACCATAGGGACGGTCGAAGTGAGCTGGAGATCGGACGATGTCTCCGCATGGAATCCGCTCACAGTGACTAACCTCGGTGGCGGAGCCTACAAGACAAGCATACAGACCGATGGGAGCGACACAGCAATCGACCTATTGATGAAGGTCACGGATTCATCCGGCAACTACATACAGTACACCGCATCAAACGCAGCGCTGATGCAGGTGCCGGTTACATTCCAGCTTACAACGGACGAGACTGAGATCGGATACAGAAGTGCCGACGAGGTTGTCGTCCTATACGGAGAGCTCACGGACATGTCCGGCGAGCCACTCCACGCAAGCGGCGCAGTCCCGATCGAACTCACGGTCGATGGTGTTAAAATCGGCGTAATCCTGGACGAGTATGTCACCTCGGACGGCCACGAGCACAACGGCGCGATACGCTTCGAGTGGCACTTCAACCCACTAGACCTCTTCACCGCACAGGGTGATACGGTCCTCGTCACGGCGACTTTCGACCTAGGGATATACGAGAGCGTCACGAGGACTATCGCATTCACATCTGGAGAATACTCCAACACGCTACCCAGCATAACGCTCGTCTCACCCGGCGACGGCAGTCTGATCGCACCTGGGACGGGAATCGACCTCATTGTGGAGGATGACGGCACGGTAACGGCGCAGTGGTATCTGGACGGCGCACCGATGGGAGCGTTGTCCTCACCTTGGGACGTTTCGACAAGCACCTGGAAAGATGGGACCCATACCATGACCGTGGTCGCGACGGACGACCTCAGAGGAGAGACAGAGGCGTCGTTCGTGTTCGAGGTCGATGGATCGGACCCGATCGTTGCGATCACCTATCCGGAAGATGGCATGCTGATTCCTCAATGCGATACACTTACCGCATCGGTGAGCGACGAGCATCTCGCTTCGGTGGTCTGGAGCATGGACAGCGGCGCCCCGCAGGTCTTCGATACACCCTACACGATAGATATGACGGGGTGGGAGATCGGGACGCACACTGTCGAGGTCACGGCAACAGACCTGCTCGGGAATTCAGCCTCAGCATCCACTAGTTTCGAGATATCCGATCAGTTCATAGTCATCTTGCTGGAGAGCCCCGGTGACGATGCCGTCGTGCAATCTGGTGTTCCACTCGAATTCTCGTTCCTCGGATTGGGAGATATGACTGCCATATGGACCATCGGCGGTTCCTGGCATGACCTGGAAGAACCCTACACGATACAGACCGAAGACTGGAGCGAAGGCGTGTACGAGGTTACGGTCAACGCAACCAACGATCATGACCAGTCGGCACAGAAGACATTCACGGTAACCGTGGACGACACGCCACCAGAGATCATGCTCGCATCCCCGATCGACGGCTCGTTCGTCAACCCCGATGATACAATAACACTGGATATCACCGAGGAGCACCTGGATATCGTAAGCTGGATGCTCTGGGGAGAGATGAGGACGAGCCCGTACCACGATATCTACATATCACTCACTAACTGCCCCGCGGATGGTTACTTTACCGTGACAGTCATCGTCTACGACTTGGCAGGGAACGAGGCGCATGCATCATATGCATTCGCGATGGACTCGACCCCGCCTACCATCACAGTCGACCCCGCCTCGGGAAGCTCTCTCAAAGCGGGAACACCGATCGAGGTGTCCGTGGAGGACGCGTTCCTTTCGGAGGCAGCCTGGTCGATAGATGGCGAGAACTTCGAACAGATGACAGCCCCGCAAACGATCGATACAGCGGCATGGAGTCCGGGATGGTACCTATTCCAGGTCTACGCCCGGGACTTCTCGGGACAGACCAGCTGGCACAACCAGTCACTCTATGTGGACGGGATGAACCCTGTCATCAGAATGAACGATAACTGCACATACTCTTCAGACGGGACCGCCATCATATCCGCGATCATATCGGATGACTTTGGAGTCCAATCCGTCACACTCTACTACAACAACGGCAACGGGACCTACTCAGCCATCCAGATGCAGGCCAACGGAGGAACATACACTGCAGATATTGGCTCGGACGCGATGTGGGACGGCATGGATGCCTATGTGATCGCAGTAGATTTCGCCGGCAATGTCGCTGAGAGCGAGCATCTGACCATGTCACTCATCGAGGGACCTATCGTCGATGACGAGGTGCCGGATGAGACGCCCGGCGCGGACGACCAGACAGACAAATCAGATGGAATGATCCTGACGATCGCCGGAATCATCGCTGCCGGAGGCGCGGCTTCACTGCTCTCGATGATCCTCATCCTCAGGTCCCGAAGACTTGCGGAAGAGAAGGTCAGGAGGCGCAGAACCAACAATCCAAAGAAGCCGGTGCATGCAGCTGCAGAGGCGAACCGCGCTTCGACATCGACCACGCCGAAGCCCTCGCCAGTCACCGCTGCGAATCCCAGAACTAATACGATGTCGGGGACGGCGCGCCCGAGGCACAATACATCAAACGCGGGCAAGATGGTCGTGAAGGTACCGGTCTCGCGCGAGCAATATGCGAGGATGCAAAAGATGCAAATGATGAACAGCTCAGGCAGACCTCGTCAGGGGCAACGCTGAGATCTCAGTCTAACGTATCCTCGTCAACCGGACCGCCAATATTCTCGACAAGTTCGTCACTTGCTGGACCAGGGTCTCCTGAATCGATGGCGGGGCCTTTCTCTGATGATTCATAAGGGATGTGTTTGTCGAGCCAACCCGTTACGACATACCAGAACACAAGGACGACGCCTACGAATAGGAGAATTCCGAAATACATGTGGAATGTCGCCAGCGCAATGGGACCATATGCAGCCCCGACGAAGACGGTCACGACCATCCTGATTATGTTGGAGAACCAGGTGACAAGGAGCCCGATCCCGAGACCTGCGATGATCCGCACGTTCAGAGTCTTGTATCTCACCAGCACGAACGCCAGGAAAGCGGAGAAGAAGAGTCCTGCCGAGTAAAGACCGCTGCAGCCGGACCCGATCCCGAGTCTGACGAGTCTGCCATCGTAGAAATATTCGATCACGTTCGACAGCCCGATCCCGCTGAAGTTGAGGACCGCCGTGGCGTTGACGCCCAAGAGATTGACTATCGCGACGACGGGTTGAGTGATGAAGTAGAACTCCGAGTAGGCCGTGATGCGCCCATAGGACTCACCCGTCACGATCGTGTATATCTTCCACATGACTGCGAACACGATCGTCAGGAACAGGAGGAAGAGAACGACGAAATCCTTCTGGTCGTAGAACCTGGATGGCCCTGACTGGTAGAGCACGAGCGAGAGGGCGAACAACGTCACGACGATGTCTTCCATGCGAAGGTTCGATTCGCCCACGGAGAGGACCTTCCAGGCAGACCAGCCGATGAGCAGCAGGATGCCCAAGAGCGGTATCGCGAACACGACCAGTCTCTCGCTCGCGAACCTCATGAGGAAGCGTGTGAACATGCCGTGTTCCGCTAGCTCCGCCCTCGAACGGAGTGATGGTCCGATGGATAGCAGACCGAGCACGGAACCAATCGCTAGAAGCACCAACTCGAAAACAAGGACGGAGTGCCCGAGATAGTGGTTGTACAATGCACCTATGATGAGCAAGGAGCCGATCAGCAGCCTCCAATCCCAGGAGAATCTCACACCTGAACCAAACTTACGCGGATATATAACGGTTCGGACTGAATCACTCCGGATCGCGCGATGTAAGGGCGATCGCTAGGACCGCGGAGACCATCAGGAGTATGGATATCTCCATCAGGCCATAGAACCGCAACGACATGTGAGGGAATACCAGCCCTGTGATGGCTATGACCACGGCAACGGACAGTAGGCAACAGCCGATGTACGCGGCGCCCAGGAAAACGGGGCGCCTCTGGAAGTAGCCGTTCTCCCCATCGCTCTCGCTGGACAGCGCGAACAGCGTGAGCAGCGTCATGGGGATCAGCATGCCAACCGCGACGGCGATCATAGGGCCAGTCTCGATGAGCGTGTCGATCTGCATGGACATCGTCGCGGATATCGCCACGATGAACAGGCCGAACAAACCTGCTGGCCTGTAGTAGCTGGCGAACGCTATCAGCATGATGAGCGCTCCGAAGGCAAGCACGAATAGGCTGTAAGAACTCATCCTCGAGAAGACGAGTATGGCGATGATGGATGTCGAGAACATAAGCAGCATTCGCATCCTGAACCGGTTCATGCCTTACCCCACCTTATCGTTCTCACGATGCTCGCCGTCGCATCGGCTGGACCGACTTTCACATAAGACGCACCCATCTTCCGCAACTTGACCTCGACATCGAGGTAGTTCAGCAGGTTTCCATACATCCTCTCGGCCTCGCCGACTTCCAAGGGAGTCTCCGATCTCTCGTACCAGTCGTCGTAAATGTGCAGGACCAGCATCTGACTGCCTTTCTTCTGGCATAGCTTCGCGCTGGCCAGGACGGCGTCCCGAGACGATATGAGGTCGGATATCACGATGATCATCTGCTTCTGGTCCTTGGCGCCGGTGAGGAGCTTCCAGATCACTTCGTCGAGCCCGACCCCCTTCGAACGCTTGGATGTGCGGACCCCGATATCCCTCACTGCGGACAGGAACTTCTCCATCTGCGCGGCCTCTTCCGTGTTGCCATTGGCTGTCAGCCCATCTGGCGCATCCGCCATGGGCTGGGTGTCTATCGATTCGTGTACATTACCAGGCACGGTGGAAGGTGCGTTCCTGAGCATCTGTATGATCCTTTCGAACTGATGGCGGATGAGCGAAGGACGTAGCTGGTCGATGACCGTGACCTCGTCTATCAACGCGACGCCGGCCGCGTGGTGACTGCTCAGCAACACCCTCGACAGCTGGAGGCAGAGGTCGACTGAGTGGTCGAGCTTCGTGATGCCAGATCCGGCCGTACGCATGCTCCTTGAACAGTCCACGAATATCATGGTCTGTATCGCACCCTCCTTGGTGTAGACCTTCGTGAACAGCTTGTCGAGCCTGGATAGTAACTTCCAGTCGATGTCCCTGGGTCTGTCGCCCGGAAGGTAGTCTCTGAGTCTGTCGAATTCCAGGTCGTGCATCACCGCCGCGAGGTGCCTCGACTTCCCGGAGTGCTCCAGGTGCTCCCTGCCAGCAATCCTCCTGGCGGCCTGGAGGCTCCTCTTCGAAGTGTGCACTGCGATCTTGGTGCCGTCCTCTACAGAAGATGTGTGGGAGAAGAGGCCGTATTCATCCCGCATCTCGAGTCTCAACCCTTCGAACGTATAGACCTTCCTCTTGTGCGGGACCAGCGTGTAGGATATGGTCGTCTGCGACCGGGCTGGGATGAGTCCAGAGTACCTGTTTGATCCAGCGGCGACCTCGCAGTCCTCTGGAATCACATCCTCGAGCACGCAGCGTATGGGTGCAGGACCCGCGTTGAGTATCTCGACGCTCAGGGCGATCGGCTGCCCCGCGAATGGAACCTCGTCGTGCGTGGACCTGTTGACGATGAGCTCGGTCTCCTGCACCTCGCCCATGAACTTGGAACGCGCGTAGATGAGCACACCGAGGAGCACGGGGCACATGAGGGCGAACGGCAGGCTAGGGAAGAGTATGCCAGCTAGGGCGAACACGGCGGCGGATACGAACAACACTATTCCAGAGGCCTGAGTCTGCAAATCGGATCACATCATCTCTTCTTGTCCTCGCCGAAATCCCCCTTCGGGACGGGCACTTCGGAGAGAATGGACTCGGTGATGCCGCCCGCGGTCAGCCCCTCGAGCTCGGCCTCGGGCGAGAGCATGAGCCGATGGTCCATGACGGCGTGCGCCATGGCCTTCACATCATCCGGGATCACGTACGGTCGACCGGAGAGCAACGCCCTGCCCTTGGAACTCTCGAGCAGGTGTATCCCTCCTCTCGGGCTCAACCCGAGCTCGACGTTCTCCCGAGACCTCGTGGCCCTCGTGATACCGTTGATGTAGGTGAGTATGCTCCTGTGCGCGTGGACATTGAAGCACAGCTTTCGCAGCTGTAGGACGTTCTCCCGAGTCATGACTGACTGAGGCTCCTCCTCGAACAGGTTCTTCAGGCTGAGGATGGTCAGTTCATCGTCCTCGTCGGGGTAGTCCATCTTGATCTTGAGCATGAACCTGTCTATCTGAGCCTCCGGGAGTGGGTAGACGCCCTCCGTCTCGATGGGGTTCAGAGTGGCTACGACCATGAATAGTTCAGGCAGCTTGAGCGTCGAGCCTTCGATGGTCACCTGCTTCTCCTGCATGGACTCGAGAAGGGCGGACTGCGTCTTCGGAGGTGCCCTGTTGATCTCATCCGCCAGGAGAAGCTCCGTAAACACTGGCCCCTTCCTCATCTCGAACTGTTTCGTGAGCTGGTTGTAGTAGTTGTGCCCTGTGATGTCCGTCGGTAGGAGGTCCTGCGTGAACTGTATCCTGTTGAAGTCTATCGCCATCGCTTTGGCCACCGATTTCGAGAGAGTGGTCTTCGCTATGCCAGGCACGCCCTCCAGGAGTATGTGCTCACCAGCGGACAGCGCCACCATGAAATCGAAGATGGTCTGCTCGTAACCTACGACGGCCCTCGCCACCTCGCTGATGACGTCTCTCAGTGCTTTCCGCGCATCCGCGGGGGTTTCGATAATCAAATCCATGCGAGTCCTCCTAATATGGGGGAAGGGTCTCGACCTTGATTCAATTCGTTCTGTATAAAACCTACCATATGCAGACAAAGAGCCGTATTCCGGTAAATTCGCCGAACTGGCCGGCTGCATATCAACGCACTCGCCGGCATGTTCGTAAGCCATGCTCATGCTGACAGCTTTGATATACCGTAATCCACTTCACACCATGGCCTTTAGTGGCATCCGGGGATAGAGGCATGGCGGAAGAGGACACGAAACCGTTCAGGTTCCATCTCGAGGTCAGGGAAAGACCCTACGACCTGCTGACGTGCATCGTGCTCGCACTGGTGCTCGTCGCCCTGGTCCTATTCGTCCCCGACAGTCTTGCGCGCCAGATACTCGGACTCATATTCGTTCTGTTCCTGCCAGGGTATGCGGCGACCGCAGCTCTGTTTCCAGAGAACGAGCAGATAGACGGGATAGAGAGGGTGGCCCTCAGCTTCGGGCTCAGCATAGCGATCGTCCCGCTCATAGGCCTTGCACTTAATTTCACACCATTCGGGATACGGCTGGACCCGATACTAGCGAGCGTCTCAGCATTCATAATCGCCGCATCGTTGATCGGATGGTACCGAAGGGTCAGCATACCAGAGGACGAGCGGTTCGCGATCGTCGTCGACTTCGAGATGGACTGGAAAGGCATGCCGATGGTCGACAAGATGCTCACGATAGGCATCGCGGTCATGCTGATCGCATCGGTCGTGGTGCTCGCATGGGCTATCACCACGCCAAGGGAAGGGGAGACCTTCACACAGCTGGCGTTACTGGGCCCTGACGGCATGGCCAGTGACTATCCCAGGAACCTTACGGTAGGTGAGGATGCGAGGGTGCTGCTGAGTGTGAAATCATTCGAGCACGAGCCGATGAACTACACGATCGTGATCGTGTTGACGAATGCGACCGATTACAACTTCACGGTGGACGATTACTCGATCGATTGGGGTCAGACCAATGCCATGACACCATATTCTGCCATAGCGCAGAACTTCTCGATCGATCATCTGGAGTATTACAACCAGACCTTCGACTTCAATGTCACCGAGGAAGGCACATGGAAGCTGCAGTTCCTGCTGTTCATCGAGGGGCAGCCGCTCACGCAGGACTCCTACAGAGGGACGCACCTATGGCTCATTGTGTCTCCGAGGGAATGATCGGACGAGGGCCTCGATGAAGTAGAACACGAGGGACGCGACGAGACCGATAGCATCTCACTACCACCAAATGCGCCCGTCGCTATTCTCGACTTCACCCATTCTTGCGCGTAGAGGGAAGCGTAAGACCGGACATCCTCCTCAGCCAAGCTGCGAACATGGGATCGACCACATGCCCGCGCTCGATCAGCCCACGCTCGACCAGATGACCTTCGGCCCGCTGGACATGGGAGCGGGACAGGAGTCTGTGCCTCAGGATGAAGTCCACACCCATGGTGGGTTCCGGTTCCGAAGCGAGAGCCAAGAGCAGGCGCTTCTGGACCGGGCTCTTCATGGACTCCCAGACATAGAGATAGGCGAGAGCCTGGTGCTCCATAGCGCGTTCCATCGCCTCATCGAGTTCTAACGTCCCCGAGGGAGCGTTCGAGATGCTCCATAGCTCGTGGGCCAGTTGCTGCGTGTAGTACGGGTGCCCGCCTGTCCTTTGGACCAGCGCGCGAGCCAGGTCCTTGGATATCTTCCCGCCCTCGAGTCGGAACTTGCGCACTATGAACTCGGAGAAGGGTTCCACGCCGATCGGTCCCAGGTCCACTGACACCCCTGACTTGTAGAAGGCACCCTCGTGCTCCTCGAAGATCTGCCGGAGCAGGTGCACCTTGCTCCCGGAAAAGACGTATGAGACGTTCCGGTGATGCTGGAACCGAGACCTCATGGTCTTGAGGAGCGACACACCGCCCAGGACTGAGACCTCCTGGAACTCGTCGAATACTACGACCAACCGCTTACCCTTGGACGAGGCGAGCCTCTCCGGCATGTCGAGGGCGTCCGCAGTCTCAGCCACTGTGGGACCGCCCCTCACGAAATCGACTGCCAGCTCCCCCTCAGGCGTGACTGCTAGACGGAGCCTCGTACTCCTGAAGAGGGACCATGCAGACATTGCGAACCTCTCCACGCCACCAAGACATGCCACGGCAGATTTGCTGACGATCTGCTCAAGGAGTCTCTCGGTCGATGTCACGCCATACAAATCGATGAAAGCGAACACGAGTCCCTTCGGCTTCCTTCTCGCTAGCTCGCACATGAGCGATGTTTTGCCCATGCGTCTGTGCGAGTACAATATGACACTGATGCCGGATCTGAGCTCTCGCTCGATGTTCGCGAGTTCCTCATCCCTGTCGACGAAATCATCGCCCGTGACGCTCGAGCCGTAGACGAACGGGTTGGCCATATCTTCCATACTCCCTGGACGCGACCTCTGGCACTACAGTCCCGCCAATGCATGTACGCTACTCCAATATACATTTAAGTATAATACATTCTTGTCATATACGCAATTGTATATTCGACCCACGTCGTGATGGCGACCAAGCAGCGGGGAGAACGTCCAATTCTGTACCGTTTAGATTATATATCCGGCTCATTGTGGCCAATATAACAGACAAGGGACCACCATGAACAACAAGAAGATAGCCATCATCGGCGGAGGCAACATGGGTATCGCCCTTGCGAAGGGCATACTCCAGACCTCATGGGCAGCACCGGAACATATCATGGTAGCCGAGCCTCTGAAGTCGAGGTTCGAGCACATCAAGAACCTGGTGCCAGGGGTCAAAGTCTCACACTCCAATATCGAAGCGGCTCAGTTCGCGGACATAATAGTCCTGTCCGTGAAGCCGCAGATACTGCTCAAAGTGATAGACGAGATCAAGCCTGCCCTGAAGGACAGCAAGCTCCTGATCTCTGTAGCGGCCGGACTCACGACCTCCGAGATGGAGAAGAAATCCGGCGGCAAGGTTCATGTCGTCAGGGCGATGCCGAACATCGCGGCTGTGGTCAGAGAAGCGGCTACTGCAATCTGTCCAGGCGAGTATGCGACTGAGACGGACATGGCCGCTGCCGCGCACATATTCGAATCGGTCGGCATAGTGGTCGAGGTCGAAGAGGTGCTCATGGACGCCGTCACTGGCCTGAGCGGCACCGGACCTATGTACGTCTTCCAGATACTCGAAGGCCTCTCCGACGCGGGAGTCAAGGTCGGCCTGTCCAGGGACATCGCCAACACACTCGCAGTGCAGACGCTGATCGGATCCTCAAAGCTGATACAGGAGACGAAAGAGCATCCTGCGAAGCTGAAGGACCTCGTGACCTCACCCGGTGGCACCGCGATAAGCGCGCTCCACTCGCTCGAGAGGAACGGGCTCAAGGCCATGTTGATCGATGCGGTAGAAGTCGCTTCGCTGCGGTCGGCGGAACTCGGAATCAAGAGGAAGGATAAGAGCTCCGAGTGAGCGCACGTGTCTCACCGATGTGTCATATAGTTCATGATCCAGCGGGAGCGAGATTGGATTCCTGCATCACGACAATATCTCCCAGACCCGTCTCACGACTATGATCGCGAAGACGACCAGGAACGTGTAGATGAAGAAATCGATGCGTTCCTTCAGATGAAGAGGAGTGAACGAATCCGTGAGCTCGCGGATGACCAGCACTCCGATCAATATTAGGGTGAGGAATACTTCGAGGCCAGCGCCCATCGAGAGCACGAGGGCGAAGAATACCCAGATCAACATCGCAAGGGCTATCTTCTCAGAAAGCTGCATCCCAGGGCCTCAGGTGAGCATTGCCGAACGTACCATTTGTCCTTTTCGATTGGCGCCAAAACAGGATTGACGGAGAAAAACTAGATATCGAAGCGATGACAATCACATCACTGGGATGCACTGAAACTCTCTCAGCATTTCGACAAACAGGAGAGGACTCGATTGAAATATCAACATCTGGAACCATTGCTCGCGACAAAGATCCGATTGAACAATGTTCGGTCAGTGCTGGTGATATTCCTCGTCCTGACTCTGACTGCGAGCATAACGATCGGTCCGTTATCGCTCATCTGAACATCTCACGCAGGCGCTCTATTCCTATTCTGAACCCTTCCCCATCATTCACGTGACCGTTCCATATCTCGACTAGTACTGGAACCCCTGATCCGCCCAGAATGGAGAAGTCCACTTCACCCTCTCCGATCTGCAGACCTTCACGGTCAGGCGCCTTCGCGTCTGAGGCATGTATGTGCAAGACATCCTGCCCAAACGTCTCGATGAATCGTCTGTTGTATCCTTCATCGCCTTCCGGACGCGAGAGATATCCATGGCACATGTCGAGGGTGAATCCGTCGACGAGGTCCTGAACGAGCTTCATGTCCTCTATCGAAACGCAGATGTTAGAGACCATCTGTTCTTCCTTTCTGTACCAATAGTACCAGGGCATGTTCTCGAGCAAGAGGTTCTCAGGACCGAGGTCGGCTAATGACCGTTTCAGATTCTCCAGCAGAATCGAGCGATCGACCCGCGAACTGTGGATGCCGCCAGGATGTATGACGACCATCCTACAACCGAGCGAATCAGCGACGTCTCTGGTCCTGCATACGATGTCCACGGAAGACGCCCTTACCGCCTCCGATTCGGATGACAGATCGACCATGACCTCCGACCCTTCGAACTCCATGAATTCCTGGACATGTACAAGCTCTATGCGAGGCGTGGCGGAACACATATCCGCGACCTGTCCGTCGATAATATGCAGATCCCCGTTGAACAACAACAGTTCTGAGAAATCCGCGTCAGGGACTCTCATACGGAAAAAATCATCCAAGCCGACCATCGCGCCTAGTCGAAGCATCGAATACAACCAAGGGCGCGATGGACTATAAAATATGTAAACCAATCCGAGGAGCAGGGATTTCAGAAACAATTATTACCTCAGGCGAGGGTAGCCAAGAGCGTAGATGGCCCCACCCGTGATAGCGATCAAGGACCTGGTCAAGACGTACGACGGAAGACAGCCGGTCCTGAACAGTGTCTCCTTTCTAGTCGATGATAGGGACTTCGTGGCCGTATACGGAAAGTCCGGATGTGGGAAGACCACGCTGTTGAACATCATAGGCGGACTCGACAGACCTTCATCGGGTGACATAGCGATAGACGGCATGAGCATCATTGGACTGACCGAGGACGCGCTCGCCACCCTACGCCTCGAGAAAATCGGCTTCGTGTTCCAAGATTACAACCTGCTCCTCGATCTCACGGTAAGGGAGAATCTGGAGCTCCCGTTGAGATTCTCCAAGAAGAAGGATGCGGGCAGGGTAGGGGAGCTGCTCGAGAAGTTTGACATAGCTGATATCGCCGACGAGAGGGCGAACAAAATCAGCGGAGGGGAGGCGCAGAGGACGGCTATCGCGAGGGCCATGATGAACAACCCTAGAATAATACTCGCGGACGAGCCTACAGGCAACCTAGATGACGAGAACGCGGAGAATGTGATCGAAATGTTCCAATTGGCAAGGAAGGAGTTCGGTACTACGATAGTGCTAGCTACACATGATCCCAGTCTGGCATCTCATTCGACCAAGAGGATAAGGCTCATGGAAGGTTCCGCGGAACTTGAGAGTCAGGGATGATTGTCATGACCTATTCTGCGCGACATGAATGTATTTATTTAGACATCGTTACCTGGAAAGTATGAAATATACCCGGTAGATGACAGGTGGGTACTCAGTTGGCTGACGAGTTCGCATACATAGGAGCCTTCGCAATCGCTTTTGCGATGACATTCCTCATCATACCCTGGATGATGCCGAAGTTGAAAGCCAGAGGCATCGTCGGCAGAGACCTCAACAAACCGGGCACCCCGCAGGTAGCCGAAATGGGCGGGATCGCCGTTGTCATCGGTTTCTTTGCAGGTGTGAGCCTCCTGCTCGCTGTGGATGGCATCACCAATGTCTCGCTTCTGAACGTGTCGCTCGCAGTCGTTCTCGGAGCCGCGTTCATAGGCATGCTGGACGACCTCTTTGAACTAAGGCAACGACAGAAGGCGTTCTTCCCGTTCCTGCTCGCACTTCCACTTGGAGCAGCTTTAGAGCCTACGATCAACCTTCCATTCATAGGAGACTTTGATTTTGGACCGTTGATGATCATCGCCGCGCCCTTCGCGATCACCTGCGCTGCGAATGCAGGCAATATGCTCGAAGGATTCAACGGTCTCGGCACAGGACTCGGAATAATAATGTCTTCAACCCTCGTGATACTTGCATTCGCACACGATGATCTGGACGGCGTTTACCTGCTCATCCCACTCCTTGGGTGCCTAGTGGCATTCATGTGGTTCAACAAATACCCCGCCAAGATATTCCCAGGAGACACCCTCATGTTGTTCATGGGAGCAACAATCGCGGTTGCAGGAATGCTTTCCAGCCTATACATACAGACAATCATAATATTCATGCCCATGATCGTAGAGTTCTTCCTGAAGATGAGAGGCAAATTCAGAGCGGAGAACTATTGCTCCACAGCGAATAATGGACATCTGGAATATCATGGCCGTGTTGAGTCTCTGACTCACATCATCATGCGAAGCATGAGAGTGTCTGAGAATGGGCTCGTAGGAATGATTCTGCTGATTGAGGCACTCGCATGTGCAACAGTTATAATCGTTGATTTCTCCATCTGATTCGATAGGGTCAGTGGTATCCGAAGATTGCATCCTGGCCATCAGTCGATGTGTAGAAGAATGCCAATTGGTTATCAAACGGTCCGCCAAGATAACATACTTGCGAAGACTCCAATATCATCTTTACTTCGACCGGATCCAGGACAGGATGGCCACGCGGGTAATCATTGACACCGATGGTCGTCCATTCGGTCTCCAGGACGTAGTAAGCACCCTTGCCGAGCAATCCATCCCCCGAGATTCGACTGGGGAGATATGGGATCTTCTCGAAATTGCTCCAAGCCATTGCGACATACGATAGGCGTTCATCTGTCTGCACAGAATATAATCCATCCGTATTCGCCGCAATCCAGTCAAATGCATCGGTCTCATACTGCTGAGTGTCGTGACGAATGCCCACTAACTCGCTCGTGAAGTAACCGAATGGGAACGTGATGACGAGAAGAACCAATACGATGACCGTGAGTAAGACCTGAACGCGTGGTCGTGGTGCAAAATGCATGAGAGCGAGTCCGATTCCGACTGCGAGTCCGATATCTGCAAAGTCAAACGATCTATAGAGCATCCAATGACTTGTTGTATTGAAACCTTTGAGTACGGCAAACAAGAGAAAGGTCATTGTCGGGAGCAGAAGACCCAGCGGTATTGCCCGATACCTTGATTTCGATTCGATGATGTTCTCGAATCCGAACCATGCTACTGAGATCATTATTGACATAGCTCCTGCCAATAATAGAGTATACACAGGGGAACCGGAGGTGTAGGGAAAGATTGGGTGCACATAATCCACGACAAAGAGTGCGAATACTGCGATAGCTGGAATCGGTGCAAAAGTCATCCGAGCATGGCGCTTCTGAGACAAGATGATGCATGCGAGTGCGAAGAGGACGGCGAATGATATGAGAAGCGTGGTCAATCCGATAGGGTCCGAAAAATAGACGATCCTGTCATGGGATTTCAACTTATAATAGCCAAGAGCAATCGCGGAAATCGCCATCAAGACGGCCAGATCGACCCAATGACGGGTTCGAACGATATTATTGCGCCAGGCGAAAAATAGTGACCATAATGTGAAGAAGGCGAAAGAGAGGTAGGCCATGATCGTGACCAGATGGTGAACAAAGGGAAGGATTCCAAGCACTAATATGCCCAAAATCAGCATCCTCTTATCCGCTCGCTTGACATAAGAATAATAGAAGAGGGTCAGTAATGCGACTCCCAGGGATTCCTTCCACGTCGAACCAGTGAGATAGACAAACGTTCCGAATAGACCCAGGAATAACGCGCTGATCAAAGCCGATTTTCGACTCCCTGTCAATTCAAGAGTCAGAAGATAGATGCATATGATAGTGACCATCGAAAAGATGCCGACGGATAATTGCGCGATGTCGTAAGTCTCCGTACCGATTACCAGAGATGTGAACGCGAGTAAGACATCGTATGCTGGCGTTATGATTGAGTGAGTATCAGCATAGTAGCTGCCTTCGACATATTCTAGATTTCCAGAAATCGCGATATCTTGAGCAATCCTGCACTCCGTCAGACCATCATTGTTGTAGGGAAGCGGAGAAATCGCAATTGGAAGTATCCGAGTCGAGAAGGCCAAGAGAGCTATGACTAAGAGCAGTCCGAAATGAATCGAATGCTCCCGTCTGAAATGGAGTCTAAACCTCATAATGTGCTTAACACCCATGATTCGACATTCGACCTGAAGATATCCCTAGATTAATAGTTTGGGAACCTGCCCAGTGATGCTTCACCGTGCAGAATCACTATTTCGTAGACAGCACGGGAGTCCAGACCTTATGTCCGAATAAAAACGGAACGTGGATTCTGAGATATACAAGAATCCATACAGAAATTGAGAGCACGGTGGCTCCAAGGATTGAGACGATATCGATATCCGAAATCGTGCCCGATCTCAAAGCGCGAGTATATTCCTTCATCTCAGTGAAGATGTTTCGATTGGCGTCTGCATCGAACCATCGTCGCAATTCGAGATGACCGACCCGTGTGCGCACCTTCTGCTTCATGAAATCCTGCATGGTTAGTGGGAAATTGATGGTGACGATCGCGTCTTCAACGTACACGATAGTCTTCTTCTGTGAACGGACACTTCGGGACAAGAATCCGTCATCAGAATTGATTGAGTGTGGGAGAACGGGAACTAGCTCTCTTCTTATGGCTATCAGGTAGCCGGAGGCCAATTCGATTGTGCCCCTGTCAGCAAAGTCCCTTGATCTGGCAGCATGCATCATTTCATTCATCAATCTGCAGGATCGGGTAACGGGAGTGGGTCTATCTTGTGCTCCAATGACGCGGCCACTGGCGCATCCAATGCCCACATTGTTGAAGGAGTCCACGAGTTTTCTGGCTGAGCCAGCTCCGAGGATTACATCCCCATCGGACAAGATCAGGATCTTGCCATGCGCCATAGAGAAAAGAGTATTGAGCGCTGCGGGCTTGCCTTTTGGTTCCGCATCCTCGATTACGATGGCATCTTTGACGTCGCTCAACATGGACACTGCAATGTCATAAGTGTCATCCGTGCCGCCAGCCATCACGAGTATTTCCGCTCTTGCAAAACCCTTGCTCTCGCGGATTATCGCACCCAATGAAGCACGAATGGACCGCTCCTCGTTGAGAGAAACGAGACAAAATGTAACATCTACATTTTCGAAGCAGTCATCGCCAATCGTTTTAGTCATAAATATCATCCGACCGGATCTCGATTATAGACAGCCTTGCCGTCCTTGAACCCACGATACATTGTGGATATGGGAGACATTGTCCGTCCTGCAATCATACGCACCACCGCAAGGAGAATCTCGTTCAAGATATGCAACGATATCCTGGACAGGCGATGACCGTTCAGGTTCTTCATAAAGAAATAGGTATTGTTCCTGTGATACCAATAGTGCCAATCCCGGATTGAATTCGGAGTATTTCCTCCAGAAGGTTCTTCGTGGTGAAATACGACAGCTTTCGGAAGGAAGATCAATTTCCCAAAGCGAGATATTCTCAGACATAAATCGGTCTCCTCTCTGTATGCATTCCCGCCATAGCATTCATCGAAGCCATTGCAGTTCTCGAATGCAGCCCGAGAGAACGCCATGTTGCAGCCAGCAAGACAATCAACTTGCTCGGGCTCGCACTTTGTCGGGGTGAAATTTGAGATGACCTGACCGGTGAACCCCACCTTGCCAGTGACATTTCCATTGACTCGGAACCAAATATTGCGAAAGATATCAATCCGCTGCGGCTTTCTCTCTGCCCCGCCCACGCCGACAACATCATCCGATATCGACTCGACTATTGTCGATAGCCATTCGGCTTCGGCAGTTATGTCATCGTCGACGAATACCAGAACATCCCCGGTAGATAATCGAGCTCCATCATTTTTTGCTCTCGGAGACCCGCGCCGATTCAGAGAGGCATCGATTATCATGTCTCCAGCACCACTAATGGCAGACCTGAGACGACCTTCGGCCTCGATTGAAGACACACCATCCAATATCACGATGATCTCCAGTGGATATTCCCTCTTCTGCTTGAGAATGGATTCGATGCACTGGATCAGACGATTCCAACGACCGAGGGATGGGATTATCACCGAGATTTTCTTCGTCATCTTGGGATAAGGCATCCGAAGCGAGATATTTCAATATTGACCATCTAAATCATGGAGGCTCAATCGTACACCCCCAAGGTAATAGAAGGTTTGATTGATGAGTAGCGCATCACAGAACGATTTGATGGCGTCGAACATCCCGACTGCAAAGGCAGCTTCATGCACTAGTTGTGTTTGGATCAGTTCATTCCTGGAACCAGATAGAGGATCTGGCGTCGAGCGATTCATAAACTTGATCACAGACATCCTGAAAGAGGAAGGGTTTGATGTCAGGGTGATCGATTCGACTCAAGTTTTCAAGAGTGAGCTGCTCAGGAAATTGAGACCATTGAGCGCGTTCAAGATTGGCCGGACGATTAATAGGCTCTGTAGCGATGATGACATCATAATCTGCAACGGATATTTCTCTTGGAATGCAAGGAGATCCAGATCATTGGTTGTCTATCACGGATCCGAAGCTGGGAGAGCGAAGAATGTGGATCAAGAATCCAAACGATTGACGGACTATGCGGTCGGTACCGTTGGCGCATTCTTGGACAAGAAATCAGGCAAAGGTAGGGTTGTGGTTGCGGTCTCCAAGGCCACCGGCGACGAAGTAACCGACTATTATGGGCATAGAATCGATGCGATAGTCCCGAATGCAGTCGACCTCAGAGTCTTCAAGCCAGTACAGGATAAGGAATCCATCCGAAAGAAGCTGGGGCTGCCCATCGACCGATTCTTGCTACTCTATGTAGGGCCTCCCAGTTCCAGAAAAGGTGTTGAATGGATCATTAGGGAGCTCAGACCAAAGCTTAACAATGATACTCAACTGATTCTGCGGACAGAGGTCTCAGAAGTTCCAGAGGGAACCGTGGTGGTAGGAAGGCTGCCTGCAGAACAATTGATTGAACTCTACCAATCATGCGATGCGCTCGTCCTTCCAACACTCTATGAAGGATGCAGCTTCACAATAATCGAAGCACTTGCATGTGGATTACCGGTGATTACATCACCCATCGGAGGGGCTCTTGATATCCAGAAGGATGAACTCTTGAGGAAATATATCGTTCCTGATCGGAATGTGGACGGATATATCAAATGTGTTCAGTCACTGAAGAGCTCACCACATGAAAGGGATGCGGTTTCGTTGGCATCCAGACAGTTTGCCGAGAAGCATCATGACATCGAGAATTTCAGAGAATCCTATAGAAAGATAATCAATCATCTGGCAGGCGACTAATAGCGAAGGCAATTGAACCCAATGAATCAGTAGTCAAACTGATTTCATGGATGCGGCCAGATAGGAACGGTATTCATCATTCGAATAGATGCAATATGTCCCCGAAATCACTTCATCAAGGAATTCACTGACCATCAGCCCTTCCCAGGTAAATGGGTTCCGGATATTTTCGTCAAGCGAATTGGATACCACGACTATGCCTATTCCGGCTTCATTCGTACTGATTCGGGGGAACAACACAGCATCTGATGGATCCTCGAAATATAATCTCAGGAACCCATACACGTCGCCCCAACTCAAACGAAAGAGATTGGCGTTCGGAATCGAAGCGTTCAATTCGTAGTATTTGTCTGATCTATAGAACGAGATTATGAATTCGATGAAATCATCTTCTGCATTGGCGCTGAAGATAAACCCGTCCCTGTCGACTTCGAGATATCCTGTCGCAAGAAGACATACGGAGTCAATCACGGGAGAATCCAATCCGGAGTACCATCTAATTCGACGATCCACTAGGCCAGAATAAGATACGAATGCATTGAATTCATCACAATCGACATCCCCGAGATACAGACCAATATTGACCTCCGAATCTTTGGGCCAATTACGCTCTCCCGTGTAACTATCAGGCATTATTGATCTGTGATCAAAGAGAACCAGCGAGAAGGCCGAAGACGAGATAATCAGCGTCGTCAAGAGAAGTGGACGTGCGGCGTGGAATCGGACATTCGTTCGGAGCGAAGGCATGCGACATATTCGACATAGATGACGGAATGCCGATACGACATATGACCATCTATGCAAAGTCATGCCACATATCGCATATGCGAATGGAACGAATATGAGTTGGACATACTGGGCCTTCCAAATGAACGGTGCCAGAACGATTAGCATGGCAAGCATGAAGATATCTTTCTCACGCATATGTCTGAATCTAGGGAAAAGGGCGATGAATGCCAAGGGAAGCAGAATAAGTATAATCCCCATGCTTCCGATATAATTCGTGGCTAGATTCACCACAAGGATCCAAACGGATTCGCCCTCCAACAAGAATCCTGTCTTGAACTCCCACTCAGCCATACTATATGTGGATGACATTTCGGGTACGGAATTGATGATATCTCTGAGACCTGGCACGTAAGGCCATAACAGCAGCATGGCTCCGAAAATCAGATATGTGATGTATGCAGGGTATCTTATTTTTGAAAGCTTGGCAGGGAGTATTGGCACCAAGGATACAACGAGTATCGCGATTGCTTCAGCGAAGAATACAATGAGGCTTGAGCGGTGAATTGTAATCGCCCCAAAAGTGAAAATGACGAACAGGCAGAGACGCGTATAACGATTACGATTGTCCCAGAATATCAGATACAACGCAAGAACGAATAGAGGCAGTATGAATGCTCGCCCTGAAGCTTGGCTGAAAGTGAGGTAGAGGAAGTAGGGGGATATACCCATCAACCCAGCCATTAACACAGATATTTCGTCTCTTATGTGAAATAATCTGAAGAACATGAATCCAACTAAAATGAGAAAGACGCCGAAATATGTGCTAATTATCCATGGCAAGGAATTCCAATTTGCATCAGATAGCAGCTGGATATCTGCGTACAGGAACGATGTGCCGCCGGGGTAGGATAGAGGATACATCCCAAAATATGATAGCGGGCTGAGCATCCATCCTGCCCTGCCATCTTCGGCAATAGCCCTGGCAAGCTCAAGGGTGAAGTATGTGTCCGAACCATGTGGGGATGCGTGAAAAATGGGATACCGAATCACGACATTCAGGATGATGACAAATGCAAGCAGAAAGAGGATGAATGATCGGCGATAACGCCGAGAATTTGGCGTCACGGAATCTACGGACACGGGACCAATTAAGCCTCGGCGGTATAAAACCTAATCGGCAACGGCATGCATGATTCGAAAGTCATATAGAGCATGTGGCAGATTGCGTGCAAGCATTCGCGACAACACCCAGTGATTGACTTGGATGGATTCCTAAAGAGAGTGATATTCGGAAGTGGGGTTACCTTTCTATCACTATTGGTAATCAAGGGAATGACCCTCATCAATTCCATCATCGCTGCAAGGCTTCTTCAACCAGCGGATTATGGAGCGCTTTCGATAATCGTAAATCTTGAGGGGTTAGTGGTCATAGTCGCGGTTTTCGGAGTCCCTGTGGCGATGATCAAACATATATCTGAGATCAGCCAAAGGGATTCGAATCTGGCGAAGAGCATAGGAAGTGCTCTGATCATAGTGATCGCTATAACGTCGGCGATAACTTCATTGATCTATCTGGCCCTCTCAGAGACAATCGCGAGAGATATCTACAACAATGAATCGATCATAACGGCGATCAGACTCTCAGCGCTGCTGGTCTTGATAGCCTCAATGAACATCGGCTTAGCATCATTCGTCCAAGGATGCCAACGCATCAAATCCCTCGCAAGAGTAAATGCTGCGGTCGCCATTCTGGCACAGCCTGTCACCACCATATGCATATGGGGGTTTGGACTCAATGGAGCAATCCTCGCGCTCATTATCTCGAATCTGATTTCGATAACAATGCTAGCATTTGTAGTCAGGCGAGTGGCTGGGCTATCATTCAGCGCATCAAAATCAATACTGGCAAATAAGGGACACATGAAAAACATATTTGCCTTTTCCATCCCACTGCTATTCAGTGGTTTGATTCTGATATTGGCGCACTGGATTGGTCGAACTGTGCTTGCCACAGAATGGGGATTTGACTCCGTTGGTGATTTTCAGATCGCAGATAATCTGGCGCAGATGCTTCTCATCTTGTCTGCAGCAATGAGCGTCCCTCTCCTGCCAATGATAAGCGAGCAGGATGCATCCATGCCGCACAAAGTCGGGGAGAATGTGAAGAGGCTCTTGTGCATCACGGCAGTTGCTGTCATTCCCCTCTGCATTCTTGCCCTACCGTTCTTGGACAGCGTGATAAGACTGCTATATGGCGTCGAGTACAGTACAGCATATGCCGCGGCAGTTGTGATGTTCGGGGCGGCTTCATACCGGGTAATCTGCTCGATCGTATCGAATGTGATTCTCGGCACAGGTAGGGTATGGCATGCGTTCTTCCTCAATCTGATATGGTTTTTTGTGTTCCTCACAGTTCTATTCATGTTCGTCGGAGATTTGGGGAGCAAAGGACTTGCTTCGGCATATCTCGCATCATTTGGAATATATGTCTTCATATTGAGCATTTACTTCTGGAGATCATTCAGAGTCTCCGTCATAAGAGTCCTCCTGTTGTGTCTCGCGTTTGGCTCAATCCTCGTCATCTATGATGAATACTTTATGAGCCTGGACTTCTCGGGACGTCTCATTGGTGGGGCCGTATTCTCGTCTGCGATGGCACTGGCAGGGTATAGCCTGGTCCTCGATCAATTCGAAAGGAGCCAAATAAAGAAGATGGCCAGGGGCGTAATGAGAAAGCTGCGGATATTCTGACGATCGCGGGAAATCGCTTCGGATGATCGGTATTCGATCGATTATCTGCGATTCGCCAATAGGCGCTCGATGGTCAGCAACAGATTGTCGATCCCCAGATTTTCCATATATTCTTGGTATCGAGAGAGAGAGAGATTGGACTTGGTTTCATAGTAGACGCCATCAGAATATCTCTGGATAGTAGCTATCCAAGATTCATGATTGAGTGAATCCATCACAACATCGCCACTCGCACCAACCGTTTCTGGAAGCGAACCGGATCTACTCACAATGCAGGGAATCCCCAGCGACATTGCCTCCAGACATACCCGGCCAAAGGATTCAGAGGAGATGGACGGGACGATCAGCAGTCGAGAGGAATTGTAGATGGAACCAACATCGCGTGTCCAATGGATATGTTGGACATTGGCCAATCGCTGCATTCTCTCGATTGTGGATTGCTTGGCATCACCGACGAAAAGAAACGATTCGTTTGGCATGTGTTCGGCAATCTTCAATGCTATCTCGCTCCCTTTATGCTGCACTGGAGAGATAAACAGGATCTTATCACGCATTTCAGTCGCGTCCTTGCATGGAGCTTCAACCTGTGGGAGAATCACCAATGATTCCATCCCCAACAAATCTCTCAGAATCCTCTGCACATTTTGACTGTTTGCAATAATCGCATCGGCAGAGCGTATTAACCTGAGAACCCGGGAATGATACATTATGAAGAAAGGGAACTGCCAGATGCGAGGACCTGCGTCTTTGCATCCAATACATCTGTAATCGCATTTCTTCGCCTGTCCAGTCCAGAAACCACCCAGGCAAAAATCGTCTAGATTCCGGATGAATAGGATGACGGGAATTCCGAATTCCTTACAAACAGAAATAGTGGGAATCGAGACTGTCTGTTGTGCAATCACAATATCAGGTTTGACCTCATTCAGGAGTGACCTGAGGCGGGTGCGCCAAATGGAATCGCTATTCCAGAGGCGTGGCCATAGCCCTCTGAGCAGCACCCCCTGCGGTTGTGGATGTGCAATGAGGTCCGGATCCGATTGGTCGCCGAAGTAGGCACTATGGACTTCAAAACCTCGCTTCTTCAATTCGAGTGATACTGAACGAATCGAGAGATTCCCCCCACCCTTAGGAGGATACAAGAAATCACTGCAAACGAGAATTCGAGAGCGAGTCTGAGAAGACATCATAAACGCACACTCGTTCCGTATGCTTTCGTTTCAATCCCATAATATAAAGGGAGATCATTCATCGTCGTGAATAGAATCAAAGGTCTGTCCTTGTCATTCATTTCTGGCACCCGTAGGAACTCTGACGCTAAAGGAAACGACATGCACAAGCAAGACGTCCATCAATAAGTATTATTCTACCAGGGAATCTCGTTCCTCCAGTGAGCTGGCCTTATCGATTCGACGACCCCGTGATGCGAATCCTAAGAATATCCACCAGAAGATTGCAATCCATACAAGGAATAGAACATCGCCGATGTGGGTATGAACCCAGAGCATATCCCCGATCCCGCGGCTGAAAGCAACCCAGATCAATATGACCATCCTCAGGATATTCACGAGGAATGACCCGATGACCCCAATCGCAAACCAGAGAATGGTCGCTGTTCTGTGCAGATGAAAGGAATCGATCAATATGTAGAGAATCACCGAGATGAGCACGAGCTCCTCCAGGCCGACGCATGCCCAGCCAATGAATATCGGCGTCGATCCTGCAGCTCCGCCCACGAATATCTCTCCAGGGATCATTCCGCTCGTAATGTCGCTTGAGATCAATATTTTTGAGAAGGCGACGACGATTCCCACTATGAAATCAGATACGACCACGAACCCCGATGAATAGACATGGCTCAATCCGATAGTCAATAGTCTGAGCAATATCAGGAGAACTAGTCCGAGCTGGACAATCTTCTCGGATATCGGATAGTAGAAGGCGAAGATGCCAACGACCAAGATCGTATAATCAGTCAGACCATACGCCCAATCCCCAGTGACCGAACCAAAAAGCCAATTGAACGCGAAACTCGATGGGATCAACGCTACGCCAATCACAAGGTCCAGGTTTCTGGGGAGTGGGATGGATTCGAACTTGCTTCTGTTGACAAACACCAATATCATGGGAAGCAGTGCATAGATCAAGAAATTCGAGGGGCCAGTCTCACGCGCAAATGGCAGAAATGCGACTGCACATGACACCGCAAGTGTCGAGTAGAACAACAATTCCCGATTCTTGAGCAGTCGGTCGCTCAACGACTGCGGAAGACGAATTCGGTCATCTCTGGATTGCACAATGGAGTCACAGATATCTCTCAAAGATAAAACTTTGCTCAAATCTCACCACATAAGAGCCAGTGATCCGAATTCGATCCATTGTGAAACGGCAAGTTAATTATTAGAGCACAAAGCTTCACCGCCGGGGCGACTGTTGACTTCCAGGATTGGAACGGGCATCCGCGGGCTGGCGCGCATCGGCCAGGGCGGGGTGAAAGAGACCTTCGTTTATTATGCAGACAGCGGAGCGGACGAACGAAGGTTGATCAAGGTCGCCCTGTTCATGGGCATCACCAGCTCGGTCCTATGGTACATCCTATCGACATACTGGGACAAGCTGGGGTTCACTTCCCTCGAGATAGGTCTCATGTTCGCAGTCGGATCCGCATCGAGCGCCGTGACGCTCCTTGCAAGCGGATTCCTCGCGGACAAGTTCGGCAGGAAGAACCTGCTGGTGATAGGTCTCATCTTAGACGTCGTCGGGATCGCGATGTTCCTGGCGGAGAAGAGCCTGCCAATATACATCGCGGCCAGCATCGTTGTGAGCATGGCGGGGTCCATCACAGGACCTTCGATAATCGCGCTGTTGTCCACCAAGGCCACCCCGTCCAAGCTGAAGTACCTCTATGGCATGCAGTCCGTCTCCAACACGATAGGTCTGACGGTCGGAACCATGGTAGGGTTCATGATGCCAGACCTGCTCAGCAGCCTGCTGGGCTCCGACCTGATCACGGGGTACAGGTATGTGTACGCGGCCGCCACTCTCGTCGCGGTCTTGCCAGTGCTCTATGCGCTCAGGGTCAAAGAGGTCAAGACGAAACCGGAGAAGCTCCTACTAGACTTCGACCGACCCATGCAGAAGAAGCTCGTCATGTTCTCCGTCCAGAACGCGCTCATCGGGTTCGGGGCGGGACTGGTGATGCCATGGATCGCCATCATCTTCTCCGACGGCATGGGGGCCACTGAAACAGATCTCGCACTCATGCTCACTCTCTCGAACGTCATGCTGGTCGCAGGATACTTCATAGTCCCGATGCTCGCGCGGACGAGAGGGGCGGTGATGCTCATCAGCGTGTCCCAGCTCGCATCGATCGGGTTCCTCGTGCTGATACCATACTCACCGAACTTGCTCATAGCGGCCGTGCTGTATGCGGTCAGATCACTCTTGATGCTGGTGCCTATGCCAGTGCTGAACGCATATCTCATGAACATCGTGACCGAGCGGATACGCGCATCGTTCTACGCGATAACCACCCTGGTCTGGACGATCGCATTCCTGATATCAGAAGTCGTGGCAGGCTACGTATGGGACAACGATTACACCAGGACGGAGCCGTTCCTGTACTGTGCCATATTCTACACGGCAGGCACTCTGTTCTTCTTCTTCTGCTTCAGGAATATAAGGGACGAAGGTTCCGAAGAGATCGTCCAGAAAGCCTGATCGCCTGGAGATGTGACTGAGTGGGGCCGGCCTTCTGAATTCCGAACTTGATAAGGGGAACAGCATTAGAATTTGAACCGCGATGAATGCCATGCGGTTCAGAGAGACCTGACCAGCCACTCAGGGGTCCATCATGACTTGTCTGATGCAGGGGTCTCTTCTGAGGGGGTCTCACCCTTGAGCCTCAAGGCTTCTGCTAGGAGCTGAGATACCCATTCCTCTTCCCAATATCGAATCCGAGCATCATAACACATAGATTCTCCTGGCATTGTTGTCGACCTCCTGCTAGATACCATACGTCTGTGACCATATATCAAACTTATTTGAGTAATCCTGGACAGTTGAACACATTACGGCATTATTTCGAGCGTTTTGACCATTCGGTTCGCTCAAGTATGCAAGTTATTTATAAAAGCAAGTGCTTGAGCACATCCAATGGTCCCTGAAAGCAAGGAGGCTGGCATGATGGAGATCGATGAACTTGACATTGACATCATGAGGAGCCTCAACAATAATGCGAGGAAGAGCTTCAGGGACATCGCCAAGGAACTGCAGGTTTCGCTCACGACCGTATCGAACAGGGTGAAGGCGATGGAACGTGCAGGCGTCATCCAGGGCTACATGCCGATGATAGACGCGACCAAGCTAGGATACGACATCATGGCGGTCATCGGTATCAAGGTCATCCATGGCAAGATCGTGGACACCGAGAAGGACCTGGCCAAAGGACCTGGGGTGTTCGCTGTGTTCGATTCCACCGGCGAATGGGACGCCATCGTCATGGCCCGGTTCAAGAGCAGGACCGAGCTGAACTCCTTCGTCAAGAATGTCCTGGACCATGAGAACGTCGACAGGACTTACACGCAGGTCGTCCTCAACATCACGAAGGACGAGAAGAGAGTGCTCGTATAGCGACGTTTAGCACCATACTGACTGCGAATTGTTATGTAGAACCGCGGAGATAGAGGTAACGGGGCCGCGTGGCCTCGGGGAAGGGAGATGGGCTATAGATCGAGGCTCGTCTTATCGAGCGTCTTGATTCCGTTGTTGATCAGCGCATTCTGCTGTGTACCAGTGGGCGTGATGGCAGCCGACGCGGTAGATGTGAGCTTCACTTTCGTCCCTGGAAGATCGTATTACTGTCCCGGTGATGTGCTCGATGCCGAGGTGATGGTGGTCAACGCGATGCCGTCCGGGGACTATGTCTACGACGAACTCGCCTATATGGTCAAGGTACAGAACGTGTCGATCCACTTATCCTGGATGGCGCCTAACGAGTTCGCGTGGACCGATGTATCGAACTCGTCTGAATGGCTCGCTCCTGATGGCGTCGGAGTCGGCACTTATACGGTGGATTTCTGCGTGCCCGAGAACGCGCTGGATCAGAGCTACAGCTACTACTTCAAACTCACATACCTGGTCCACACGGCCTGGGGCAACATAACTTATACATGGGGCGTGGGCACGACCTACGGTGACTTCGATGTGGCCACTCAACTGGCCGCAGACGATCCTCGAGTCGTTGTCGACTACGTACCATATCTCGCGTTCTTCGCGGTCGTCCTATCGATCGGCGCGCTCGGTGCGGTCATGTATCACAGACGGAGCGGAGGAGCCGACAGATATCAGGAAGCGAAGGCAGCGTCCATCGCGCACACCATCACGCCCGATGGAGCGTTCCCTACGATACATCCGGTCCCTGGAGAACACTTCCCGATCGAGAAAGGTTTCATCTATCTCGTGAAGGAGAAGAGGCCAGCCATCTCGATCACGATGTACAACGAGGCCGTCGAACACGGGGCCAAGGGAATGCTGGTCGTGAGGGAGCATCCGGACAGGCTGAGAAAGGTCATCCAGTTCCAGGCCGAGAAGATGCTGTGGCTCACACGCAGGGCAGGCAAGGACCATGTCGATCCAACAGAGCTGAGCCTCGTGACGCTCCTGATAACCAAATTCGCTGAGGCCCACACGAAGGCCGTGGTGATGATCGAAGGGCTAGAGTACATGATTACCCAGAACGATTTCGAGACCGTGCTCAGGTTCGTGAACCATCTGCATGATTTCGTCCTCACCCATGACTGCGCCATCGTTTTGGTGATAGACCCACGCGTGTTGAACATGAGGGAGTTGGCGCTCATGGAAAGGTCGGCGAAGGTCGTCGAGCCGTACGAACCCTTCGATAGCGATGTCGAGGAAGAGAGGGCGGAAGCGCAGGCATAGATGCTCTCCGCGACCCAACGTCCCCATCTAGACATCCGTACTGACCGAGGGGGAGTCAGTACCCAAAAAACCTTAATAAGGAACGGTCTTCCGACACTTGGACAAAGAGATCAGACAGGGGTCGCGCGCTGCTCGGGGGAGTGGTTTTCGCAGCATCCTGTCAAGAAAAGGGGGAGAGAGTTTAGTGGATGCACTCTCTGGGAGTGGAGAACTCAGAGGTTCGTGGACGTCGTTAGTCGCAGTTCTGTTGGTGCTTTCAACGAGCTTCAGCGCCTCATTGATGCCGATACTATCGATGACTCAGGGCGCATCCGAACCATCCGTCGTCTACGAATGGTCCAGTGCCAGTTCGATGATACTCCCTAGGGCCTCACCGGTGGCGCTCATTCTCACGAGCGGGGACATACTCGTCATAGGTGGGATATCCACGAACGGTCCCACTGCGACCACGGAGATATTCGATTCCGAGGCTCTCGTCTGGAAGCCCGGACCAACCATGAACTCCGCACGCGTCGGGCATACGGCCACATTGCTGGACGACGGTACCGTACTAGTGACGGGAGGAGAGTCCGGAAAAGGGACGGTCGCCTCTGCGGAGATAATAGATGTCGTGCGCGGGGGCGCTCTCCCGGTAGGGTCCATGTATTTCGCGAGGTCGGGTCACGCCGCCTCGCCACTTCCAGATGGCAGGGTCCTCATCAGTGGCGGCACAGACTGGACATCAGGGACATGGTACCAGGCTGAGGCGTACAACCCATCGACACATTCGTTCGAGCCTGCAGGATCGATGCAGCACACCAGGATGCTGTTCACGATGCACTTGCTCGCGAGCGGGGATGTATTGGCGGTGGGCGGAGATATCGTCGGGACCAGCGAGATGTTCGATCCAGCGACAGGCGTTTGGGCGGATGCGGTTCCGATGGGGTGCGGCAGATACGAGTTCGCCGCTGCAGAGCTGGAGGATGGAAGGATCGTCGTGGCAGGGGGCATGGACGATGGCGTGGTCATGTCATCTGCAGAGATCTACGACCCCACTTCCAACTCATGGACATCTGCCGGAGATATGACCCAGCCCAGGATGCGGTTCTCTCTGACAGGCCTGTCCGATGGGAAGTTGATCGCCGCAGGATCATCGAGTTCCGGAGGAAGCACGGACACGACCGAGATGTTCTGCGTGAAGAACATGGTATGGACCGCGAGTGCGGACATGATCAAGGACAGGGGCGCACACGGAGCGGTCATGATGACCGATGGTTCAGTGTGCGTGATTGGCGGGAGGTCCGGAGAGGTCCCGCTCTCGTCAGTGGAGATCCTCGTGGAGACGCAGGTGGAGCCGCCTGTGACCGAACCATGCCGGCCGATCGACCTGGTGCCACTCGTCCTCTCGGTCGCTTCCGAGCTGAGAGGACATTCGGAGAACGGACTCATTGCCAAGTTGATCGTCGCGCAATATGCCCTGGACGCAGGGGACATAGTGTTGTGCCTGGAGACCATGGATGACTTCTACAATCAGTTGCACGGTCTGTTCATGAGCGGGCACCTTAGCGATGGTGGAATCACACTTCTATACACGGGTTATGCGAGCGTTGTCGAGTGTCTAGGTGGCACACCGCTACCCGAGATCCCTTGAGATGTCACGCGTGATTACTATGTAATCAGGCGAGTCGAGGGATGCCGAGCGAGGAGCCTAAAACAGGCCGTGTCTGACAGCGACGGCCGATGCCAGGAACCTCCGTCAGACACAAATGCATTAAATAATAGATTCACCGATGACGCATGTAGGCTCATAAGGGTTGCGGAGCAATGGGAGGTGAGAACGATAAGAATTAGCAAGAGATTGCTCACTTCGGCGGCTGTGGCAGCGATACTCATTATCGCGACAGTTCTGATAGTGGCGTTGATAGGAGGCAATGACAAGCCCGATATCTCGGCAGATATCCCGCCAGAAGATGAACAATCACCCGACGACAATACGGATGATACGACCCCGACCGACGATGGCTCATCGGACGATGGCAGCGATGATGGCACATCTGATGGTTCAGATGATACTTCTGACGACGATTCATCTGATGATGGTACTGATGATGATCAGACCACCAACGATGATGACGAGGGTGACTCGGATGAGGACCAGAACGATGACGATGAGGATCAGGGCGATGATGACGACGAGGATCAGGATGACGATGAGCAGGAAGGCAACGGAGAACAGAACGGACACTGCTACCGCCACAGGGAGAGGAACCATGGTGAGAACACCCAGATCCAGAGTCAGCACTCAGAGGACCACGAGTCCGCAGCTGACGCGTCTCTAGATGCCAAGGCCGAGGACAAGGGTTCAAACGAGGGATGCAAGAACGAGCAGCTGGCTGCACAGGAACCACAGCAGCAGGTGGAGGCCAACGAGCCTGAGATGAAGAAGGAGAAGGCCCAGGCAGTCGAGCTGGAGACACCGCTCGAACAGACTGTGGACAGCGACTGTGACGACGACAAGGGAGAGGGCAATGACAACGCCGGCCCTTCGGAAGATGACAGCAGCTCAGATGATCCCGCAGATGAACCCAAGGGAAAGGGTCAGTCCGAGAATTAAACAAATGAAGTCGGGTCCGCAACCAAGCGAAGAAGAGGAAGATTGATGCGCTGGAGTGACCGCAGCGAGACGCGCTGGCGAAGGGTGTGAACGCCCTCGTGGTGGTCCGAACGCGTGTTATGAATCCTCTCGATCTCCGCTTGGCCGGACTCGCTTCCCCATATCCCATAAAACCCGAAAACAAAACACTTCTGGATTCTGAACTCGATAATATGATGGGGGATGCGCATCAGCTTCCCGGAGATCTCTTCTGCGTCGCGGGCGCCGAGCTCGTCGATGGTTGCGGTCCGTTGCTGCCCTTGTGCGGCTCGACGATGATCTTCGCCTTGAACCAAACAGAGGTCAGATAATACTGGTACACGCCGGACCTGTGGAACGTGCAGCTCCAGTAATCCCCCGGCGCGATGAGCAGGCCGCTCTGGAACAGTCCGTCCGGATGCTCGCCCGATGTATCGAATGTGCCGGACCTTATGCCGACGCCTGGAGGAGCGGCCCAAGTACGGTTCACCCAAACGACCTTGGTCCCCTCGACCACCTTGACCACTTCCGGTACGATGTTGTTGCCCACGATGTCCACGTACGCCTCGAAACGAGGCGGTGGCGGTGGTGGCGGTGGTAGGTGGTGCACTCCCGTCACGGGCTGGTAATGTTCCAGCCTGCCAGGTGCGGGAACCGTCGCAATGGTCTGTGCCTGCACCTTGCGCTTCTTCGGCCTTGCCACGACCACGATGACGGGGATCGCTATGAGCACACACATCAGAAGAAGGAAGTTGATGAGACCGAGGTCGTTGAATATGAAGTTCTGGAGATCCGTGAAGAACTGCATGAAAAGGTTATCGCCGATGGATTCCGTCACGATGACTGCCTCCAGATCGGATTCGCATTCGAACCCGTCGACAACCGCGTAGGCCTTGAGATAGACCGTGCCATTGGTCGGAAGAGATGGTATGCCGGCTATCGAGAACTCGGCCCATGTCATGCCCGAGAAGATGTCGGATTGATAGGTGAGTTCGGTCTCCGAATACCCCCAAGTGAGGTATGTCGACTCTATGTCGCCTGGGTCTCCGCCGCTTACCATCCATGAGACAGAGAAGGTCGCGTTGAGGCCCACGCTCTCAGGAAACTCCGTTATGGTGACCGTGGGGTCCGCGACAGATTCGACGGCGCGGAATGCATTGACTATGCCCCATCCGGTCTGTGTGTCATATCCATTTATCGAAATATCCGTGGTGGTCGAGTTGATGATGTCACCGACCTCGGCCGTGGTGAGCGCGGGGTTCAGTGTGAGCATCAAGGCGGCAATAGCAGCGACATGAGGGGCGGCAGCGGACGTACCTGAAAGCGACTGGTAGCTGCCCCCACCTTGTGTGGAATATATGCTCACACCTGGTGCCATGACGTCGAGGTTCACACCGAAGTTGCTGAAGGACGCTCGTCTATCGAGATTGTCCGATGCCCCGACCGAGATCACATTCGGGAACGCCGCGGGATAGCTCAGCACGCTCGTGCCGCTGTTGCCTGCGGACGCTACGAGGACCACGCCTCGACTGGTGGCATAGTTGACCGCGTTCTGGAGGGGTGCGGATAGACCATCCAACCCGAGGCTCATCACGATCACCCGAGCGCCATTGTCGACCGCCCACCTGACTCCGCTCGAGACGGTTGAATCGGTGCCCTCGCCAGAATCGTTCATGACCTTGACGGCCATCAATTTGACCTGAGCGATACCCGCGACCCCTATCGCGTTGTCGATGGTGGCACCCATGATGCCGGCCACGTGCGTGCCGTGATATGTGTAGATGTTCGATACGAAGTCCCCATTGTCATCATAGCCGTTTATGTTGTCATCCATAGGGAACCAGTTGTCGTCGATGAAATTGTACCCATGATAGCCCTGAGCATTCGTCCAGATGTTCGCAACAAGGTCGGGATGGTTCCAGTCGATGCCCGTGTCCAGGACCGCGACTATCGTCTCCTCGTCGCCGACGGTGATGTCCCAGGCAGCATATGCATCGATCGTGTCCAGACCCCATTGGTATTCCAGTCCCGGATCGTCAGGCAAGAACGATAGGCTCGCCCTCACCTCGGAAGATACGCTCACGACGCCTGGAATCGACGAGAGCGACCTGGCGATCGATTCTGCGTCCGTGGCAGCCGTGAACGACAGTATTCCAGTGTCCCTGCTCGAGAAGGTGATGGTCGAGCCCGTGCCGATCACGATGTCCGAGACTTCGTCGAACACGTCTGGCCCGGCCACCTCGATGATAAGGTCCGTCGAACCAGGAAGTATGGATATGGAAGCTGTTGAGGAGACGGATTGCATGTGCGATCCAGACAGGATCGGCTGCGAAGGGCCTGTGAGCATTATCACCAGAGCCAACAACACGCATATCGAAATGGTCAGCCTCATAGAGATTACCCTGATATCTTAGCCGCGATGGACGATCATACCATCGACAGCACGTAGATTCGAATGGTCGACGCTGAAAGCATCCAAGCCATTCCAAGCGATAAATACGTTTTCCCTCCGTTATCTAGTTCGATACATCCCTCAGGCTTGGAGAACCTTGAATAGGGAGAATCTCTCTTGACCTCGTAATGGACCTGATCCACGCACTACTGCTAGGCATCATCCAAGGTATCACCGAATGGCTGCCAGTGTCAAGCTCTGGCCATCTGGTCATAGCGCAGGAGATGCTCGGCCTGTCGGCGGAAGAGAACCTATTGTTCGACTTGTTCGTCCATGCAGGCACTCTCGCTGCAGTGTGCGTGTTTTTCCGACGGGAGATACTCAAGATCATCTTGGCGATGTTCAAGTGCAAGGATATGCGGGACGAGAACGACGAAAAGCTCCGTAAGCTCGGGTACCTCATACTAATCGCCACGATACCCGTGGGGATCACGGGGATACTGCTCACTGATGTCATCGAGGAGATATTCACACTGCAACTCGTCGGAGCCGCGTTACTCATCAACGCCGTCGTCCTTGTACTAGCAGAGAGGGCTGGAACGAGGAACACGAATAAGAGCGTCGGATTCGTCGAGGCGATGGTTGCCGGCATATTCCAGGCGGTCGCGATATTTCCGGGCATATCCAGGAGTGGATCTACCCTATCAGGAGGACTCTTCACGGGATTGGAGAGGGAGGTCGCCGCGACATTCGCGTTCCTGCTGTCGGTACCTGCGCTCGTGGCCGCGTTCGCATACGGGATTGTCAAGCTAGACATCTACGATTCGGATATGATCATCATGTCGGCAGGCGCTGTGACCGCCTTCATGACCGGGCTCGCATCCATAGGGTTCCTGCTGAAGGCGGTCAAGTCTGGCAAGCTGTGGATATTCGGCGTGTATTGCGCGATCCTCGGGGCGATCGTGGTCGCATTCACGATCTGACGGGACGATATCTCGCTCTCATCCCAGCGGCACTTTTGGCACAGCTATGTGCTCAAGATCGCTCGGACTTTCTGAGATCGACGATGCGGATGATATGACACCTACCACACTTCGCATTCGCCATGGAGACGGGTAATACGATACACGACCACCGAAAATGTTTAGACTGGGCAGAGCCTTCATAAGTCTAGGTAAGTGTCGATGGATATTGACGGGAAGAAACTGTTCGGCTGCCCTACATGCGGCTTCAGAGTCAATGGTCGCGAGGAGGCGTGCCCACGATGTAGTGTCAGATATAGCAAGAACACACTCTTCGAGTGTCCGTTCTGCGGAGCGCATGTGGATCAGGAATCCGTGAGCTGTCCATCGTGCCATGTCGTCTACCGCGAGTTCTATTCGAAATCGGACACCAAGAATACGGACGAGAGCATTGACACTCTGCTGACCGAGATAATCGCCATCGAGTCGATGCAGGTCAAGGTGGAGGACAAGAAGCTCAGCTGTCCTCATTGCTCGTGGATGCTTGACGGAAGCGAGGAACGATGCCCGAAGTGTAGCGCGACATTCGGGGATGACGTGAGCTACCAATGTCCGATCTGCGCGGCCTTGGTCGCCGCAGAGGCGCTCAAGTGCGATGAGTGCGGTTCCGACTTCGCGTTCACCGAGACCGAGCCCGAAGTGATCGCCGCTGAGACGACCATCGACAAAGTCGAGGTACCTTCGGAGTCTGAGATCGTCGAGAGTGTGGATGAGGAGGTCGTCGCTCCACAAGCAGAGGAAGAGATGAGGGTCGAGGCGGTGGAAGAACCATTGCCCGAGCCGCAAGTGGAGATAGTCGAGCCCATGGCCGTACCGGAACCGATGGAACCTGTCCAGGAGGTCGACCAGCAGGTGATCGCACCTCAGGAACCTGAACCAGTCACTGCCGAGGAGCCGCGTGAAGAGGAGCATCTGGAGAAGGAAGAAGTCGAGGAGAAGGAACCTGAGATGGCTCCGCCCGAGAAGCCGAAACAGCGGAAACTCAAGACCAGGAAGGTCAAGACCAAGTAACGGGCGGACCGGTTCAATCCACCCATCCTAGGTCACAGAACAATTATCCCAGACAAGCGCATTCGAGATATTCGTGATTCACATAGACGCGCGGGAGGGCGTATCCGCCGACATGCTGCTCGCCGCAATGATCGATCTGTTGCCCGAAACGGTGAAAGAGGACGCGATCCGAAAGCTGGTCTCAGCAGCCGAGGGAAAGGGTCTGTCGATGCAAATCATAGACATCGAGGATTCTGGAGACAGGGGCATCGGCATCTCGTACGTGCAGAGGGTACAGACCGAAGGCACGACCGAATACCGTGATGCCTACAGATGTATTGACGAGATAACGACTTTGCTAGGCTCTGGCAGAGAATCGTCGAATGCCATACTCGACAAGGTGTTCGAAGCAGAAGCCGCCGCGCACGGCGTCTCGCCTGAAGAGGTCCATCTGCACGAGATAGGCAGACCGCAGGCCATGATGAACATGGCAGGGATCGGGTTCATCGCGACCCTTCTGGAGAAGGACTCACATGGAGAGTTCGTTTCATCCACATTGACGACGGGGAGAGGGATAGTTGTGACAGGGCACGGCACGTTCAGACTCCCAGCGCCTGCCACGGCCCACTTGCTCAAGGCATTGAGACACGTCCCGGGAGATTGTCCCGGGGAGAGGGCCACGCCGACGGGTGTCGCTGCCATCTCCGCGTTGATCAGCGAGCAGACCGACGATGTGCCCGATGATCCTTTGAGGAAGAGCGTTGGTTTCGGCACTAAGAGGTTCGCGGGAAGGTTGGGGAGGACGACCCTCAGGCTTGTGTGACCGATGAGGGGGAGCGAGGGCAAGAACCATACTGCGATGGGAAAATCCTTATCAACAAAAAACCCCATCACTAAACGCCGTTACTATGACGGAGGTCGTCTGCCGAGGCGATTCGAGGATAGTTATGCCGAATAGAGGCGAAGGATTCCCCCGACCCACCAAGACCCTCGACTGCATCGGCCTCTACTGTCCGGAGCCGGTGTTCAGGACCAGAGAGGATATCTCGAAGGTCCAGGTTGGACAGATCCTGGAGGTCTTGGCGGACGACCCAGCCTCAGAGTCGGACATACGCAGCTGGGCGAAATACGCGGGGCACGAATTATTATCCGTCGAAAAGACGGACGAGGGCTTCAGGTTCCTTCTCAAGAGGATGTCTTGAATCTCTGAGCCAAAAGGAGGATCCGTCAATGAGCAAGAAGATATTGTACGTTCAGACATCCGGTCCCGATACACCGGAGCGACTCTACTCACCATTCGTACTCGCGACCACGGCACGCGCGATGAACATCGAAGCGACCATCTACTTCCTCGCGAAAGGCATATTGTCGGTGAAGAAGGGGGAGCCTCAGAAGATCAAGATGGGGAGCTTCCCGGATCTCAAGGAAGTGATGGACCAGGCCACGAACGCGGGCGTCGAGATACTGATCTGCGCACAGAGCGCACAACTGTGGGGCGGCAGGGCGACACCTGAGGAGTTCGAGCAACCGTCGAGGATAGTGGGCGCGGCGACGCTCAACGACCTCGCGTTGGAAGCGGATGCGGTGCTAACCTTTTAGGCCATGGTTGGAATCTCCATCTGGGAGGATGTGTGCACGATGCCCATATGTCAAAGCGGAGCGAAGAGAAGGGTGTACATGGATTATGCGGCCGCCTCACCTGTGGACGAAAGGGTCCTCAGCGAGATGATGCCTTATTTCTCAGATGATTTCGGAAATCCCTCTTCGTTGCACGGTTCTGGTCGGGGGCCCAAGGATGCGGTCGAGGACGCCAGAGAGAAGGTCGCGGGACTGATCAACGCCAAGAGGAAGGAAGAGATCATATTCACCTCTGGCGGGACGGAAGCGAACAACCTGGGCATCAAAGGCGCCGCGATGCGGATGCGGAAGAAGGGTAAGCACATCGTCACGTCAGCGATAGAACACATCTCCGTCCTGAACATCATGAAGTATCTTCAGAAGAACGGGTTCGAGGTGACCTACGTGCCGTCTACCCCTGAAGGATTCGTCGACATCGAACAGCTCAGGTCCTCTATCAGAGACGATACCATCCTGGTCTCCGTGATGTATGCGAACAACGAGATAGGCACACTCCAACCGATCATTGAGATCGGCGACATGATCAGAGGGAAGGAGATCCGGTTCCACGTCGACGCCGTGGCCGCGACGGGCAAGGTACCGATAGACGTACAGAGCCTTGGGACCGACCTCATGACCATCTCCTCGAACGACATGTACGGGCCTAAGGGTGTGGGAGCGTTATATGTGAAGGATGGCGTGTCAGTCGAGGCGATGGGACAGGGAGGCGGACAGGAACGTGGGCTGAGGTCCGGCTCCGAGAACGTCCCAGGCATCGTGGGGTTCGGCACCGCGGCCGAGTTGGCAGCGAACGAGATGGTGGAAGAGGGGGCCAGGCTCACGAGACTCAGGGACAGACTGGTCAAGGGGATGCGCGGGAATGTCCAGGACGTGTTCCTCAACGGACATCCGACCAGGAGGCTCCCCAACAACGCGAACTTCAGGTTCAGATACATCGAAGGAGAGTCGATGCTGCTCAACCTAGACATGATGGGCATATCTGTCTCGTCGAGTTCTCCATGCACGTCCAAGAGCCTGTTGCCTTCGCACGTGCTGTTGGCATGCGACATACCAACCGAGGAGGCGCAGAGTGCAGTGCAGTTCACCCTAGGTAGGAGCAACACCGATGACGATATCGACTTCGTGATCGAGGTGGTGCCAGGGATCGTGAAGAAGCTGAGGGCGATGTCACCGTTCAGTCCAGCAAACATCCAAGAGATGAGGTCGACCGCAGGCCATAAGGAACGGGACGAAGATCACCATCAAGATGGATGAGGTGTTAGCGGCACCTCGCGTGTGCGCAGCTGCGTGCGGGTGACTATGCGCATAATTCGCGGTCAAGAACACATCTGCAATTGCCTTATAGAACCTACGGCGAACTTGGGCCATTTATATAGTCAGTCGTTCTTTTACGAAACGTATATATATAGTCCATCAAATAATGGACTTGGATGGGATAGCCCATGAAAAATAGGATTCTAAGCATAGCGTTGGCACTGTGCATGGTCGCTGTAGTCTTCGTCTCTGTCCCCGCTAAGGGAGAGATATTCTACACAGGCTCTGTACAGACAACGGACGATACGGGCGAATTGAAAGACGTCTTCTTCCAGGGAGATCACGTCTATGTGAATGTCGAACTCTACTTCGAGGGCGAGCTGACCAGGGACAACATAAGGGTCCGTCTCCTCGACCAGAGTGGAGGGCTTGAGAGCACTTTCGATGCTATCACGGATGAGCCAATAGACGGATACTACAACAGCTCCGATGTGGACATATGGCTGAATGCCGATGTGTACTTCGAAGGAGACATGACCGTCTGCGACGTTGTCGTGCTCGTCAACGGGATATACGGATGGGTGCAATTCACCAGCACACAGATCATCGTGAAGAGGAGCGGCGTAACTCTGGACCCGAGCTCGGGCTTCTACTATCCGGGACAGGATGTCGCGATAAGCGTCCTCACCGGTGAGGACGACGCGTTCAGGGTCGAGATCACGAACGAGACCGATCACATGGTAGACCATTGGGATTTCCAGACCGCCAATGCGAACGGTGTGTGGAGCGTCGCGTGGACCGTGCCCGCTGATGCGAAGGATGGAACTTACCACATAAGGGTCATCTGGGAGGTCTCGGATACCACATGGTACCACGACACCTTCGAGGTCGCGAAGTACTTCCTGATGATCGGATCGGACAGGTCAGTCGTACTGCCAGGAGAGAGCATCGCCGTTGAATATGTGGTGCTTGACATGGCCACACTGACATTCTATACCGATGTCCAGGTGGAGTGGAGCGCCACATGGTTCAACAACACTGGCGTTCAGATAAACGCGACAGGTGATCTCGCGCCGAGCTACAAGGGCATTAAGATCTTCACCATACCTGCGAGCATAAATCTGACCTCCGATTACGAGATCACCTTCTGGGCGAACGACTCGGATGACAGGACCCAGCAGGAATACATCGAGTTCTCGGTAGGCGAAATGCAGGCATCTGTCGAGACCGACAACGATGTGTATCTTGCAGGCGAGAAGGTCGTGTTGGATGTCGCCGTTGAAGTCGATGGCGGCTCCTCGGAACCTCTGCCAGATGCAGATGTGGATATAGTCGTCGAGAAGGATGGATCGGAGCTTGAGGAGTACGGCGCAGCAGGTCTGATGACCAGCGTCGAAGGCCTCGTCGAGCATGAGTTCGTGCTCGCCGCTGACGCGGAACTCGGCACATACCTCGTCTACGCGACCGTGTCCAAGATCGGCAACACAGTCGTCAGAATGACCAGCTTCGACATCGAGATCGATGGTAGCTTCGCAGTCAACCTGGACTTCGACGATTACTGGAGCGGACAGAACATGGTGATGACCTTCGAGACCGTATGGGGTGTCGACAGAGTATACAACAACTCTGTGTTCTACATAATCTCGGGAGACCAGGGACTCATCGAGGCTGGCAACACGACCGCGAGCAGCGTGATGTACCAGATACCGAGTGACTATGTCGGCGACATCAATGTCGAGGCATACACGCTCGTGAACGGATACTTCATGGGCGCCTATGATGATGCGACCGTGGCCAAGGCGTACCTCGCAGTCACTGCGAACACCTACACCTACGCCGGTGGAGATTTGCTCACATGGTCCTACCAGATCGTGACCGCCATGACGAACGGCTCTTTGTCGTATGTGATCTCGGATAACACGGGAAAGACTGTCGGTTCCGAAATACTCGGCTTCCGCACAAGCGGGTCGTTCAGCTTCAGTGCACCAGATGAGGAACCAGCCAACTGGTACAGAGCGACAGTGACTCTGAAGGATGGACTGGGCAACAATGTCGCCGCGAGCGCGACCGTCTATCTGATGAACGACTACGATCTCAGCATCTGGGTCCAGAGCAGCTCGAAGACCGTCTCCGGCGCGTTCGAGCCTGGCACTGTTGTGACCTTCGGCTATTCGATCACAACGAACGGTGCGACGCATCTGTCGGTGTACGAGATATGGTTCTCGTCCAACATGGAGAACCAGGACTGGTCCCTCCTGACGACCGGTTCGAGCGGCACATTCACGATAGAGGTGCCCGCGAACCTGCCTGACGGAGGCTACGAGGTCTGGGCCAGCTTGTACAACGGTATCAGTGGCGCATACCTATCAGGCGACTGGACTCCGATGAGCGTCGAATCCGACCAGGGTCTCTGGGAGAAGGATGTGGCTGGGATGAGCATGACTGACTTCACAATCATGATACTTCTATTGGTCATGATCGTGTTGCTGATAGTCGTGCCATTCGCGAAGGGCAGGATGGGTGCGCCGAAGCCGGCGAGACCAGAACATATGACCCACTCGCCTCCACCACCCGAAGAACCGACGGAACCACAGTAGGTCGCTGAATCAGAACCAGCTCAAACCTCTTACGAAATCCCTTTCATTTCTGATTTTTTCCTCGCATGGCCAGAGTGCTGGGCCCATTATTCGAAGATGGCCCGGACCCGTTGAGAAAGCCTTATACGCTCCTCGACGATTGTGCATCCGATGCCAAAGGAGAAATTGGCTATTGTAGGTCTGGGCTATGTCGGAATCCCACTCTCCGTTCTTCTAGCGGACAAGGGGTTCGATGTCGTAGGAATAGACGTCTCCGCAGAGCGCGCGATGAAGATCAACGAGGGTGTGCTGCCGCTGAAAGGGGACGAGCCGGAGCTGGACGAGCTCCTCGCGAAGGCCGTCGCGAAGGGGAAGCTCAGAGCATCCACCGATTTCTCAATGTGCTCCGACAGGGACGCGATATTCGTCTGCGTCGACACACCGATCAACGAATCGCACAAGCCCAACAACTCGAGGTTGATGGCAGCGGTGACGAGCATAGGGGAGAACATGCGGAAGGGCACCCTGGTCATCATCGAATCGACCATCGCTCCGGGAACCATGATGAACGTGGTCGCACCGGCCTTGGAACGATCGAAGAAGATGAAGATGGGGAAGGATTTCAAGCTGGCCCATTGTCCGGAGAGGGTGATGCCGGGACGACTGCTCTACAATCTGAGGAACTACGACAGAGTGCTCGGAGGGCTGGACAAGCAGAGCATCGCGAGGGCCAGCTCGATATACTCACGTATCATGAAGGGCAAGCTGCATCCGACGGACCTGACGACCGCGGAGGTCGTGAAGACGACGGAGAACACCTACAGGGATGTACAGATCGCGTTCGCGAACGAGGTTGCACTCATCTGTGAAACGCTGGACATCGACGCGTTCGAGGTCAGGCGGCTCGTGAACTCGTGTCCGTTCAGGGACATGCACGTTCCTGGAGCCGGGGTCGGAGGGCATTGCCTGCCCAAGGATCCGTGGCTGCTTGTTCACGGAGGCAAGGCAGCGAAGCCGAAGCTGATACCGACCGCAAGGGAGGTGAACGATGGTATGCCGTTGCACATCGTCGACCTCACGATGAAGATGCTGGCCAATGCCAAGATAGACAAACGGAAGGCCTGCGTGACGATCCTTGGAGCATCGTTCCTCCAGGAGAGTGGAGACATCAGGAACTCGCCTACGATACCCGTCATGAGGTCGTTCAAGAGCTGCACGAAGCTGACGGTCCACGACCCTTATGTCACGGAGATCGACGGGGTCGACGTGGTCAGCGACCTCAGGAGCGCCCTTGAAGGCGCAGACATAGCCATATTCATGGTGGCGCACAGCCAATACGCAAGTATAACCCCGGCCACCTTGAAGAAGTTCATGAGGACCCCGAGGGTGGTGGATGGAAGGAACATCTTCTCGACCGAGAAGATGAAGAAGGCCGGGATCGCATACTCCGGCATAGGCAAGAGGCTCAGCTGAGAAGCTCCGCGATGCCGTCTTTCATGGACACCTTGGGACCGAACCCCAGTCTCTCTTGTGCGAGTCGCGTATCTGCGAGGCTGTGCTTTATGTCACCCTTGCGCGGAGCGACGAACTCCGGCTTGAGATCGGGTCTGCCGGACGCCGCGATGGCCACATCCGCGAGATCAGCGATGCTCGTGGACGATCCAGAGCCACAGTTCAGGACGAGACCGGATATCCCTTTCTTGGTCAGGGCCATCTCGATCATGCGTGCGACATCGCGAGCGTGTATGAAATCCCGAGTCTGGGTGCCATCGCCTTCTATCACGGGAGGATCGCCAGCACGGACGCGGGCCACGAACTTCGTTATCACCCCGGAGTAAGGGCTCTTCGGGTCGGCCCTCTCGGAATAGAAATTGAACGGACGGATCACGACTGACTCCATGGACGTCGTATGAGCGAAGGCCAGGGAGAACTTCTCGCCGGATAATTTGCTGGCGCCGTAGTTGCTCATCGGTTCTGTCGGATGAGACTCGTCGATGGGTGTTCTGAGCGGGTCACCGTATACCGCGGCGCTGCTGATGTAGATGAAGCGGGACACACCGGCCTTGGACGCGGCGTGAAGCAGGTTGATGGTCCCTAGGACGTTCGTCTCCGCATCGGCTACCGGGTCCTCGGTCGAACGTTCGACGCTCACCTGCGCAGCACAATGCACGACCACATCCACATCGGCCACGACTGACTCGACATCGCTCATCCTGCGGATGTCACCCATCCGTGTGAGTGCCTTCACGGAATCGTAGGTCGCGGGTTTGTTATCTATGCCCGAGACGTCGTGCTTATCCAGCAGCAGTTCGCAAACGTACGACCCGAGCTGGCCGGACGATCCAGTGACGAGCACCTTCATTGAGACACCAGCCAGGACATGAACGTGATCATCCAAACACCACCTATCAGCGCACCAGTTCCTTCCGTCCGGATTTCATGGACTTCAGTGCGGCCTCAGCGATCTTCAGGGTATGCACCGCACTCTCACCTGTGACGAGCGGGTCCTTGCCATCTTTCATGGCGGATATGAAATCGTTGAGCTCCCGCCTGAGCGGCTCTTCCTTCCTGAGAGCGACGCGCCTCAGGTCGAAATCGATCGGCACATTGAACAGGTTGCCCGGTTCGAAGGGCTTGAATGTGGATGAGCAGACCTGCACGCTCTGGTCCATGTAATCCACCTCGACGAAGTTCTTGTCGCAGGTGAGGGCGAGCTTCCTCACCCTCATAGGGGTGAGCCAATTGACCTCTATGAAGCCCGTCGCACCCTTCTCGAAATCGATGAGTATGTTCGCGTGGTCCTCGAACTTGATGCCTTTCCCGGTCCCGCCAAGGGCGTACACCGACAGTGCGCGCTCGCCGACCACGTGCTGCACGACATCCATGTCGTGTATGCCCAGGTCCATGACCACGCCGATGTCCCTTATCCTGCTCGGGAGCGAGGACACGCGTCTGGTAGCGGCCGTGATGAGCGTGCCGAAATCGCCCTTCTGAAGGCTGTTCCTGGCGAACGATACGACAGGATTGTGCCTCTCGACGAATCCACCCGCAAGGACCAGCTTCGAACGCGATGCCTGGCGGTTCAATTCCACGAGGTCCTTCGACGAGCCGGTCATCGGCTTCTCGAGAAGCACATGCTTGCCCGCGCGCAAGGCGCACGACGCCACCTTCTTGTGGGTGGTCGTGGGCGTCACGATGATGACCGCATCAATATCTTCTTTGAGGAGGTCGGAGTGTTTGGTCATGTAAGGGACCGAATACCGGTCGCCGACCTTCTTCGCCGCCTCTGGCGAGATATCAGAAACGCCAGCCAGAAGACCCATGTCGGCCAGTATCCTCGCATGGTTCTGGCCCATCGAACCGACGCCAATCACACCTATGCGCATGCGCGCCAAATCCCCATACCGCGTTATTAATGCTTGGCAGGGACAGTCCCCGTGAGTTCTGTCAATAATCGGGTGGTGGTCATCATGACTGAACCACCGATCGACTCGTCCCATTCGGCTCCAACCGTGCGCCCATCTCTGGGTCGTAGAGGGTCATCACCACGTCATGCTGGAACGCGCCGGGGCTGAACCGTAAGCCCCCTGCCATCCCTTCTGGGAAGGCTGTCTGCAGCAGGTTTATGCCAGCGTTGACATGCCTGTCGGCACACCAACCGCACTCACACTCGAAATCGGCGCCCATTCGGGAATGATTCAATCTCCTACATATTGGGCACCTCCTGCTGCTGTTGTATGGGTCCACCTTGATGACTGGCACGCCTTTCCAGGCTGCCTTGTACTCGATGAAGTCGTGAAGCTTCCTCCGAGGCCATGAGTTCAACCGCCTGTTGAGCGATTTGCCGCGCTTACGCGCTGTCATCCAACTCAGATCCTCGAGCACAATCGTCGATTTATGCTCCTCCGCGAAGCCGAGGACCGCATTGGCCACCTGGTGCATGCGATACTCGATCCGATGACGCTCTCTCTTCCCCTCTCTGCGACACAACCGCCTCGATGTCCGCCGGTCGTGCGCCTTCTTCTTCTGGAGGCTCCTGCGCTGGTCATGATGCCGTGCCTGGATTATCGGGACATCGGGATACGCGGCCTGGACTGGCAGGCACTCATCTTCGCTCAGTAACACGCCGTCCAAGGATCGTTCATTGGTATCCAGAGACAGGGCCGTCTCTGGAATGTATGATTCAGGCAGGCTCTTCCTGAAGGCTATTATGACTCTGTCTGGAAGTAGGGTCAGTGAACCAAGAGAGAGAGTTCTGTCGTTCAGATAGATGCGATGGTAATCGCTCAGGACGAGCCTCAGCTTCACATGACATCCTGCCCGTATAGGAAGGTCGATCACGCCATTCTCTCGATCGAGCTTGTATGCCTGGTTCTCCGCCTTCATCATCAGTCGACGCACATATGGAATGCGATGGGTCGGGCCCTTCCCCCAACGCCTTCGCAGGTTCTTCAGCACCGAACCCGCGACCTCGAACGAGGATACCAGATGCTGGGCATACATGTTCGGATGCTCTTTCCTGAAGTCCTTGTACGCAAGCTTCGCCAGGGCATTCCTGGAGGTGACCTTCGCATTTAGGCCCGCTCTGATCGCAGAGTTGACTGCCAGGCGGAAATCCTCCATGAGCATCGTAGCCTCAAATGGTAGCTCGCCATGAATGTGGAACACTACCGCTCTGTGGAGCATCGAATACGGTATCTGGCCAGGGGCATATTCACCGCTTGGTTACATGCATGCTACTCATGCAATCGACGAGATATTCATGTCATCGAGAAAGGCACCATCGACAACACCACCCGAAAATTGACAGAACCGTCTCCGTGAAAGACTTATTACCGCTTCACCATACAGTCCCTGGTGTCAGGTATGAAGAAGAACCTCATGGACATACTCGCATGCCCCGTCTGCAAGCACCATCCGCTCGAGCTCAAGATAGACAAGGAGGATGCCAAGGAAGTGCTCGCGGGGAGCATCAGATGCGCCAAGTGCAAGATCGATTACCCGATCGAGGACGGCATACCGAACATGCTTCCGCCGGGCACATGAGTTCAATAGTCGTCATCAGCGCTGGGCGGCATCGATTCTAGGATCCATTTCAGCATCTCCAGACTCTTCGCCCAAGAATCTTCCAGGTCCTTCGCCAACATGTTCAACTCGCCTTCTCGGAGAGTCAACCCTGGCGGAAGCTCGTATTCGAAGTCGAGTGTTGTCAGTATCTTCCCGCCTATGTCCTTGAACTCCCATTTCGTCTTGGTCCTTATTCCCCGATGGGACTTCATGACGATATGCCTGTTCTTCAAGAAGTCGACGACGTCCAACGTGGTCGTCATGACGACTTTCGTACCCAGCATCATGGTCATATCGAGTGAGGTCCCAGGACCATAATGTACTAAGCTGGTCGGCTCGATCTTGACGAACATCGGTATGTAGTTGGCGAAATTCTTCCAGTCTGCGACGTATTCGAAAGCGTCACCGAGCTTACAATTGATCGAGGCTCGACGCTTTATTGTATGCATTCGACTTCGTCCCTGAACAACATTCCGTGGATATATAGTGATTATGCAGAGAATGCGCAGAAGCGGGTGCATCAGATGCTGGCATTCGAATCACGTCGTCCATCGTCCACGGTTCGACACGACATGAACACTCATAGCACAAAAAGGAACACTTGAACGTTAGCAACGTCCAACACATTGATATCTGGGAGGCTCGGTTCCCGTTTTGCCGAGAAGGATTGGCAAAAAGAAGGTGTGCAAGATGAGAGTACTCGTCGCAGACGAGATTTCAAAGAGCGGCGTGGATATGCTGAAGGCCAAAGGCTACAAGGTAGACGTGAAGACCGGCCTGAAAGAGGACGAACTAATCAAGATCATCAAGGATTACGATGTGATCCTGGTCAGAAGCGCGACCAAGGTGACGAAGAAGATCATCAAGGCATCCAAATTGAAGGTCATCGGAAGGGCGGGCATAGGCATCGACAACGTCGATGTGCCAGCGGCGACCGAGGGTGGGATACTCGTCATGATCGCGCCATCGGGGAACGTCATATCGACCGCGGAACTCACCATCGGATTCATATTCGCTCTCGCGAGGAAGATTGCGGAAGCCGATGCCTCTATGAAGAAGGGAGAGTGGAAGAGGAAGGAGCTGAAAGGGCTGCAGGTCTCTGGCAAGACGCTCGGAATAATCGGGCTCGGGAGAGTCGGCGCTGAAGTGGCCAGACGCGCGGGCGCCCTGGGCATGAAGACCATCGCGTACGACCCGCTCGTATCCCCAGAGGTCGGCGTCAAGCTGCATGTGAGACTCGTCACATTGGACCGGCTCCTCGAGGAATCGGACTTCATATCGCTCCACACGCCTCTGACGCCGCAGACGAAGGACCTGCTCGGAAAGACCGAGCTGTCCCACATGAAGAAGAGCGCCATGCTCATCAACTGCGCGAGAGGAGGCGTCGTGAACGAGGACGCACTCTACGAGATACTCGCCGAAGGGAGGATAGGCGGTGCCGCGCTGGACGTCTATTCCGAGGAGCCACCGAAGGGCTCGAAACTGCTCACGCTGAACAACGTAGTGCTCACACCACACCTCGGAGCCACCACGAAGGAAGCCCAGGAGGATGTGGGCTCTGAGATCGCAGAGCAGGTCATCGCGTACCTGGAGGACAATGTCATCAAGAACGCGGTCAACCTCCCGGCCAAGCTCGACCCGGAGATAGTGCCGTACATGCCCCTGGCCGAGGCGTTGGGCACGTTCATATGCCAGTTGGGCAAGTGCGGGACCGGCAAAGTGGAGATATCGTGCAGGGGGGAGCTGGCACAGAAGGACACTAAGATCATCGCCGCTTCCGTCGTCACCGGACTGCTTAGCCCCGTCTCCGAAGAGTTCAATGTCAACTACATCAACGCGCTGAACTTCGCGAAGACGAGGGGTATAGAGATCGTCACATCGACCTCGGATGATGCAGGCTCGTTCAAGAACCTCATAAGGGTCACGATGCACACGAACAGTCATACGACCTCCGTGGCTGGGTCGCTCATCGCGGACAAGGGTCCCAGACTGGTGGAGATCGATGGCAGCAAAGTGGACATCGTGCCTGAAGGGAACCTACTGCTCATATCGCACATGGACAAGCCAGGTATGATCGGCAAGGTGGGCACCGTGCTCGGGGACAACGACGTCAACATCGCGAGCATGGAAGTCGCTAGACAGGAGACCAGGGGACCCGCGATGATGATCCTCGAGATAGACGAGTCCGTGTCGCCAGAAGTGCTCGAGAAGGTCAAGGCGATCCCTGACCTGACCTCTGCCACCTACATCAGGCTTTAAGAGGATTGAATCACATCGCAGAAGAGCCAGGGGCGGTAGGTGGGAATGTGGCTCGGACAAGGATAGAGATACGCGAAGCTCGCAAGGAGGACCTCGATCAGGTCGTGGACCTATGGGAGGATCTAGTCGCCCATCATTCCGACCTCTCGATCCACTTCCTTCCAGCCAGCGACGGCCGCGATAAATGGTCCAAGTACGTATCGAAGAAGTTCTCCGAGAAGAGCACGAAACTGGTGGTTGCGGAGCAGGACGATGAGATCGTGGGTTTCATGCTAGGTATGCTATCACCGAACGCACCCATCTTCAAGGAGAAGACCCTGGGCAACATCTCCGACGCGTACGTGAGGCCGGAGCTGCGCAAGAAGGGCATCACGAGGGAGATGCTCAAGGTCTGTCTCAAATGGTTCTACCAGAACAAGGTCAGGACGGCTAACCTGAGCGTCGCCGCCGCGAACTTCGAGGCAAGGGCAGCCTGGGGTCAGATGGGGTTCAAGCCTCATATGATCATGAAACGGATGGACCTCGACAAGTACCCGGCCAAGGATATGATAGCCGGGAAGCCGAAGGTCGTCCGGAAGAAAGTGGTCAAAGGCAAAGACAAGAAACAGCCAAGAAAGTTGAGATAAGGAGTTTGGTCGGTTCGGGATCAAGCCAACGCTTTCTTGATGCGCTCCATGCCGTCCTCGATGTTCTTCTTGCCCGTGGCGTATGAGATCCTCAGGTGCTGCTTGCCCGCCGCACCGAACGCCTCTCCGCCCGTGACCGCGACCTCTGCCTTGTCCATGAGGTACATCGCCATCTCCATGGAGTCCATGTCCCCCTCGTATCTTGGGAACACATAGAATGCGCCCTTGGGAGTGTCGCAGTGCAGCTGGGGTATCTCCTTGATGAGCTTCATTATGAGGTCCCTGCGCTCGCTGAACTCCTTGACCATCGCCTTCACGCAGTCCTGCGATTCCGTCAGCCCCGCGAGGCCGCCGTACTGGGCGAAGGTCGTTGCGTGCGTGATCGAGTGCTGCTGGACCTTGTTTATGGCTTTGAACAACGGCTTCGGCGCGACCAACCAGCCCAGCCTCCAACCGGTCATGGCGTAGGTCTTCGAGAATCCGCTTATCGTCACCGTGCGGTCGAACATCCCTGGCTCAGCCGCGATGGAGTAGTGCTTGTGCCCGTCGAACACGATGTTCTCATAGACCTCATCGGACAGCACGACGAGGTCGTGGTCCTTGGCAAGGTCCGCGATCCCCTTGATGTCCTCCTTGGTCGCGATGGATCCGCATGGGTTCGATGGTGAGTTGAGCAGTATCATCTTCGTCTTCGGAGTGATCATCTCAGCGACAGCCTCGGGGAGCATCCTCCATTCGGTCTCCTCCTTGGTCGTCACCGGGACCGCTTTCCCGCCCGCAAGTGCACAGGCCGGCTCATAGGACACCCATGCCGGGTCAGGCATTATCATCTCATCTCCCGGGTTGATGGTAGCCATGATCGTCTCGAACATGGCCATCTTCGTAGGCGCGACCATGACATTAGAGGAGTCGCACGGGATACCGTTGTCTGCCTTGCTCCTCTTGGCAATCGCCTCCCTGAGCGCAGGCAGTCCAGGACCGTTGAGGTATCTGGTCTGGCCTTCGTCCAATGCCTTCTTCGCTGCCTCCACTATGTGTTTTGGCGTGTCGAAATCCGGCTCTCCGACTGTGAAGGAGATGATCTTCTTGCCCTCGGCCTTCTTCTGGCCGGCCAACTCCTTCATCTTCATCGTGCCTGACTCTTTCACGCGTTGTATGCGTTCTGCGATCATTGTACTCGCCCGAAAGGTGTCAGGAACCCCACCGATATAAAGCATTGGTGTTCAGGTTTCGTCAACTTGCCGGACGGATGTCGAAACCACGCAAAACACTATTATGTCGCTATGGCTTTCGAACGATTGATGTCTCTGCGAACTGGTAAGCTTCCATCATCGGTCCTGAAGAAGATGCTCAAGCACACCGGAGCTCGTGACCCCAGAGTGATCCTCGGCCCGAAGCTAGGCGAGGATGCTGCACTCGTCAGAATCGGTGGACAGACACTGGTACTCAAGACGGACCCTGTGACATACGCCTCGGACATGATAGGATGGTACGCCGTGCACGTCAACGCGAACGACGTGGCGACAAGAGGCGCGAAGCCCTGTTGGTTCCAGGCGACCATACTGTTGCCTGACGGATCCGACGAGAGACTAGTCGAAGACATATTCAAGCAGATCTCGTCCGCTGCAAAAGAGCTCGGAGTGGCAGTCACCGGGGGGCACACGGAAGTGACTCCAGGGATAGATCATCCGATAGTCGTCGGGGACATGCACGGAGTGCTGATCGGCCGGAAGCCGATATTGACTTCGGGAGCGAAGGTCGGAGACTTAATCGTGCTCACGAAGGGTGCGGGGATCGAGGGCACTGCATTGATCGCGAGGGAGAGGAGGGCCGAACTCGTGGATGTGCTCGGCAAGAAGACCGTGGACCGCGCCTCCAGGTTCTTGACAGATCCTGGCCTGTCCATCGCACGAGAGGCGTCGCTAGCACTGGAATATCATGTGCACGCGATGCATGATCCGACGGAGGGCGGTGTCGCGATGGGCATGAACGAACTCGCGGAAGCCTCTGGTAAATCGGTCGAACTCTGGATCGACGAGGTGCCGATCAAGGATGAGACACGGAAGATATGCGCGCACTACGGGATCGACCCGTTGGGATTGTTGGGCTCCGGCGCGCTCCTCGCCACACTCTCAGAGGACGATGCCATCGGCTTCGTGCGAGCGCTCAAGAGAAGGAAGATAGACGCTGCGATAATCGGCAAGGTCGTCCGCGGAAAGGACCGGTCCGTGGCCATAAGGGACGGGGTCTCTATGCCGCTTTCTTCTTCGGAGCGGGACGAGGTCTTGAAGCTTTCTTAGGCTTAGGTTTCGGCTTCGCCTTCTCCTTTGCGGCGGTCTTCGGCTCCGGCTTCTTCTCGAACATGCCAGTCATCTTCTCCGACAGGTCTATCGCGCAGAGCACCTTCGCAGTGACCGTCCAGACCTTCATCATCCTGTCGCCGAGAGAATATCTGATATGCTTCAGTTTCGAAAGGTCGGAACGGAATGTCCCCTTCGAGAAACCTCCGACGATGACGACCACACGCTCGCCCTCGATATTGGCGAACTTCTCGGGAAGCATCTCGACCTTCTCGCCATCGGAGTCCATGACTATCACGGTGTCTGGCTTGAGCGCCTGCACCAACGTCACGAGAGGGACTTTCTGCCTCAGTTCCAGGAGCGGGTTCTCGGTCGATGGGACTATCTGCTTCTCGAAGACCGTCTCGATGAGCCCGACGAACCTCGGGAAGCTCGGCGGAAGCCTCGTCTCCGGGTTGATGGCGATGACATCGTCGTTCCTCGTGTGCACGAATGTCCTGAGCCTGCCCTGAGCGGATAGGTCTGAGTCGAGGCACAGCATGAGGTAGAAATGTATGATGTCTGGCCTTCCGCGCCGGTCAGAATCCCTCAGCTTGGTGAACGCTGGGTGGTGATGAGAGGCGTCGAGGAGTATCTTCTCGGGGGCCTTACCACGCGCTCGCGCGTTGTTCAATATGCATCGCTCGTTCAACAGCTCCTCTGGAATCAGTTCAAGTTCGGAATCCGCGATTATGAAGAAGAATTGTCGGTTCAAGACAGCACCTCCATGAGCATGTCCTTCTCGTTGGCCAACTTCAGCTCCTGGGCGATACGGCGTCCGGTCGACAGGCCAGGTTCGATCAGGTCCGCGTATGGCGACCCTGATATGAACGGGTTCGTTCCCGCGACGATCCTGGACGATATCTCGAACACCTTGATATTCAGGTCGTCGGTGACGATACTCTCGATGCAGAACGGCCCTATCATGCCGCCGAACAATTCGATCGAGCGCTCGATGATCCTCTCGCCCATATCCAGGAGTTTTGGCAGAAGCGATTCGCGCACCACCACCGGGATGTTGCCAGTGACGACGAACGACGGATAGAAACCCAGCTTCTTCAGCTCCTCTTGCGCGCCGAGCTTGTACATCTCATCGACGTTCGATTCGTCCCTCCGGTCGACGCTGAGCATCTCAAGTATCCCTTTCTTGAGCTTGTACCCCTCCGACCTGATGGGCGAGTAGAAGTAGTGGATGTAGTACCTGGTGCCGAGGATATATTCCTGTATCGTGAAGCGCTGCGTGTGATCTATGCCGAGCTTGAAGTCCGGATAATCCTTCGCGATGAAGAAGCCCCTGCCACCCTTCGCACCGTCGTACTTCACGAGGACGGGTCTGTCTATCATCTTCGGGTCCTCGATCCTGTTCGGCATCTCGATGCCGGCGGATGTGAGCCATTCGCGCTCCATCTCACGGTTGCTCTCCCACTCGAGCACACGCCTGTTTCCGAATGTGGGGACCTCGAGCTCTTCGAAGTTCCTGGGAGTCATGTACTCGACGAACGAGCCGTGGGGGACTATGATGACGTTCCTGGCCAACAGTTCGTCTTTCATGTCCAGAAGGTCGAGGTATGACTTGACCTTGAAGAACTCGTCTGGTTTGCCCTTGGGGAAGGCATCGTAGAACTTGGTGTTCTGACCGACGGTTATGCCCAGAGTCTTCAGGCCCTCTTTGCGGGCACCGTCGAAAATCTGAAGCGATGTGTGAGAGCACGCTGTCGCTATTGTGAGCTTGTTTCTATCGTAGCTCTCGAGTATCTTCTGGATGCGTTCCCTTGGAACCATTGCCGCACATATTCTATTGTTTGATTTAAAGCTTGTCATTTATGGACTTATCAACCAGGTGATGAATGGCATCCCAGAATCGAGTACTGGCTATTTCCTCACCACCTCAGAATATCGCTTCCGAGCAGCGGCATCCCGAATCCGTTGAACGCACCGATAAGAGCATCGTCCTCATCCACGACGGAGAGGGCATCCTGCCCATGCAATATCATCCCGTTGAGAATGCGGCCGAGATCATGGCGTTCGTACCAGGGCTATAACCTAATATCTCGTGAGCCACTCAACCCCCACCGACTGAGAAGAGGGCGAGACCATGACCGTCGAGGGTGAAGGTGACCGAGGCAGCAAGACCAAGAAACGGCTGCTCACGGGCGTCAGCACGAACGTGATGATCCTCGGGATCGTGAGCCTGCTCACGGACATGAGCAGCGAGATGATCATCCCGATTCTTCCGATGTTCCTGACGGCCATAGGGGCTACGGGTCTCGTCATCGGACTGATAGAAGGAGCTGCTGAGACCACCGCATCCCTGATCAAGGTCGTCTCGGGATGGTATTCTGACAAATTCAATCGGCGCAAGCCGTTCATACTGGGAGGATACGGGGCAAGCTCGGCGGTGAAACCAGGGTTGATATTCGCCACCCTGCCATGGCAGGTCCTGGGCATCAGGATCACCGAGCGCATAGGGAAGGGGATCAGGAGCGCGCCAAGGGATGCACTCATAGCGGATTCGACAGCGACGGATAAGATGGGCAAGGCATTCGGGTTCCACAAGGCGATGGATTCGACGGGCGCAGTGATAGGCCCGATCCTCGCGCTGATCATACTGGCTTATGCATCCAGCATGGAGGAGCTGGCCGCGTACAGGCTCATATTCATATTCGCGACGATACCCGCGTTCGCCGCCGTCATCGTCGCACTGTTCGTCAAGGAGAAGGAAAGCACCAAACCTACCAGGAGACGCAGGTTCGTCGCTGAGATGCGGACCTTGAACAAGGATTTCTGGTCGATAATCATCGTCGTAATGGTCTTCTACATCGGCGAGATCAGCTACGCTTTCTTCATCCTGCAAGCTATCGACGCAGGGCTGTCAGGTGTCACGGCGATCCTCCTCTATGTCCTCTTCAACATAGTCTTCGTCCTTGTGGCCATACCATCTGGTAGTCTATCGGACAGGATCGGGAGAAGACCGGTCATCGCCATGTCGTTCCTGCTATTCGCCGTCACATCGATGGTAATGGCCTCAGCGCACTCTCTGCTACTGCTCGTCCTTGGCTTCTCGCTGTTCGGATTCTACAAAGGATCGTCTGAGGGCGTGCTCAAAGCATATGTGGTGGACTTCGTCCCCCGAGAACTCAGAGGCTCCGCACTCGGAGCGTTCCATACGGCAGTGGGGCTCGTCATGCTCCCAGGAGGAATAATAGCAGGGCTCCTCTGGGACAGTTACGGACCATCCGCCACGTTCACCTACGGAGCCATCATGGCATTGGTCGCGGTACCGTTACTGCTGATACTGGGAAAGAACAGTGGCGGCAAGAAGTTGCATGCCGCAGAATGACGGATAATCGATTAGCTCCAGAGCTGGCACCACGAACCAGAATCGAGGTGTTCGCCATGCGTCTCCCCCAAAAGATCTTCAATCCTGCGCGGTACCCATAAACGCCGTGATATAATATAACACTGTTGCCTTACAGCCTCACATTCATAAGGGCTCTGGGTTAGGTTCATCAGGGGAACTGCCATACCCCCATCAAAGGTGCCCGCATTGGTGAAGATTACCAAGAACATGGCATATGGGATGATGGCAGCAGCGGCAGTGCTGTGGGGCACATCGGGCACATTGACGAAGATCGCCATCGACGACAAAGGGGCGACTGCGAACGAAGTAGCCGTGTTCGCAGCCCTGTCAGGTACCATCGTGCTGATGGTCATCCTCGCGGTATTCGACAAAAAGGCGTTCAGGGTGAGCGCGCGAGACCTGCCGGCCCTGCTCGTGTTCGCCACCATCACCGGTGCACTCTTCTCTCTCGCGTGGTACAACGCGATAGACCTGACCTCGGTCGCGACCGCAGTCGTACTCCTGTACACCTACCCTAGCATGGTCACAATCGCCTCGGTGTTCCTCCTCGGGGAGAAGATGACGGCCATCAAGGCGATCGCACTCCCACTGACATTCATCGGAGCGATCCTCATCGCGGGAGCATACGACCTCGACAACATGCGACTGAACATCTGGGGGATCGGGCTCGGCTTGTTCACTGCCGTCGCCGCGGCGGTCTACTATCTCTGGGCGAAGAAGTTCATGGTGAAGTACTCGTCCAACACGGTTGCATTGTACATGTCCATCCTGATGCTACCGGCCCTGATCATCATAGTCAATCCGTTCGCCCTGATGGAGACATCGCTCAGCACGGATGCTTGGCTGTACATCCTAATCATAGGGCTGGTGCCTGGCACGATCGCGTTCGTCATAGCCATGATGGCCCTCGGGCACATCCAGGCCAGCAAAGCGAGCATAATCGCGGGGATAGAGCCGGTCGCAGGCGTCATCCTCGCAGTCATCATCATCAACGAAGCGATCAACGGGATCCAGATCGCAGGCATCGCCCTCGTCATAGTAGCGGTCCTGCTCATCAGGTTCGCGCACAAGGACGAGCCTGAAACCGTGATAGAGTCTCCGCCAAGCAGATGACCGCGAAGTTGCAGCAAACGGCAAATACCCACGGCGGCCATCACACGGTGGAGGAAGATGATAATCGCAAGGGTGCCATGCGGCGTCCATGGATTGGACACAGTGCTGCAGGGCGGGATACCGACCAATTCGACGGTCGCCATCAGGGCGGAACCGTCCAACTTCACGGAATGCATTCTACAGCAGTTCATAGCCGAGGGCGTGAAACATGGTTTCCCCGCCATCTACTGTTGTCTGTCGCGACCACCTGCCAGCCTCATAAGGAGCATGAAGCAGCAGGGGTTCGATGTGCTGGAGTCCGTAGCGAACGATCAGCTCATCATACTCGATTGTTATTCTTTGCACAAGCGCACATCTGCCATGGGTGTCGATCAGGAGATACAGAATAAGATCATCACCGTCACCGAGGTCGACGACGAGCGCATGCTCCAGGACGGCCTCGCGTCGGCCGTGGAACGGTTGCCGAACCTGAAAGGTCTGAGGGCAGTCTGCGAGAGCGTGCCTGGCACTCTGACCGGCAGGACTCCGATAGAGATCATGCGATGGGGTAGGAGGGCGTTCGCCGACCTCAGGGCGTTCGAGACCGTGGTCATCCATACGTTCCCGATGGGCATCCGGGAGGAACTGTTCAGCATGATGGCCCACGATTTCGATGGAGTCATGGAGATCAGGACCGACCGCACGGGAGACAGGATCAGGCACTATCTGAGCATCCCCAAGATGCGGATGACGACCGTGCCGCAGAAGCTCTTCGAACTCGAGATGGAAGACAACCTCGTGCTGCTGAAGTCCGTGCAGAAGATCACGTGATCATCCAGACACTGAGCGAGATTGTGATACGGATCATCAGCCGAACAACTCTATGTCAAACACATGGAACAACGTGTAGATCAACACCGCCCGGGTCACCCCCGCCAATACGTTGACGATGACGAAGCCTTTGCGCGTCATGAGCTCGCCCTCTTTGTTCAGGATCGAGAATATGTAGAGAGGTATGGTGTCTACCATGCCTGGCACGGACATGATGACGTACATCGCACCATAGCCGTACCTACGGACGAATATCTCGCTCTTGTCCAAGAGCCACTTGAACCAGCGCCATTTGGAGAATCTCCTGACGACCTGCTCTATCTCCCCACCTATGTGGAATACGGCGAAGGCGCCCACGCCTTTCCCGAGGCCCATCACGATCGCCTTGTACACGAATGGGACGCCTGGCACGACGAGCAGTATCTCCACTGGTATCGGGAGAATTATTGCCGCGGCGACGCAGAAGAGGAAGAACAGGAACAGGTAGGTGGCAGGATCTGCCTGATACTGATTCAGCCAATCGATGAGTGAATCCCAGAAGCCCATGGTACCTCTTCCGGGAACAAGATTTGGTTACTTCTACGTTGCTGTGTAGGCACATTTGCTTGGAGACCCTTCCGAACGGCAAATCAGGGGTAGCCAGAAAAATAATCGTCGTTATGAATAAATACCAAAGTCTTATATTCATGTAATATCATGACCATTCAAAGGGATGCGCATGGCCAAGGCCGAAGAGAAAGAAGCTGATTGGTTCGCAACGCTCGACGAGGAGCTCGAGAAGAAGACGCTTCAGATCACAGACAACCAGGTCGAGCAGAACACACAGAAGATAGAGATCAACAGGAACCTACTACAGGATCTTTTCAGGATCTGGATCAGGTTCAACAAGATCAACGTGCACTACACGATGTCGCCCGAGCCATCTAATTTCGCCCACTTCGTCGTGTATCCCGAACAGTGGGATCTGAAGCAGGACTTCAATTTCAGTGGCGTCGAGAACGTCGCCCTCACGGACCGCACCCAGGGCAGGGTAGGCGACTCGCTCAAGGCATGGTTCTACAGCGTCGATAGCCAGACCAATTTCAGGCTCACCTTCGAATATTGCGAGGGGGAACATTACTACAAGTACGCTGGATGGAAGAGGATCTTCAGCAACTACGTGCTCATGGACATACCGATCACCAAGTTCGACGAGAAGAAGTACCACGAGATACTCGCGGATGTCATCAAGATCTGGTACGAGAGCCACCTGAGGAGGGACAGGGAGATCGTCCTCAAGCACCTCAGGGAGAAGTACGAGAAGGGCGAGACTTTCACGCAGTGAGTGTCATCTGGTCATCCCAGGGCTTCTGCTCATCTATTTCGATCCGACAGGCTCGGCCTTGGACGACGATTTGATCAATCGGATACATAGGACGCCTGCGAGTGCGGACAGGTCTTCGGTCGCGATCATCTTCCCCGCGGTCTCGTCGAAGAGTATGTTCGCGGATGATGGTACCTCCTCGTCACCCAGCCAAAACAACACGTCGACCGGGAGCTTTGGGAAGAACATCACACGGAACGATACGGACCCACTCATGAGTGTGGTCGCCCCCAACCTTTCGCCAGCTCTCCGAAGGCTATCGGCGTCATCACCGAATGTGCCAGTCAGAACATCGATCGTCCTCTTCTTGAATGCGGAGTAGTAGAGCGCACCGCCCTCGAACTCCCTGAATGAGACCATGGCACCCGATGGAGACTTGTCCCTCGCACCCACTAGATAATGAAGGATCAGTATCCGGAGGTAGGCGCTGACCTCTTCCCGTTCACCATCTTCGTAGCTCATCCTCTCCGAGCTGAGGTCGATCGTGCAGATGCGATCCATCACCTTCAGTCTCAGCTGAGAAGCGTCTGTGTCCACCGTCGCTCCAGCAGGGGAGAACTCGCTGATGCCGCACTCTTTCAGACTGTCCCATCCGACCCGAAGAGCATCGTCATGGCTGTCCCTGCCCCCGATCATCACGGTCCACCTCATGCCCTCAGGAACGAATGGGCGTACAGCTTGTGGTTCAACAGGACCTCGGCGGCCTTGAGCTCCTTGACCAACTCGAGGTCGAGCGGGTCAACGATCGCAGCGTCCAGACCGCGACCGAGGAGCATGCCGAGATATGTCCTGTTCAGCAGGTTGCGCTCCTCCGCGCCGCTTGATACATTGCTCAGCCCGACTATTGTCTTTGGAGGAGGAGTGTTGAGTGCCCTGAACGCAGTGATGGCGTCGCAGACGACGGGGCACTGATCCTGAGCGGCTGTGATCGGCAGCACGACCGGGTCCAGATACAGGTTCTCTGGTGGGATCCCTTTGTCCATGGCATTTGTGAGCAGGAGCATCGCAGTCTCCGTCCGTCCATCCACAGAATTGGGAATGCCTTTCTCGTTTATCGTCAGGCAGACGATCTCTGCATTGTGTTCGAGAGCCAATGGGAAGAACTTCTCCATGCGCTTCTCCTCGGCAGTCGTGGAGTTGATCAGAGGCGTGCGCTTGCACGCCGTCAAGCCTGCCTGCTGAACCTTCAACCCCGGAGAATCGATCGCAAGCCGTATATCGACCGCGTCCTGGATGGTCTTGACGAGCCAGGCCATGGCTTCAGGACCGTCATCCCTCCCCGGACCAGTGTTCACGTCGAGGACGTCCGCTCCTGCAGATATCTGTTCCAACGCCATGCCCTGAATCGTCTTCTCGTCCCTGGCATCTATCGCTTTCGAAACCAGAGGAAATTGTCCGTTGATCCTCTCACCCACGACTATCAAGCCGAACCCCCTTTCTCCGGAGGAAACGTACTCATTCAGGACTTATGAAATGTTCGCATCATACGGCACATCGTAGGCTTCCGCATACCGTGCATAATAGTTATTAGAGGCGCAAGTGGTTACTGTGCCGGCCGGTCCAGCATGACAGCTGACGAAGGGCGGAACAATCTGAGGGTGGTGTTCCGACCGGATGGAAAGCAGGTTACCGTCGATAGGGGAACGACAGTGCTGGAGGCAGGCAGACTGGCATGCATACCGATCGATGCGGTATGCGGTGGGAGCGGCAAGTGCGGACGCTGCAAGGTGAAGATAGACGGAAAGACCATCACCGAAGGGTCCGAACATCTGACAGAAGAAGAGGTTCGAGAAGGCATCGCACTCGCATGCACTTCCAGAATAGAAGGGGATCTGATCGTCCATGTGCTGCCGAGGTACAGGCTCGGAAAGCACCAGATAGTGACGAAATCGGTACAGAAGATGCCTGAGCGGACGACCCCCTGGGTGACCAAACGCTTCCTGGAGATGAATCCTGCGACGCTCTCCGATAACCTGGCGGACCGAGAGAGGATGATGCGTGCGATGGACGATGCACGGCCCGAGATCTCGCTCGAAGGTCTCAGAGACCTGCCGTCCGCGTTGAGGGACGGGAGATGGAAGGTCACTGCGACCCGGTCCGATCTGGCGGGGCCCGTGGAGATAATCAGAGTGGAGCCAGGGGACACAAGGGGGAGTGCGGTCGGGATCGCGGTCGACATAGGGACGACCACGGTCGTCGTCGACCTCATCGACCTCGACACAGGAGAGGTTCTGGGGACGGCTTCAGACTTCAACAGACAGATGACACATGGCGATGATGTGATTGCCAGAATGATGTTCGGTGAGGAAAACGGACTGGATGAACTCACGTCATTGGCGAGAGAGACGGTGAACTCGTGCATAAGCAGAGTCATGGAGGAACGGAATGAGATGGACGGCGAGCGCCTCTCACGACAGGACATCGTGGCTGCATCGATTGCGGGCAATACCGTGATGACGCAGTTCTTCCTCGGACTATCGACGGACAATGTCCGACTGGAGCCGTACGTCCCGGTGACTCACCACATTCCCCCGATGAAGGCCAAAGACCTCGGATTGATGATGAACGGAGCGGGTTCGGTCTTCACCTTCCCCTCCAGAGCAGGGTATGTAGGAGGGGACGTCATCGCGGATGTGTTGGCCAGTGAGATGCACAGATCGAAGAGGACTCATCTCCTGATCGATGTGGGCACCAACGGAGAGGTGGTCCTCGGATGCAGGGATTGGATGGTCTCATGCTCTTGCTCGGCCGGACCAGCGTTCGAAGGGGGAGAGGTCACCTGCGGCGTGAGGGCGATGGACGGCGCGATAGACAGGCTCAGGATAGACGATGATCTCGCTGCGAAATATCATGTGATAGGAGACCGGGCCCCGATCGGTGTCTGCGGGTCAGGCCTGGTCGACCTGATGGCGGAGATGTATGCGAGAGGCGTGATAGACCGCAAGGCCAGGATACAGGAAAGGGACAGTGACAGGGTGAGAACCGGTGAAGAAGGCCTGGAATATGTCATAGAGAGGAAGGAGCGTCTCCATGAAGGAGCCACCTCGGACCTCGTGATAACGGATGCGGACCTGCAGAACATCCTGAGGACGAAGGCGGCCATCTACGGCGCGTGCTCCGTATTGTTGCGGAAGACCGGGAAGGATCTGGGGAGCCTGTCGAGCATAGTCATCGCTGGAGGGTTCGGCTTCCATCTGGACATGACCAGGGCCGTGACTCTGGGGATGTTCCCGGATGTTCCCAGGAAGAAGTACAGGTTCATAGGCAACGGAGCTCTGGGAGGGGCGAAGCTGGCGCTGGTATCGAAGGATGCGAGACGGGAGACATCGAAGATACTGAACAAGATGACATATCTCGAACTCAGTGTGGACAACGAATTCTACGAGGAGTTCTCCGCATCTCTGTTCATCCCCCATACGGATCTTGGAAGATTCCCCAGTGCGAACCATGCCAACGACTGGCGGGATGTCGCATGACCTACACGATAGCCGTGGCCGGGAAGGGAGGAGTTGGCAAGACCACGTTCTGCGCGATGGCGATAAGGCATCTAAACAGGAAGACAGGGAAGGTCGTGCTCGCGGTGGATGCCGACTCGAATCACAACCTCGGCGCGAAGCTCGGACAAGGACCTGGAAGGACCCTAGGAGACATAAGAGAGGAGCTGGCATCCTACGGCGAGGAGCCGCCACCCAGCATGTCGAAACAGGAATACATAGACTACCAGGTCAGGCTGGCGCTCAGGGAGGGAGACGGTTTCGACCTGCTCACGATGGGCAGACCCGAAGGACCCGGATGTTACTGTTTCATAAACAACATGCTACGCAACCTCATCGATTCGATCTCGGAGAGATACGATCATGTCGTGATAGACAACGAGGCAGGGATGGAACACCTCAGCAGGAGAACCACACGGTCCACAGAGGTGCTGTTCGTCCTCTGCGACACGACAAGATCGTCGCTGTCGGCCGCGAACAGGATCGCGGACCTCGCAGAGGAGATGGCCCTGAACATCTCCAGGACGGTCCTGGTGGTCGATCAGCTGGGCCAGGGACAAGATCTGTCGTCATATTCGAGTGACAGGTTCGATGCTGTGTACAGCGTGAGGGGGTCGGCATGGCTGTGCGCTCACGCGAAGGACACTGAATCGCTCATGGACATGCCAGCGAGCGACCCCGCGTTCTCCGATGTCGGCAGGGCCGTCGAATCTGAACGGGTGGGACGCTGAGCCTATCCGCTGAATGACTTGATCATCTTGGGTATGCCTGAGGACTCCCGCGAGCCGACAATCACCTTCATCCCCGAGAGCTCGTTGAGCTTGCCGCTCATCCTGCTCACCATCCCGGGGATCACGATCTCGTTCCTCTTGCTGACATCCTTGACCTTCTCCTTCTCTATCGCCTCCGTGACCGACTCCGGCGTGAGCTTCCCTGCCGCGAACGCGGTCATGACGGACTGACCCTCGGTGTCTATCACCAGAAGCCAGGCGGGCATCTTGCTCTTCTCGATGTCTGCGCGCACGGTGAAGTATGTCAAGGAGAAGTTGGTCGTGAACATGACGGGAGACTTCTCGTTCGGCTCTCCCACCTTGTACAATCCGGGCTTCACCTGGATGGGGACCTGCGGGTCGGTGAAGATGTTCTGCCTGAGGACCATGAGGGGGAAGACGAACCCTCTGGACAGCTCGTCCATGAGCACGATGGACGAGTACTTCGCCACGCCGATCGTCGCCCTGCCCTTGTCCAGATCAGACGACCCCAGCACAGATATTGTCGGATATCCCAAGGGGCGGAAATGTTTCTTGACAGCGGCCCTTCGCACGACTGTCATGCTCTCGAGGAGCTGGGCGCACGTGCCCTGAACCGGTTCGAGGACGAGGTCCGTGACTCCCGCCTTCTTCGCCCGCTCTGACAGCTGCGAGAGCTCGTCAAGCGTGGCTGCTCCCCCGATCACGAGCGGGCACGAAGACCGCTTGGCCACCTCGATCATCGCATCGAAGTTGGCCGGTGTGGCCCTGTAGAGCAACGGCCTCTTGGGCCATGCGACAGACGTCTCTCCCATCAGCCCCGGGTCTTCGGTCATCAGGACCATCGGCAATCCCTCCGATGATGCGTGCTTCACACCTTCCAGGAATTCTTTCGGGTCCCCGGTCGAATGCCTGATCGCGATCGAGTTGACACGTATGTTCTGTCCGACTCTCTCGAAGGACAGCGACTTCACAAGTGCGACCCCGTCCTTGATCCCTTGTGACCCTGAGGAATCGTCGGCTATGAGACCTATCACCGTGGGGTTGTAGAACGTCTTGTCGTGCCTGAACAGCTGGGTCTCGTCGCCGACCTTGACTGCCATGTCACCAGTGCCGAACGTCATGAGCCTGATGGGCGGGGCGCCGCTCTCCTCGAGCGCGGCCTTCGCCTCGGGACTGACATACGGACAGGCTTCGAGGGCGACCTTCTGGTTCGCGAGCTGCATCGCGAACGCCAGACATGTGGGGAACTTGCACTCTCCGCAGTTCTTCTTCGGGAGAAGCTTGTATATCTCCATCGCGGTGGGCATTCACACACCCCCGTAGAGATCGTCGATCGTCGCCCTGATATGCTTGACGGATTCTGGATGCCTGGTTATGACGAGGGCCGCTCCCGCCATCAGAGCGGCCTCGGCGGTGATGACCTCCCAATTGACGCCTCGCTCCACCTGCGTCCCCTTGCCATCGTCCTCCTCGAGCACCTCTGGCACGGTCCACGCACATGAGCAATCGCAGATCATCGGCATCTGGAGGACCGGGTCACCCATCAGGGCGCCTATTCGCAGGCGCTCGATGACGGAGTATGAGTATTCCAGACCCATGCCGAGCGGTGCCATGAGCGGGTCCATGAGGATGTTCTCGGGCTTCATGCCGAAATCCATCAGCAATATGTTGATCTGTTTCGCGAGGTTGATATCGAGGTTCGAGAAGGCCACCAGACCATGGCCGTTCGCCATGGCCGCAGCCGTCAGGGACTTGTATGCCTTCTCCTCCGCCAGACCGATGAACAGGCGCTCGCCCTTGCCAGCGTTCGAGATCGCCTCCATCAGCTTGGCATCCTTCTCCTCGAACCCGCACCCGTATACGAAGAGCGGAAGGGACACCGCCTTCAGGACTTCCTTGAAGAGGGACTCGCACTCCTCGACCGAACGGTTCTCCTCCTCGGGGTTCGCCGACTGCAGCTTCAGCACACAGATGTCCGCGCCCCATTCCTTCTCACAGCGCTTGGCCCACTCCACGGGGTCCTTCACGACATCGCCCATGGACTTCAGCTGCGTGTCGGAGACCATGCGCAACGTATCGACAATGTCCATGGCTATCAGTGGCTTATGCGGCATCTCGCTCTCGAATGAATGGAACGGAAGACCGTTCGATCCACCCACCGTGAGCCGCCTGCTCCTGCTACCGCCATGCTCGTCTGTAGCACCTATGACGACCTCCTTGATCCGGCCCGAAAAACTCTCTTTCGCTCCTTCAAACCCCATGTGTCGATCCCCCACACACATCACTTGATCATCGGTGACATCCCCATGACAGGATGGTTCACCTCGACCAGCCAGCTAGTCAGCTCGTCAGGCGTCCTCGCGACGCTCTCGTCCGCGATCTTATCCAGGAAGTCGGGCACCCCGATCTCCTCTGCCCGTTTCTTCAGCTCGTCCTTCATGGCCTCCTTGAGGTTCTTGGGCATCCAGACGATCCTGATGAAACCACCGTCTGCCGAGATGAACTTCTTGCTGGTGAGGTATTTCCTGCCCACGCCAATGAACCCCGGCGTCTGTATCCCTCCTCCGACGGACCCTGCGAGCGTCGAGAAGGTCATGCCCACCGGGGTCATGCCAGCATGTTCCCTGTTCACGACCACGACCCCCTGGAGGTCCGGCGAGACCGCGACTATGCATTCGAAACAACCGCATGAGGTCATGGGGTCCTCGACCATGGTGTATGCGCTGAACTGCTGCAGCTTGCCCTGGGTCTTCTCCTTGACCGCTTCGTTCACGCCCGTCCATTGGCCCTTGACCTCGTCTATGGTCTCCTTCTTGGATACCGGGCTGTTCGGCCCGGTCGGCGCTATCTGATAGGACGCTTTCGCATCCAACCAGTTGATGGCGCCACAGAGTCCCAGCCTCTCGGGCGTGATGATGCATACATGCCCGGGCGCGAAACTCTGGCACAAGGTACAGGTGTAGAATATGTCGACATTCTCGTCCACCAAGTCGGCGATCCTGGCATCCCTCTCGGCATAGACCATCTTCGCCTCGTCGAGATGCTTCCTGAGCTCATCCTCGTCTGTGACGATCGTGACCTCTATCTTCGAAACGATGGCACCGAACTCCTGCTTGAGCTTCGTGACCAGTATGTCCCCGATGTGCTTGAGCCTCAACCCTGCCTTGACCGAGGTCTTGCTCATCCTGACCCATAGGAGGTTCCTCTGGCCCGTGTGCCACAACCCTTCCGCGAAGTTGGCGAATTGGTGTATCCTGCGCTCCAGCACGGATTCGAAATCCTTCTGCATGTTCTTGCCGTACACGCTGACGAATATCCCCAGGTTGGTCGACGAGCCTTCCTCCATCTCGTCGATGTCCTTCCCGATCAGAGTCACGTTCCCGTCGGTTATCTCCTCCGATGTGCGCATCCTGAGGAGTTCGAATGCGAGAGTCTTGGATGGGCCGCCGGCCTCGATATGCATGTCCGGCCTCCTGATGGTCTCACCTTCGAAGGCGGGTCCATAAGGCACGGGAAGATCCATGGCGCCGAGCTTGATCTTGCAGCCCCTCACCTCTATCGCTGTCGATATCATCTCATCGAGGTTCTTCTGCACCACATACTTGTCAGGGATCGGCTCCACATCCTGGTCCGTTATGGTCGGCGACCCGTTGAACAGGACAGCGAACTCTGCTGCCACCTTGATGAAGTCGAGCGGCCCCAGCTGAAGAACGAACACCTTGGGGCGCTTCGACAGGTAGTTGGAGAGTCCCTCCCTGTCGCCCTTCTGGATGCCTCCGAATGAGAGCGCTGCCCTGATGGCGAAGTTGAGTCCGTGTATGATCTGTGTGAACTCGCCCACCGGGTAGAGCATCCTGTCGAGACCCATGGAGATGTTCTCGTCCTTGAGCTGCTTGATGATGTCATAGCTCGCGACGATCAACATGCCTTTGTTCTGGCAATCACGGATCATCGCCGAGAGTTTCTTCGGGTCGCTGGCCCGTCCCACGAACACCGCAGCTCCAGGTATGGTGTCGTCCACGAACGCTATCCCGAGCTGTCGCAGTATCCTGTCTGGCACGAACCCGCAATACGGTGTGCCTTCGTATGGCGCGGGGTTGTCTATGTACTTCAGAGCCTCCACGATCTCGGCGGCTATCATCGTGGCCTCGCCTGAAGCCACAGCCGCTTCATACGTGGGCTCCTCGACGATCTTCCTCCTCGCCTCTCCGAGGAGCTGAGGTAGGTCGCCCAGACGGTTGCAGTTCTTGCCAAGCCATGCGAAGATGCTCGGCAGCTGGTAACCAGTCTCGGGGAACTCCACCAACTTGTCTGGACCATGCTTCCGAAGCGCGTGGCTCAGGACCAGGTCGGCGTAGCCGGTGGCGATTATCGATCCCTCGATCGCCATCTTGAACAGCTCCTCCTTCTTGACGGTCCCCTTCTTCGCATCGAGATGGGTCGCGCGCTCGACCTCGGCATCCGACAGATCGAGTTTCCAACGGCGGTACTCTATCGCGGAGTACATCCTCTTCGCGGCCTCGAGCGGGTCCTTCTCGAAGATGAAATATCCTCCGAAGACATCGCGCGCAGTGTTCTCCAACACTTCAGTCACGAGCGTGCTGCCATAGATGTAATTGATCGTGCCCACATGAACGGGGAAGCCCATCGTGACCGCCCATGTGCCTATAGAAACGGCCTTCTCATGCATCGCCTCGGGGGCGGCCACCACGAAGGGGATCCTGTCGATGTCCACGTCCAGCCGGTTGGCGACCTCGGTCGCCAGGTTGGAGAAGCGCGGGTTGTCCACGCAGGATCCGATATGCCATACACACGGGAGCCCGCCTTTCACATCAGCAGCCTTCGCTAGCTCTGAAAGGAACGATTGAAGACCCTCTCCGACCAGCTCGCCGACCTTGTCTGGATCCATGAATCCTGCCTTGGCCAGCTCGATCGCGTTGCAGCCAGTCGCCATCACGAGGACATCCCGCTTCAGAAGCTCCTTGGCGATCGTGAGCACATCACGGTCATCCTTTGCCTTCGTGCTCTTGCAGCCGGCGAAGAGCGCGATGCCCCGGATGCTGCCGTGCATTATGCCGTCGACCAAGTGCTGAAACGGGTCCTCTGGATTCTTGGTCGCGAACAATTGTCTCATCTGCTCGAGGCTGAAACCGGCAACTACACGCTGAGGCTTCGCGGCAGGCAAAGTCCTCGTTCCGGTGCGATGCTTGAAAGCCTCCGCGGCTATCGTGAGTATCTCCTTCGCTGAGGTTCGCGCACGCCCCGGAGTCAGCTCTATGTGTGTGTCACCCACCAGTCTCGCGACCTCCTCGGTGGATATCAACCGGGTGTGGGTGCATCTCGTGAGAGACGAGAGAGACGGCATGAAGCACTGGTAGTCGAGGACCATGGCATCCAGCATGCCGGAGAGGACGACCAGTTCCTGGGAGAGCACATTCGAAGCGATCGGCACACCCTTTCGCATGAGTATCTCGTTCCCTGTGCAGCACACCCCCACGATGTTGAAGCGCGACGCCCCTACACTCTTGGCGACATCCGTCATCTCTCGCGCCACATCCACCATTATGTCGCTCAGGAGCGGGTTGTGACCATGGACAGCGACATTGACCGCATCCTTCTCGAGCACATTGAGGTTCACTTCACTGAGCACGATCTTGGGCGTGCCGAACAGAATGTCGCTCAGGTCGGACGATATCTGAGCGCCTGCGTAGTCCGCCAGAGCACACTTCACTCCGCCGAACAGGAGAGGAACCGGGTCGGCATCGACCCCCATGGCCGTCCTGTGCATCAGATCGGATATGGTGGTATTGATGTTCGAAGGCAGCACCGCATTGAAGTCCCAGTTCCCCATGCGGGACTTGGTCACCGTCGTCCTCAGGAAAGTGAGAGGCTCTGCAGAATATCTCGAATAATCCTCCATCGCAGCCAGGGCGACCTCGCGGGCCATCGCCTGCATCCCCTTGCCTTGCTTATCGATCCCAAGACGCGCTGCCACCTTTTCAAGCTTCGATTCATCGGTGACCCTGTAATCAGTGATCTTCCCCTCGGATACCTCCAGGAGCACATGGGATATCTCTTTCCCATGACATGAATGGGATGCGGTTCCCCCGACGATCATCCTATCCAAGTTTCGCGCGACTATCGTGTAATCCTTAGCCCCGCATATCCCGGACGTCGGTTCCTTCCCCATAGGGTTTATCCGGCACGGGCCCTCCAGACATATCCTGCAACAGAGTCCGAGCGAACCGAACCTGCACTGCGCTCCCTGGTCGGATACACGGTCAAAGACCGTGCATACACCCTCATCGTGAACGTCGGTGAACATGGTCCGACAACTCTCATCCCAGCAGTCGCACGACCACTTCGATGATGATTTTGCACTCGCGCCACCCTTGTTGCTGGACCCTATCTCCTTCTCCATCTCAGACTACCCCTGGTGATCCCCGCAGGGTAGGAATGGGATGATCGGCAATCGAATGGTCTCATGAGATATCTTCGAACGAATTGCGAAGATTCATCGACAGCTGCTGCTTCGCAAATGATTCATAGTTCGCTGCCCGGCTGACGGGACAGCTGTCACTTGTACAGTCTCCGAGTCTCCCGTTCACCTTAATCCCCACGCAAACAGACATCTGGCTCCCCGATGCCATCAAGTCTGCACTCGACATCTGACGAATGAATATGATGCTACTAATACGTTGTCATCACCGGAAAAGGACGGCTGTTGCCGATGTTATTCAAGTCTAGATTGTTGGGGCGTATCAGAGATGACCGCTCCTAGATTCGGTCTGAACCTAGCATTCCGTTCGATAATCGTCGGACGGAGGAGAGCCACTCGTTGTCGTCTCCGTGGTCCAATGGCGATATGCCGAGCATGTCGGCCTTGGCGACCGCTTCGGAGTATGGCAGAACGTAATCCAGCTTCAACGAATGCGAGGCGAGGAGCTCTGCCACAGCATCGGCTTCCTCCTTGCCCCTGACACGGTTGGCGACGACGGACATGTTCTTGACACCCATCTCGTGCGAGAGCTCGGCCATCCTGGCGGCCGTCTCCATGGACCTCGATCCTGGCTCTATCACGATAAGAAGCATGTCAACCCCACGACATGTTGCGCGCCCGAACTGTTCCAGGCCGGCTTCCATGTCGACCACCACTGCGTCACCACGCTCGAGTATTATGTGTTCGAGAAGGCTGCGTAAGATGGCATTTTCGGGACAGAAACAGCCGCTGCCAGCAGCCTTTATGGTCCCGGTGACGAGCAGTGATACTCCGTCGGATCCTAGCTTGGAATACCTGTCCGGGATATCCTCTACCCTAGGATTGAGCTTGAAGAAAGGCCCTTGAGATGTCCCGGGCCTTGCCCCGGTCCGCTCCTCTATCAGATCAAGCTCCTCGGAAATCGGATGCGGCATCTCAGAACGCGCTATACCCAGAACCGAATGGAGGTGTGCCGCTGGATCGGCATCGACCGCCAAGACTCGCAGTCCACCCCTGGCCCAGATCCTAGCCATTGAGCCGGCCACTGTGGTCTTGCCGACCCCACCCTTGCCTACTACGGCCACTTTCATGGGACCCCGACTCATCCCTTCTTGGGGCGCAGTATGATCTCGTGCTTCATCAGGTTGATCTCGGAGAGCTCTGCGTTCTCCACCTCTATCTTCTCGCCGAACGCCCCGATGCAGACCACCATGCCGTCCTCGATAAGTATCTTCGAGGTTTCGGCCTTGATCAACGATTTCTCCGAGCCTTTCATAAGATACACTGCAGACTCACACATGATATCACCCTGGTTCGAAGGAACTTGGAGTGCTCAATCAGTGGAGCAATCCGTCATCTGACTGGCAATGGCCTTCGCGCGTTGGTAATCACTCACTCCGAAGACGAAACGGAGCTTGCCATTGGTCTTCGTGAGCAGATAGCTCTCCTCAAGTTCAATGCCCTGATCCATCAGGCACCGTGCCGCTCTCAACCATTGTCCAGGGCGGTCGTGGACGTCTAGAACCAGGACCTTCCTCTCTGTGAACGGCAGGTCCGCCTTCATGAACGTTGTCCTGCATTCCTCCTCGCATCCGGTGAGGAACCGGATCACATATCTGTCGTCTACCTTCGCGGTGGCGATCGTGTCAAGATTGATCAGTTTGTCCGCGAGAACACCAATTGCATCCAACATATTCCTTGTCGACCCAGTCACACTCAGCTCAAATTCTGTAGCCATTGAACACCCCCGATGATCCTCCGGATGCCATATTGCGCTGATATCTAATTATTGTATTGGTCGCTTTGCCAGCTAATCGATACATCACGCCGCGAAGAATAACCGATTTCGTCTTTTTGATATTGCCAAATCATGCCATGCCAGGATGAGGCAATCGAACCAAATTCGAATCAGCTGACGATACGAGGGAATCAGCCCGACCGAGAGGAATCGGTGATTAGAACTATAGACAGGGCGATTCACCCGCCCGGGTTGAAAGTGACGGGCAGGTCCTTTGACAACATCGCGGACAGATTCGATGATACGCGAGCATATCCAACCGAGGTCATGGATCTGATCATCCGGAATCTGAGCGAGAGGCTGACCACGGGCGGGCGATATCTGGATGCAGGCATTGGCACGGGCAGGTTCGCCGAACCGCTGCAGCGCATAGGATTCGATATCACGGGAGTGGACATATCCAGGCGGATGTTGGCGAAAGCGAGGGCGAAGGGGACCGAGAATGTCATCCTGGGAGACATCTGCGCGCTCCCGTTCCAGGACAAGGCCTTCGAGCACACCATGAGTGTCCATGTGATGCACCTGATCGCGGATTGGCGGTGCGCGATCTCTGAGATCGCAAGAGTCACCAGAGGAGAATTGCTCTCCGTAGGATTCTACAAGGAAGACTCAGAGGTCGAGGAATTCAGAAGGTTCTATCTGGATGTCTGCAGAGACCTCGGCCACGAGATACACCATGCGGGCGTCATGGAGAGGGATCTTCCCGAGATCATCAAGCCCGACAGAGATGAAACACTCACTCGACACATCCATCCTGTCGATGTGCAGACAATGATCGACAACTACGAGACCAGGACCTTCTCGGACCAATGGGATGTCCCGGACGATGTGCATGAAGGGGCAATGGATGCGCTCATGGAGAGATATGGCGGCCTGAACCAGCTGATTAGCAGGGAACGTATCACCCTGATCGCCTGGCGAGCCGAGCGGCTAGGCGCCCTCTCGCCGGATCAGACTAAGACCGTCGTATGACTTCACGGTCAGATCGTGCCGTAGTATTTCATCAGGCACTCGTACCATCGGGATTCCGAGACGATGTCCAGGTTGCTCTCGTGGTAGACGAACATCTTCGCCCACCAATAGGCACACGAATCGTACATCGACTGGGACGGTGGGAAGTACACGTTCAGACCGTGCACCCTGCCGTCGTACCTATCGCTGTGCGCCTCGAGCACTATCGCGGCGTCGAGCGCTCCGAAGAAGTCCTCTATCGTGGCATCCAGCTCAGGGCTTATAACGCCCACGAGGTCCTCCATGAACACACCGAGGTCCGGTTGCCACTCCCATCCGCCAATATTCGCCCAATTGCCGATCGTTGCATCCATGCGAGCGGACATCACATGACTCAGGTGTTTGTCCATCTCGGATGCGAGCACTTCCGAGAAGTCGATGAACGCGTCCCCGACCTCTTGCATGTGCGACATGCTCAAAGCGGCCACGGTGGAAAAGTCCTGGTTGTATGAGTAGATGTGCTCGTAGTTCCATTTGTCACTGTAATATTCCACATAGTCCTGCACGATGTCCGCTGCGAGTTCCTCTGGTGACATCTCTGGATTCGCTACCATGTCACTCACAGTCATCATGTACGGAAGGCCGTCGTATGGCACCACGGTCTGCGATGACACCAGGTACGAGACCGCGTTCCTGAACTCGTAAGCCACTTCTATCGTCGACATGCTGCACGCATCGAACGCCAGGAGGTCGACGCCTTTGCCGTCTCTGGCATCCTTTACCTCGACCAGCGCGTTCGCGAGGCCGTCCACCGACATCAACGAGCTACCGTTGGTCTCGTCCTTGCACATCCCGCGCCATCCGAAGCCGTGGTCCTGCACGACCAATATGGTCTTCTCGGATGGATACAAGTCCATTCCATATTCCACGAACATCTTCAGCACGGCTGGGTCCGACGTGTTCAGTTCGGGATATTCCATGACCACTTTCGAATCCCCGCCCTCGACTTCGTAAATCCAGGTGCCTTCGACGGAGAGGATGTCGACCATGGCGACAACGTTCACCTCGTCATTGCACGTCAGCGCCCTCTCCCACGCATCCATCGCGAAATCGGTGCAGAACTCCAGGTTGTTGTCCGCACACCAGAACACGAGCATCGTCCATTCCTTGACGCCATCATCGTCCGATGGCGGAGAGCCCAAGACGCTGACGGGCATCATGATCACAAGTCCGATCAACACACAGGCTGCCAATCTCCCCTTCCTGAACCTCAAGCTTGTACCCCCGACCGAACCGAGATACCCCTCCGTTTCAATAACCTTTGCTCGTTTTAGTGCGTACTGACCCCTACTTTCGCGTACCTCTGACAGACCCATTTATATGACCAATCCACACTCCCATACTCAGCAGCAGAGGACGAAACGGCTGCTCCACAACATTGGGGGATTTATAATGCAGATAGAGAATTTAGCGCCCCACGTACAAGAGATCGCCAGGGCGCTCGGGGATAAGTTGTCTGAGGATGAGATCGCTGAAGAGCTGAAGAAATACGTCGACGTCTACAGGCTCAGCATACCTAAAGCCAAGGAGACCATCGTGAAGAGATACGGTGGCGAGATGAAGGACTTCTCCGTGGGTTTTCAGAGGAAGTTGGCTGAGATAAGACCCAACGAGCCGAACGTCGATTTCGTCGCGAAGGTGCTCTCGGCGAATGACAAGGAGATCACTTCGAAGGGGGAGAAGAAGAGGATCATCTACGGATTCGTAGGTGACGAGTCCACGACCCTCCCATACACCGCCTGGGAGACCGAGGGGCTGCAGCTGTCGAAGGGGGAGGTCATCTCCGTCAAGGGTGCGTACTCGAGGGAGTACCAGGGACGGGTGCAGATCAATTTCGGCAACAGGGTGACCATCAAAAAGGAGGACGAGTCCACGATCGGGGAGATACAGGTCGCCGACGGTCCTCCGAAGATCGTTACCATAAATGACCTCAGAGAGGGCATGGGCTATGTGCAGACCAAGGGGCGCGTGCTCTCGGTCGAGGATCGGGACGTCATGGTGAAGGGCGAGCCGAAGAAGATCTTCTCCGGCGTGATCGCTGATGAGACTGGCAAGGTGCAGTTCACCGCATGGTCCGATTTCAAAGTGAAGCAGGGGGACATACTCAGGATATCGAAAGGAACTGTGAAGGGATGGAGGGGCATCCCACAGCTCAACTTCGACGACCGCGCAGAGGTCACCAAGGTGAAGGAGAAGTTCCCGACGATCGAGGAGCTTCAGAAGACCGGGATGTCCATGATATCAGACATAGTCTCCAAGGGAGGGGCGGCCGATGTGACGATCAAGGGCGCCCTGATAGAGGTGCGGGACGGTTCCGGACTCATCATGAGATGCCCGGAATGCAAGCGCGCGCTCCAGAAGAGCATGTGCAAGGTGCACGGACGCGTGGACGGTGTGCCGGACCTGAGGATCAAGGCAATAGTGGACGATGGCAGTGGAGCGGTGAGCGTGGTCATAGGGCGCGAGCTCACGGAGAGCCTGGCCGACACGACCCTGGACGAATCCATGGAGAAGGCGAAGCAGGCCATGAACTTCGATGTCGTCAAGGACATCATCGAGGAGCGTCTGATGCTGAAGGTCGTCACCCTCTCCGGGAACGTGACATCCGACGACTACGGCCTATCGATGATTGTCAGGGACGCCAGGTTCGGGTTCGACGATGTCAAACAGGAAGTCGAGAAACTCCTTATCGACCTGGAGGAGAACAGATGAACGCACGCGAGGTCGCGTGGCGGGTATTCGCCGAGGAGTACAACTCATCCACATTGGAATACACGGGCGAGGGCGAGAAGCCCGCGTCGTACATAATCACCCCACTCGGCGCGAAGGTCAACAGGATGATGATCGTCGGCGTGGCCACAGACATAGAAGACGTCGGTGGGGACGGGAAGTCGAGGTACAGGGCGAGGGTGACGGACCCGACAGGTACTTTCTACATATCAGCCGGTGAGTATCAACCGACCGCTGCGAGGTCCCTGTCGAAGATGTCGCCACCTGCGTTCGCGGCCGTCGTCGGGAAGAGCAGGGCGTATTCACCGGAGGAAGGTGTGAAGTACCTCAGCATCAGGCCCGAGAACGTCGTCGAGGTCGACGCCGAGATGAGGGATTATTGGATCCTCGAGGCGGCAAAGAGCACGCTGGTCAGGATCGACGCTGTCAGGGACGCGATGCAGATGGCGGAACCGAGCGTCGGCGAACTCATGAAGCTCGGATATCCGGAGAACCTTGCCGATGGAGTCGTCAGGGCGGTCGAGTACTACAAGGATATCGATCTCGAAAGATTCAGGAACTCTGTGCGGGAAGCGCTCAGGTCGGTCCTTCCAGACAAGTGGTCGAACCATGCTGAGGAGAGCGAGCCGCCGCGTGTGACCCCGAAGCAGAAGCCACGGCCAGCAGCCGCCAAGAAGGAGCAGGTCTCCGGCGAGGACGAGATGAGCGATGTCAAGGTCGGCGTGGACGAGGATGGCACCGTACTCGCACTCATCGACAGCCTGAACACCGGTGGCAAAGGGGCGCAATGGGACAAGCTGGTCGAGGCAGCGAAGTCGAAGAAGATCGACAAGGTACGCCTAGAAGAGATCGTCGCGAACCTGCTCGACAAGGGCGATGTCTACGAGCCTGAGCTAGGCATGATAAAGAGGATCTGAATGGGTCGTGTGGCTGGCACAGAGAACCTCAACTCACGAATCTATCCCGGATGGACACTATGAATATGAGAGCGGCCAGACCGATTATTACGCCATAGGAGCCGAATGAACTGTAGTCATAGTATGAAACCAATGACAATGCAAAGTGGCTCGACAGGGCGAGGATACTGCATACGATCACGAAGGAGAAGTTGTTACCAGTCATCGCACGAGTCCCGCCTGCGGCTGTGATGCCGCCGATGAGGATGAGCACCATTAGCTGCATCAACAGGAGGGCGATTAGACCGCTGACCTCATCATATACCTGGACATAGTGATAGACCATGAGGGCTGAGCTCACAGCCGTTGATATTCCTATCAGTATGAGGAGGATCCCTGAGATTATGAGCAGGTCATCATCCCTGTTCTGAGTCGTGAGCTCTTCAGTGAGGACTCTGAGATTGAAGCCGCAATGCGGGCAGAACCTGGAACCGTCGGGCACCTCCAGGTCACAATCAATGCAGTGTTGTGGTTCTTTGGAGATCGATGACTGCATCTCATCCACCCCTGCGCGCCATGATGCTGTGTTCGAGTTGGTCTCCAGATGCAGGTCCGTTGTCCAGCCAATCGACATTCTTCTTCAATCTCGCCTCACTGAAATCGTTCTTGGATATGGCGACCAGTGCCGATCCTGCGAGCGACAACATGAAGGCCAATCCGAGTGAGCTTGCTAGACAGAGAACCAGAGACAAGCGGTATCTCGTTTTCAGCAGAGCAAGGGTGCCGCCCAGGATTCCTGCACCCCCGGAGACGACGTGCATGAATAACAAAACGTTCAGCAAGGATTGGTATGTTTCCGGGATATACCGCGAGTAATCGACCTCATAGTATGATCGGTAGAAGATGACGAAAACGAGTGTCAATATTGATGAGATGACGACCAGCGCACCACCGATTCTGAGATAACTCGTCTGCGATTGATCCGCACCATATGATGAATCCATCGGATCACCGCAGTGCGGACAATACCTGAAATTTGATGCCTTTGGTCGACCACATACAATACATGGTCTGTCAATATCCCCACTCAGGTCATCCAACTGATTGCCTCCAGACTCAATGACTTCTGATGCTTAAAGAGATTTTACGATTAAAATAGCTTTCTAACGCTGATCTCTTGGAAAATGAGTGGAGTGGTTTGTTGAAGAGGTTTGGAACGTGGGGCCTACGTGAACTCGTCCTTCGAAATGATGACCAATATCAGGGCGACGATACCAAGGCCGGTTCCGAGCGAGAGTATCGACGCGACCAATGCGAGGCCGAAGTGCGTCTTCTTGATCGCGAACACCCCGCCCAAGAGCACCAATATGCCAAGGACGAGTACCAGACCGCCGCACGCTGCGACCGCGCCTCCGCCAATGTCTTCGGTGAACCCCATTAGAGAGGTCCCGGCGGCCATCATCCATCCACCCATTACGATGTAACCCAGGCTGCAGATTATCAACAGCACTCCAGCGATGAGCGGCATCGACGAGTCCTTCTTCTGCATAGCTGCAGGTCCAGCCATTGCCACCCTGAAATCGTGGCCACAATATGGGCACACATTCGCGTCCCAAGAGATCGAACGACCGCAGGAAACACAGTTCCTAGAGGGATTACCAACAGGTGCTGATGTCAAGTTTTTACCTCCTAAACAGGATTGGTGGGTGCATCCCACCCGACCAGCGATGAAATGGTAAAGGAAATTATAAAACAGTTTCTATGATTTTATTGTCTTTCGGAACAGATATCTGCCAGTCTGCTGATAAACAAGATCATCCAGACATTCGAATCATTCGAATTCCTGCTTCGACATCACGAGCAATATTATGCCTATAAGACCGAAGATGGAACCTATTACGAACCCGAATCCGAGGATCGCGAATACCGCTCCTATCATAGCCAACATGTAATGCTTGCGTGTGAAGGCGATCGCGCCGCCGATGATCGCTATCACGCCGAACAATATGTCTATCGCGCCACAAGCAGTCAGGAGGTCCCTGATCTCGTCGACAGAATAGCCTTCATCTTCGAAAGCGGTCAGGTCTATGCCCTCCATGTAGGCGTTATCGGCCATCATGAGGAACATGCCCTGGCCCAATGCAAAGAGACCGGCCAGCAGGATGATGACTCCTGCCACTATTGGCTTCGAAGTCCTTGGCTTGGGCGGTGGACCCATCGCCACCCTATAGTCGTGGCCGCAGTATGGGCATACGTTCGACTGCCAATCGATCGCGCGACCGCAAGTGACACAATTACGGTTCGAAGGCGTCTGCACCGGCGGAGGAGATGGTCTCATGAACGGGTCAACTCCCGGAGGTCTTTCCATGATGTTCACCAAATGATCCAGCGATTGTCGGCTTCGCCGAACTGCGCCATTATCGAATCCACACTATATCATGTTTCCACATGGAGTTCCGCGCCTCACTGCGAAGGCTTGCTCTCTTCGTGAGACGGATCTTCCTGCAATGCGAACATGAAGTGCGCCAGGAGCAACGCCAAGACCAGACCTGCGATGAACCCGGTTATCATCCTGAGCGTGTTGTTGGATTCGTAATCCGTCAACAACTGCACGCCGCCGTCCAACGCGAGCGGGACCAGACCTATCAAGACTAGGGCGGGATGGATCTTGTATCTGTAGAAGGTCACAATGCCTGAGCCTATTGCTAGACCGATGAATAATCCAAGGTCCCTTGCGCAGAATGGCATCTGGTTCCCGTTTATGAAATAGCTTCTGTCGGCCAGCTGGTGGCACTCTCCGTCCCCGATCCAATAGACTGCATGAGGGATCGGGTCGAGCTGCGAGAACAGGGCTTCGTTATCGTGGAATCCCACCCGTCCCGACAAATCGGTCAGAGTATTGTTCGGGACGAGCATAGGTGCGACGATGACGAGCAAGAGCCAGACCGAAGTCAACGCGAACATCAGAAATATCGCAGCGGATGTTATCTTCGGTCTGAACATAGGACCCTCGGATATCCATGCAGCCTAATGTTACTTTTCGAAGATCGCCGACGCGTATCCGACCACGTCCTTCATCGGACGGACGTCGCCAGAGGTCGCATACTTCAAGACCTTGCCCTTATGGGCTTCTGAGGCGACCATCATTGCCATGACTGGGCCGTAGCCGCACATCGAGATGTTCTCGTCTCTGATGACATCGTACAGTTTCTTCGGCTCCATCGACATGATAGCATCGAGGGCCTTCGAATCCTTCACCTTGGCGGTGCCCTTCGTGACATAATGTGAGAAATCGGTGGATGCTATGACGACGATATCCCTCCCCTTCGCGGAGTCCCTTATTATCTCCCCGACCGTCTTCGAGGCTTCGTAGTCCTGGAAACCCATACAGATGGGGACGATCTTGATGTTCTTCGACAGATGCTGCAGGAACGGCAGCTGCACCTCGATCGAATGTTCGAAATAATGGGCCTCTGGATCGACATCTATCAGGTCCTTCCTGATCGCCTTTGCCAGCACCGGATCAACGCTGACAGTGCCTAGAGGCGTCTCGAAATCCTCTGTCGTGATCGCCATGCCCGTGCCCCTGCCCGTGTGATTGGGGCCCAATATGATGAAGGTCTCCGGAAGACCGTCTTGTGCAATCCTTCCATAAAGGTGTGCGGCGATCATCCCCGAGAACATGTATCCAGCATGTGGTGCTATTCCACCCTTGATCCGTCTGGGACCGTTTCTCAATTCAGGTAGCCTTCCAGGTCCTAGATTGTCCAGATAGCACGATTCGATCTGTTTGATGAGCAAGCGCTCATCACTCTCGTAAAACTGTCCAGCAACGGCAGGATGCCTCACCACCAACAAACCCCGAAGGTGTGATACCGTCTCGGTGTTGTAATAGTTTTGCTGAAAACCGATAGGAAAGGTAGAGGGCCCCGCTAGAGGGACGCCTCGAATTCCTCGACAGTGCTCTTGAAGTCTTCGTCAGTCTTGACGACTCCGCGGGCCTTCAGGATCTCTCTCGCTAGGAGCCAATAGATCGTCGCCAATGCCCTTCTGCCCTTGTTGTTCGACGGGATGACCAGGTCGACGTTTCTAGTCTCGTTGTTGGCATCGCAGATTCCTACGATCGGGATGCCCACACTGAGCGCCTCCCTGAGGGCCTGCTCATCTGCCGCGGGGTCTGTGACGAATATGACTTCTGGCTCAAGGAAGTTCGGAAGTATCGGGTTGGTCAACGAGCCAGGGACGAACCTGCCTGCGACCACGGACGTTCCAACGATCTTGGCGAACACCTTGGCGGGTTTCTGTCCATACTGTCTTGCAGAAACCAAGAGGATCTTCGATGGATCGTACTTTGCAAGGAAGTTCGAGGCGACGCGTATGCGCTCGTCCGTCTTCTTGATGTCAAGAACATAAAGACCATCGGTCCTGATCTTGAAAATGAATTCCTTCATGTCGGCGCTCTTCTGCTGGGTCCCGATATGAACGCCGGAAGTGAGGTAGACCTCCTCTGGTATGAGCAGTTGTTGTCCCTGCGGTTCAATCGTCGTCGTTGTTTCTGCTACTGCCTCATCCATCGTTATACCTCAGTCTTCTCTCTTGACAGTCATTGGGATGACTTTCATATCGTATTCGCGGATAGCTATCTCGATCGGATCTATGATACTATCGTCGCCGACGTCCATCAACACAGGCGCGCCCATGCTTATCTGGAGAGCTCTAGCGCCGATAATCCTCGCCCTCTCGAATCTGGTGAACCTCAAATCTGCAGCCTCTACGGAGATAACCCCTAAAATGTGACCCCTTTATATACGTTTTGGGTGCTCTGCGATGTGTGGGAGTTCATCGCACCTGTTTTAGTGTGCTAATGAGCGCATGGTTGGCAAAGAAGAAATCCCCGAAATCGCCCATATCCGGTCGGATTCTTCGAATTCATCCGGTTTTCGTATTCACAGGTCCGAAATCGGAAATTTTTGACCCCGAATAGTTGTGTATTACCATAATCGATTTATCAGGCGTGTGCTTACGTAAAAAAATAAGGGAGAGTTATTCTCATGGAAAAAGTACCGAATATCATAGTAGAGCCCCCGGGACCGGAGGCTAAGAAGGCAGTCGCCAAGGACGATGAGTGGATTGTGAAGGCCACAAAGTCCTGGCCGCTGGTATTCAAGAAGGCTGAGGGAACCGTCATAGAGGACATTGATGGCAACAAGTACATCGATTTCTATGCTGGTGTCGGCGTTCTGAACGTCGGTGCGAGGCATCCGAAGGTCGTCCAGGCGGTCAAGGATCAGGTCGACAAGTACACGCATGTCGCGGGTACTGACTTCTACTGCAAACTGCAGAATGAGATGGCCGAGAGGCTTGCGAAGTCCGCTCCTGGCGGTAACAAGAAGATGGTCTTCTTCTCCAACACCGGTGCCGAGTCGTTCGAAGCCGCGATCAAGATAGCGAAGCGCGCGACTGGCAAGCAGGTGCTCATGGACTTCATGGGCGCTTTCCACGGCAGGACCACCGGTGCGATGTCGATGACCGCCAGCAAGTGGGTCCAGAGAGAGGGATACACCGCGACGCTGATGCCCGGAGTCTACCATGTCCCGTACGCATACTGTTACAGGTGTCTCTACAACCTCCAGTACCCGAGCTGCAACATGCATTGCGTCAGCGCGATCGAGGATGTGTACTTCGAGAACCAGATCCCGCCGAACGACCTCGCTGCAATCAGCATGGAGGTCATCCAGGGTGAGGGCGGATACGTCGTCCCGCCGAAGGAGTTCGTGCAGGGCGTCTTCAAGCTGACGCGGAAGTACAAGTGCCTGTTCATCGACGATGAGGTCCAGTCCGGAATAGGAAGGACCGGCAAGATGTGGGCGGCTGAACACTTCGATGTCGCGCCTGACATCATCTGCAGCGCGAAGTCACTCGGAGGCGGTCTCCCACTCGGTGCGACGATCGTCGACGCAAAGTTGAACTTCGACAGGTACGGAAGACACTCCAACACATTCGGAGGAGCATCGTTGTCACACGCAGCAGGTCTGGCGGCACTCAAGGTGATCGAGGAGGAGAAGCTCCTGGACCGCGCGGCCAAGCTCGGTGCAGAGACGAAGAAGAGGCTCGTCGAGATGCAGGAGAAGTACGAGATCATCGGTGACACGAGAGGTGTCGGAATGATGCTCGCCCACGAGTTCGTACAGGACAGGAAGACCAAGAAGCACGCAGCTGCGAGCAGAGACAAGATCACCGAACTGGCGTTCAAGAAGGGTCTAATGCTGCTCCCGTGCGGAAAGTCCGTCGTGAGATACATACCTCCTCTGAACGTGCCCGAGGAACTGCTCGCCAAGGGTCTTGAGATACTCGAAGAGTGCATCAAGATCGTCAACAAGAATAGGGCAGAATAAGCAGACAAACACCATCAAAATCCAGGAACCCCGGAATCACCGGGGTTCCGCCTTTCATTTCTATCAAAGACCGATGACGGTCCGATATCAACAAGATGCGATTACCAGTCTACAGCTCTTGCACCTATGACCTTCCGCGTTGCCTAATGGCAGGTATTTTGTCAGCGGGATCGATCCAATCAAAGGAACCTCGGGTCTTCGATCGTACCACTCCAGTCGAGTCATAGCACCCGCAGATGTGCATCCCGCTGTGACATAACCATGCTCCATCTTTTCACCACATTTAGGACAATTCATCCACAGTCCTCCCTTTGAAAGCATCATTGATAGACCACTCGACATCTGCCAAGGGCGAGAATGAATCGAATGATTCCTCGGAGCATGTGCCTGAATCCTCGAAATCGTCCGAACAATCATCGTTGACACTGAAAGAGCTCACGGGTTGCTTCTTGTATGCGACATACACGTCGGCCTCGATCATATTCATGGCAGAGTCGAAATAGTGATGAATGAAGTACAGGTTACCATCTTCGTCCAGGGTCGGCTCACCAGCGAATCTTGTGACGATTTCTTCAGGCGCATCCCATCCCGATCCGTTCCACAGAGAACGGAACACTGCAGGGCCTGGATACTCGCGGCTATCTCCGGTGAACCATAGCTCTTCACCATTGGCAGATATGAACGGCATATTCTCGTTGCCGTCGCTGTTGACGTTGGGCACTCTCGCAGGAGAGACCCAACTATCACCGGATTTGTGTGCGCACCAGATGTCAAGGTCGCTGCCCGTTTCCCCTGGGCCACCGTAATAGATCATGCTACCATCTGCGGTGATATGGAACTCACCGATGTCGAGTTCCTGGTTCAGCACTGTCCCAGCATTCTCAATGTCAGTCCATACGCCATTCACGTAACTGGCGGAGTAGATATCGATCTCGCCGATGTTCCCTACCCGGACGGATGCGAACCAAAGGACATTGCCCTGAACAAACGCACAACCATCCAAGGCAACGTCGTCGTTGAGCAATATCCTCACAGGCTCAGTCCAAACGCCACCAGAGAGCTGGGACCACCATATGCCCGTCACCCCATCATAGAGTTGTTTCTCGACAGGCACGGATACATCGGGCGTGAAAAAGAAGAAGAACCTTCCACCGTCGGGAGTGATGAAAGGAGAATCTTCAGCGCCTGCAGTGTTGATCGGCCCGTCCATAGGCACGGGCGTTTCCCACTCGTCAGAATTCAATATCGGCGGATAGAGATCATCACCTGGAGTTCCCTTCACTGCATCATCTGGAATAGTCTCTTCCCGAGTCAGTGTAGCATCGGCACCATCATCTGTTGACTGAATCAGTGAGATAACGACTAACAGTGCGAAGAACATGATCACGATTATCACTGCTGCAAGAATCTTGCGGGACATTGGGTCCCGTATCATCCGGATTCCAGATAAATGATGTTGCAGTGGAATCATCTATATTTGCATGACTGTGATAACTCGTGGATCACTGTGACCTGAAAATCATGATGCTTTCTGAACATTTTTGAATTTCTGCTCAGGGTCCTCGTCCTCGAACAACTCCCTTACGACACCCTCGAGCTCTCTGCATCTAAGTTCCGCGGATGTCAATTGGCCCTGCAATTTCTGATGGTCTGACAGATCGCTGATGACGCACACAGCGCCACTCAGATTCCCGAACTCGTCGTCCCGTAATGCCGCTGAACTAGCGGCGACAGGTATGACGCGGTTGTCCTTTCGCATGAGTCTCAACATATGGTTCATCACAATCTCATTCACAGACAGAGCCGTCATGATATTCGCACCATTGACTAGTTCATCGTTCACGATGAGTTCCGAGAAGTTCTTGCCCAGGATTTCCTCGCGACTGTATCCAAGGACATCATTTGTTCTATGGTTGCAGTCAACTATCACTCCCTCACGATTGATGACGAGGATGGCATTCGCGGCTATGGCATAGAGCCTATTCCGAATCTCAGCGGTCGCCTTCGTCTCGCTCTTGGCACGCACGCTCTCGACCAACATTCGGACCATATTGATGAGTTCCGCAAAGAGTGATCGCGGATCGCTATTCTTCTCCACATAGAAATTGGCGCCCTCCGTCAGTGCGGTGACCGCCACCTCATCCTCCCCCCGGCCTGTGAGCATTATGAACGGTATACCGTTGTTAGAGCTGCGGAGGTGCTTGAGCAGATCGATCCCGTTCTGGCCTGGTAATCGGTAGTCGGAGATGATGACATCATACTTCTTGATCATCATCATCTCAAGTGCTTCTGGAACCGTGGATGCAACATCTACTGAAAGTCCTCCTCTCCGTTCAAGAAAGGATTTCTCTATGCTAAGGAAATGCTTCTCATCATCCACGCAGAGTATGTGGATCAAATCGTTCCTCCAAGCAAGGGCCTTCTGATCACCCACCCCTTGCGAAACCATTGATGGTGTCCCGGATATTTATGCCCTGTCAATGCGGATACGAGCCGAGAATGTCATATGCGCCCTTGCAGAGATTACCCCTTCCAGGAAATGTTCATATGCGCAAGAGTTCTTCGCATGATTTGATCTGATGATGGAAACGGATAGAATTCTGAAGGCAGAGCTGTCAGGTGTGAGCGCAAAAGCCTTCGTCGAGAGATTGACGACATTCCACAGGATTCAGGCATCCGTGATGTATCACGACGCGGTGGAATACGTCAAGGACGAGCTCACCAGAATCGGCCTGGATGATATCTCGGTCGAGCGATTCGTCGCAGATGGCAAGCGCAAATATTGGACACACGGGACGACTTTGGGATGGTCTGTGAACGATGCGGAACTCAGGCTCGTCGAGCCTGAGGAGAGGATCATCGCCAGGTTCCGGGACATTCCACAATCACTCCATACATATAGCAGCCGAACCCCCGAAGGCGGAGTCACCGCGAGATTGATAGATGTGGGTGCGGGCACGTCGAACAAGGACTACAAAGGAAAGCAGGTGAAGGATAAGATTGTCCTCGCGACGGGCAGGGCGAAGCTGGTGCACGAACATGCTGTAGTGAAGAGAGGGGCAGCTGGTGTGATTACAGATAGCCTAACCTACGAGTTCTCCAAATTCAGAGAGAATGTAGACATCCCAGATGCGCATGCGTACCAAGGCATCTGGCCGAATGCAACCAACAAGAACAAGATCAGGTTCGGATTCTCGATCAGCAAACGCCAGGGGAACGAGTTGCGCAAGTATCTCCGATCGGGCAAGAACGTGAGAATGCATGCGGAAGTAGATGCGAAACTGATGCCCGGAAAGTACGAGATCCTTACAGCATCGATAAAGGGATCCGAGAAACCCGACGAAGAGATACTCCTGGTCTCACATCTCTGTCATCCGAAGCCCGGAGCGAACGATAACGCATCAGGTTGCGGGTTGCTCATGGAGATCGCACGCACCCTCATGTCGCTCATCAGGTCAGGGAAGATGAAACGGCCCGTGAGGACCATCCGATTCATGTGGTTGCCCGAGACGGTTGGTTCCGTGGCGCTCCTATCTACACATCCAGAGATCCGCGAAAGGCTGCTAGCAGGGATTAACCTGGACATGGTGGGCGAGAACCAAGAGTTGTGCGGATCCACTCTCTGTCTGGATTGTACACCGGATTCGATACCGTCATATCTGAACGACCTCGTCTTCTCCGCGATGAGGCGGGCGAATGATGCGTATGACGACAGAGTCAAGCTCGGAATGATCAGCAATTTCAGATATGCACGCACTCCATATACCGGAGGGAGCGACCATTCCGAATTCGGCGAATCGACGACCGGCGTTCCATGTGTGAGCGTGACACAATGGCCGGACAAGTTCTATCACACCAGCATGGACACGATGGACAAGGTGAGCGAGGACAGTCTGAGAAGAGTCGGATTCGTCGCTGCACTGTCCGTGCTCACAGTGGCCAATGCTGGCGAGCGCACGGCGATGGAGTTGGCTGCAGACACCTGCACTGAAGGTGTGAAGAGAGTAACGGACCGTGTGCGCAACGCGTCGGGTGAGCTATTCGCGAAAATCGAGGAGCCGAAGCAGACAAAGAAGGCCGGGGAAGAGCTGGCAAGACTCATCAGACATCATCGGATGTGCATTCGACGGATCACATCCCGGGAAGCAAGCGCAATAAGGTCCGTGAGCAGACTCTGCGGTTCCGAATCCTTGCGCGATTTCGTCGACGAGCAGGTGAACGACATCGAGGCGCATGGCGAGAGAGAGAGTCTGAGGCTCGAACACATCATCGATACGATCTCAGCCGACAAGAATGTGATGATTCCGAAGGCATTGAAGGAGACGAAGGCGGAAGCCGAAGCCAGAGTCATCATACCCAAGAGACTGTTCAAAGGCACGATCGATCCAGATTATATGTCGGATGAACTCGGCGACGATTTCCAATGGCATCGTGATGTCGAAAAAGACGACCACGACTTCTCAAGGAAGACCTACGACATGGTGAATCTCATCGATGGAAAGAGGAGCCTGCAAGAGATAATGGACATCGTCTCGGCTGAATTCGGACCGACCTCGCATGAGCATGCTTTGAGATTCATGAGTGACCTCAAGAAGATTGGACTTGTCTCGTATCGAACAAAAACTAAGCTACTGATACACCCGTGAACCAAACCCAGTCAATATTTAAGTAGCAAGGAGAGGTATGGATATTCATACGGAGAGGTATTATTGGCGTATCGCAGGAAGTACAAGGGACGGAAGAGCAGCTATGTGAGAAAGCGACCGAATCCGGATAGCGAAAGGATTCCGATGTTGAACCTGAACAGGGTCTCGACGTTCAGATACGCGATAAGAGATATCATGACCGCCCACGAAATCGACGAGGCGATCGCATCCACAGTAGTCGCATCCGTAATAGCGAAAGGGTCCCGTATTTCCATCGCAGCTGCCAGAGAATACGTCATTGATCAGGAGAACGCTGGCTCGTATCCCGCGCGCGTCACGGACGACATCCTCGACCTCCTGGACAGATACTCGAAATATCGATGATCACGACATGATCGTCAGGGATCCACCTGGATGTTCATCGATTTGCCCCTCGGCGGCGTTTCATTTTCGCCGGGGGTTTCGAATACTCTTTTGGAATGCGGATCGAGAATCTGCATATTGGATCGCCCTCAAGGATCGATTGTTCCACGTCGACCCAGACTGGCTGACCGAACACCACATCCCATGGACGCTTGTGATATCCTGCGCTGCAGTAACAGAAATCGGATGGGATATTGACGCCCGATAGGATCGATTCGCGCGCCCATGGACAATGACAGCCGTAATACCGCTTCATCTTCGTGTCGCGTTCTGCGAGGTATTCACGGGTCATGTACGGAATCTTGGTTTCATAGATGACATCGCCGGCCCTCACTCCGCCCATTATCTCCTGATTCCCTTTGACGAACTCCAGCACGTCCCTGTCTATCTCTTGAGTGTAGAAGAGAGTCTTCTCCTTCATGTGAGTCTCTAGAGTCTTGATCGATCGTCTATGTCTCTTCCTTAAGAAGTCGTCGAGATCATTCGATTTCAAGAACAACTCTCGCTCATGCTTGTAATCCTCTGGCGGGCCGGCGTGCGGTCCAGTCAGCAGAAGGCTCCTGCAACGCTTCTGAGTGAGATTTCCTTCCAGACGTTCCATGAATTGCTTCGTTATCACGGGCCAGCTTGTATTCGAGCTTCCGAGCGATGGGAACTCCAACCCACCTAGGATTTCCGCTTGTCTTCTGGCTCCGACCCTCTTCTTGAGAGTGTTGGAGAGATCGGGGAGGACATTCACCCCATCCAAGCGATTGAGTATCGACAATTCAACTTTCCTGGCATCCAAGAAACGGGCGTATCTCAGCAACGATATGTATGTGTCCCATGTGTTCTTCCCGGACTTGATGAGATGCTCGGAATACGCCTCGACATCTGCCTCGGTAGCGGTGCCCGTGCTCCTTCGCTTGCGATTCTTCCTCAGGAACGATTCGAACTCCTTGACCACCGCAATATTGTCCGCTATGCCCTTATCATCCAGATGTCTTCGCAACCGCTTGCTGATCTTGCAGAATCTGGCGAATCCTTTCTCATCCATCTTGACACCACCGCTACATTACCCAAATCGCGTATTCGAGTATATTGCCTATCGGTTGCGTCGAAAAATTGATTATCAGGGCACCCTACACGGAACCAGATGAGCAATCTTACGGTAGCCGTTCTTGGCTCCCCTGAATTCTCCAAGGGGATAGGCAAGAAATCGACAGAGTCGGACATGACATTCTATGATGTCAAGAAAGGGGAGACCACGCTCACCTGCGTGGAGCCGACCAAGTACCCCGACCGTCTATCGTCCTTGTTCCATGTCGTCTCGATGGCGGACTGCGCCGTATTGGTCGTGGACAAGATCGACCATGTATTCGGCGAATGCGTCATCATGCTTGACTGCGCAGGCGTTGGGAAGGGCTGGATACTCCCACGCAACTACATCACGAAGGAGCAGTTCGCCCCATTCATCAAGGGCACTGCGCTGGAGCAGTACTCTGTAATCGAAGATGACCCTGTGAAGATAAGAGAGCTCTTGCTCGAAGAAGCGGAGGAACTCGATGGGTCTGAACCGACCGGTACATCCAAAGGTTCCGTCCCGATCGACCACTACTTCGACGTCAAAGGTGTGGGAACGGTCGTTCTAGGGCGAGTCGCTGATGGACACATGAGGAAACACGACTCGATGAAAGTCCTGCCGACAGATAAGCAGGCCATCGTCAGGTCGATACAGAAACACGATGACGACTATGACTGGGCGGTCAGAGGAGACCGGGTCGGTCTGGCGCTGAAGGGTGTCTCCGCGGCGGATCTCGACAGGGGTATGGTGCTTTCGACCGACGACGAGCTTGTGTGCAGATCGTCGCTCAAGGGTAAGTGCCGAATAGTGAAGTACTGGCCCTCGCAACTCAAGAGCGGGATGGTGGTCCATGTCGGCCACTGGATGCAGTTCTCGCCAGCCAGGGTGGACGATGTATCAACTGAATGTGAAGACTGGAGATCCCCGACACTCACACTTACGCTGCAGAAGGATCTCGTATTCAAACCGGGGTCGAGGGGAGTCGTCGCACATCTAGAAGGCGGGAAGCTCAGAGTCATCGGAACGATCGAGCTGTCCTGAAAAGACCTCCGCAATCCTTGCTTAAATGCTTATATCTACCAGCCCATGCACTTGCTGATGATCGGGGAAGTGGTCCACCAATCAGAGGATAACAAAACGAGCAGTTCACCCCATCTCTCGGCGATGGGAGTGACCGTTCGATTTGGTCCCGTCGTTGCACTAGATGATTTCACAGTAGAAATTCCCAGAGGTATAATCGGCTTGCTAGGACCGAACGGCGCTGGGAAAAGCACCTTCATCAAAGCTTCTTTGGGACTCGTTTCTCTCGATAAGGGAAGAATCTCCGTCAGTGGTCTCGATTCACAGCTGCAGTATCTGCAGATAAGGGACGACATAGGCTACATGCCAGAGCACGACTGCCTCATCCCGAACATGAGTTCCGTCGAGCTCGTGTCCTACATGGGCAAGATCTCCGGCATGTCCTCAAAGGATGCCATCCAGCGGACCCATGAAGTGTTGGATTTCGTCGGCATCGGTGAGGAGAGGTACAGGCTCATCAAATCATACTCGACCGGGATGAAGCAGAGGATCAAACTGGCGCAGGCGGTGATCCACGACCCATCTCTCTTGTTCCTCGACGAGCCGACGAGCGGCATGGACCCGAACGGAAGGGAGGAGATGCTCGACCTGATCAAGAAGATAGGGGCATCCGAGAAGACGGTCATCGTATCGTCGCATATCCTACAAGAGGTCGAACTGGTCTGCGAATACGCGGTCATAATCAGCAACGGCAAGCTCGTTCGACAAGGGAAGATGGAGGTCCTCATGGCCGGTGAAGAAGACCTTCAGAAACTGACCGTGCGCGGAGGCGAACAAGCCATGACCAGATTCATCGATGCGCTCGCGCAGGTCTGTGAAATCATGGACAGAAAAGAGGAGGGTTGGAACCAGATTGCATTCACCGTACGAGGGTGTTCGGATGGGAAGAGGGTATTCAAGCTCGCTCACGAGAACGGCGTACAGATCAGAAGATTCCATCCGGACAAGTTGAGTCTGGAGGATGTGTTCCTCAGCTCGTTCAAGGGAGGTGGCGCGGGTGGGAATTAACCCGATCGAATACCGTCCTTGGAAGGGACAGAGGGCCGCTCAGAACGCCAGGTTCTACGTGATCGCGAGAAGTATCTTGAACCACAAGATCAAATCCGTCGGTGTAATAATACTCCTCGCCCTCGGTTTCTTCCTAGTCCACGTCTCGCAGATACTCACGACCGTATTTTCCCCCCATGAGGGACTGGAGGGGGACGTCATGAGCGGCTACATGGGAGACGGGATCCTCGCAGTGTTCGCCATGCTGCTCGCAGCTGTTCTCACATCCGACCTGATATCGGGAGACTTCGCAAACAGCTCCTTCGTGCTCTATTTCTCCAGGGCGATCAAGGTCAGGGACTATCTCATCGGCAAGACCGGGGCGGCATTGATAGTCATGGGCATTCTGTGCGCCATCCCGCCCGTCCTGGTAGGCATCGTTTCAATAGCCACTCAAACGGGGGATGACTACTGGCACAGCGCGGGCATACTCGGACGGACGGCCGTTGCGGGAACCCTGGTCACCGTGTTCTTCGTACCGTACGGTCTCATGATCTCTTCGTTCACCAAACGCAAGAGCTACGCAGCCGTCGGGACATTCATGTCGTTCTTCGCCCTGACCCTGGTCTCGGGGATATTCTCTGATTTCGACCCTGCATGGGGCGTGATAAGTCCCGTGGAATCACTCTCCTATGCAATCGACTGGATATTCGGATTTGGCATACCGACGGAAATCCCAGGAGCGGGTCTTGCGGCATTCATCGCAATGTTCATCGTAGTGCCTTCGGTGATCGTGTGGATGAAGATACAGAGGCAGGTGATCGGAAAATGACCGGGCGTGCATCTGAATCTGATACTGTCATCGAAACGGTCGCGCTCAGCAAGTGGTACGGCGAGGTGATAGGGGTGAACAATTTCAACCTCAGGATCCGCCCGGGGATCACCGGCATAGTTGGACCAAACGGTTCAGGAAAGAGCACTCTGTTCAAGCTTGCGCTCGGACTCATAAGACCAAATGCTGGAGACATAACCGTGCTGGGCGAGAAACCCTGGAGGAACGCTCCCCTGCATTCGTCCATAGGATTCTGCCCGGATTACGAATCGCTCCCGACAGAGGCAACAGGGCGAGAGTACCTGCGACTGATAGGCGGGCTTCATGGCATGAAGGACGACACGCTCTCGAAGAGAACGATAGAGGTGTCCGACCTCGTGGGGATGAGGCGCGCGTTGGATAGGAAGACTGGCGGATACAGTAGAGGTATGAAGCAGAGGATGAAGATCGCTGGGGCTCTGATACACGACCCAGACCTGCTGATCCTGGACGAGCCGTTGAGCGGCACCGACCCTCTCGTGAGGAAAGAGTTGATCGACCTCATAAAGAGCCTCAACAAGGACCATGGTCACAGTGTGGTGGTCAGTTCCCATGTCCTGTTCGAGATAGAGAGGATGACCCACGATGTGGTATTGATCTACAAAGGTCGAGCAGTTGCAACTGGAGATATCTATGAGATAAGGGACTTGATCGACAAGCATCCACACAACATAATCGTTGAAGGCGAAGGGATAGAGTCTCTGGCAAAGATCCTGTTGGGCGAGGGATACACCGTATCCGTCGCATACGGCGATGACCGGAACAGCATAACCGTCCAGGTCTTGAGACCAGACGACTTCTTCAACAGGCTTCCCGAACTAATCCAACAGTCTGGCTGCGCCGTCCGCACAATGTACAGCCTGGACGATAACCTGGAAGCCATATTCAGATACCTGGTGGGGAGATAGATATGGATCTTGACAGAGCATTCACCGGGATAATCGCGATAACGCGGTACTCCATCAGGAAGCTGCTGTTCAGTCGAAAAGCAGTGATCACCACGCTGGTCGCGGTGTTCGTCGCGGCCGTGATGGGATATGCGGGCACACAGGACGTTGAGCCCCTGGACGAAGGGGTGAATCTCCTGGACACACTCATACTTCTGTTCTTCATGCCGGTCATGGCGATGATCTATGGTTCGTCACTGATTCGCGACGAGATAGACGACAAGAGCATCACGCATGTGGCTACTGCACCGCTCGACCGCGCATACTCGTATGCTGGCTATTACGTGCCATTGGTGATAGCGGTCGCAATATCCATGATCATCATCACTACCGCAGGGTTCGTTGCGTTCTTCGCTCAGAAGGGGATTGACTCCGATAGCCTGAGCATATACCTCGCGTTCACAAGCCTCGTCATCATTGGTTCGGTTGTGTATTCTGCGCTGTTCCTATCTATGGGTGTTCTTTTCAAGAAGCCGGTATTCTTCGGTCTTTTCTATGCATTCATATGGGAAGCGTTCATAGGATCGCTCCCCGGCGTGATACAGAAAGCGTCCATCAGACACTATCTGAGAAGCATAGGCTTCGAATGGGTGGACTATGGAAGCATCAGCCATTACGGACAGGCCACCGGCTTCTTTGACTCAGTCCTAGTAATAATCGTTCTGACAATCACATTCCTGATCCTCGGCGCGTACCTGTTCCGCGAAAAAGAACTCGCCTAGTCATTCAGATACTGGCGGTGATTGAAAGGATACGGACTATCGATGCAACGGTTATCAGCGGAGATATTTCAGAGAGAAGAGCCGGCCTCTTTTCATCCTTTTTCATCATCAATGCATAAGCGAGATCATAGGCACTCAGTTGGAGAGATTGCCACGCATTCGCACCGGCTGAGTACCCATAGAGCGGGACTCCTACCACCACGGCATGATGCTCAACCACCACTGACACAGCCATGCGGATGAACACGTCCCGAGCGAAGACTCGTGAAGTCGTAGGCGGCTCTGGACCTTAACGTGCGGAATCTTACAAGCCCCAAGAATCATCGTTGACAACACTTGATGCAGGTATCGACATATCAGCTCGATCTGCCATGAAGCAACGAATCGTGCGAAGGCGAAGTAGGACATTAGTTGGTTGAAGAATTCTCACAGTTGTCAAGAAGAAACGACCGTTTCACCATGGTCGAACACGAGTCTTTTCAGAGGACCTGAACTGGGAGTCCGGACCGCATCAGGGGCCACTGAACGTCATACGGGCCATCTCGCTGGCCGTCGGAGCGTATATCAAAATCACCGTGTAGGTAGTTGTATTGGCAAATGCGTTCGCTGTCAGGGCGAAGTAATCGCCCTGGTTCACATATCCGTTGCCCGAAATATCGGTCATGTTCATGAACACTGTGAGAGTGTTCAATGAGGCGGCCCCGTAGTTCTTGGTAGTGAATGAACCATCATCTAGATCTTTTGTGCTGATGTTGGTCCAGTCATCGCTGTATGTTCCATCAGATATCAGAATATCTATTTCCGTCCAACGCGTATCAATAGATACTGCAGAGAGCGTGAATTTCCATCCATCTTCTGTATCCAGAAGCGCTCTTGTTAGCTGAGTCGTTGGAGTTGAAGAATAGTGCTCATCATCATCGTTGATCAACATCGCAAACATCAGGATGAGTACGACCGCTAGAACGCCGAAGTATGAAATCGAGGCCCGGAATATGATCCGCGGTGAATATTCCGCTCGTGAAGGATCAGAGAGGTATCTCTGCTCATGCCAGATTACCAGGAATGCTATCAATAGAATATCTAGGAATATTGCCAGGAATGAGTAACTTATCAATGTTCCCCAGTCCAATGCGTCCGTATCCATCAAGTACCACAATATCGGGTTAATGAGCGCAATGACTCCAGCTATAATCACGTTGATCCTCTTTTTGAGACCGACGAGGAAATGGGTCGGCACGAGGTAGGCTATGAAGATCATTGCAGAGGCGATCAGCGCATAGAATATTCGCAATCCATCGTCAGCCGGTCCGTACAGGTCATACCAGGATATCGACAACCAGGTGTAGACCAATGCAACTAGGGAGCTGGAAATCAGCACGGTCAGGACGATTGACCATGCGAATTGCCGCGCGCGGCCTGGAAGTCTTCCGATGGAGTCGCCAACTGTAAGAGATAGAACACGTAGCAATGCCGAATAGAGAAGAAGGTTGATCGGGAAAATGATTGCGAGCACGATCAATATCTGAAATATGAACACCGATGTCTCCTGAGGCATATTCGCTGGGTACGCTAACACGGAAGATGAGAATGCAGTGATGCCGCCTATCGCAGCTATCGAGGCGATGTAGATTCTCAATATCATATCCGCTCTCATTTGGCGCGTTGGCAAATGTGGCTCATCGTCCATTTAGTCCCATCCAGACCCATGTTACACTTGTACTCAATCATAGAGGCAGAATATCAATCATTCCATCAGAGTTAGCTCTAAAAAATCGGCACGGGAAAATCAGATGACCAGGTTAGCGCATTACCCTCAGAGTATGACGCCGAGTGAACAGACTTCGAGCAAGGAGATGGGTGCTCCAGGAGCCCCTCAGGTCATGGTTCGCTGAAAGGCATCTCAGACGAAGTTGATGATCGTGGAGTATGTCCGCTGATTCGATCAACAACTCATTCTGAAAGCGTCACCGTCCCTTCGCCTTCTGGAATCGGAATCAATCCCAGATACCAGTTTGCATCTATCTTCACGAATGGTAATGGCTGCTCCTCATCGAATGATTGGCCATCGATGGAGGCTGTATATTGCGCGATGATTATGCAGTAGTCCAGGACCTCTACAGAATATGTCCTCTCATTATAGTCAACGAGCTCGCTGAGCGTCTGCTGCAAGTACGGCGATTCGTCACCGGACAATAATTCGTAGGATTGAAGAATGGCGGACCAAGCTGTGAACGGCCAGAGTTCGATCTCCAACTCCGTAAGCGCATTCTCCTTCACGGTGTCATCTGCGAAGCACGCGACCGAGCATCCGATCAGCATCTCATCATCGTCATCATTTATCGCATCGATTATTGCCAGAAATACTTCCTCTGGAGTGTTTCCATCAGTGGGCAGAACATATACGTATGCTACGGCGGTCACGGCCACGACCGCGACAATGACGATCAAGAGAGTGAGTATTGTTTTCGTTCGCTTTGGTCGTGGTTTCGGCACTGATCGAAGCTGCCGTAGCTCTGATTCTGGAACCTCCACCATACGCCCATATCTCACGGGGGTGCTTTGAGTACCATCGGGATCTTGAGAATTCAACTCCATATCCTCCGAATCCCCGATCCCACTACATCAATATGGATATTACTATGAGGATTGCGCGCTCTTTGGGAGGGCGATATCATTGAGTGGTTCGACTCAAGAAGACTAGGACGAAAGGGATGTCTTAGCTGTCCTCATCGGTCGATCATTCTATTTGCATACCATGTCTAGTAGCGGGCCATGTGGGTATCGCCATTTCAGCATGCTAGCAGTCCGGCGCAGAGGTTCAATCAAGGGCAAGTCTTGCACTCAACATGAACCCATTCCATTTCTTCCGGCCCTATGACCACCTCCGAGAAGAAACCGGTTGATCTAGCGAAATCTTGACTCGTGACCTCTCCTCCGCAGAGCGAGCAAACTTCCTTGATTCACCCGTCTATGCGGGATTCGTATATGCATAGTAGGCGTGATTGACGCTTGCCCAATCCTCCAAGAGCGAGCGATGGTTCAGAGTCTATGAAAAGTGGTCGCCTGCCGGGCCATGACTCGACCGACAGGCATACAAAGGGTTTCCCGCTCAAGTTTGAGGGGCTGAATCAGACGATGCGCGATCAGCTCTGGCAAGAGCAATCCTCTTTGTTGTCGCAGATCCCGTCTCCGTCAGCGTCGTTGTCACAAATCCCATCGCAATCGCAGGTGCAATCGGGGTTCAACTCTGGGTCTCGTATCTGATCTTGGTCCCCGTTAACGACGCCAGCGCCATTCTCGCCGCCAGTCCATTGCGCCGCGACGGTCAACGTGCTGCCAGCCATGAGGATCGCGCCTAGCGCCAGCGTGATCCATGCCTTGCCCAACATCTTCCGCTCCTTCTTCTGTCCAGATATGTCTCTGGCCAACTCGCTCTCGAACTCCTTCCTCATGTCCTCACTTCCTTGGTCTTTCTCATCGAGAGTGTCTATGTCTCTGACAGTCTCGCTCAGCACCTTTGTGCCTCTCTGTCCATGACCAAGGTCCTAGGTGTATGTCCTTTATGATACGGTTATCAAAGGTTGGCACAAACTTCGAAGAAACCATCCGCCTTTCGGATTCGAGTCGAACTCTGAAGATATAGCACACCCAAACGCAAGAAAACCTGAATGAGAAGCGAGACTTGATCACTAGCTATGGATGTTAGCGGACCCGCGGGGTATCGCCATCATTCTATGCCATTAGTCAGATGCGGAGGTTCAATCGAGGGGGATGATTCACTCGGCACAACCCCCTTTCTCTTTCTTCCGCCCCTATGACCCTTTCTCAGTGATTGTGAACCTGGCGGGTGTCGCAGAATCATTCTCCTTCGTTCTCAGCACCAGTCTGGACATTATATTTTCGCATGCGCCTCTGATTGAGAATCGCTGCAATCAAGGGAGCGTTTCGTCTAGTTATGACTGCAACTTGAATCACGCAGGCAATGGCCAATACAAACCATCCCAACATCGGCCCCCAGTGACGAGAGCTTCCATCATAGGGATGGAAAGATATCGAGCCGAAAAAGTCGGGCGGTACGAAGAAATTGTATAAATCATACCGTAAGTCGGCAATCGCTGAAGCGATTCCAGCGGCATAGCATATGACAGGAATAATGGAGCAGGCTTGAACGATGATCCCTCGAATCAATGCTCGAGCACCAAGAACGCATGATGCGATGTAGACTACGCTAAATACCATCCAGACAAGGATGAGAATCGTCATGATATGCATTAGACTGCCGACTGGCGTGGATTCGTAGGCGATAGAACCCAATCTATCGATATGGTAATAATCCCAGTAGAAAGTGTAACTCCTAGAGACTATGTGGGTAGAATCGCCTATGGAGATTTCGTTGTAGTACGAAATCTTGTACCAAGGCATTGTTGTGGATAGGAAGCATAGAATCATTGCTACAGGTGTCAGAATAATTGCAGCCCTAGTCCCGCGGAGAAATCCTACCTGACCACGCCATTCAGCATCCACTCATCATCCACCCTCAAACACAAGGGTCACAGAGCCATGGTTGCAGATAAATCTTATCCATACATTGTTGTTCAGCAACCTCAAGATACTAGCATTGAGAATCAAATCTGAATTCTATGGATAACGAAATACTGCGTGCTTTCGGGGGGCCTACAAAAGGTCCGAGTGCAAAAACCCCCGGAATTGAACTCCGAGAAGATTTTACTGGCTATGTTTAATGGCGGGCCCGGTGGGATTTGAACCCACGTCACCGGCTTCGAAGGCCAGAAGGATATCCTAACTACCCCACGGGCCCGCAATGCAGTGATTAGTCTAGCATATAATAGCCTTTGCAGGGCGGGAGTGTCAGTGCCGATGCGTCAGAAGGCGCAAGATCACATAGACGATTATGAATAACAGTATAGCTAGTCCGAGATATCCGAAAGCGTCCTCGACCACGAAATCTGCCATTGCGATAAGGATATCGGGCTAAATGAGGAATATGATTCCACCGTTCTGGTTCGTTTTAATCGTCAATGATCCCTCTTGCCGATCTGCGACTTCAGATGAGGTATGAGTCCCCCGGAGTCGATGATCTTCTTGGCGTGGTTCGGGATCTCTGTGAGGTTCACGCGTCGAGACCCGTCATCTGAACACATCGTGTGAGCATCGATGTCCAACATAGCAGTCTCACCGTCCGAGAATACGCTATCTGCATCATCACATTCTAGCACGTAAAGGCCGAGGTTGATCGCGTTCCTGTAAAAAATCCTCGCGAATGACCTCGCGATCACTGCTGACACGCCCGATTGTTTCAAGGCGGTCACCGCTTGCTCCCTGCTCGAACCGCATCCGAAATTGCGGCCCGCTATGACGATATCTCCAGGAGACACTTTCGATGCGAACTCCTTGTTGGCACCCTCCATCGCGTGCGCAGCAAGATGGGAAGGATCGTAATTATCCAGATATCGGCCAGGGATTATCAGGTCGGTGTTCACATCATCACCGAACAGCCATATTCTACCATTTACATTCATAGCATCACGTTCCTTGGATCGGTTATCCTCCCGACGATCGCGCTCGCAGCCACGGTAGCTGGACTGGCGAGGTATATCTCGGCAATATCGGACCCCATCCGACCTGGAAAGTTCCTGTTGCCCGATGATATGCACACCTCTTTCGGACCGAGGACTCCACCGTGAGATCCGAGACATGGTCCGCATCCAGGTGGTAGAATAGTTCCGCCCGCTTTCAGTATGCTCTGCACATATCCTCTGTCAGCGGCTTCCGTCAGGATATCCCTCGAAGCCGGAGCGACTATCAACCTGCAGTTGGGTGAGACCTTCTGGCCTTTCAGGATCATCGCGGCCGCCTCGAGGTCTTCGAGTCGTCCATTGGTGCAAGTACCTATGAATGCCTGGTCGATCACTATGCCCTCCATCTTCTCCACGGACTTGACGGCCTCCACCTTGTGAGGACCGGACACCATCGGCGTGAGGCCATCGACTTCGATGTCGATCCAATTGTCGTAACGTGCATTCTCATCCGAAGAAAACGTAGCGAACTCGCTATCCGTGTGACCCTGGTACCATGCCCGAGTGACATCGTCACACGGCATCACCGCGCCCTCCGCGCCCATTTCCATGCACATGTTGCAGAGAACCATCCTGCCTGAGATGGACATAGAAGGTATGAGTTCTCCTGTGAACTCCATGCACTTGTACTCCGCTCCTGATGGCCCCATTATTCCCGCGAGATACAATGAGATATCTTTGGCGAAGACTCCTTTCGGCATCGTGCCGAACATGTTGATCATTATTGACCGTGGAACCTTCAGCCATACGCGGCCCGTCGCCCAGACGCCCGCCATCTCAGTGGCGCCTATCCCCGTGGCGAAAGCTCCGATCGCACCCGCCGTGATAGTGTGAGAGTCCGTGCCAAGTATCAATTGGCCAGGACGTGCGAGTCTCTTCTCCACAAGAAGCTGATGACATATCCCTTCCCCGGCATCGAAGAATTTGCTGATCCCGAAGTCTTTCACAATCCCTCGGATCTTCGAGTGCACCGTCGCGGTCTGTGTCGTGTTCGCTGGTGTTCGATGGTCGAGGACTATGACTATCTTCTCAGGGTCCCAAGGGCGCTCCTTGCCGAGTTCCGAGAAGGACTTGTTCACTAGGAACGTGTTCTCGTGGGACATGACCAAATCTGGAGAAGCTTCGAGTATCTGTCCTTCCCTCGCTTCGGGATAGCCCGCCGACTTGCCGATGATTTTCTCCGCAATCGTCCTTCCAGTCAACGTATTCTCAATCAGGCCATTACTATTTCAAATCTAGGTCTTCTTCCTTCTAGCGCGGACGACCAACATGACAGCGACCATCATCGGTACGACTATCAGTATGGAGAACTCAGGTATCGCGAATCCCGAGCTGTAATCATCAGGGTAACCGTCAAGATCGCAATCGATGCAGAAATCGTAGAAATTGTACATCTTGGCCCAATCATACCACATGGTATAGAGCAGGGAATCAGGTGCGCAGTCCCACACATTGGTGTTGTCCCCACCAGTGATCACCGCCCCCATTCTAATGATGTTGCCAGGTAGCACTCTGCCAGGATCTTGTCCGGTGAGGATGTTCCATGGGATGCCGACTTCGATTGTGGCACCGCTTCCATCAGCGGCACCAGAGGCGGTAGGCATGCAGGAAATAGCGATATCAATCACAGCGGCATTGCTTAAGATCCGCCATATTCCGACCGTGGAATCCTCATATCTGCATATCATGAGATCCGCGTCGAAATCACCGTCCATGAATGCAAGGTGTCTAGGCCATGAGGGAAGGGTCGATACATTATCGGCTCCAAAATTCGGAATTGCATCGACATAAACGATGGCCGCATAGCCGGTGTTGATGATGTAATCCAATGCCACATAGAAGAAATCTGCATCCCAAGATACATAGAGGCATACAATCTCGTTTCCAGGGCTATTGGAATCGCCATCCGAATCGAGTATGGCAGTCTCGGATGATGTCCAATCACTGATGTCACCATCGGGATATGGAGAATTCAGAGGACCGTTTCCCTGCTCGATATCAGAAACTGACCGTGGGGATAGAGCATAGGATCCGCCATCGTAGAACATCACACCGGTGACCATCGCGAACCCTGCATAGTCCGAGAGGGTGATGTTAGTCGCCTGCACGGTGAAGTAACGGCCGTACATCCATAGGGTAGATGTGCAGGAAATCTTCTCCCAATCAGGAGTGGTATGGGAGGTGTTGTCGTAGATGAAATTGGTCAGGTACCCGTTCATCTTGATGAGCCTTCCCTGGTCCGACGCAGCCACGAGCGAGGAATTGTACATGTGCTCCGTCTCGACGGTGCTGCCTGTACCCATCAACCAATAGCTCTGAGCGTCCTGTATCATGTGCATGCCCTGGACGGTCTCTGCTACGGTTCCATACAGCCTCACATAATCGCCTCTGTTGAGGTTGAATGTGAATCCCGAACCTCCTGTCTGCACCATGAGCCCACCAGTAGAATCCTGTATGAAGAAGCAGCCATTGTCATATTCGTCAGGGGCTGCCGTCACATTTCCTTGGACAGCTACATCAGTCCCATCATAGGTCGAGAAATCGGAATGGATAGTGACAATCGGTGTCACGGTGCCGTTGAGGTAGTCGACTGGCCAGTCGAAAGAATACACCGGTTCGTCAGAGTCAGGCACAGAAGGTGCCTTGCCGAATGAGGGAATGTGAATACCGTTCAGGGCGAGAAGGGCCATCGATGCGACAATTCCGAGAGATACGAATGCCACAACGAATCGTTTCTGTACAAATCTGCGGTTCATTGGCCTCTGATGATCGACCTTCTTAGACTTGGCCACCCGATGTTGCGTTCCCCTGTAGTTGCTTCCGTAAAATCCCTGTCCACTGTTAAGGCTGCTGTCCCTGGCACCATGATCCATGTAGATGTCCCCTGGAGTAATCGAAGATCGCTAGAATCGCAGACAAGGGAGAATCTGCGATGTCCCTATTTCTAGGTGCCGAGACATCCTATGTCTCGGTCGCCGAATCAGTTGAATGCACGATAATGGTCACTCGAAAAGGTATTTCCTTTGGAAATCGTTAACAGGGACACCATGGACAAGGTTCTGTCAGCCGAACCGGGATCCAAGATCCTTCTTCTCGGGAATGAGGCGATCGCGAGGGGGGCCTTGGAAGCGGGGATATCAGTCGCCACTACATATCCAGGCACGCCAGCGTCCGAGATAGGCGACACGCTCGCGCGTGTAGCCAAGGATGCGGGCATATACTTCGAATATTCGGTCAACGAGAAAGTCGCAGCCGAGATCGCCATGGGCGCGGCGGCCTCGGGCGTGAGAGCAATCGTCAGCATGAAACATGTGGGAGTCAACGTCGCTGCCGACCCTCTGATGACTTTCGCATACACAGGCACTAGAGGCGGCTTCGTGCTCGTCACCGCGGATGATCCGTCATGTCACTCCAGTCAGAACGAGCAGGACAACAGGTACTATTCACTTCTCGGAGGGTTCCCACTCTTCGAGCCTGCGTCACCTCAGGAATGCTACGAGATGACGAAGAAGGCTTTCGAAATCTCTGAAAAGCTTGAGCAACCGGTCATGCTACGCACAACTACGCGCGTGTCGCATGTGCGCGGGCCTGTCAATGTGGGAGAGATCATCCAAGGTCCAAAGAAGAAGGAGTTCGTCAAGGATCCCACGAGATTCGTGACGGTCCCTGCAGTCGCTCGGGTCAGGCACCTGGTGTTGCTCGAGCAACTCAAGAAGGCTCAAGAGATCGCTGAGGTTTCGGAGTTCAACAAATCCATCAGAATAAACGGCGGTTCCGAGAAGCACGGTATGATAGCATCATCCGTCGCCGCGAACTACGCTTCGGATGCAGCAGTCAACCTTTCCCTGTCAGTCGACCTACTGAAGCTGGGATTCTCCAATCCGCTGCCTGTCAGAAAAGTTACAGAATTCCTGAAGTCTCACGAGATCGTCACTGTGGTAGAGGAGCTCGAACCGATTCTGGAGACTGCGATAAGGGCTATCATCCAGAGAGATGGGGTGAAGACCAAGGTGGTAGGGAAGCTCGATGGAGTGTTCCCGAGAGCGCACGAGTTAGATCAGGATATCGTGGCGAAAGGTTTGAGAAATGCATTCGGTCTTGGAAGCGCGGGAGACCGAAAGAAATGCGAACTCCCTGAAGATCTGCCAAAGCGCCCGCCAGTACTGTGTGCAGGGTGCCCACACAGCGCGACATACTTCGCGGTCAACAAGGCCACTAACAAGAAGGCGATCTTCGCATCGGATATCGGCTGCTACACATTGGGCGTCGCACCGCCGTACAGCACTGCGGACTTCCTTGTATGCATGGGTTCAAGCGTTGGCACTGCAGGAGGTCTTGCGAAGGTAAACGACCTGCCCGTCATCTCATTCATCGGCGATTCCACATTCTTCCATTCCGGTATACCAGGACTTGTGAATGCGGTCCACCAAAGACACAAGTTCCTGTTGATGATCCTCGACAACCGCACGACCGCGATGACCGGACATCAACCTCACCCAGGTAGCGGCAAAGACCCGTTAAACCCCGATGCGATATCCTTGCCGATAGAGGATGTCGTGAAAGGATGTGGAGTGAAGTGGATAAGGACCGTCGATTCGTATGGTGTCTCTTTGATGACCGAGACCATCAAGGAGGCGCTCGCTCAGGATAGCATCACCGTCATAATCGCCAGAAGAGAGTGCGCCCTCATCGCAAAGAGGGACGAGAAAGGGGCCATCATCAAGAAGCACTTCATCGACCAGGCCGACTGCAAGAAGTGCAGGACCTGTGTCACGAAGTTCCAGTGCCCAGCGATATCGAGCGTCGACAAGGTGCAGACCATAGACGAGGCTCAATGCGCGGGTTGCGGAGTATGTGCCGAGGTCTGCCCATACAAGGCGATCAAGGAGGTGCAGTGATGGTCGATATCTATCTCGTAGGTGTGGGTGGCCAGGGGATAATCACCGCATCCAAGATAATCGGCGATGCAGCGATACTAGCGGGCAAAGGCGTGATAATGAGCGAGACGCACGGCATGGCCCAGAGAGGCGGGTCCGTCGTCTGCACTGCGAGGATCGGTGACCACTCAAGTCCATTGATAACCGACGGCAACGCGGATGTAATACTCTCGCTTGAACTCCTCGAGACCGAGAGAGCGGTCTGCAAGTCGTCCAAGAAGACCGTGGTCATCAGCTCCACCGAGAGGGTCGTGCCCCTAAGCGTGTCCACGCAGAAGATGAGGTATCCTGGTCTCGATGAGATCAAGAAGAAGATGGAAGAGACCTCGGCTCGTGTTTTCATGATCGACTCGGGGGAGGTCGCAAAGAAGGCCGGCGTGCCGATGTCCTCGAACGTAGTCATGATAGGAGCGCTAGTCGGGACAGGAGTGACAGGAATCTCGAGGGAGCATTTCGAGAAGGCGCTCGAGATGAACATTCCAAGGAGACTACAGGAGAACCTCCAGGCATTCGCCATGGGTTTCGATGCTGCGAAGCGATGAACCGCCCTGAGAATGTTTTAAGAACAGGTAGGGCATAAACTGGTCCGCCCCAACGGGCCCATGGTCTAGCGGTTATGACAACGCCCTTACACGGCGTAGATCACCGGTTCAAATCCGGTTGGGCCCACATCCATTATCCCGATTTGACGTCGAATGATATCAGGCAATCGCCATTCGGGGGAAATCTTAAAGTAGTTATGAATTATTATTCATAACCGTGCCTAGACCGAAAAGATGCAGAAAGATCTGCCTGGATCCGAACCATAAGATTTTCAAACCCCAGGGGACTCCTTTGAGCGAACTGTCGATCATAGAGATGGAACTGGACGAGCTCGAAGCACTCAGATTATCAGACCTAGAAGGATTTTCACAAGGACAATCCGCAGAGAAGATGGACGTATCGCAACCGACTTTCAATCGGATATTGTCGAGCGCTAGACACAAGTCCGCAAAATCGTTGATCGATGGCGCAGCATTGAAGATCGCGAGAAATGTCCCTCACACAATCGACCCGGACGCGCGAAAGGACCATGGTCGGAATCGATCGAGGCGAGGAAAGGAAACGGGTGATCGGGCTTGAGATCCGCATCGCTCCTTATCAAGATACCAGGCAACTGGATAGGGTGCCTGGCGAGCAGTTGCGATCTCTCAGTGAAGATACTCAGATGCATACCGAAGAACGGAACCGGGGGACAGAGTCTGCTCCAGATAGATGCGGATCCTGGGATCACCCAGGAGGAACTCGCCGAGAAGATCCGCGCAATCGAACCGAACTGCAACGTGCAGCTCACCAGCGCAGGACCCGGCCGACACATTGGGACCGTTGAGCTCCAGACTTGTGCAGCCTGCAGGCTGATGGCCGATTCGGGATGTTTCCTAGATTCCGCATCCAACCGCGAGAACGGCGTGATGCAATGGAATGTGATAGCTCCGAACGCAGCGGTCCTGACAGACCTTGTGGCCAAGGTCAAGAATTTAGGTTGCACGGTCGAGGTGGAAAAAGTATCGGTCATGAGAACGGTCTCCGAACTGACCGTGGCTCAAGAGAAAGTGCTCCAGATCGCGTTCCAGTTCGGGTACTTCGAGATTCCGAGGAAGATCACGCTCGATAAGCTCGCGAAGAAGCTGGAGATATCAAAGGCGACTCTCGATGTCATCTTGCGAAGAGCCCAGAGGAAGCTCGTTGCGAGCCATATTAGAGAGATCTGCTGATACTGCTGCGAAAAGGGACGGTGAGGAAGATGCGAACGGATTGCGCGCACTGCGACAAGAAGGACTGCTACGAGGGTAAAGACTGCTTCGGCTTGGCGGAGAAGGCCAAGAGAGAGTACGAGGGGTTCGACCTCGAATCCATGCTCGTCTCAGGCAAGATCGAGGCCGAGCACTACATGAAGTTGACGAGGCTCGAAGAACTGATTCTCTACGCAAAGGAGATGGGGATGAAGAAGCTCGGGGTGGCGTTCTGTGTCGGCCTTTCATCGGAGGCAAGGACCATCACTGACATCCTCCAAAAGAACGACTTCGAAGTCCATTCAGTATGCTGCAAGGTCTGCGGAATAGACAAGGCGGACCTTGGAGTCGTCAAGATGCATGGAGATGATGCTAATGAAGCAGTCTGCGATCCGATCGGACAGGCCATGTGCCTCGCAGAGGTTGGCACTGAAATGAACATCGCTATCGGTCTGTGCATCGGTCACGACATACTCTTCACGAAGCACTCGAAAGCACCTGTGACGACGCTCATAGTGAAGGACCGGGTGCTCGCGCACAACCCCATCGGGGCCATATACAGTGCGTACTACAAGGAGAACAGATTCGGCCTTTCTGAAGACTGATATTTGGCGGGCGGCGAACTTGTTCGCCGTTCTCGACTTGACCCTGATGCCGCTAGTATCACATAGGTATCAGAATGTCAGAGACTAAGGATTACAGCAAGAAGTCGTTCATAGTTGTCGGAACGCATGGAGACGAGGACGTCGAAAGAGCGACCATGGCCTTCGCTTGCGCAGGCGCATCATCCGCGCTTGGCATCAAGACGAAGGTGTTCTTGACCGGGAGCGGGGTCAAGCTTGTCCAGAAGGGTTTTGCGGAGAAGCTGAAGTCGGTAGAGGGCATGGCACCTGTGAAGCAGATGATCGACGCGTTCGTGAAGAGCGGTGGCAAAGTCCAGGTCTGCATTCCTTGCCTGGAATCAAGGGGCATAGACAAGAAAGCGTTCATCGAAGGGGTCGAGTTCATCAATCTCATGGATTTTGCAGCTGAGGCTGCTGACGCAGACCGCGTGTTCACATGCTAGATCATACGGAGAGTGGTGAAAGAATGAACGCATTCACTGGGAAGCAGGCGGCATCCTCCAAGGAGAAATCCGGCAACAGCGCCGAGGAGAACCTCAGGGGGGTCAAGCACAAGATCATAGTGATGAGCGGTAAGGGCGGCGTTGGAAAATCCACCGTTGCCGTGAACCTCGCGGCAGGGCTGGCTAAGAAGGGAAGGAAGGTCGGCTTGCTTGACGCGGACATGCATGGCCCAAGCGTGCCCAAGATGTTGGGATTGCCGAACCTGCCATTGAACATCGACGAGAACGGGAAGATCGTGCCAGCCATGTTCGGCTCATCGATCAAGGTCGTTTCAATCGCATTCTTGCTCAAGGACACAGACTCACCGGTGATCTGGCGAGGGCCTGTGAAGATGGGCGCAATAAAGCAGTTCCTCGAAGAGGTGTCCTGGGGCGAACTGGACTATCTGATCGTCGACCTGCCTCCAGGCACTGGAGACGAGCCATTGAGCGTAGCCCAGCTCGTCCCATCCCCTGACGGAACAATCATAGTGACAACACCTCAGGATGTCGCCCTCCTAAGCGTCAGGAAGTCCATCAATTTCGCGAAGGCAGTCGGACTGAGAACACTGGGACTTGTTGAAAACATGTATGGCCTGCAATGCACGCATTGTGGAAAGGAGATAAAACTGTTCGAGGACGGCGGAGTCGAGAGAGCGGTAAGAGATATGTCCATACCGATACTTGGAAAGCTCCCCATTGATCCCGAGATCGCCAGGAGCGGTGATGATGGCAAACCATTTGCGGGCGGCTCGAATGGCATATCGAAGGCCTTCGAACCAATCACTGACAGGATTATCGAGTTGGTTGAGGAAGAGGTGAACTAGATGAGGAGAGGCAACAGAGGACGTGGTGCAGGATACAATCGAGAATATCGCCAATACGGTGACCCAGGATTCGGGCCCAGGGGCAGACCATGTCGGTGTGGATGCAATCTTGGTAATCCGAGACGGGTGGGCCCTCAGAGATTCTGGAGGGGAAGGAATGACAGAGGACCAAGAACCCTCGAGTGATGACTGTTCCGCGTTCGGGTCGCCCACGTGCGTGTGCCCGAAGTGCGGGAAGAGAGTGCCCCACACGACGAGGGGTGTGCCATGCAACAGGATGCTGTGTCCAGGTTGTGGCACCATTATGCGAGGAACTCAATGTTGTGAGTGATCATATGAATTCGAAAATTGTTGAGAAAGACGAGAATAGTCAATGCATAGCAGTGAGCGCGACGGGCGATTCGATGGAATCGCCTCTGGATCCACGATTCGGCCGATGCAGTTACTTCATCGTTGTCGAAGCAGATGGATCACATCGGGCGGTGAGAAACCCTGGCCAAGATTCCGCAAGCGGGGCTGGGACCCAGGCAGCGCAAAAGGTAGTGGACCTAGGAGTAAAAGTGGTGATCACTGGAAATCTGGGGCCGAACGCATTCATGGTTCTGGATGGGAGTGGCATCGCTGCCTTCATGAAACCCGTTGGGACTGTCAGTGCCGCGATTGAAGCGTATAGGAGAGGCGAACTGACGCGCATGGGATCATGGACATCACCCGGACATCACGGACATGGCCCTCACGGACCGAATAGGAATGGATGAAAACACCATGAACAATAACCGGGAGTCTTCTGAGCTCGACAGACTCGTCGATAACATAATGGTCGCGATCGATGCGGATGAATATGCGATCTACTCAAAGGATGTCATCGCCGAGTTCAGAAGTCCAGCGAACATCGGTCCCATCGACGAGGCGGACGGGAACGGTGTCGCTGACGGTCTATGCATGGACACCATGGAGATATGGATAAAAGTGGAGAAAGACCGCATAACGCGGTGCACTTTCTATACCGATGGTTGTGGCGCAACGATAGCTTGCGGGAGCCGCCTGACCAAGATGATCATTGGCAAGACCATCGATGAGGCGGAGAAGTTGAGGGCAGAGGAACTCGAACACTCGCTAGGTGGACTTCCGGAGGATCACAAGCACTGCGCCAACCTCGCCATAATAGCTTTCAGGAATGCGATAAGAGACCGCAGAGAGAAAATGGCGAGGAATGAGGAGGACAGAGATTGAGGATCCTCAGGTTCAGATGTGCGGCATGCGGGCTCGACATCGCCATGCCAGACAAACCTGCGAAATGCTTTTGCTGCGGCTCCACCAATATCGTCAGAGAAGGGTGGGGGATGAGATTCAGAAAGAAGATTGAGAAGAAGAGGAGTGCGAACGGATGAAACTCTGCATACCAACAATGGAAAAAGGCGGATTAGATGACATGGTGAGCGACCACTTCGGCCGCGCGCCGACATTCACGGTAGTAGACCTTGACACCAACGACGTGTTGATCGTGAAGAATAGAAGTGAGCACATGGGTGGCCTAGGGAAGCCCCCTGAACACATAGCGAAGACTGGAGCGCAGATCATGATATGTGCAGGTCTTGGGCCGAAAGCCATAGACATGCTCAGCTCGTTCGGCATCAATGTCTTCGTGGGAGCGACCGGGACTGCGAGAGATGCCATCAAGCTTTGGACCGATGGCAAGTTGCAGCCTGCGACCCATGACACCGCATGTAAGGATCATCATCACTGATCATGGCAACAGATAATGGAGGAGATTCCATCAGGATAGCGGTAGCCAGCGGAAAAGGGGGTACTGGAAAGACCTTGATCGCCACGAACCTCGCAGCGATGACCGATGGTTCTCTACTTGTCGATCTGGATGTGGAGGAACCGAACTGCCACATTTTCACGAATGCGACCTCTGAATCCGAGGAACCTGCCCACAGACCCGTGCCGAAGGTAGATGACGACCTGTGCACGTTATGCGGAAGATGCGCAGAGGTATGCGAATTCCATGCCATCGTCGTGCTACCGAAGAGAGTCATGGTATTCGATGAACTCTGCCACGGATGTGGCGCATGCACGATGCTCTGTCCAGATGGCGCAATCGAGGAAAAAGATCACTTGATGGGTGCTGTGATCAGAGCCAAAGGAGGCATACTGAACCTCCTATATGGGAGATTGAAGGTGGGAGAGGTTTCGGCCCCTTCATTGATCAGGAGGGTGAAGAAGGCGTTACCTCCTGACACTGTCACGATAATAGATTGTCCGCCGGGCACGGCGTGCACAGCAGTGGAGAGTATCAGAGGATCGGATATCTGCGTCCTGGTGACCGAACCCACTCCGTTCGGATTGCACGACCTGAAACTTGCGCTCAACGTGACGAGGAAGCTCAACATACCAACCATGGTGTTCGTCAACAAGGAGGGGCTTCCGGGCCCTGATATCCGTAAATTTTGTGAATCGGTCGATATGCCGATAGCTGGCACACTACCCCTAGATAGGAGGATCGCCGAGATCTATTCGAAAGGAGGACTCATCTCCAGCCTTCCGGAATATGCCGGAGTGTTCTCTGAGTTGAGGGACCGCATCCTGAAGGAGGTGTCTCGGTGAAGGAGATCGTGGTAATAAGCGGAAAGGGTGGCACTGGCAAGACCACATTCCTGGGATATCTGGCCACTGTCATGAAGGATAAGGTGTTGGCGGATTGTGATGTAGATGCACCGAACCTTCACCTGATGCTCAAACCAAAGATCGTCCAGAGTGAACGGTTCATCGGCTCGAAGATTGCGACGATAGATGACACCAAGTGCTCTGGCTGCGGTTGGTGCATCCCCGCATGCAGATTCGATGCCATCCAAAGCACGGGCAATCCCTGCCTGGGTAGGATCAAGATAGATGCAGATGCGTGTGAAGGATGCTCTCTTTGTGCTAGAATATGTGACAACGGAGCAATCGATATGAAGGACAGGTATGTCGGCGATTGGTTCGTTTCCGATACCAGCTGCGGAACCATGGTACATGCACTTTTGGAGCCAGGTGCCGAGAACTCCGGAAAATTGGTGGCGATTGTCAAACAAAAAGCTCGAATGGTGGCAATGGATCAAGGGCTCCAATTGATCCTGGTCGATGGTCCACCAGGGGTTGGGTGCCCGGTGATATCGTCATTGTCAGGCGCGAGCATCGCGGTGATTGTCACCGAACCGACCAGTTCTGGTCTGAACGATCTCGAGAGGGTACTGGATTTGCTACATGGTTTCAAAGTCGGAGCAGCCATCATCGTGAATAGGTGTGACATCAATGTCGGTGCCGCTGATTCCATTGAGAGGATGGCGATGGAGAGAGGTGTGGATTTCCTCGGAAAGATACCCTACGATGATATCCTGGCCGAGGAGATGGCGAAGGGAAACGTCGTCGATGATCGGTTGAATTGTCCTGCCATCGATGCGATGAGACAGTGTTGGGAACGATTATCTGCGCTGCTCGAAGAACTATGACTTTTCATGGAAGGATTTAACTCCCGATCCGCCGCTTCCTTTCATGGTGGTTCGGTTGAAATTCGACTTTGAGACTTGGCTCGTTCAGAATTACGGAATAGAGCCATCCTCTCTGAACGAGAAGGAACTCGATGTTGCCAGGATGGAATACGATGAAGAGTATCCGCCGGATGGTGAGAGGGATATCAAGCTGAAAACATACCCATTCAAGCGGTACCTTGACCATCGGAAGTGAATTCGCGCTCAGATACCGTGTTCAGCGGCCTCGAAGACGCCGGTTTACAGGAGCAAGATTTATAATTTAGGTCAGCCTAATTCCCGTCAGATGGCCTCGGAGATAACTGAGCAGTATCTCAAGATAGTGTACAATCTGACAGAGGATGGCGGCCTCGCAAGGACTTCAGATATAGCGGATGCGCTGGCCATCTCACCATCATCCGTGACCGAAATGATACAGAAACTCGCCAAACAGGGTTATATCAGGCACGAGAAGTACAAGGGTGTCACGCTGAAGCCTAAAGGCCGCAGGATCGCGTGCAACGTAACAAGAAAGCACAGGCTCCTCGAGAGGTTCTTGCACGATTACGTCGGGATCAGAGGCAATTCGAGGCACGAGCAGGCGTGCAAGATGGAGCATGCATTATCAGATGAGGCAGAGAAGCAGCTCTGCAGGATGATGAACCATCCATCCGAATGTCCCCACGGCAAGAAGATACCGAAATGTGGCAGGGGGATCCCTTGTGAGAAATGCGCGGACGACACGGTCCTTCTGCTTGATCTCGACGAGGGGGAACTGGGCACCATCTCACATCTGGAATCCAACAGCAAGGACGAACTGTGCAGGATACTCGCGATGGGGTTCGTACCAGGCTCTGAGGTGAAGTTGGAGAAGAAGATCCCCATGGGAGGACCGATCATAGTCTCCCTGAAAGGCACGAAGGTGGCGATCGCCAGGGAAATAGGGGCGATTCTCCGGATTACGAGAGCTGCATGAGGTGATGGGATGGAGATCGCTCTCGCAGGGAATCCGAATGTAGGTAAAAGCCAGATATTCGGAAAACTGACTGGGGTAGGAGTCATCAGCTCCAACTATCCCGGAACCACGGTCGAATTCTCAGAAGGACGGGCCAAGTTCATGGGGTCCACGATCACAGTGATCGACCTACCAGGAACATATTCACTCGAGGGGAATACTGATGATGAGCGGGTTGCCACGGATCTTCTTTTCAAGAGGAGACCAGATACGGTCATCGCAGTGCTCGATTCCTCCAGGTTGGAGAGGAACCTTGTGTTCCTTTTTGAGCTCATAGAATCAGGATACAATGTCGTCGCTTCGCTGAACATGTACGACATCATGAGGAAGAAGAAGCTCATAATAGATGTCGAACGGCTCGAAAGAATCCTATCGATTCCGGTCATCCCGACCGTGGCGACCACTGGCGAAGGGATCGATTCGCTCCTGTTCACTTCGGTCCAGCTGAGAAAGAAGAGCAAGTTCAAGGTCCGCTACGATTCGCACATAGAGGAGATGATCAGAAGGATCGAATCTCGCCTTGATGAGAATAGATGGGACATCCCGTTGAGAGCAGCTGCGATCAGGCTGCTGAGCGGGGACCCGAAGATGTCGGAGAAAGCCACGCCAGAGATCGCGACGCTCATCGAGGAGATGCAAAAGGACTTCAAGAAGCAACATGGTGAAGACATCATAGTCCACATCCAAAGGGACAGGTTCGGGGAAGCTGGCAGAATCTCAAGCGAAGCCGTCGGCAAGGTGGCCACAGCGAGGCGGGATAGGAGCCTGATCTCAGACCTCACTCTTCGACCCGCAACCGGAATACCTATCCTCGTCGCAGTACTGGCAACAGTATTTCTGACCCTGGTATTCGTCGGTGGAGCGATCGAGGGGTTGCTCGTATCGACATATTCTGATATTGCCAGACAGCCCTTCAACGATTTCGAGAACGGTCTATCCAGTGATGTGGCCAAAGGGATCGTCGAAGGAATCTATCTGAGCATCGAGGCGATGCTGGCGATCGTTGTCCCGTACATACTGGTATTCTACCTGATGCTCGCCGTCCTTGAAGACACGGGATATCTAGTAAGGGTCGTCTCATTGCTCGACGGCGTCATGCACAGATTCGGCCTTCACGGGCGAGCTGTGATTCCGATGGTCGTCGGATACGGATGCAATGTGCCGGCAATACTCGCCACAAGAGCGATGGGGTCGAAGAGAGAGCGGCTGATACTCGCCACACTCATCACGATCGCAGTGCCCTGCTCCGCGCAGACTGCGATCATCATTGGCACCGTCGGGAATTACGCAGGTGTCTGGTGGGCATTGCTGATATACGTCATACTCGGCGGCATATTCATGACGCTCGGCTATGCGATGCACAAGACGATCAAGTTCGAACCGACGGGGTTATTCCTCGAGATACCTGACCTGAGAACCCCATCCTTGATGCAGATACTGTCGAAGACATACCTGCGCGTCAAGGAGTTCCTCACAATCGCATTCCCACTTCTGCTTGCGGGAAGCATCATCCTCGAGACGATGATGGTCATTGGCTGGCTCGATAAACTGATAGGCCCTTCAGAATGGGTCATGATGACTATGCTAGGCCTTCCTGGTGTCACCGTGATCGCACTGGTGTTCGGCATACTGAGGAAGGAGATGGCTCTGCAGATGTTGATGATACTGTTCGGCACGAGCAATCTCGCGCTTGAGCTGTCATCCGAACAGATGTTCGTGTTCGCGCTGGTGATGGCCATATTCCTCCCGTGCATCGCTGCATTCGCTGTCATGGTGAAGGAGTTCGGTATGAAGAGCACGGTCCTGGTCGCGCTGGGCTCAGTCTCGCTGGCACTCATCATGGGAACGACGGCTCACATCATTCTAGGGATATGACGCTTGGTTTCATCTGACGAACATCGCAAGGTCTTCGTCCGAACGGATATCCGGCGGGAGATTGATCTCGCCACGGTAATCCTGGCCTGCAGACTGCATGACCGCATCTTCCCCATCTCTCCGAAGCACATATTGCGATTTGGCCCCGGTCGCTATGAGGAGTATCTTGACCCGTCCAGACATCTCCGGTTCGAGAGAGCAACCCCAGATAAGCCGACCATTGTGCCTCAATCTGCCAGAGATGATCTCCGCGGCTCTCGCTGCTTCTTCAATGGCCATGTCCGGACCACCGACGACCCTTATCAAAGCGCCCTTGGCTTCTTTCAGATCCATCATCCCAAGCAACGGCGAAGTCAATGCTTCCTCGACCGCTTCGTCCATGCGGTCGCCGGGCGCACTATCCGACTCGCCCACACCGATCAACGAGACTCCGCCTTCGTCCATGATCGTCCTCAGGTCCGCGAAATCAACATTCACCAATCCGGAGCGGGTGAGCATCTCGGTCAACCCTCTTATTGTCTGCAGAAGAAGTTCGTCTGCGACCTTGAACGCTGCCTGGACAGGGAGGTTGGGGACTAGTTCGAGAAGCGTATCGTTCGGTATCACGATCGTGGTGTCGCATACTTTCGACAAGCGCGTCAATCCCGACAACGCATTCTCCATCCGCATCTCGCCTTCTGATTTGAATGGAAGGGTGACTATCCCGATGGTGAGTGCACGTGCCTCTTTCGCGAGACGCGATGCGACGAACGATGAACTTGTGCCAGTCCCACCGCCCATGCCAGCGGTGATGAAGACGATCTGCGCCTCCTTCATGAACTCTCCTATCTCGCGTTCATTCTCCATCGCGGCTTTCTCACCGATCTCAGGTCTAGCACCGGCACCCATGCCTCTCGTGAGCAACTTTCCGATGAGCAGTTTCCGGCCGCATTTGACGGATAGAAGATGTTTGGCATCTGTATTGATCGCGATCATCTCGACACCGGATAGATCGTCCTCGTAACACCTGGTGACGGTATTCGAACCGGCCCCACCACAACCAACTAGTTTGATACGGACATTTAGGCCCGCTGCAATCTTCTCGATCTCGAGATCGTCATTCGATTGCTCGGAAGACGATCGCTCACTATTCCTGTTGAGCGCGCTACTGATGAAATCCAGTGGCATCGTGCATCCCTATACGTACACTTGTGTTCCAATCGTATTTAAGCGCGTAGGACGAGCGCACCGGCCACGCGCGCACACGCTCGGGCATGCGCTCAACGGACGCGCGCCAGGTGAAGAAACACCCGATCACACGAGCATATTGGCGAGGAATGGACCTATCAGTATCAACACGCCCAACCTGAGCAAGTCGGAAATGATTCCCACCTTGAACATGCTCCACATCTTGACATACCCAGAGCTGTAGACTATCGCCATCGGTGGCGTCGTCGACGGGATGGCACTCGATATGGAACAAGCGAGTGCAGCCCCGATGATCGGCGGGATCGGGGACACCCCTGCACCCAATGCGAGGGTCGCGGCTATAGGACAGGTAATCAACGCAGCGGCCGTGTTCGATGCAGCATATGTCAACAAGAACCCGAGCACGCAGGACATCGCGAAGATCGCCCACGCGCCAGGGTTCGGCCCCAGAGCACCGCTGACGCCCGTGGCGAGCCAATTCGCGAACCCGCTCTCGGCTAGTCCTATGCCGAGGGCGATGCCGCCTCCGAATAGGAAGACGATGTTCCAGTCGATACCACGGGCGAGTTCCTCCCATTTGAGGATCGGTTCCCCCCTGACCTTTATGAGACCAGCGAGCAGAATCACCAGGACCGCGGGCATCGCCTCCGGCATTATGGCAGTCAGATCGTTCGAAAGAGGCAGAAGATCAGCATTGTAGCCAGCCAGTATCTTGACCACGGACGGGAGCACCCACAGGCTGATCGCCGTGAGCAACAGACCGACGACCACCTTCTCCCCTCGGCTCATACGACCAAGCTGCTTGGACAATGCCATCATCTTGCCGCGGTCCGCGGCTACACTCTTCTCCTCGGGCCTCAACACTTTGAAAACGACGATCCAAGAGATGAGAAGACCGATCAGGGCATGGGGCGTTCCGATTATGAGCCAGTCCAAGAAGGTGATGTCGATGTTCCCGAATTCCTGCGCGGTGCTCTTGGCGATCAGGTTGGGCGGAGTGCTGATGAGGAGCAGCATCGCACCTGCGGTCGCTGCCTGAGCGAGCACGAGCATACAAGCTTCACTGTATCTGCCACCAGGTTTGATGCCGGCCATCGAGAGATATGCTATGAGGAATGGAAACACGACTGCAGTCGATGCCGTGATGGAACCCGTGAGCGTCAGTATGAACACCGGTAACGCAGCGACGAAGAATGCTGCGATCATTGGGTTCTTCCCCTTGTACAACAACCCCAACCTCACTGCTATGCGGCGGTCGAGATCCCATTTCCTGAATGCCGCAGCAAGAACGAAACCGGCCATGAATATCCAGATGATGGGGTCAGTGAATGATGTGAGCGATGTCTTCCAGCCGACTATTCGCGACATCGAGAAGACTATCGGAGGTATCAACGCGGCGATTCCCAGCGGAACACACTCTGAGATCCACCAGATGAGGACCCAGAGAAGTGTGCCCAATGCGATCTGAGGAGCGTGTTCGGATGCGCCGACATTCGCCGCAGCATCTATCATGGACTGTGGCTCTGGGATGAGCAGGATGATTACGAATACCAGAGGGCCGAGGAAGAGGCCGGTCCTCTGCTTGTTGAGCAACAACTTCCCGATCCGTCTGGCAGATATCTCATCACCAGGCTCGTTCACGCCATGGACGAACCAGGGTCTTGGAGAGTACTTGTTCATCGTATCCTTCCGTTCTCGGGCTCCAATACTTATCGTTGCACGAGAGATGGTTTTCATACTTTAAGATTGACGAGGAAACCCGTCATCCGACTGACTGTTTTCGACGAATCGATGAGGCTAGAAGAAGGGGGGTGTCTTCGATGACAGAAGTGTTCATTCGCGCACCGATCTTCCTTCGGTTTTCGTCCTACTGACCTTGCCCTTCGCCGATAGAGTATAATACCGCTAATCGCGGTTCCGGACTTAACGGTTAAGACCACGCTCAGAGTGGTCTAGGTATTGAGGGGGGTAAACAGTGAATACGTTTTTCAGGAAGGCTGCGCTCAGTTTCGCGTTGGCATCTCTGATGGTGATGACATCATTCGTCGTCCTCGGCTCCGCACCGACAGCTGCGGAGCAGGCAGCGGTGAACGGAGATGTGGCGCGAAGTGTGGGCTATGTGGGCGGGTCCAAGATCGATTCCGGACTCATGAAGGACTTGGCGGAATCGGACGGACCCTTCGAAGTCTATGTGGTCGTATCGGATAAGGAGATGGTCAACGAACTACTGGTCTCCAAAGGGTTGTCTCCGATAAAGGCAAAGGAATTCCCAGGCATCCAATTGACGAGCCTCATGACCCTGGACAAGGAGACGGTTCTTGCGCTCGCGAACAGCGATGCGGTGACGAGCATCCTTGCTTATGAAAAGCCGATGGTCGATTCGTACAGAGTGGACCTCGCGAAGGAAGAGACCGCCGCTATAGCTGCGCTGTTGCCAGAGGACATCGATGTCGATGAAGTACATGGCGCGGTGGCCGCGTGGGAAGACGGTTACACGGGTGAGACGATACTGCTGGCCGACATCGACGACGGGTTCGATATGGCTCATCCGGATCTGCAAGGACAGCAGGCCAGGTATGAGTTCGGCACATACGCCGGATGGCCCATCTGCTACGATGACTATGCAGCCAACCAATGGGCGAGCGGCAGCATAGGCGGAGGGGTGGTAGACACTTCGACCGAGGTCGCCGTCAAGAACAGCAAGTACGTGAAGTTCGACGGCACGAAGTACCTGATCAAGGGACTGACCGATGCCGATGGTAACGCGCTTTCGAGCCAGAGCGGTGTGGTCCATATGGGATACAGCCCTGACTGGACCCTTGAGCTGCTCTGGGGAGGATCCATCGCGGTGCTGGTTGTGGACTCACAGGTGGCCGGCGTCTATGACACGGTCTACGTCGATGTCACACGCGATTTCGACTTCACCAACGACAAGGCGTGCGTCATGGGTGATGAGATATCGTATTTCGATGCGTACGATGCCAGCACTGGGAAGAGTGACTTCTCCGCATGGAACGCTGGCGATGGATACGCTGACTACTCCGGCGGAATGGTCTACTGGATCAGCGACGGAGTCAATGTGTATCCCGCATCAGACTGGACATATGGAGCGGATTTCGTTGCAGATTCTGGCGACGCAGTAGCATTCATGGGAGCCTATGCGGGAACGCATGGGACTATGACTTCCTCTGCAGCATTGGCCAACGGCTATACCTATGGCGGACAGCTAGAGGGCATGGCACCAGGTGCTAAGCTCATAGCGATACCATTCACCGGAAGCACGGTGAACGCGTGGCTGTTTGCGCAATACGGTGTTGATGGGATCCTGGGCACGGGCGATGAGGCAGACATAGTCACGAACAGCTACGGATGGTCAGATACCACTGTGGCCGCGGGCTATCAGCTGATAGATATGATCGCCACCACGATCTCGATGTCAGGACCGACACTCTGGTTCTGGTCCTCCGGAAACGGTGGGCCCGGATACGGCACTGTTCACAGCGTGACCGATTACACTTCGGTCCATGTTGGTGCGGGTACGACGATGCAGTACAGAGGCATCATGGGCTACGAACCCGCTGGCAATGCGCAGTGGGGAGACGTAGCTCCGTTCTCGAACTCCGGACCTGGCAGGAACGGCAAGCTGAACTCCGAGATCATCGCATCTGGAATGTACTCCATGGAACCGGCTCCGCTCAACTATGACCCGAGTATGAGCGTCATGGTCAACGAAGCAATAGGGAACGGGTACAGGCACTCGCAGCTTGGAAGTGGGACGAGCCATGCGACGCCGACCGCAGCAGGTGGCGCAGCTCTTGGATACCAGGCGTACAAGCTCGCGAACGAGGGTGCGATGCCTGCGAAGGATTACGCCAAGGCGGTCCTGCTAGCAGCAGCCGATGATATGCACTTCGATCCGTTCAAGCAAGGAACTGGCTGGCTGAACGCGAAGACATTCACGGATGCCATGAGCGGTGCAGCAGGCGTAGTCTCCACTACTCAGGGAGCACTCTTCACCGGAGGTGTCGTCTACCCAGGCGATGTCTACGGACAGAGCTACGAGATGTTCCCGAACTTCATGCTGCCCGGACAGGAAGCGGTTCAGGGAGTGACTTCGTCCAACTTCGGCACAGAGGATGCCGATGTGGTCGTATCACCGGAAATTCTGCTCAAGACCGGCAGTGATACCCTGAACTTCGTCACAAAGCCCAGGTCGGACATATTCGTCGATATCACAGCGTACGTGCCTGCAGACACTGACCTCCTGGAGGTCACCATGTACATCCCGTACGAGCAGACCGACCCTGAACAGGACTATGTTCAGAATGTCGAGTATTGGCTCGAGCTGCACGACTGGGCGGATCTGAATGGCAATGGTGCCGTTGGGAAGACCACCGGGAACTGGGAATTGTTCAGGTACAGCGTGGACGGCTCGCAATGCAACGCCAACCAGATAATGCTCAAGGACCCGATCGAGAGGACAACGGATGGTCTGATCGTCAGGATAAGGGCGATCGCCCCGATGATGGGAATTGAAGTCAGCCTCCAGCTGGACTATTATGAGCTGGATGAATTTCCGTGGGCGGAGGTAAGGGCGGCGGGGACCGAAGAATGGTCATCCAGTCTGACTGCGACAGTCCCTGCCGGTGGACAACTTGCATGGGAACTCCTCGTCTCGGTACCCGATGATGCATATGTCGGATCGTACGGCGCAGCTGTCTACATAGATGATGGCGAGAGGATCCAATGCCTGCCAATCGTGATACACGTGCCTGCGCAGTCGTACGAGTTCGAATTCGGTGGCGAATCCTACTTCGATACCCCATATAACAACGAGGTCACTGGTGTGACCGACAAATTCTGGAGGTTCGAGGTCGGTGACTGGAGGATATTCTGGTCGCTCCCGACTGAGATGCCAGATCCGAACGCGTACCTCATGGCTTGTGTCGAATGGACGGACCTGCCTACCGATATCAACATACACGTTCTCGCACCGGTGGCAACTGATCCGGAGAGCGAGTGGCAGGGAGTGTTCGACGACCCCTACGGACCTGGATACTATGAGACAGGCATCGCATCCAGCGACGAGCGGTACATGGGCGCCGGCATATTCGGCTCCTGGACGAACACGGGCGGACCTAAGGAAGCGATAGCGGCTCCACTCGGTGCTTATGAGACCGCAGTAGGTTCACCAGCTCCGTTCGCAATCGTCACGAGATGCCCGCTCATATCAGGCGATGCGCCGACGGAGACACTCCAGGGATACACGAAGATGATCGTTCTGAACGGTCTCGAACCGTCCGCGGTCGAACTCGAACTGGACATCTCGGACGGAGATCCCTTGACTGGATCGATACCAGCATGGTTCGACGTGACGATCGACGGTGAGATCGCGGCGAGCGGAGGTAGCGAGGACCCGACCAAATCATACCAGTGGGATAGCGTGCCCATATACCAGGGGGTTCTGGGCAGCGACTTCGAATCCGATCTGGCCAACGCAGACTACACGATGCCGATCTATGTTGAGAGCGCAGCTGTGCTGAAGGTGTCGGTATGGGAAGTGTCTGATTGCCCAGACATCGACATGGGTGTCTGGTACGACGCCAACGAGGATGGCATAGCGTCCTTGAACGAACCGTACTGGTATGTCGGTGCAGGCGGATCGGACGAGAGCCTCACCCTGAGGGATGTGGCTGATGGGACATACCTGGTGAAGGTGCTCGGCTACACGGTTGTCGGCAACCCTGGATACTTCGGACTGAATGTCCAGATAGGGGTCGAAGGGACATACATAACAGCGACCGGGATAGCCCCGCTCGTTTCGTCCGGCCTGTACTCGTTCAGCATCGATTACGGCATGCCCGCCATCCCCGGGACATATGTCGGCGCAGCGACCTTCGGATTCCTCGGATCCTCGAGCATGTTCAGGATCGAGGTCTTGATCACCGTGGTCGAGTGAGCTGATAGCGGTCGATGAAAACCTGAAAACCCTTTCGATTTTCATATTTTTCCATGACATCGCGTCTAGATGACGATAGAGAAGGGATGGAGCCACTGGAGGGAATTGAACCCTCGACCTACGCCTTACCAAGGCGTCGCTATACCTCTAAGCCACAGTGGCATCCTGTGTCCGGCCGCAAGTCATCCTGCCAGGTATATTAAAAGGTTATTGAGGATCGGGAAGGGCCTTCTGGAGATACTGGGCGCATGCGCATCATTTATTAGCGAGACCAAGGATTCATCATCCAGATGAAAGAAGCCCTGAGCAGTTTCGACGTGACAGCTGTCGTGAAGGAGTTCCAGCGGTACGTCGATTGGAACCTTGATAAGGTCTATCAGCCCACAAGGGAACATCTGATCCTCGCCCTGAAGAGCCGTGGCGAGGGGAAGGAGTTCATAAATTTCTTCGTCGGGAAATGGCTTTTTAGGTCCACCAAAACGAAGGAGATGCCGCAGCAGCCCACGGACTTCGCCATGATGCTCAGGAAGAGAGTGTCGAACGCCAGACTGACGGGTGTGAGGCAGCAGGGCTTCGAGAGGATAATCGTGCTCACGCTGGAGAAGGATGGCAAGTACGAACTCGTCCTGGAACTCTTCGCTGAGGGCAACGTCGTCCTCGTGAAGGACGGGATCATAATCCAGCCGCTCATCAGCCGCACATGGAAGCACAGGGTAGTCAGGGCGAGGAGAGAGTTCGCATTCCCGCCACCCATACCTGACCCGTCCGAGATGGATCAAGGCGCGATCATGGAGATGATGAAGGCGTCCGATGCGGACATCGTGAGGACCCTTGCGACCAGGATGAACCTGGGTGGGAGATACAGCGAGGAGGCGTGCGCTCGCCTCGGTATCGATCCTCATAGAGAGGCCGCGGATGTCTCGGCGGATGAGTCCTCCGCTATCCTCGATATGATAAAGACTCTGATGAAAGAAGCGAAGGAGTCTGAGAAGGGGATAATCGTCAAGAAAGGCGGCGTGGTAGAAGATGTAGTCCCCATCAGCATGAGGACATACGACGGTGGAGAGACGAGCGAATTCCCATCGTTCTCGGAAGCCATTGAAGAATACATATCGATGAAACCCGCGACCAAGAAGGAGAAGGTCGCTGAGGAATCGAAGGATTCAGGCAAGCTCAAGAGGAAGATCGCTCAACAGGAGGCTGCTGTGACGAGCCTCCAGAATGAGAGCAAGGATGCGCAAGCCATGGGAGATGCGTTGTATGCAATATATGGCGAAGTCAGCGCGATCATCGCGGCTGCGAAACGGAACGTCGACGCATCAGGAGACGTGGGCGACATACCGGGTGTGGTCTCGTTCGACAGGAAGTCCTCGATCCTCGACGTGAAGATCGCTGATGCGACTTTTAGGCTGGACATAAAGGGATCTGTCGAATCCAGCGCTCAACGATATTATGAAGATGCGAAGAAGGCCAAGAGGAAGCTGGAAGGCCTCCTCGTCGTCCTTGTGGAGACGAGAAAGGAGATAGAGCAGCAGAAGAAGATGATGATGAAGGCCTCCGATGCAGAGAAGACCAAGCACAAGCCGACCAAGAGATTCTGGTTCGAGAGATACAGGTGGTTCATATCCAGCGAGGACGCGGTAGTCCTCGGTGGAAAGGATGCCAAGAGCAATGATATGCTCGTCAAGAAACATCTCGACGATGGCGACAGGTACGCCCATGCGGATATGCACGGTGCGCCGAGCATAGTCGTGAAGATGAAAGATGGAGTGGGCGAGGAGACCCTGAGAGAGGCGTGCGAGTTCGCGGTCGCAACATCAAAAGCATGGAACGCGAAGATAGGGTCGGCTGCCGGCTACTGGGTGCTTCCAGAACAGGTCAGCAAGACCCCGCAGAGCGGAGAATATCTCGCCAAGGGAGCTTTCGTGATACGAGGCAAGAGGAATTACACGAACAAGATCGATATAAGACTCGCGATCGGCGAGATCGTCTACGAAAATGAGCGCAAGATAATGTGCGGACCGATATCGGCGGTCAGAGCGAAGTGCACGAGACTGGTGATCCTTCGTCCCGGTCGGATAGAGAAGAACCGGTTCGCCAAGGTGTTGGCCGACAGGTTCGGAGTGCCGATAGAGGAGATACAGAGCATCCTGCCCCCGGGCGATCTAGATATATTAGAGAGTTCGGGGATCGACATCCAGGAACTCACTTCTCGACGAGCGAACGGAGAGTCTTGAGCTCATTGGCATAATTCTTTTCGGCCTGAGGCGTCTCGAGAACCATCGGAACGGACTCCCATCGATCGTCGTTCATGAGATGCTTGAAACACTCGATGCCGAGGAAGCCACTCCCTATCGAATCATGCCTGTCGAGATGGGAACCTAGCTTCCCTTTGGAATCGTTGAGGTGCATTGCCTTGACCATCTCTACTCCTAGGACTTCGTCCAAGTGGGCGAATGTCTTCTCGTATCCCGATCGGGTCTTCACATCGTACCCAGCAGCGTATGCATGACAGGTATCGAAACAGATGCCCGCGCGCTTCTGATCATCCAACACATCAATTATCCTGGAAAGCTGCTCGAAGGAATGGCCGAGCACGCTGCCCTGGCCGGCTGTTATCTCGATTATGAACTCCACTGAGCTCGAGCCCAACTCCTTCCGCACCCAGTTCAACGATTCCGCAACGGTCCTCAGCCCGGCCTGCTCGCCAGAACCAACATGAGCGCCCGGGTGGAATATCAGGTATCTGACACCCAACTGATCCGCTCTGACCGCTTCATCCAAGAAGGCCTCTCTCGATTTCGTCAACAGCGTCTTGTCCGGGCTCGCGAGGTTGATCAGGTATGAATCGTGTATGACCGTCTCGCGGATATCGAACTTCCCCAGGTTCTCTTTGAACTGGGAGATCTCGGTCGCCTCGAGCGGTTTCGACCTCCATTGCATCTGGTTCTTAGAGAATATCTGCATACAATCGCATGTGACATCACGTGCGCGTTGAGGAGCGTTCTGAACGCCCCCAGAGATGGATACATGCGCGCCCAACAGCATCGGCAACCTCGGCGGTAATCTGCGTACGAAGCGTATAAGACTTATTCGAAATCCATCGTGAACAAGTAGCCCCCGTTCACGATCGCGGACTTCGGCGGAACGCCGGCCTTGTGCATCAGTGCGATCATCGCCACATTGTCCCTCAGGACCTCCGCGGTGAATCCCTTCATCTTCTTCTGTCTCGCTATCTTGACCAGCTCGTGCATCAAGTATGTCCCGATACCCCTTCCCTGCCATTCATCGGCGACGAGGAACGCTATCTCAGCGCGCTTGGTTGAAGGGTTCAGGTGATAGCTTCCCACGCTGATCATCTTCTGTTTCGGTCCCTTGCCATCCAGCACGACCAGGGACATCTCGGATTCGTAGTCTATCACACAGAACTCCTGGAGTCTCCTGTGCGGCATCGACTTGAGCATGCTGAAGAAACGGTTGATGATGGTCTGATCGCTCAGGTCGTAGAACATGTCACTGAGCATCTCCTCGTCAGTCGACTTGATCGGTCTCACGAGGAGATCGCTACCTTGCTTCTCGCGCATGATCGTCTCGAATTCCTCGGGATACCTCGTCGTTTGAGGTGCGAGCTTCTGGTCGCCGTAGACGTAGTTCAGCTCCTTCGCAGCTTCCATCAGATCCTGACGGAACTTGGGATGTGCTATGCTGATGAGCGACATCGCCCTCTCGCGTATGTTCTTCCCGTGCAGGTATGCAGTCCCATATTCGGTCACCACATAGTGGACATCTCCACGAGTCGTTACGACGCCCGCGCCTTCGTGGAGGTGTACGGATATTCTTGAGACCGTATCGTCCTTGGCGGTCGATGGCAGGGCGATGATCGGTTTTCCGCCCTTTGACCTGGCCGATCCACGGACGAAATCGACCTGGCCTCCGATGCCAGAGTAGAACATCGTGCCGAGCGAGTCCGCGCATACCTGGCCTGTGAGGTCTACTTCGATCGCAGAGTTTATCGCGACCATCTTGTCGTTCTGAGATATGATGAACGGGTCGTTCGTATATTCTGTCGGGTGGAACTCGATAGCAGGATTGTCATCCACGAAATCGTATAGCTCACGGCTGCCCATGCAGAACGATGCTACCGTCTTTCCTTTGTGTATGGTCTTCCTGGAGTTGTTGATGACGTCCCTCTGGGCAAGCTCCATGAGCCCGTCAGAGAACATTTCAGTGTGTATGCCCAGATCCTTCTTGTCGGTGAGATAATATAGCACCGAGTCGGGGATGGTCCCAATACCCATCTGGATCGTGGATCCGTCCTCGATCAGGTCTGCGATGTTCTTGCCGATCTTCTTCGCGATATCATCCGCTCGGTCCCGCTTCGAATAGAGAAGTGGCGCATCTATCGGGATAACCAGGTCGATGTCATCCATGTTGATGAAACAATCCCCAAGCGCACGGGGCATCTGCGGATTGATCTCCGCTATCACCTTCGAGGCTGACTCTGCAGCCGATTTCACTACGTCTGTGGAAACTCCGTAGCTGCAGTAGCCGTGCTTGTCCGGTGGTGAGACCTGTATCAGTGCGACATCAATCGGACTCTGACCTGAACGGAAGAGTGCAGGTATCTCTGATAGAAACACTGGAGTGTAATCTGCCCGTCCCTCTGAAACCGCCTTTCTTGTGTTGGCACCGATGAAGAACGCATTGTGCCTGAACTGGTCCGTGAACTTCTCCTCGGTGTATGGCGCGACACCCAGTGTCATGATGTGCATGATCCTAGTGTCCGCCAATCTCCCGGCGGAGTCTATCAATGCCTTCACCAAGACCTGAGGTTCTGCGGCACCGGACCCAATGAAGACCTTGTCTCCCCTACGGATAGTGGAGATCGCCTGTTCGGCCGTTCGTAGCTTCTCGCGGTACTTTTCCTGCCAATCAGCCATCAAATGAGGGCTGAAATGAGATTTTGATGGGCTTCTCTTGTCTGCATCGACAGGCTGAACATCATTATTCGTCATCTGGGTCATCTACAAAATCCCATTCCGAATAATAACGGTTTTGCACGTACATACAAGTCCGCCAAATCGATACCTGGCATCAGTAGATGGCGGGAATTCGGATGCGACTTCCACCTTGGTCCTCCGCAAAGGCCATCAACAAACGCACCGTACAACAATGGACCAAGACGTCCATGAAAGGTCGAAGGCACTAGAGATGGATAGAGCCTCACAGCGAACTCACGATGGATTTTATCGCCTCGAGCTCCTTGCCAATCTTGAATATGACCTTGTCCGCCGAGTCGATAGCGATCTCTGGATGCTCTGCCTTGAACCTATCGAACACCTCTGTAGGGAACATCTGATGCATTTCCGCCAATATCCTATCCCTATGCACAGACATCGTCTTCAGGAACGGAGCCAGCAGTGGTGCCAGGTCGAAATCATCGTCGGCCCATGAATCGAACTCGTCCTGATCGAGCTGTCCGATGTTGTTCAGAATGAATCTGAACATGGCCTTGCGCCATTCCGCTTCCATGTACCGGGATCTCCTCGCGGGCATAATGGTGCCAGTCAATATCAAAGTATCATCGATTGCGCACTGTCAGGGATACGAATGGACGGTCTATGTCAGAAACATGACCGAAAATGGCGCGAGAAAGCAAAACATTATTCAAAATGGAGAGCTTCAGGTCTTCGGCGTAGAGGAGATGTGTTGCTGATGGCGAGGGGACGTTTGGAGTTCTTAGACAAGGAGGAAATAGCGCGCATACACGGGGTATCGTTGAGATTGCTGGACGAAGTGGGCATACAGGTCCATAGCCAGCAAGTATCTGAAATGCTCGAAAAGGCGGGCGCGCGGCGGTCTGATGACGGCAAGAGGCTGCTTCTGGATGAGAGGATGGTGATGTCGGCCGTGTCGGATGCTAAGCGACCGGTGCTTCTGGCGTCCAGGGATGGGAAGAACGATATCAGTATACCCTCACCCGATAGGATGTATGTCACCAACGGCGGCGAAGGAGTTTTCGTGAAGAACCTTGTGACCGGGGAGTCCAGGTCCGCTACATCGGACGACCTCAGGGATTTCGCCATACTGGTCAACGAGCTGCCACAGGTAGATTTCTTCTGGCCCATGGTCGGAGCCCTTGAACAACCTGTGAGGTTGAAGGGGATAACCGAGCATAAGGTCTCGATGATGCATACAACGAAACACATCCAGGCTATGGCCACGGGCACCGAGGAGGCACGATGGATGATCGAGATGGCCTCGATCTTCACGGGAGGAGAGGAGGCACTCGCCGAGAGACCTATCTTCTCAGCCGTAGAATGCCCGATATCACCGCTCACCTTCGAGAAGGGGTTGGTGGAAGGACAAGTGGAACTCTCACGTGGCGGCATACCGATAGTCGCGATGGCCGCGTCCGTCACCGGCCTATCTTCACCAGTGACAGTCTCGGGCACATTGACCCAGGTCAACGCGGAGAATCTGGCCAGCCTAGTCATATCGCAGGCTGCGAAGAGCGGATCCCCGTTCATATACAGCACGGACTCGAGTCCGGCAGATCTCAAGACCGGCTCAATCGACTACGGCGCTCTCGAAGTACCACTCATAAGGGTCGGCGCCGGACAGATGGGGAGATCCTACGGACTGCCGACGATGGTAATAGGCGTCGGTCTGGAGAATCTGGCGCATGGTATGAGCAATGTATGGGAAGGGGTGCCGCACATCTCGATCCAGAGCATGGTACCATCCGACCTGGCCTCGGGGTTCGGTGGGATCGACATGGCGACCGGGGCCTCGTTCGAGCAGCTGGTGGCCGATGCTTGGGTATGGGACGTCGCGAAAGAGTTCGCGAGAGAGTTCGACACCGATGACGATGCGATCTCGTTTGATACTATCAGGGACGCGGCGAAGGACGGCAATTTCATCGGCAAGAGGCATACCATGGCGAGGTTCAGAAAGGAAATCATTGCATCGACGCGCCCAGAAGCATCCATCGAGCACAGGATGAGCGAGGACAAGCGCGGATCGCTCATCAGAAGAGCGAGCGAAGAGGTGAAGAGGATATTGAGCAAACCGAAGACGCCTCTGGTGACGGAAGAGGAGTTATCGAAGCTCGACGGGTTCTTCAGGAAGATCCAGAACAGCTGAACAGAGAGGATAGCCGTTCGTCCAGCTGCACATCGGATGCGACCCCTATCTTGCCGATGGCACCGTCAACAACACCAACCGATAACTATGCAGAGCCCTCTTTCATCAAGAATGAGGAGGCGCCCGAGCTGGGATTCGAACCCAGGTCTGAAACTCCGCAGGCTTCTAGGATATCCAAGCTACCCCACTCGGGCAATGATTTCGCTCATTGAGCGGACACCTCCATGCGGGGAACGGTAGAAATAACTAACCATGCCCCTGGGCGTTAGTATGCAGTGGTCCAGTCGATCTTACCTTGCTTTCTGGCGACGTTGTCGGCATACCTGAACACGCCGAGGGATATCATGAAGAAGATGGCGGCGGACAGTGCCAGGAACGCCATGATGAACAGGTTGTCGAACGTGCCCAGGCCGGTCACGTCCAAGCCAGACAAGGAGTTCATCTCACTCATCGTCTCCGGCATAAGCGCCCGGCGCATGGAATCCATCCAGTATGTTATCGGTAGGACCTTAGATATCGACTGTGCCCACCCTGGGAGGGCCGTGATCGGGAATATGACTCCTGAGAGCACATAGAACACGCCGGCGACGCCCTCGTTTATGCCGATCGAGTGCTTCGCCGTGAGGAACGTGACCCCGCCCAGTGCCAGACCGAGGACGCATATGCAGCTCATACCGAGGAGCATGGAGGCCGCGAACAGCGGCCAGTCTACCGCTCCGATGTCAATGCCGACCCCAAGTACGATCACTCCGAACAAGAGGGTCACGAACACGCCCGCCGAGGTTATCGCGATCTTGATCGCTGAGCGGCCGAGAATATACGCGGGGAATTTTATCGGAGCGATGTACACCTGTTTCAGGGTCATGTAATGCTCCCTATCGTCGTGGATGACCCATGTCACGCCGAACAGCACCTCGGCCACGTACATGTAGAGAGCGTTCCCGACGTACATGTAGGAGAAGAAGGCAGAGTTGGTCTGCCCACCTGTCACCACCATGTACATGAACACCAGGATCAAGGTCGCGCTGATGGGTTTCACTATCGAATACGTGGCGAACAGGAACGGGTCCGTCCAGTTCGCCTCCATCTGCCAGCCAAGCCACGCGGCGTTCTTGAGGGTCCGGAGGTCGTGCATTATTGCCATCTCAAGGTCAACCTCCCAGTCGTTTTGCCCAGATATTCCATGTACGAGAGCGAGTACTTCGCCAGGACCAGGAACAGGATGCTAAGTCCGGCGAGTATGAGCAGCTCGATATTGAGAGGCAGGAACCCATCTCCCGAGACATCCGAGAAGAACAGCTGTCGCATCGCGTCCAAGCCCAGGGTGACCGGGATCAACGAAGCGCCTGCCGCTGCCCAGGTGCCCAAGGAATTCACCGGGAAGTAGAAACCCGATACCAGGTACACGGGGTCCGTGAGCAGGTTCGATAGATGATGGGCTTCGCGGCCGAAAAGCAGGTACATCGATGCGAACATCATGCCCATGCCGTAAAGGGCCACCAGTGTCGTGGTGAATATCAGTATCAACATGATCGGATCGACTAGCTGGTAAGTGATGTTGAACAGCAGCGTGCCTATGAGCAACGTCGATGCGGCGTGCAGGGTGGTCGAGAACATGCCGCCAAGGGCCATGCCTGCAAGCACGGACATCCTGGAGATCGGCGCTATCATGTACAGCTGAAGGTTCCCTATCTCCTTCTCCCAGTAGAACTGGGACGCCATGTTCCAGAGCACGTTCAGCCAGAAGGCAGTCATAGCTCCACCGAGCACGACATATCCTATCAGCTCGGCGCGCGCGTCCATGAATTTGTAGATATATGCATAGGCGGCGACGGTGAACAAGGGCAGCACTATCTCGAAGAAGATCCAGCTGGGCTCCCTGCCCGCGCCGATCACCCTCGGGTACGCGCGTCCGCGGATGGCCCTCAAGTTCTTGACAAGCCAGCCATCTGTCATTCGAATCCCTTGCCAACCATCTTGATGAACACGTCCTCGAGTGTAGGTTCGGTCTTCTGAAGCGAGATTATCTTGGAACCCTGATCGAGAACGCCGGAGACTATGTCTGAGACGCAGGAGTCGTCCTGAACGACGAATTTCACATGCGTCTGATTGCGTTCGGAATCGTCGACGAATGAGACATTCCCCACCCCGTTCAGCCCCTGGAATACCTCTCTGTTCTTCAACAGGGTGACATCCATGCTGAGCATGGTGTTCATCCTGACGGTTTTCTTCAGCCTCTCAGGGGTGTCGCATGCGAGTATCCCGCCCTGGTCTATGATCGCGATCCGGTCGCAGAGCTCGTCGGCCTCGGCCATGTAATGGGTCGTGAGCACAACGGTCTTGTCGGGGTTATCCTTGAGCCAATCAAGGATGAACGTCCTGATGATGCGGCTGGCATTGACATCCAGACCAAGGGTGGGTTCGTCCAGGAATATGATCTCCGGGTCTGTGACGAAGCCCCTTATCACATTCATCTTCTGACGCTGACCAGTGGACAGCGTCCTCAGCTTCGCTTTGCTCTTGTCAGTCATCCCGAAGGTCTCCAACAGACGGTCTATCTTATCCTTGGCGACCTTGCTCTTGATACCGTAGAACTGCGAGAACATCCATAGGTTCTCCCTGACCGTCAGGAGCCCGTATCCGGACATCTCGCCGCCACTGACCATGTTGATCTTCGTCCGTATGTCCTCGTACTGATTCTCTACGTCCAGGCCGGCTACGAACGCCTTGCCGGATGTCGGCAGAAGCAGGGTACATAGTATCTTGAGAAGTGTGGTCTTGCCGGCCCCGTTCGGGCCAAGCAGGCCGAACAGCTCTCCCGTCTCTATCTTGAGATCGACGGAATTGAGAGCGTTGACTGGTTCGCCCTCTCGCTTCTTTGGTGTGAAGACCCGTGTAAGTGATTGTGTTTCGACCGCGTATTGATGCATAGTTATGCACACTCGAACATCATTTGATGGCTATATAGGCGTGGTACGCCCAGATGAAAATATCAACCGGTTTGAGGACCGCCAGATGATAGGCGCAATTTCAGGCTTCGTAGTGAGTACGGTATCGCGTCACATACCCAGCAATCCGGTTCCTCATTGTGATAGACCGTACATCAGTGAGTTTTGACACCATCTCTTTGTTGTGCTGGAAGTCACCAGAGAACTGCTCGGGGTAATTCTGGACCAGCTCGATTGCTACCCTCTTGATGTATGTCGGCCTGATGTTTCCCATGAGGCTCACCGTGAAACTCTCCGAATGAGAAGGGTATATATATGGTTTGCGGACGGAGACGGCCTCTTGGTGGTAATAGCCAGAATATTCAGCTGCGTGGTTTGGCGCTCTCGACCAGCAATTCATCGTCCGAGGGCATCGCGCCGCGTCTGTAGGGCTTCCCGCACGAATACTCACCCTCAGGGCATGGTCCAGCGAAGCATCCAGGCCCTGCGTTCTCGAAGAGGATGGGGGCGACCTTCTTCGCCTCCTCCAACATCTTCCATGCCATCATTCGTATCTCCCATTGTGCCCTCCGGCAGCATCGGAGCCTGAACATGTGCCAGAGCTCGCGCGCGTTCATGGTGACCGTTATGTTCGTGTGGCATGCGTTCGGGAGCACGTATCTGGCGTCCTCCTTGGGCACGAGCTCAGCGAGTTCACGATAGGCTTTCCAGGCCGCGTCCATCGCCTGAGTGTACTTCATCCTAGCCCCATCATCTCCAGCCACGGACGGAGGGAGCACATATTCGGCCTTGGCCATGCCGACATACCTTTGGCTCTGCTGGGAATAGGAGGCGATCCTGTGCCTGACCAGCTGGTGGGTGAGGGATCTGGATACACCCTCTACGCTGAATGTGAAGTACGCATGCTCCACGACAGATAGATGCCCCATGCCCACGACCTTCGTGATCATCTTCTCGGCACGGTCATCGGCCGTCGTATCGAACAGTTCACCAGCGCCCTTCTCAGAGTAGCACGATTGTGCCGCTGCCGCACATACCTTGTCCGGGTTCTTGGTGTAGTTCAGCAATCTCACATTCAAGGATATCTCCGCCAAGCGTCTTGCTAAACCACTTACCTATCTAAATGCTTTTCACGAGAGGCGTAGGATATGACCGACGGCGATGATGGCCCACGCCTCCGATCATTGGCTGTCATACCTATAGCTGATAGAATAATCGGTGGATGAGCTCTCTGGTAACGCGGATCCGTTCCGTACATCCTTCAATCTGACGGTCTCGACCTCCTGACCGGCCAAAGCGGCTGTCAGACCCGAAATGTGACCATCCCCGACGATCGCCAGTATGTTCTGGTGCTTGGTCGCCAACGATGCGATGCGCTCCGCCATGTAAACGTTTCTGTCGTCCAGGAGCGCCTTCTTTATGGACGGGAACTGCTCACCCAGCGTGTCAAGGTACTTCGCTTCGTTATCCGCGTACGCATCAAGCTCGTGCTCGACCTTCTCTTTGGAGGCGACCAGGCCTATGAGTGCCCCCATGAACAAGTTGATCCGCTCCTTCAAGGACATCGTGCGCCACATATTGCTGAAGACCACCGAAGCCTCCATGTCGATCAACGCCACCTTGGCCCCGATCTCCTGGGCGGCACCAAAAGCAGCCATCATCTCATCGCCGACCTCGGACCCGAACTTATTGGCCATGCGACGCTGGATGCTGGCAAGCAGCATATACTGGAGCGGGACCTTCTTGCTCTGGTTTTTGCTCATCAGCGAGTTGAACCTAGCCGCGTCCAGTTCTAGACACACCACTTCGGGGTTCTTCGAACGGATGATATCCTTCACATTGTCCGATATGGCGAACACGTGCCCGACCCCGACCAGCGTTATCATCGGAAGGCTCCATCGGGAGATGCTTTTAATAAACCTTCGTTCCATTGGCTGGCTGTGACCAAGCTGGTTGTCTTCGACATGGACGGCGTGCTCGCCGATGTCGACAGCTCCTGGGTATTCGTCCACCGCAAGTTCGGCGTGAACAACGACCATTCACTTCACGCGTATCTCAGAGGAGAGATAGATGACCGCGAGTTCATCCGAAGGGACATCGAGCTGTGGCGCGAGAAGGATCCTGGGATCACGCGAGAGGTCATCCGGAAAATGCTCGATGATGCGCCTCTGATGAATGGAGCTGAGGAGACCGTCTCGACCCTGAAGGAGGCTGGCCACAGGACCGTCATCGTATCGGCCGGCATCGACCTGCTTTCTGAACGCATATGCCAGCAACTGGACATGGACATGCAGTTCGCAAACGGCCTTGGTACGGATGCTCATGATCGACTATCCGGGGAAGGTATCCTGCGGGTGAGGCTGATGGACAAGGGCAACACGGTCACAGAAACCGCCCGTCGCCTTGGCATAGGACAGAAGGACATCGTGAGCGTGGGGAACTCACGGTACGATGTCACCATGTTTGAGGCATCCTCGCTCGGCATCGCGTTCTCACCTGAGGACGAAGAGGTGAGGGCGCGGGCGGACATCGTGGTCGAAGGGCGGGACCTGCGCAGGATACTGGATCACATAGACGATGTTCGATAACCGTGCTCGCCTATGAGTGGAACGAATACGCAACCTCCGAGGTCTTCCTGATTGAACTTCGAACCTTTCCGTTCCACGAGCATCAGTTTCTGGAAATATCGACCGCCGACGGGCACCAGCAATCTCCCGCCATCGGCCAACTGCGCCTTCAGGGGCATGGGGACATCCGGGGCGGCGCACGCGACGAATATCCTGTCGAAGGGCGCTTCCTCCGGAAGACCGTTTGAACCGTCCCCGCAGATTATCTGCACGGTATTACCATATCCCGTGCGATTTATGTTATCACCCGCGAATTTCGCCAGAGACGCCACCCGCTCGACCGTGAACACTCTCCCGCCCGGTCTGACAAGCTCGGCGACCACCGCCGCGTGATATCCCGACCCTGCGCCTATCTCCAGCACCTTGTGCCCGCTCTTCAGCTGCGACGCTTCCACCATTATGGCGACCATGTGAGGAGCGGATATCGTCTGTCCGGAACCGATAGAGAGCGGAGAGTCGGTGTACGCTTCTTCCCGCATCGATCTCGGGACGAACTGCTCCCTGGGCACCTTCAGCATCGCATCCGCTACCATATCATCCTTGATGAAACGGCTCTGCCTGAGGTCGGCCACGAGTCTTGCCCTAGCCCCGTCGAAATCCATCGTACAATCAAAGGGGGCTATTACGATTTAAACCTTGGAGGGCGCGGCATGTTCTGATCAGTCTTCCTGACGAGGTTGCCATAGACTCTGACTATGTCCCGGGCCAGCGCTGAACCGCGTCTGAAGACCCGGTTCTCGAGCTTTATCGAGTGGATGACTACCTGCTTCTTGCTGATCTCGACCATGTCGCCGATGATGAACTCCTCGTCCGGGACCGCCATGACATGGTCCGAGTAGCTCTTACCCTGATGGTTGATCGAGAATGGCACGCGGATCTTGTCGAACTTCTTGGCCCAGATAGTATCGATGTTCTTGGCCTTGCATCGCTTCACGCGGGCGCCTTTGGACTCGATGGATGTTATGAGAGCTGGCGTCTCCGCACACATGATCTCATCGTCCACGAATATCACCTCATCAGGGCCGAACACGACCGAGGCCTTCTTGGAATCCTTGAGCCAGCTGACGATGACAGGTATCTCCACTGGCTTGTCCTCGCTCAAGGTGATGTGATGAACCTGTCCGCACTGCCGACATTTGGCCGTACAGTCCAGGACTGCCTTTGCCTTGCCTGCCACCTTGCCAGTAAGTATCTCGTGAAGTGTCTCCTCGCGACATATTGGACATTCGGCGGATATGGATGCAGGTGCTGCTTTCATCGCGAGCCCATTGCGGTCCTTGGTTTTACTTCTTTCCCATGACGGTGAAGGGCTTGTCGTGGCCCGGGACAACTGTCTGGGCCCAGCCGACGATGAGTCCCATGCTTGCCAAGGCGAGGGAACGGTCGAAATGAATCCCTGGAGGCACCCATGACCGATAATTGGCCTCAGTGGGAAGGGCGTCCCCGCATATCGCGTACCTTGTATCCGATTCTACGAAGACCGATACGCATCCTCTCGTATGACCCGGCGTATGGACCACTCGGACATGCGGGGAAAGATCGACATCCCCGGTGAATCGAACGGTTCCGAGAGGAGGGGCCTCGGATGCGTGTGCGTGGAACCGGGCATTCGTGAACAGGTCGTTGCATCCGCAATGGTCGATGTGCAGATGAGTGTTCACCACATCATCAATATCCTGAGGGCGAAGGCCGACCTCGGAGAGTGCGCATATTAGTGCGTCCGAGTCCTTGGATGCCCCCGTATCGACGAGGAACCGATGGTCACCCTCCTCGATGAGGGTGACGGACGAAGATGCGTCCACGACTCTTGAGCCATCTCTCACGATCCAGCCATGACGTAATACTCTTACTTTGGGAGGAGCACCCCGGTCGGTCATAGCAGGTGCCCTCGATCGCAGAACAGACCGGCCTTCCGCGTCTTCAGAGCAGCCCCACACACAGGGCACCTGGCGACAGAGACGAACTTCTCGATCCATGCGCTCCGGACATCTGGGATCTCCTCGTTCTCGATCCTGGCCAGCATGGCCTTCAGCTCATGGGTGGTGGCGAGTTTCCTCAACGCGGTGACCGGGATGGTCCTCTTCTCCCTTCGAAGGACCTGCGCCTTCGCGAAATAAGGCGCTGCGAACATCCCGGCGACCAGACCGCCCAGATGAGCCTCCACCGCGACCCCGTAATCGCCAATCAGCATTACAAGCTGAAGAAGCAGGAATCCGCAGATTATCGTCCAGAGCGGCAGAGGCATCCTAGGAAAGAATATCAGCGTCATGCGTTCGTGTGGGTACATCCTGACAAGCGCGCCCAACACTCCGCTTATCGCCCCTGATGCCCCTACGACCAGCACGAATGGCTCGTTCCATCTGAACGCGGCAAAGGAGAGCGTTCCGCACACTCCAGCGAATAAGAAGATGAGGATGTATTGACGAGTGCCTATACGCTGCTCAAGGATCATCCCCAGGAACGCGAGGGCGATCACATTCATGAACAAGTGACCGAAGCTCGCGTGGGTGAACATCGATGTGAGCACCGTGTAGAACCTGCTCGGGTCAATCAAGTCTTCTGGCCTGAAACCGAACTCCACGATCGCTCTTGAGTAAATTATGCCCCGGGTTCCCGCATCGATCAGCATGAACAGGAACACCGCGCCGCAGGTCGCACTGGCAACCAGGGAGAAACTGAACTGCCTCAGATAGGAGTATGCTATGGCGGCGATGACCGCCGCTATCACGACAAGGACATATGCTTCCATTGGTGTACTTCCAGATAGGGAGAATACCCTCTTTCGGTAAAGTCTTAATCGTAAGGGTGTGCATACCGACCATGTGAAGCTCGATCATTCGATAGACATACAGGTGGCCTCAGAGGTGTACAACCCCAGCGATGATTCTTTCCTTATACTGAAGATCGCTGAGGCGTCCCCTGGTCAGAAGCTGCTCGATATGGGCACCGGCAGCGGGATAGTGGCGCTCCATGCTGCGAAGGCCGGGGCCGTGGTGACCGCTGTCGACATCAATCCCAATGCGGTTCAGTGTGCACGGTCGAACGCGCTGCGGAACGACTTGAAGATGGATGCGATCGAGAGCGATCTTTTCGAGAAGGTACCAGGGCTGTTCGATGTGATCGTGTTCAATCCGCCTTATCTCCCGGACGAGGATGGTCCGCCCAGCTGGATGGAGAAGGCTTGGGCGGGAGGAGGGGACGGGTCGGACGTGATCATCAGGTTCCTAGACCACGCGTGGAGGCATCTTTCACCGAGGGGCGAGATCTACATGATCCTCTCATCCCTTGGAGGCTTGAGGAGCATCCTCAGGGCAGCCAGGGAGCGGTACGAGACGGAGATGATCGAGGAGAAGCACATGTTCTTCGAATCGATATTCGCGTACAGATTGGTTCAGAAGATTGGCAGCCATTGAGAATGTGAGCGAGAAGTATTATTAGGCACCGCCCCGATTGGGAGAATCCCTTCAGGAGAGGGTTCCAGTGACCGTTGAGAAGAAGAGGAAGTACAACAACCAGGAAGACCTCGACGAGCTCTGCAGGAGCTTCCTGAGCTGTCAAGAGAAAGACTCTGGGACGGCGATCGGGTACTGCAAGGACTTCCTCACGGTGCTCGCGAAGAAGGACATCAACTCAGGAGCTGTTCTATCTTCTCGTTCAAAATCTCACTGATGATCTTTCCGTCCACTTTTCCGCGGAGCTCCTTCATGACTATGCCCATTATCGGCCCTAGGGCGCTCTTGCCCCGCTCTTTTATGTAAGATTCGCGCTCCTTCACCACTCGCTCGCAGATCGCGCGCACATCGGATAGGCCGACGGATGACACTCCGAGTGATTCGGATGCCTTCTCGACATCCCGGACATCGTTCTTGAGCATCCAGTGCAGTATGTCCGGAATCGCCTCCTTCGCGAAGGTCCCTTTATCGAGGGCGGAGAGAAGTTCGCGGACCATCTCCACCTTCACGTTGTCCTGGTCCAGGCCCGCCTTCTCCAGCTCAGGGAATATGTTGAGATAAATCCTCGCGACCACGGGAGCATTGCCCAGGCTCCCTGCGAGCAGCTCGAACTCGTCGTCGTACGCGTTGTTGATCAACGCCTCCGCCTGCTCCTTGTTGATGGAATACTCCTTCGTCAACCTCGAGACCTTCGCCTCGGGCAACTCGGGGAGGTTGAGTTCGATGCTCTTCAGCACCTTCTCGCTGATCAGGATCGGCTTCACATCAGTCTCGGGGTACATCCTATCCTTCCCCGGGAGCGGCCTGCTGTAAACTGATTGACCGTCTGGAAGCGGGTCCCTGGTTTCCTCCGGCACTCCGGATAGGCCGATGTTCGCGCGGTCGACTACGCGGGTGAGGGCGGCCCTCGCCTTCTCCTCGGAATCCGCCACGAGCACGAATGCATCCTCAGCCTCTGCGGACAGCATCGTGCCGATGTCCTCGACCTCCGCCCGGGTTATGCCGTAGCCCGGAAGCTCGTCCGAATGGAACAGGCCTTTGACCCCGGCGACACGAGCGTGAGCGGCTATCTCGGCCCCCAATCGCTTGACGCCGGCTTCCGTACGCCCCATGGTGCCTGCGAATTTTTCTAGTTTGACCCCGAGCACCCTACCGCCTGAATCCAGGGCGGATCGAAGCACTTTGCAGCTGGTGCCCCTCAAGAGGCCGGACAGGTCCCTGATATCGACGATGACGGGTTTCGTTCCTCGCTTCCTCAGGACGTCCTTCACATCCAGAAGTGCGAGCTGCCTCTTGACCTCCTCCTCGACATAGACAGGAATCAGGCGCAGGTCCTGCGCACCCTTGATCTCCACCCTCGCGCCGCCTGCGATGGATATGTTGATGTCTTCGCGGATCGTGCCTATGCCGCGTCTGACCTTCTTGGTGGCCCTGAGCAGGGCGCCCAACCTTGCGGCCACGGCCCGGGCCTCCTCCGGAGTCGACATGTCAGGGTCCGTCGCGATCTCGATCAGTGGGATCCCTAGCCGGTCCAGCCTGTAGGTGACCTCCGACGCGTGCTCGGTCATCTTCCTGGCAGCGTCCTCCTCCAGACATATCGATGACATGCCGAACCGCTTCCCGTGAAGCTCGAAGCTCCCCTTGGTGGCTATTAGCGCGGTTCGCTGGAATCCTCCCGTATTGGACCCATCGATCACGATCTTTCGCATGAAGTGTATCTCGTCAACAGGTATCGCCCCCAGAAGCAATGCCATCTCCAAGGACGCTTCGATCGCCAACCTGTTTGCATCGTGTGGTGGTTCCTCGTCCGCCTCCACCAGGCACGAGCACGGGACCGTCTGATACCTGAACTGGAGCTTCCTCTCCGCCTCTTCGAGCGCAGCCTTATCTATCTCGCCCAGCTCGCTCTGCGTGGGGCGAAGGTTCCGCACGAATTCCTTGTGGTGTTCGTCGACGAGCTCTGAATCGCAGCTGCAGAACAGCTTACCCGTGTTCAGCTGTTGATGTATCTCGATGCCAACCCTGAGGCCGAGGTTCTTGTAGTCCAAGTCAGACCTCCCTCCGCAAGCATATCTCCCCGGATATGTTGGTCAGCATGAGCTTCTTGACCGCGTCGTGGTCCTTGGCCTGGCCAAGTGCCCACATGAGCTTCACGTACGCCGTCTCTGGAAGCATGTCACCGAGAGGAAGGGCGCCAGCGGCGACCATGTCCCTTCCGGTCGAATAGACGTTGAGGTTCGTGGTACCGGAGAGGCATTGGCTCGTCACGACCACGTGAACTCCATTGTCCACGGCAATCTTGATCGACCTTGTGATCTCCTCGGATACATGACCTAGCCCCGTACCGGCCACGACCACGCCTTTCACATGGCTCGCTATGAGGTCGAAATGCTCGCCCTCGAAACCGGGATAGAAGTAAAGAAGGCTGACCTTCCGGTCCATCTTGTCCCGCACCTCTACTGGGCCCGATGAACGTTTCGAATACTGCCCAATGAAGCTCGTCTCCGGCCCTTCTACCTTCGCGATCGGGTCGATGTTGATGCTCCTGAAGGCGTCCCTCCGGGACGAGTGCATCTTACGGACCCTGGTGCCTCGATGGGCATGGCAATAAGTATCTGAGGATTCACCGTGCATGACCACGACGACCTCGCCCAGGTCCGAGTCGACGCAAAGACGAGTGGCTGCAAGCAGATTCATCCTAGCGTCAGATGAGGGACGGTCCGATGAGCGCTGGGAACCCACGCAGACCACCGGTCCAGAGAGGTTCCTGAGCATGAACGATAGAGCCGCTGAAGTGAATCCCATCGTGTCCGTGCCGTGGGGTACTATGACGCCGGCCGCGCCGCCGTTGAGCTCGTCCGCGACTGCGTTCGCCAGGCCCTGCCAATGCTTCACGGTCATGTTCTCGCTGAGAATCGAATATAGAACCTTCGCGCGGATATTGCACAGATCCATCAGTTCAGGCACTGAGAAGACCAGTTCCTCCGCCGACTTCGCAGGATGCACCGCGCCGGTCCTATAGTCCACATAAGATGCGATCGTTCCGCCGGTGCTTATGACTGCGACATCCTTCTTGGAATCCCCTGTTGGCATCGACCTGCTCACCAAAGTCTTCGACTCCTTCTTGGAGATTAGTCCGATGCGCGAACTGCCGTCTATGCGGACACCGATGTTGTAACCGTTTGACAACTTCACCGTGATGATCGATTCCGAACTGAACTCGTGGTGTGGCATCAGAACGCCCGTGGTCTTCTCCTTGCCGCGGGTCACGGAGATCACATCGCCGACGGACGTTCCCGTAGCCTCCAGGAGCTTTCCGATGAGGCCAGAATAGGTCATCGGGCGGTAGAAGGTGTTAGTCGTCTTAAATGATTTGCTGAGCGTCAGAAGGGAGGATGATGGCCGAAAAAACAATGTTCCAGAGAGAATCTTCTTAAGACCTGAGCCTGATGCCCTGGCCGGTTGCATATAATGAAAGTGTTGGCCGTTGGTGGAGGTGCCCGAGAACACGCGATCGTGAGCGGACTCGCGAGATCTGGCGCGGACATATTCGTCGCGATGAAGAACAGGAATCCCGGCATCGCTAGGATCGCCAAGGACACATTCTACGTCGACGAGATGGATGTGGCGAAGGTGGTCGAGTACGCCAAGGAGAAGAGCGTTGAGCTCGCGGTCGTCGGACCGGAGGCGCCTCTGGAGGTCGGCCTGGCGGACGGGCTCGAGAGCGCGGGCATACCCACTGCCAGCCCCTGCAAGGATGCTGCAAGGATAGAGACCTCGAAGATCTTCATGCGGAATCTGATGAGGGAACATGGTTTGAAGGGGTCGGTAAGGTTCGTCGAGGCCCACACGATTGACGAGGTCGAGTCAGGCCTGGACGAGCTCGGGAACGAGGTCGTCGTGAAGCCGACCGGGCTCACAGGTGGGAAGGGAGTGAAGGTCTTCGGCGAGCACATGATGACCAAAGAAGACATCCTGCGCTATTCGGAGGAGATAATATCGAATCGCATAGGCGGCAGCAAGATTGTCCTCGAGGAGAAACTGGTCGGCGAGGAGTTCACACTTCAGGCATTCTGCGACGGCACCAGGATACTGCCCATGCCAGCGGTCCAGGATCACAAGAGGGCCTATGAGGGGGATAAAGGCCCGAATACTGGAGGCATGGGCTCGTACTCGCAATCCGACGGACTGCTGCCTTTCTTGACCAGGGGCGATTATGATCAGGCGGTGTCTATCATAGAGCAGACCGTCGGTGCCCTCAAGAAGGAAGGGGCACCATACAAGGGGACCCTGTACGGCCAGTTCATGCTTACGAAAGATGGCCCGAAGGTCATCGAATTCAATGCACGGTTTGGGGATCCCGAGGCCATGAATGTCCTCACATTGTTGCGGGGCGACTTCGTGAAGATATGTCAGGGGATGGCAGATGGGAACCTCGCGAACGGTCTCAACCAGTTCCACAGGAAGGCCTCCGTCTGCAAGTACGTCGTGCCTGCAGGATACGGCTCCAAACCTCTCGCAGGAGAGGAGATCAAGGTCGATGAGAAGGGGATATCGGACGAGGGCGCGGTGTTGTACTATTCCAGCGTGAACGAGAAGGACGGTAAGGTCTACACCACCACCTCGAGGTCTGTCGGCATCGTCGGCGTCTCGGATGAGATATACGAGGCAGAGAGGATCGCGGAGAACGCGATCAAGCATGTCTCTGGCAATGTATTCGTGAGACACGACATAGGCAAGCGGACCATGCTGGAAGCGAAGGTAGTTAGGATGAATGATATCAGAGGGTGCTCAAAGTGATTAACCTGGAGAAAGTGGTCACGAAGATAGAAGAGGAGCTCGACGAGAAGGACCAGATCAGAGAGGTCGCCCTGAAATCGTCCAGGACGGTCGTAAGACTGTCAGGAGGGATAATGAAGAGCATCCACAGGGACGAGGATATCGCCGAAGCCCTGGATGATCTGAAGGACGAGGCTTCTATGCTGTCCAGTCTCATCACAGACCATCCGGACCTATGGTCCGCCGGATATGTGGAGAGCGCGTTCCAGGAGTATGCAGAGGTTGGAATAATCCTGTCAATCTTAGAGAAGGATGATGTGCCATCACCGGACGACCTAGGGGTATCCAGCGTCGCCTACCTGCTCGCGCTCGGGGACTCGGTCGGGGAGCTGAGACGCCTCGCCCTGGACGAGCTGAAGAGAAGTAACGTGATCAGGGCGAACTACTTCCTGGACAGGATGGAGGACCTGTACACGGCACTGATGAGGTTCGATTATCCCGATGCGATCGTCGCCATAAGGCGGAAGCAGGATATCGCGAGGAGCCTGCTGGAGAAGACGCGTGGAGAGGTGGCGGTCGCCGCTAGCGCGAAGAACCTTCAGGAAAAGTTGGAAGAGGTGTTGAAGAAGTTTTGAGGAGCGGCACTTCCGAAAACGATCAGAAGTGTTTCTTCATCGTGTTCTCGATGCTCGTCCTCGGATGAGCACCGGTCATCCTCTCGACCTGATTCCCGCCCTTGAAGAATATCAAGGTCGGTATGCTGTTGATGCCCATGGACATCGCAATCTTAGGAGCCTCGTCCGTGTCGAGCTTGGCGAAGGTGACCTTGCCCTTGTAATCCTTCGCGAGCGCTTCGAACGTCGGCGCGAGCATCCTGCAAGGACCACACCATGGTGCCCAACAGTCAATTATCAGCTTATCTGAGGATTTCACGACGGTCTCGAAATTCGCATCCGTAAGATGTACGATGTCTTCTGACAGAGGCCTCACTTCCTTGACTGGCCACAAAGAGCTTCTGCGATATAATATCTATCCCAGATAGGGAATAGTACCATATCTCGTCCGCCCTAGATCACTTCTTCTTGCGGGTCGGCTTGGTCAGCATTGTCAATCCCACGAGCACAGACATGATGATCACGCCGATCGTCAGCACGCCGCCGATTGGGTTGCTCTGCTCTCCGATGTAGACTGTCATCGAATAGACATTGTTCCCGTCGCTGAACTCCACGATCCCTTTCGGGTCGTCGATTATCACGGATACGACATGTTCGCCATTCGCGACATTGACCCAGGTCCAGTTCTGTCTGAGCACCTTGGACGAACCGGCGGATACATTGAATATCTGCGTGTTCAGGAGTATCCCATCGGCGTAGAATCTCGCCGTGACATTCTTAGCATCGACCACACCGGTGTTGTGGACGGTGACGCTCAGGATGATAGGGTCGACGACCTTGATCTCCACTTCGTGTATCTTGCTGACACTGTCGCCCGTGGCCGAGTTCTTCGAGGTCACGTTGACCTTCAGCGTGATTGTCTGAGGACCGTACCCGGGCATGGTGATGTTCAGTCCGAACTTGCCGGATGAGGATGTGCCCGTGCTCGGCGAGACCGATGAGCCCGTCTTGTTGTCAGCGATGATCTCCGCCTTGTACGAGTAATTACCCGATCCATCGGCTGCGGGACCGCCCACGATGGTGATCTTGCCTGGGATGATAGCAGACTTCTCCGCCGCGGCGGCGACTTCGACGGAGACCGTGATCGGAGAGTATGCGGTCACATTGGTCGATGCGCGATCAAACGCGACCACGCATAGTGCCAGAACCATGAGGGTCATCACTGCCAATGTCATCGCTCGGACTGCGAAGGCCTTCATTTCTTACCCCCCTTTTCAGATGATCTGCCGAGACCTTTGCGGCGTCTCATTATGAAGAACATCGCCACGAGAGCTGCGAGCATGGCTGCAAGCAACACATCCAGGTACAGGCGGCTCGCGTCATACACATACGAAACGTCGTCCCGTTCGACCTCGAGATCGCCGACACCCACTACGAGGTCCGGCAGCTTGACTGCTACCGTGCCTTGCGACTCGATTCCGTCGTTGACTGTAGAGACCGCCAGAACGACCGCTCCTACTTTCGGGTCAGGGGTCACGCGAATGCTCGTGAATATTACCTTGAGCTCCGCCTCTTCAAATGCATCTAGCTCGACGGATGTCACTTCCTCGTCCGTCTTGACATCCACGATCTCCGCTGTCCAGCCGGATCCAGCGAGCGACTCCAGGTTGGAGATCTCGAGTGTGAACTCATCAGCGACATTGCCGGTATTGGTCACGACGAATGTAGTGGTGGTGCTGTTCCCGTCGACGGGTTCGCCAATATTCGCGCTTTCGATCATCACTGAGTGGGACGGCAGCACGTTCACGATCATGTTGATATCAGACCGGATGCTGCTCTGGGAATCCGACTTCGCGGTCACAGTGAGTGTATTGTTCCCCGCTTCGAGCGAGTCGCCGACAATTATCTTCGCGATGACGTATACCATATCGCCGTAAGTGCCGTAATCTGCGTACACCTGGGCCGGCTCGAAGGTCACTTCGAAGTCGCTGCCCGAGTATGAGAGTATGTAGGTATCTGCGACGTTTCCCGTGTTCTCGAGGGCGATCACATAGCTGACCTCCCCTCCGAGCGCGACCGTCTTGAGCGCAGTGGGATTCCAGCTTCCGACGACCGAACGTTCCGTGTCCCGGACCAGAGCCAGGTTGACAAAGACATCGCTCTTGTTCATGGCCACGTCCTTCGAGAGGCCGTAGCTCACGGTCATGCCGCCTTCGACCCTGGAGGCAGAAGAGCTGACCATGAACTCACCACTAGGCACGAGCGCGTTGAAGAATCCGTCCGCTCCTGGTACGAGACTTAGTATCGTCTCCCCACTGGAGATCATAACGGTCTCCTGCGATGCCGAACCTGCGACTGTCAGCGTACCCTTCAGGTATACTCCGACCGAGAGCGTAACCGTCTGTTCGACTGGCGTGTTCCGAGCTATGTGAAGATAGCTGATAGATACACGCTTGTCAGTCGACCTCGTGACGTACATCGTATAGTCTCCCGGCTGAACCTTGGCCGAGAACGAACCTGAGGACGATGTTGCGAACGATGTCGCGATGCCGTAGTCTCCGTTAGGGGTCAGCTGAACGAACGCCGTCACAGGCGTGCCGTATTCATTGACGACCTGTCCGCTCAAGGTCGTGTTGTCGAACCGCATGAAAAGCTCTGGACTCTCGACGACGTCATATGAGCTCATCTCGACGATCGATTCGTCATAGTATTCGATGTACCTCGTGCCGGATGCATCCGCCAGAGTGCTCTCCAAAAGATACGAGACGACATAGGTCCCTTGAGGCAGAGTCAGGCTGTAGACTCCAGAACTTGAGGATTTGTCGGATATCTGGACGCCGAACAGCGAGGTAGCTGTGATAGAGATCGGCTTGGTCACAGTGGAGCTCTCTAGGGTTATGGCCCCCGACAGCTTGTGGGCAAGCTCAAGGTGGATATCGCACACACGAGAGTCGATGGACACATCGAAAGAGAGCATCTGAGCGTAGCTAGAGCTGCCAGTGATGCCGCTCGCATACACGTCGTATGTGCCCGGAATCAGAAGCATGGAATAGCTGAATAGGTCGAGCGACTGTTCCTTGGTTTCAGGCCCTGTGAAGCTGACTCTCAAATCAGACGATGCCCCGAGTATGTTTCCAGAAACCTCGACTCGCGTGATCACGGGGAGGTTCAGAGTCGTGGATGCCGAACCTGGCAATATCTCGATATCCGATTCGTACTGATACCACTGACCCTCGACGATGGATGATTCCTGATCGATTATGACCGTGTACTCCGATGGATTGATTGCCACGGAGAAGTATCCGTTCGTTCCGGACACCACGGTGACTGGAGATATGCTAGTGCTCGTTGGGTCGAACAGGATATCGACTGCTCTGATGCCGATGGAGCCCATGGTCACCTTGCCGGTGATGACCACTTTGTCCGGCACCATTATTAACGATGTGTCTGAGACATCGCTGCCGAAGAGGATGCTGCTGGACCAGGACGAGTATCCATCATTTCCACTCGTGAGGACCGTCTTGATACCTTTCTGAATCATGATGGAGAATGTACCATCTGCATACGCTCTCCAATAGTGCGTCCTTCCGAAGGAGTCGGTGGAGATCATGAGTCCACCCAAACCAGCCTCAGACAAGGATATCGCTCCATCGCTATTGGAGTCCATGTACAGAGTCCCGGATATCGCGATCGCGGTGGACATCTTGAAGCTGGTTCCGACGATGTTCGAACTGACCGTGATAGTGGATGAGTAGATGCCGCCCTCTGCCATAGAGGACGCAGTTACGGCGTACGTGCCGGCTGGAAGCCATATCTCCAGACCACCATATTTGTCGCTCTGGACAGGGATCCTTGCGCCGTTCTCCGATGTGAATGTGACATGGCAATTCTTCACCACGGATCCGCTAGGGGACAGGAGTCCGCCAACGATTCTGTAGGATTGTGCGAGTGCGAGCGTGCCCGTAGACGATATGCTCGCATCTATCGCGATTGATCCTGCGTAAGTCACTTCACCTGAGTTGTATGTGACGTATAGACTAAAGTGTCCCACCGGAAGGTCGAGTTTGATCTTTCCGTATTTGTCCGCGCTTCCGGTAAGGTACTCGGACGCATCATAGTCATCCGAGACCTGGTACGAAGCATAGGCTGCGGCAGCACCGTCGACGGTTGCCCTGTACGATATCGAGACCTTGTCGTAGACGGTGATGTTCCGCGCCTCGGTGTAGGTCGTGACGGAGAACTTCTCATCGAACACTATCAGTCCAGGCTCTGTCGTCTGAAGCCTGAACTTGGCTTCGAGGACCCGATCGAACAGGTATTCGCCGTTCTCGCCCGTGACCGTGACGAACTGCATGTCCGACGCTATATCGGAAAGCACAAGTTCCACGCCTGCTGCAGGTTCACCATCGACATAGCTGGCGTAGCCTACGATTATGCCAGGTACGATTGGCAGGTCGAGTGTGAATTCAGAGTTGGCCTTGACATCAGCCATCGCAGCGTTCGTCAGATTCTTGCCGAACATTATCGCGCTGAAATCGTATTGGCCCGGTGGAAGCATACCCTCATATGTGCCTTCGGAGGCGTCGAATGTGTAAGCCCTGCCGGAGACGGTATCGACTGCGACCACGGTAACATCGGAGATTAGCTCGTCCGTGCCCACGGTGTAATTGCCTTCCTTGTCGACATCCCAGAAGATATCGCCCGACACTGGTGTGCTGGCCATCACGAAATCTTTGGTGATTATGTAGTCTAGTATCCCGTCACCGTTCAGGTCCTGTTTCACTCTCATCGCCTGGTCGTCCGTGACATCGAACTGAATGTAATCGATCTCGTTTGTGCCTATCAGCGAGGTCGTCATGTACGAACCTTGCGAGATCACGACCGTGACGTTCCCGAACGGAGCGAGCAGAGAATACTCGCCCTCAGAGTTGGTTGTGGTCACATGGTGCGGTATGCCGTACTCGTCCAGTATCGTCACCACCAATCCCTCGACAGGGTATTCTTCCTCTGTGGTGACAGTTCCGTTGACATATGCACCGTGGTAGTACTCCAAGAACACCGTGCCGCTCTGGTAGGCAGAAGCAGGAGCGTATACGTATCCTTCCATCTCGCCGTTCGCGATCTTCTCGCTTATCTCGAGCGCCTCATCGTAGCTTATCGCGATGGTCGCATCGGAGTGATAAGGTATCTCGGCTGTCGGGTACGGATTGTAATAGGCAGTCCTGTAGACCATCCGGAAGTGAGTCATGTTCCATCCAGGCATCGGCGTCTCGCTCTGGATATCTCCCGAGTAACCGGGCAGACCCGCGTCCTCGAGGCCGATGTCGGAGCCGCTGAAGCCACACATGGCTGCGTAGAACATGCTGTTGTAGAACATCTCTGTGTAGACTACCTCGTAACTCACGATGTTCATATTGTACGTGAGATCCTCGAGCTCGTGCTGTACCCCGCTGGAGTCCACGGCGACGATGCGGAAGAAGTCGTATGGTATCGAGGACCCTTCCGCGAACCTTCGGTCAGCGAGTTTGGCGGGAGCATAGAATATGCCGGTGCTCGACCCTGAGAGAGGGAACATCCTTGAGTCCACATTGAAGTACCTGATCTCCCAGCCAGTGAAGGCGCACAAATCATCGTATAGAGCCACCAGGAGGTCCGTTCCGATCTTCGAGAGTTCGACACGACCAACGGTGATACGGGCGTTCTCGACATCCAAATCAGAGGACATCGGACCGTACATATCTGGATCCGCAAGCACCTCGTCTATGAGTGCCTGTCCGGAACCAAACCGTATTTCAGACATCCTCTCTGACGAGATGCCGTAGCTCTCGAGAAGTGTCATTATGCCGGCTTCCATATCTTCGCTCTTGGAGAGGCCCACTTCGATCAATCGGTATGCGAACAGGGCGATGGCCTCATCCTCACTCTGAGCGAGGATGATATTACCAGTCATCCGATAGCCGTTCTGGAAGTTATCTGCCACTGCAGGGTGCTCACCTACATCGATGGCTTCGAAACCGTAGTCCCACCACGCAGCATATGCGGGTTTGCTCGAAGCTGGAACCACGTCGGTGTCCTGTTCAGAAAACCAGTCCCAGGCAGCAGGGAAGTAGTATGTCGGAAGCGGCAAAGAGTATCCGAAGGCACCGAAGTACCAGTAAGTCCCGTTTATCGCGTCATAATTGTCTTGCTGCATGAAACTCGGCAGTGTCGAGTAGACCTGCTTGTCGTACATCCGCTTGACTTCAGAAGGCATCCCAGCGTCCACGGAGTACCAGACATTTGGCAGAACGACCAGGAACGCAAGGAAGAGCACGCCCACGATGTGCCTGATCTTGATACTCTTCCTGAACACAGTCAGGAAGGAGCCGCCAGCACCCATCATGGTCTTACGCACACTCTCGAAATCGAGTGCATCGATTATCAATACCAGCACCCAACCAGCAGACAATGCGAAGGCGGGCGCGGCGTTGAACATGAACCTGCCAGCGGAGATCGCCATGAAGATTGAGGCTGCGAGCCAGACGACGATGAACATGTATTCGGTCGTTGCGCGCTTCGGGATCTTGATGACTGCCCAGACGAGACCGATCAGAGACATGAAGAATGTCACGACGCCGAACGACAACGCCAGCTCGGAGAATATGGGTGCACGCGCTTCAGCGATGGTCGAGTACAGCTTGCTGGCCTGGAAATAACCCGCACCGGTGATGATCGCCTCACCCAGCTCAGGGTAGAGTATCAGCACACTCAGGACACCGACCGAGAGCACTCCGCCAATCGCGGGCAGGCTCAGAGTCCATGGATAGTCCCTGGTGATCACGAACATCCCTCCGAAGGCCATGGCACCGATCGTCAGGTAGACTGGCACGAGGAAACGGATCTCCATGAAGGAATCGTAGTAGTTGATGTAGTACGGGAGCGCAATGATGTAACCGATGCCGAACGCGAAGAGCATCAGAATGGTGACGCTTGTCGAATCCTGGTTCTTGAACTTGTTGAACAACAACTGCGCGATGTAATAGACCAGTATGAGGACCGTCACATACGCGAATCCCACCCAGGTCATCATCAGCACGCCGTAGGCGATACCCGCGAGAAGCGCGTAAAGGATCGGCGCTCGACTGTTCGCGAAGTAGTCCTTAAGCCCCGACCTTATGCTTGACCAGTCCTTCCACTTCGTGACCCATCTCCTGTGCTCCTGGGTCTTGACAGACTTGAGCAGGAAGTAGAATATCAGCACTATGAAGAACAAGATCAAGGCGTCGTGATCCGCGTTGGATAGCACGCTACGCTGGACGTGAGCTGGCATGACGGAGAAGAAGAACGCTGCAACCATACCAGCGCGTCTTCCGAATGTCTCCTTACCGAGGAAGTACACCGGTACGACCGTCAGGGCGCCCCAGAAGGCGGTGGACCAGACGATCATGAACCCGGTCGCGTCATCGATCGATCCGAACAACCCCTGTGAGAACACGGCTGGGATGGCTATAGCCATGCTATAGACCGGAGGTCTCGGGTTGATACCGCCAAATGGATAGTTCAACATCGGGTCGAAATATAGGCTATCGCCCGTTTCGACATGGTAGTTGATGATTCGGTCCCAATAATACGAATCAGATCCACCTGACACTAAGTACCCGTTGTTAACGGACGTATCATATGCGAAATACGACCGTACAAAGAGCGCCAGGAGGAATATGAAGGACAGCATGAGCAATGCGGTCCAATTCGCCCTCATCCACTTACCAAATTCGCTCGGACCCCGCTCCCCCTTCGATAGCTTGGGAAACAGGGACCTAGCAGGACTATCCCTTGTTTCGGCCAACGATAATTCCACCTAGTGATAGTAGCTCCAGCGATGCCTGGGGCACTATATATACGTTAGGGGTCACGTCCTACGGACGTGGTGCCACATAAGTCGAATATCTGGCATGGGCAGGTCGTCGGTTCGGAACATGTCTCGCCAAGCACGGGCACATCAGACACAGGATTTGGTTTCTGCGGCCAACTCCGAAGCGGCCTTCCCCGGGTCCGCGGCTTCGTATATCGCCCTGCCGACGATGATGTAGTCAGCACCTGCATTTAGAGCATCCGAGGCCTTTCCGCCCTGAGCACCCACACCAGGGCTGATTATCTCTAGATCACCTATGACCTTTCTGAGGGCGGCGATCCTCTCCGGCCTCGTGGCCGGTGCGACTATGCCTCTTGCGCCCGCGGTCTTTGCGAGATATGCTAGCTTGTCCGCCAAAGGCGCAGTGAATTGCTTTCCGCCTGGATGGCTCATCTCAGTCACTACGAACACCTGACCCTTCGCAGCCTCCACGCACGCCCTCACGGAATCGTCGCCTGTGAAACCATGGGCGATGACGGCGGATGCCCCTAGGCTCATAGCTTGTTCCACGATCAGACGGTTAGTGTTCGGTATGTCTGCGATCTTCATGTCGCATATGACGTCCTTGACTGCAGACATCTCACGTATTATGTCCGGACCCGCTGCAAGGATCAATGGCCAGTTTATCTTGATCCCGTCGACATGATCCTTGACTGCTCTGACCACGCGCATGGCATCGTCTCTGGAGGTGACATCGAGCGCCAGAATGATCCTAGTGTTCTTCTCCATGGTCTACGAATCGTCGACCGTGCCGTTAATCCTTTGCAAACGACCGGATGGCTAGCGCATCCATTCAATTACCAAAACCCCGATATCAGTGGACGTGACAAGGATCCGACGCATGCAGAAAGGTTCGGCATATACTGGGAAGCTTGCGCCTGGCTGCATCATGTGCCAGAAAGGTGCCAAGCTCGTGCTTCTGATAACCGGCAGGTGCATGAAGAGATGCTACTACTGCCCTCTGTCAGCCAAGAAGAAAGGTAAAGACGTCATATTCGCGAATGAGCTGAGGGTCAGGGCCCTTGATGAAATTATTGAAGAGGCCGAACTCATCGACGCCCTTGGAACGGGAATCACTGGAGGAGACCCTCTACTGTCAATCGACAGGACCGTGGACGCCATCCGCATGCTAAAGAAGCATTTCGGGGACGACCATCAGATACATCTGTACACCTCGACGACCGATACGAAAAGGATCGACAAGGTTGCCAGGGTCGGACTCGATGAGATACGGTTCCATCCCACCCCGGTGATCTGGAGGCGATTGGATCGATCGATGTTCGCCCCCGCGACGAGATTTGCCGTGAAGAGAGGCATGGTCACTGGACTCGAGATACCGTCGCTTCCTGGATGCGAGGGAGGGCTGGAAGCCGCGATAAGGTTTGCCGACGGTTCCGGGCTCGATTTCGTAAACCTAAACGAACTGGAGGGCTCCGAGACCAACTGGCAAGCGCTCAAGACGCGAGGGTTCGACGTCAAGGACGATGCATCTTCCGGGATCGCCGGAAGCGAGGAACTCGCGCTCGGACTGCTGAGAATGGACGTATCGGTCCCCATACACTACTGCTCGTCCGCGTTCAAGGACGGCGTCCAGCTCCGGAACAGGATAACGAGGAGGGCGCGAAACGTCCGGAAACCGCACGAGATACTCACGAATGATTCGACCCTGCTCAAGGGCGTCATAGAGACGAAAGACATTGGCGGGACCATGGAGATGCTGAGGCAGAGGTTCGAAGTGCCCAGAAGACTCATGTTCGTCGATCTCGAGAAGAAGAGGCTCGAGATCGCCCCATGGGTGCTGGAGGAGATCGCAGGGGAGCTCGAACTGGAATCATTCATCGTGGAAGAATATCCGACCGCGGACAGGCTCGAGGTCGAGCGTTCGCCGCTCAAGCGACGCTGATGCTCTGTATGTTATGATGCCTGCTGACGATCTCCCTGGCGATCCTCAGGTTACGGCCGTTCTTGCCTATCGCCTTCCCTTTGACCTTTGGGTCGACGGTGACCGTCGCGTGCACTATGTTCCCGCGGTCCTCGAGCGCGACGGATTGCACGCTGTACGTGTGGAACACGTTCCTCACGAATGTCTCTGGATCTTCCGAGTACTCGATCACATGTATGTTCTTGCTCGTGAGGTTCTTCAGGCGGATGACATTCTCGCCCTTCTTGCCCACGGCCCTTGACCCCTGGCCTTTCTCGACCACGAAGACGAGCTTCTCCTCAGTCTCCATACAGTCCTTGACCTGAGTGCCAGTTATCTTCTCGAAAAGAGAAATGTACCGGAGGGTGTCCTCCGTAAAGGTGATGTCTCCCATTGGACCAACTCTTCAGGCAGATAGTATGTTCGACTCTCCAGGGCTGATTACAGCGAGCGCGGAGATCGGATAGGGTTTCCCGCATGCCGAACCAAGTTCGAGGTTCGATCCAGGGAATGCGATCACCTTGACGCTCGAGGTCGCCTGCAACTCATCTTTCTCGGGACAGTTGCTTGCCACGACGACCATCTTCGCTTCGCCGTTCTTCAGTGATTTCTTAGTCTCTGCGAGGCCGAACCTGACGTCTCCCGATGCAGCCGCTGTCTTCAGAGCTCTCGCGATATCTATCATGTTTATTCACCGTCCTTCTTCGGTGGGGCCCAAACCAGGTTGACCGCGCCAGTACCCACAGTAACTGGCTGGCCCACTATAATGTTTTCTACAACGCCCTCCAGCGGGTCGACTTCACCTATGATAGCTGCTCTCAACAGATGTGTCGAAGTGATCTCGAACGCGGCCCTCGCTAGCACGCTAGACTTGCGGCCGGATATGCCGTGCCTGCCGATCGCCTTCACATCGCCGTCGTTGGTCATCAGGTCGGCTACGAGCATGATGTGTCTGATGTCGACTGTGAGACCCTGCTCCTCAAGCGTCTTCGAGGCTTCGTTTATGATCGAGTTCCTCGCGGCCTCCACGCCCAGAACCTCGTATATCTCGAGGATGCTGTTGGTCGTGGTCTTGCTCCTATCCACGTGATCTATCATCAGGACCTTCTCGAGGTTCGATCCTTCCGTATATACGACATATCTGCCGCCGAGCTTCCGTATGACCGCACGGTTGATACCATCGATACCTTTGATCTGACTGCTCTTGGCATCCTCGGATATCTTCTGCAGTTTCTTGTACGAAGGTTCGTCACACTTGATGACTATCATCGATTCGCGCATCTCCGCGAGGCCTTTGAGTCCCTTGGCCTTGTTGAGCTTCCTAAGGACCTCCTCCGGAGTGATGTTCTTCCGCTCCATCTTGCGCTTGTCGAGTTTGACGAGCACCTCCATCGTGTTGATGTCCGTCTCGATGTCCGCGATATCGATCAGGTTCGTCAGCTCGATGTTCGATGCGATCGCGCGCACCTTCTCCAGGTCGTCCTCCGAGGACACCTCGAGGTGTATCTCCATGATAGGTGTGCTCGGGACGCGCCTCGCGTCCACGATCTCGATCAGCCTGGGCAGACCGAGTGTGACGTTCATCTCAGCGACTCCCGCGTAGTGGAAGGTTCTCATCGTCATCTGCGTACCAGGCTCACCTATGCTCTGCGCGGCGAGTATGCCCACGCTCTCGCTCGGATCGACGGCGTGCACCTGGCACCGTTCATGGGTCGTCTCCAGGATCTTCTTCAACATCTTGTCCGAGATGTTCGCGCCGTCCAACCTTATGGCGATCTCGTGCATGACCGACCATGGCAGCTTCTTGTTCATGCCCTCGAGCATCTTGGTGAGCTTGTCCTCGAATTTCGTGGGCTTCTCGACTTTTACTGGCAGCTCCATCTTCGTCAGAGTGATCGCCTTGAGGGGTTTCTCCTTCTTCTTCTTCGGTCCCCTATCCTTCGATCGCACCACGGACAGTATCTGCTTCAACTTCTTCTCGCCTATGAGCTTCTCGATCTCCCTCAGCGTCTTCTCGTTCGCTCGGGCGACCTTCGTGTAAGTGTAACCATTCTCGATGAGCTTCTCCGAGGTCTTCTCGTCCAAGCCACGGCTCTTGAACACCTCGAGTGCATTCTTGGTGGCCATTATCATCCCTCCTCTCCGCCGCTCATGTCGAAGTCGGATTCTTCCTCGCTCTCAGGCTCCTCAGGGGTCTCGAGCAGGTCCCTATCCTGGATACCGTAGCTCACGACTCCCTTCTCCTGCACCTTGGCTATGTGTTCGCCCTTGTTCCCGAGCACGCACAGGATGACGTCGTCGACATCCACCGCGTCGCCCTGGACGCTCCTCGTCGGGTCGGTGCCGTCCTCTCCGTACATGAACTGTATGATCGTACCCGCAGTGTTCCTGACGGATCCGTCTTGCATGACCTTCAGATCCTCCAGCGCGTTCACGAGCCTCCTCTGCATGTAACCGGACCTGGATGTCCTGACCGCGGTATCGACCAGACCTTCCCTGCCACCCATCGAGTGGAAGAAGTACTCCGTCGGTGAGAGACCGCTCTTGTAGGAGTTCTCGATGAAACCCCTCGCCTCTGAACCCAGGTCACCCGCCTCGAAGTGCGGGAGTGTTCTGTTCCAGTAACCCCTGGACAGACGCTCTCCTCTGACCGCCTGCTGACCGATGGCGCCAGCCATCTGTGACAGGTTCAACATCGACCCTCTCGCACCGCAACGGGCCATTATGACGGCCGAGTTCTCCATACCGAGGTGTCGGCCCGCGATCTGACCGGCCGTGTCTCTCGCCTTGCCCAGGACCTTCATGATCTCGACCTCGAGGGTCTCCTCGATCGATCGGCCAGGCATCTGTTCGAGCTCTCCGCGCCTGTATGCGGAAATGTGCTCTTCGACCTTCATCCTCGCCTGGACCATCGCGTCGTCTATCTCGCGTTTCGCCTGGTCCGGTATGTCCTCGTCCTCGATGCCGGTCGTGAAGCCGCGCACCATGATGGCCCCGATGGACATCTTCGTGCTCGCGTCTATGAAAGCGCGTGCGCCGTCAGGACCGTAGTCCCTCGAGAGCTTGTCGAGGATCCGGCCCTTGAATGCGCCAATGGCCTTCTCGTCGATTGTGCCCGTGATCAGTTTTCCGTCACGCACGACGACGAAGGAGTCGAACTCGCACTCCTCCTTCTTGCAGGGATCGCACCTCGAGCATATCGATGATTTGAATGTCATGTGCAGATTCTTCGGCAGGATCATGCTGAACAGTCGCTTGCCAGACCAGTAGAGCTTGCCGTTCACTTCGACATCCGATTCGGGAACATCAGGTATGTTGACCTTCTCCAGTATCTTGAGCGTCTCCTCCCTGGAGAACTTCGAATCTCTGTGCGTGAGAAGGAACGCGCCGGTTATGTGGTCGTGGATGCCACCGATGACCGGTCCGCCGAACCTCGGGGACAGGATGTGTTCCTGGACCCTCATCAGTACCTTCGCCTCGGCCCTGGCCTCCTCGCTCTGCAGCACGTGCAGGTTCATCTCATCGCCATCGAAGTCTGCGTTGTAAGGCGGACAGACGCATAGGTTGAACCTGAATGTCTTGTACGGCATCACGCGCACCTCGTGCGCCATGATGGACATCCTGTGCAGTGACGGCTGTCTGTTGAACAGAACTATGTCGCCGTCCATGAGGTGCCTCTCGATCATGTAGCCGGGCTCGATGCCCTCAGCGATCGTCTCCGCGTTCTTGTCCGTGACCTTTATCCTGCGGCCATCGGTCCTGATGACGTAGTTCACCCCTGGCCGATAGTCTTCGCCTGGTGGCGCTGGACCTCGTGAGCACATCTCCTTCCCTATCGCCAGGTTCCTATCGGTCACCCGGATCGGGACCGTGAGTTCCCTGGCAGCCGCGATGGGCACTCCGACCTCGTTGACCGAGAGCATCGGATCCGGGGAGATGACCGTCCTCGCGGAGAAGTTGACACGCTTACCTGAAAGGTTCGACCTGAACCGTCCTTCCTTGCCCTTCAACCTCTGTACGAGGGTCTTCAACGGCCTCCCGGACCTGTGCCTGGCAGGCGGGATGCCCGATGTCTGGTTATCGAAGTAGGTGGTGATATGATACTGCAAGAGTTCCCACAAGTCCTCGACGATGAGCTGTGGTGCTCCTGCATCTCTGTTCTCCCTCAACCTCTGGTTGATCCTGAGGACATCGACCAGCTTGTGAGTGACATCGTCCTCCGAGCGGTCACCGGATTCGAGCGTGATCGAAGGCCTCACCGTGACTGGCGGGACCGGCAATGCGGTAAGGATCATCCATTCGGGACGGGACACGCTCGGGTCCATGCCGAGCGATATCAGGTCCTCGTCCGGGACCCTCTCCAGCCTCTCCCGTATTTCCTTGGGGGTGAGCTTGTGCCCCTCCTCCCTGAAGGTGGTAGGCTTGTCCAAAGTGATCTTCAGTTGGACGGTCGCGCAGTGCGGACAAGAAGTCCTGGACGATGCGTCCTTCGCTGCGTCCTTGGATACCATGGACGCGTCGAGCATGTCCGCCCCGAGCTCCTCCATCCTGTCGCGCTGTTTCCTGTACTCGGCGGCCTGCTCTCCCGTGAGCAACAGACGGCCGCATGAGCGGCACGTGGACTGGAGCAGCTTCTTGATGTCCTTGACGTATCCGACATGTATCACAGGCATCGCGAGGTCGATGTGCCCGAAGTGACCTGGACACTCGTCCACCTTCTTGCCGCAGGTCTTGCATCGCAGCCCGGGTTCGATGACACCCAGGTGAGGATCCATCAGACCCATGTCGATCGGGAATCCGTCGTCGTCGTATGTGTCTGCGGTTATGATCTTGGTCGCACTCATCTTCCTGATCTCGTCAGGCGACAGATGCGCGAACTTGATGGCTGATATCCTCTTGGTAACTCCAGTGACCATCATTTCAAATCCTCCAGTTGAAGGCGCATGGCGACACCAAGCGACAGAAGCTCGTCGAGCAACAGTTTGAACGCGTAGGATGTCTGGACCTGGTATATCTTCGAGTTATTGCCACAGACAGGGCACCTCAACGTGCCTCTCCTATCCAGGATCGCGATATGTCCGCAGCTCGAGTTGCCACAGACATATTGCAGCGTACCATCAGATTCATCCAAGAGCCTGTCCTTGATGACCATCGCGGCCCCGTGACCGATCAGGCAATCCCTCTCCATCTCACCGAATCTCAGACCGCCCTGCCTCGAGCGCCCCTCGGTCGGCTGTCTGGTGAGTATCTGGACCGGGCCTCTGCTCCTGACATGCAATTTACCAGATACCATGTGGTGCAGCTTCTGGTAGTAGATCACGCCGATGAATATCTCCGCCTCTATCTTGCGGCCGGTGACCCCGTCATACATGACCTCGTTACCGTTATGCTTGAACCCGTTCCGTATGAGCGCGTCTCTGATCGCCTCTTCCGTCTCGCCGCTGAACGCGGTACCGTCCATGAATCTGCCTTCCATCGAGCCGACCTTGCCGCCGACCATCTCCAGCACGTGGGCGACGGTCATACGGGATGGGATGGCGTGCGGGTTGATGATCAGGTCTGGGATCAATCCGTCACCAGTGAACGGCATGTCCTCCTGGTGCACGAGCAATCCGACGACACCCTTCTGGCCGTGTCTGGAAGCGAACTTGTCCCCCAGCTCCGGGATCCTCTGATCCCTGACCTTGACCTTGACGAGCCTCGACCCGTTCTCGGACTCAGTCAGCATGACGGAGTCGACCCAGCCGCTCTCGCCTGGACGGACCGTGACGGATGTCTCCCTCCTCTTCTGAGGTGTGAGGAAATCAGCTTCCTCCTCCAAGAACCTCGGAGGTGACGTCTTGCCTATGAGCACATCACCGCCCTCGACCCTCGTCTCAGGGCCGATGAGACCGTCCTCACCCAAGTTGCTGTAGGAGAGGTCGGCTCTGGCGCCTCTAACATCCGGACTCGGTATCTCGAAGTGGTCCTCCTGACCTCCCGGATACCTGCGCTCCTCCGCCCTGTAGGTCCTCATGAAGGTCGATCGGCCCAGCCCCCTCTCGACGGAGGACTTGTTCATGACGATCGCATCTTCCATGTTGTAACCCTGATACGACATTATCGCGACAACGAAGTTCTGTCCCGCGGGCCTGTGCATGAAGTTGACGAACTCCATCGTCTTCGTGGTCGTCAACGACCGCTGCGGATAGTGCATCACGTGACTCCGGGTATCCGGCCTTATGCGGTAGTTGGACGAACTCAGGCCCAACGACTGCTTGGCCATACCCGCACCCATGGTGACCCTCGGGCTAGAGTTGTGCTCGGGGTACGGAACCATGCCTGAACACACACCCAGGATGACCATCGGGTCGATCTCCAGGTGAGTGTGGTTATCCTTCAGTTGCGATTCGATCTGCATCGTGCCGCCACATGACTTGCACTCCAGGACGGTCTTGCCCTCCTCTCCAGGGTTGCGCCATTCCACATCGAGTGTGGACAGGAACTTTCCGCAGTGCTCACACTTCTGAGGTGTCTCGTGCGCGAACACGGCGATATAGGAATCTTCCTCTTCTTCCGCATCGATCCATTCGACGACTCCCTCGCGTATGAGGTCGGACCACTTCGCCTTATGCGACCGCATGTCCTCGATGTGCCTCCGGGTCATGAGCGTCTTGCCGTGGCGGACGACGAGCAGAGGCCTCCTCAGCCTGCCCTCGTCGCAGTTGATAATGATCTCATTCATGTTGTTGTCGAAGCGTATGTTGACCTCGTGCGACAACAGGCCGGACCTGCGCCTCTGGCGTATCTCCTCGACCAGCTCTTTGGGCTTGTCGTGGAGACCTATCAGGTCACCGTTGACATAGACACGGGTCTCGGTCGTCTGCTGCTCGCTGACCTCCTTCACGCCAAGGTCGCGCAGGAGCCAGATGACCTCCTTGTCGTCCGTCCCCTCACTCACATCGATGATGAGAGCGCAGTTCTTGACCAGACCGCAATTCTGACCTTCAGGAGTCTCGTTCGGACACAATCGACCCCATTGAGTGGGGTGCAGGTCCCTCGCCTCGAAGTGAGGCTGGCTCCTGGTGAGTGGCGATGTTACCCTCCTAAGGTGGGACAGCGCGCTCATGTTGGACGTCCTGTCCAGCAATTGAGAGACACCAGCCCTTCCGCCGACCCAGTTGCCGGTCGCGAACGCATGGAGCAACCTGTGGGTGAGTAGATCAGGTCTTATGGCCGAGGATATCCTCATGCCCTTCTTCCTCGTGTACCCTCGCTCCAGTTGGTACTTCAGGTCCTTGATCAGGTTGGTGAAAGCGACCCTATAGAGGTCCTCCATCAGGTCGCCTGCGAGCTTCAACCTCTTGTTAGCGTAGTGGTCCTTGTCGTCCTCCTTACGCTTGCCGAGCTCAAGTTCGAGTATGGCTCTGGCGACACGGCCCAGGAATATGGACTTCTTCATCCTCGCATCCGAGGTGTCACCAAGGTGTGGTAGCAGGGACCGGTCGATTATGCTCTCGACCTTCTTCGCCCTGTATTCCTTCGCCTGGCCAGTCGCGAACTTCCTCTCGAGGAACAGTATCGCGTCCTCGGTCGTGTAGATGCCGTTCGGAGGATACAGCTTCTTGTTCTGACACTCTTCGATGTTGGCGTACACGATGTTCGCCATCTGCGGATCAGACACTATCGATTTGTATATCTCCTCATCACTCTCCATCCCGAGAGACTTCATGAGGACTATTAACGGGATCTGACCGGAGGCAGCGGGCACTGATACGACCAGTATACCGTCCTTCTTCTTCTCCATCAGAGTGAGCGCCCTGTAACCTTCCTTCTGCGAGAATACTTTCGCAACGTGTAGGCTCGTGCCGTAGCGCTCGTTCATCTCGACCATGACCCTGTTCGGCGCGAGGTCCTCGAGGGATATCAGCGCCCTCTCGGTACCACCTATGATGAAATAGCCGCCTGGGTCGCACAAATCTTCGCCCATCTTCACATGAAACTCGCGGACGTCTTCGTCGGTCGGTTCGCGGTCCATGTCGATGTTGTCTTTGTGCAGGTTGCACTTCTTGGACTGTATCATTACGGGCAGGTCACCGATGTGCACCCTCTCTGGCTCGCGTTCGATCCCGTCCTCTACGATCGTGAATTCGAGATGAATCGGTGCGGAGTAATTGAGGTTCCTCAACCTCGCCTCCATCGGATAGAGGTCGTGGGTGGCACCATTGGCCTCCTTGATCACCGGCCTTCCGACAGATATCGTCGGCCTGGCGCTTGGATCAACGCGCCCGGTCTTCTCGTCCCTTCTGCGACCGATCCTGATCTCGATGATCTTGCCCTCGGTCCGGTCTGGGTCGAGCCGGATTATCCCCCTGTCGGCCTCGTCGGGAGATGCGCGGACGTTGTCCACGATCGTCTGCATCCTGCTGTTCGGATGGTCTATCGTCGGCAGGAAATCGTTGTACGACGCTGTGTGATGGTTGACTACACTTCTTTCCCTGAAATAGGTTTCAACAAGTTCCCTCAAGGGTTCACCCCCGCACTACAAGTCTGTAACAGATCGACACGCCGCTCGTTGAGCTGCGCCTGACGATCTTGACTACCATTCCCTCTTCGACTGGCCCAACAATCGCATCGAGCGTGCGAATGCACGGGTCAGTTATCCTTGTCTTTGGAAGCTGGTCCTTCGTAAGCTTCAGCTGCTTAAGGACCTTCTCGGCCTCCTTCTCCGACAGAAGATGATACTCGGGTACGAGCTCATGCTCCAAGACGTTAAATTCTCCGGCCATCCTAATCACCATACTGGCGAAGGGTATTCTACAGAGAAACCGTGGGATTCGTTCCGTTTCTCCCCCGGTCCGCAGTCGACGCCCGGCGGGCCCGCGGGGATTTCCGAGACTAGTCTGTATGGCGTAGTCATTCGAACCCCGGGCCACCTGCTTAAAAGGCAGATGCTCTTTCTAGGGAAACCATAACATCGAGAATGCATGAGATTCCTACCTAGCTGAGCTACGGGCCCTGGGCGGCGTAGATACCCTAGGCTGCGTTAGCAGCCCGTGTAGTTCGTTCAAGTATTTAATGACTATCATCCATCGAGAGGTTTGGGCCGGATTCCCCTCCAGACAGCATATATTTGGTGTATTGTACTATAATAATTGGATAATAATAATAGCGTTTTGGGCAAATATTATTAACTGCACCATTGCCACGGGTTATCACACTGACGGGAAATGCGTCGACTCTAGACGCACCCAGATGATCGGAGCAAGGACACATCGTCATCTGTCGAGCTTCGACAAGCTATCGCGTACATACGCCTTCGCCTTGTCGATTGCGTCTTTTGCCAACGGTCCCTTCATGCCGGTAACATCGGTGTGCAGGACCGATGGGTCTGGATTGAGACCGACATCTTTGGCGAGATCATGCAGCTTCTGAGCGGCCGTCCCACTCCAACGCCCTGCGTTCTCCATCGCACCAGTCATAATAGTATCATACGTATACACGGGCTTTGAGCTCCAGGAACTCTTCCCGAGCTTCTTCACGAACTTCTTCGTGCGGCTAGTCATCTTGGTCATACGCGTGGGCGATCCGATGAATAGGAAACCATAGTCCAGCTCTTTCGGGAAGCTCTCCCTTGCAGAATGCATGACCGCATCGTGACCCATTGCCCGGATCTCCTCGGCAATGGCCTCGGCAACCGCCTTCGTATTTCCATAGTAGCTGTCGTAAACGACCAGACCTCTCATATTTGTCAGCCCCTGGCACTGATGGAATCCAATAGATTTAACTTCGCTGTCCAGCTCACTAAGGGTTATATACAAATAGCTTATATCTCAGCGCCGAGGTCGAAGATTTTGAGCGACCATGAAAAGAAATGCTCCTCTTGTGGCATACGCCTCGTCAGGAAGACCGAGACCACGTTCCCATGCCCGAAGTGCGGGAACGCTGTAATCGGCAGATGCATGAACTGCAGGGACCAGAGTGTCAAGTACAAGTGTCCCGGATGTGGATTCATCGGACCTTGAGGTGCCTTTCATGGGAGAAGTAGGTCTACAGTACAGGATCCTTCCGGAGAGTGTCGATATCGATCTGGACAGTCTGGTGAAGGAGATACGGAAGGTACTGCCGGAGGGAGCTGTTTTCAAGGCTTCCGAAACGAAACCCGTCGCATTCGGCCTGAAAGCGTTGCACGTGCTCGTGGTCCTTGACGACAAGAAGGGCGGCGCTGACCAGGTGGAAGCAGCTATATCCGGCGTCGGCGGCGTCCAGAGTGTAGAGATCGTCCAGATGGGACTGCTCTGAACATAAGATTCTTGCCCAGTTTCGAAGATAGCGGATGCTCTGCAGAATATCTATCGGTTCAGAAATTGAAAGGATAAGGGTTTTCTGAAAGGGTTTAATGGTCGTTGGCCAGGACCCTACGCCTTAGGTGGCGGGGGGATGTATCTGCCCTTCATCAGGTACTTTGTCTGGTTCCTTGCGCGCCTGATGATCGACTCAGCCTTCTCGTAGAGCTCCTGCCTGCTGAGCTTGACCCTTGCGATGCCTTCCTTGATGGCTGCCCTACCGACGGCCGCTGCCTCTCTCGGGAACACTTCCCACTCATCCATCGTTGGGACGATGTATTCCTCGGTGAGGCCTTTGTCCTCCGCGGTCTTCGCGATCTCGAGGACGGCTGCCAGACACATAGTGTCGGATATCGTCCTAGCCCTGACATCGAGGGTTCCCCTGAATATGCCAGGGAATCCGAGCGAGTTGTTGACCTGGTTCGGGAAGTCGGACCTGCCTGTTGCGACGATCTTCGCGCCAGCTTCCTTCGCCTCCCATGGCCATATCTCAGGTATCGGGTTGGCTGTGGCGAACACGATCGAGTCATTCGCCATACCCTTGATCCACTCCGGCTTGATCGTGCCAGGTCCCGGCTTCGAAGCTGCGACGACGATATCGGCACCCTTCATCGCATCCTGTGATGTACCGACGACTCGTTCCTTGTTGGAATTCTCACACATGAACCACTTCTCCTTGAACTCGGCCTTGACTTCCTCTCTGCCAGGATGAAGGGTTCCCTTGGAATCGCACATGATCATGTTCTCCCACTTGAAGCCGGAGACCTGCATGATCCTGGATATGGCTATGTTTGCGGCACCCGCACCGATGAAGACCGCCTTCATCTGTGACGGCTTCTTGCCGACCATCTTCGCAGCGTTCACCGCACCGGCAGCAACGATCGTACCAGTGCCCTGCTGGTCGTCGTGCCAGACAGGGATCTCGCACTCCTTCCTCAGGCGCTCGAGTATGTAGAAGCACTTGGGCTGCGAGATGTCCTCGAGGTTGACGCCACCGAGGGATGGCTGCAGCAGCTTGACCGTGTTTATGATCTCCTCGGGGTCCTTCGTACCGAGGCATAGCGGGTATGCGTCGACGCCGCCGAGGTACTTGAACAGGAGAGACTTGCCCTCCATGACCGGCATACCAGCCTCGGGACCGATGTCGCCGAGACCCAATACCCTCGTACCGTCGGATACGACAGCGACCGTGTTCCACCTGTTCGTGTGGGTATACGACAGTTCCTTGTCCTTGTTGATCGCCTTGCATGACTCTGCCACACCCGGCGTGTACCAGATGGCGAAGTCGTTGAAGTCTCTCACGCAGCACTTGGGCGTGATCTCGATCTTACCCTCGTAGAACGGGTGGTAGATCATCGCGAGTCTGGCCGGTTCGTATGCCTTCTTCAGCATGGCTTCAACGGATACCGGTTTCGCGGGCTTTGCCTTCGCCTTGGACTTGACCGCCTTCTTCTTGGCGGGCGCGTTCTTCACGGCCTTCCTACTGGCCGGCTTGGATTTCTTTGCCATTCGATTCTACCCCTTTGTGTCTATGTTAACGTCGAAACTCGTTGGTTGATTCTCCGATTTCGAACAACCGATATGGTCGTTTGTTACGGTTATTGCTATGAAGACATGATTATTTCGACGGATTAATAGATTATCATCTTACACGAAGGCGCTTGGGGGAGCAGGTCGGACGTGGTCGACGAAATAGAAACATATTATGTGGACAGAACCGTTCACAGCGACGATGAGAGCCCTCGTCCTCGACGGGTACACCGATGAGCCTGCGTGCCTTGGCGTCCCGCCGTATATCTCCCCCTATGCCAGACTGGCCTTCGGCGCGCTCGCGAAAGCGGGAGCGGAGGGCCACTACAGGACCGTTGACCAGTGGAGGGATGGAGAGGACGATTTCAGCGGGTTCGACCTGCTCGCTGTGATCAGGAGGGTGGCAGTTCCCGGGAAGTATCTCAGGGGAATGCCAGCAAGCGATAAGGAACTCATCAAGATATGCGGGTCGTTCAAGGGTTTGAAGGTGGCCAGCCTAGGGGTCGACGAACGCAGGTTGTCTGATGCATTGAAGGGATGCTTCGACCACATTGTATCAGAGGATCTGGATGCTGCGCTGTTCGAGCTCGTTTCGAATGGGGCTCTGGAGGATAGGCGCAGAGGTCAGGAGGAATGGAATTCCTGGCTGGAGGCTGGAGCGGTCATCTCATCGATCCACCCGGACGCGGGAGGACCACTGATAGCCGAGGTACAGATGTATCGTGGCTGCGTCAGGTACATCAGCGGCGGGTGCAAGTTCTGCGTCGAACCATTATCAGGGGAAGTCGTCTTTCGCGAACCGAAGGACATCTTGAGAGAGGTCGCGGCCCTGTCCGATGCGGGCGTCAGAAACATCCGATTGGGTGCGCAGTCCTGCGTATTCTGCTACAAATCAGAAGATGTCGGCATGAGCGAGACACCGAGGCCGAACGTGGCGGCGATCGAGTCCCTGTTGAAGGGAGTGAAGGAGACGATGCGCCCGAGGGTGTTCCATCTAGACAATGCGAACCCCGCAGTGATAGCCTCGCATCCAGAGGAGTCTCGAAAGATCTTGAAAGCGATCGTGGAGAACTGCACGAGCGGCAATGTCCTCGCCTTCGGACTGGAATCCGCAGACCCTAAGGTTGCGGAGGCGAACAACCTGAATGCATCAGCGGATCAGACGATCGAAGCGGTCAGGATCGTCAACGAATTGGGAAGAGTGGTCGGACCATCCGGTCTGCCCCATGTTCTGCCAGGCATCAATTTCGTATGTGGTCTCGAAGGGGAATCTAAGCAGACCTACGCGCTCAATCTCCAATTCCTTCAGAAGGTCGTGGACGAAGGGCTCCTCCTCAGACGAATAAACATACGGCAGGTGGTACCCTACCGCGCTGATTCACCTGGCGTCAGGCACCGCAAGGAGTTCGAGAAGTTCAAGAGAGATGTGAGGGAACAGATCGACCAGCCCATGCTGGAGAGACTTCTGCCGAGCGGCTCCATCCTCAGGAATGTCCGTACGGAACTGAGGGAGGGCGGGAGGACCTTCGGGAGGCAGGTCGGCACCTACCCGCTCCTGGTCGGCCTGCCATACGCCTTCGAGATAGGAATGGATATCGATGTCGCGATCATCGGGTGCGGCCCCAGGAGCGTGACGGGGATAGCAAATCCGACGAATGCGAACACCGCATCGATGGCGATGCTCGAAGCGATCCCTGGGATAGGCAGGAGGAGGGCCATGGCGATAATGAGAAAGAGGCCATTTGATGATCCGGAGGATCTCTGGCAGATATTCGACGAGGAGACCGCCCTCGCATCGGCACGATCATATCTGGTATGCGGAGATGTAGAGAGATCGTAGCAGTCAAGTTATTGTAATCAGAGCGGCGATTCGAGTAGAGAGGAGAGAGGACGGCGTGGATGTCAAGCTGGCGGCGAAGTATCCGTTCCTGAAGGGTGCATCTGCATATCTGAGGGAGACCGGAGTCGATCTGAGCAAGCTCACCACCAGCGTAGCTTATGAAAGGGCCCGGTTCATGGGAAAGGAACGGGTCATGGAAGCGCTGGAGAACGGCATGATCGAGGACCATCCGATGGCATCGGAAGTAGATGCGAACAACGAATTATTGAGCTATCCAGTCGCGAGGATGATAGTATCGGCCGTGACCGACCAGATGCTTGTGACCAGATACGCCATCGCCGAGGCGAAGAAGGCTGACAAGCATCTGAGAGGAGAGGAGTTCACGTTCATCAAATCGGTCGCTGAGGAGCTCGGACTGAATGTCTCGGTGGACGAGGATACCATCTCCGTGGATTTCACCGATTTCCTGAGGTTCTCTGCCGCGATGAGGAGCAAGGATTGGAAGCTCATCAATCAGCGGCTGCAAGATGGTAGAGTCATCGTCACAAAGCAGCGATTGGTCAGACTCATCCAGCAGATGCTCACGGAGAAGATCTCGTCCGAGCTTCCACTCGCGGTCAACGACGACATCATGAACGCATTCTCCCAGGACATCACGGTCATAAGCAAGATCATGGAGGAGAAGCGCGCGGAGTTCAAGGCGAGGAGCATGGGCAAGGTCAGCATCATAAGATTCCCCCCATGCATGAAGAAGCTCCTCACCATGATACAGAGCGGAGAGAACGTCCCACACACCGGGAGATTCGCATTGGTATCGTTCCTGCATACACTGGGCATGAACTCTGACGAGGTACTGGAGACATTCTCATCAGCCCCTGATTTCGACGAGAGCAAGTCCCGGTACCAGATACAGCATATCACGGGGGAGATCTCCGGGACGGAGTACACTCCACCCGAATGCAGCACGATGAAGAGCTATGGCATCTGCTTCGACCCTGATTCGCTGTGCAAGAAGGATTGGATGGCCCATCCGTTGACATATTACAGATCCAAAGGCAAGAGGTTCAAACCTCCGTCACGGAAGTGACTTCCAGATCATCCAGGCCCTCTGAAGAGCTGTGATGTTGCCAGCGATGCCGAAGTACACCATCATCCATCCGATGACAGTCAATCCCATGATGTCGCTGCTGAAGTCCCCGCCCAGCCACAATAGGATGTACTGGAGTATCGGGACCAGGATCAGAAGCACTAGTCTATCGGCTCGTCCGAGCACGCCCCTGTACTCTCGACGGAGACCGAGCGCCTGGGCCTGCGTGCCCATGTAGCTGGCCAGCATCACGCCGATGACCGCGAACAATCCGACGAACAACGAACAGTAGGCACCGAGGGCGATACCTGCGAGTATGAACATGTCCGCGTATCTATCGATGATGTGGTCGACGAAGTCGCCCCGCTTGGATTCCTTGGACATCAGCCTGGCGACCTTCCCGTCCAGGGCGTCGAGCAATCCGTTCAATGCAACGAAAGCGGATGCGAGCAGGAGGAACAGCTCAGGTCTCTGCTGCGCGAAGAATATGCCTGCGAACAGTGCGCAGACCAGAGATGCTGCCGATATGTGGTGAGGGTTGACTGAGGTGAGCTGCTGCGCGGCAGGTGCCAGCACCCTATCGGCCTCCGTGCGATACTTCTCTAAAACCAGCTCATAACCTCCTGGCTCCAGTCAACATTGCCAACTGGATATTTTTCACTTTCTCCGGCGATGATTTCCTCAATCGCTTTGGCCACCGCCTCGGAAGACATGCCCGTGGCATCTATCTCGCATGTCTTTGGAACGCACCCCAGAGCCTCGACGAGGATGACATCAACGGCTTCCGCTTCCATGTTCTCCATGACCTTGGCCGCGCTCCATCCACGCAGCTCCAGACGCTCGCGAAGAACGGCTGGCGAGCAGCGCAGGACGATGGCGATATCGACCCCTAGAAGGTGGGAGAGGTGCCCCTCGAGCAACATATCCCCATCCATCTTCGAAAGAGCGGCCTTGAGCTTATCGACGTCCACTTCCTTCGAACCGCGCTCCTCGTCGGTGCCTGTGATCGCGTCGTACTCGTCTACTAGGTCGTTGACCCGTATGACGCGTATGGAACGAACGAGGGCGGTCGCGGAGGTCTTCCCGACGCCTGGAGTCCCTGTCACTGCCACTTTCATCTTAACGTGCGTACGAGTCTCCGCACATATCAACCTTCACAACCCGCGAAGAGATAGGTCGCGGACATGCTCCGAGAAGATCAGGTTCATAGAATGACTCTTCATCATCCGCTCTGCCATCCGCTTTATGCGTATCCGCGCGCGCTCGTCCAGCTCGAACTCGACGCCGCAGTCGACATCCATGAGCAGGAGGTACTCGGGTGGGGAAAGGCCGATTCTTATGAGCTTCTTCTTCGCCTCCGGCCCTATCGATGCCAGATCCAGCCTGCCTGTGCTTCCCTCGTTCATCACCCAGACGATCCGGCGGATCATGTTCCAGAGAAAACTCTCCGCCCGGAAATCGAGGGCATGGAAAAGCCCCTCATCGGATATGTCGATCGAGTCGATCTTCCTCATCGGATTCCTATCGGCCTTCGTGGCATATGATGAGAAATCATGTATCCCGATGAATCTCTCGGCCAGGGCTTTCATTACAGTAAGGTCCTGCCCATCCTTAGGGAGATAGTATCGATACCATCGCTGCCTGGCCGCTCTTGGATTGAAATCATCAGGGACACGAGCGATGGAATACGCCCATATGTCCTCCAGCTCAGAGTTGATCGCTGAGCATATGGACCGCAGCGGGAATGACGTGCGGAAGGAGATGACGTTCCCGAGGGCGCTCACGCCCCGGTCCGTGCGACTGGAACTTCGGTACCCGCACTCCCTCGGCGAGCTGATTGCACCCACCTTGTCGAGCGCTGTCACAAGTGCTCCCTCGACGGTCACTCTGCCCGGCTGCCTCTGGAAGCCGAAGTAGTTCGTGCCATCGTATGCGACCTTAAGCGCGACCCGTATCTCCTCTTCGCCGCTCACGCCCAGATTATCTGCTACAGAGTTAAATACCTAGGGCATCTGTCGTGATGCCGTGCCGCACTTCAGGGTAGTACTGGTAGAACCGTTGCACGACGGCAACGTCGGGGCGATCGCGCGGTCCATGAAGAACTTCGGGCTCGAGGAATTGGTGCTCGTCAGACCTTGCGCCATAGGCGAGGAGGCGATCAAGCGCGCGATGCACGCCACGGACATCCTCAAGAACGCGAAGAGAGTGTTCACCGACGAGGAGGCGCTCCAGGGTGTTGATTTCGTGGCTGCCACTTCTGGAATCGATACCTGCAACGAGAAGCATTTCGCGAGGATCTCGATGACTCCGAAGGAATTCTCGCAGAAGATCAAGGAGTTCGATGGCACCATCGCGATCCTTTTCGGTCGAGAGGATTTCGGACTCGACAAGGAACTCCTCAGGCGTTGCGACTTCCTCATCACTATTCCAGCGAATCCGGCATACACTATCCTCAACATCAGCCATGCCGCGGCGATAGTGTTCTACGAGCTCTTCGCAACAGGTGTGGAGAGATGGGAACCGCAACTGGCCTCCGAGATGGAGACTGAGAAACTGCACGAATACTTCGCCATGCTCCTCGACTGCATCGATTGGCCCGAGCACAAGAAGGGGAAGACGAAGGTCATGTTCAGGCGGATCGTGTCGAGAGCGGTCCCATCGACCTGGGAATTCCATTCGCTCATGGGGGTCCTGGACAATGCCATAAAGGAGGCGACCCATGGAGAGCTGCCCAAGAAGAGGCCCAGGAAGACCTCGTCCAAGGCCAAGAAGGATGATGCGAAGACTGAGCTTGAATCATGATTGATTTCCGGAAAAATCTGTGGCGCCCCCCAAAGTTACGGTAGGGGGCGCATTTTTTGTTGTTGTATATGTGGGGGAGGATATCATCCTAACACGTTTGCCATGGCGATCCGGGCGCTGATCAGCCCGTCTATTTCTGGGAGCCTGAACGCGTCCGTATCTTCGGGTGTCCGGACGCCGGTGACTATCGCCATCAGCTTGATGCTCTGGCCTATGTCCGGATCTATTCTTGCGCCCAGTTTGATGTGGGCGCAATCTCCGAGTTTGTTCGTGATACCGTTGAAGACTTCGTACGCCTTCCGCAGGGATAGCGACGGACCACCGGTGAGATGGATCATCGCGCCTGTGGCGCCTTCGAAGTCGATATCCAGTAGTGGGTTGCTGATCGCCTCTGCGACCACCTTCTGAGCGTCCTCGCTCTCACCGTAGAGCACGGTGGACGCGCCACCCTTGAGCATCAGGCTCCTGAAGTCTGCGAAGTCCAGATTGATCATGCTGGTCTCGCACACCGTTTCGGTCACACCCTTGACGACCTCGACGATGAGCTGGTCCATCACCATGAACGCCTGTTCGATCGGCAACTTGGGCGCGATCTTCAACAGACGGTTGTTGTCTAGTATGATCGTGCTGTGAGCGCTCTCCCTCAGCTTCGCGATCCCGTTGAACGCGACGCGCAACCTCCCTTTCTCGATATCGAAGGGTATCGTCACGAGTGCGACTGATATCGCGCCGTGTCTTCGCGCAGCCTCTGCTACGACTGGCGCGACTCCCGTGCCCGTTCCGCCGCCCATGCCAGCCGTGACGAACACGATATCGTATTGGCGCACCAGCGCCTCTATCTTGTCCATCGCGTCATACGCTACCTTCTCGCCTATATCGGGGTCTCCGCCCGTGCCATATCCGAATGTCGCATGCTCGCCTATGAGCAGCCTTTTCTTCGCATCGGTCCTGGCCAAGTGGAACTTGTCCGTGTTGATAGCGATGGTGTCGACACCTTCCAGCGCTACTCTATTGATCCTGTGCACACTGTTCGAACCGCCGCCACCGCAGCCCACGACGCATATCTTCGGAGCAAGATGTACCTCGAAGTCGCGCTCCGTCTCGAGGGCATCCTGGATCAACTTGTTGAGCATGCGCTAATTGCACCTCCCTGAAGAGGGCGTTCGCTCATGCATACATGCGTGCGTGGCCATCTGCTTCCCATCCTCTGCGCTCGGTTTGTGGATCGTCACCTTTCGAGTTCTTGCATCGCTTGTGACAATCTCTTGCGTATGTATTCGCGCACAGCGTTTCTGATGGCGTCGTCTACAGAAACGGAGTCGCCGTCCTGAACCAGCTGCTTCAGGTTCACGACATTGCCCTTAGGCAGCTCGACTGTTACCTTCTCTATATATTCTGGTGTGAATTCGCTCTCGACGAACTTGTCTATCGCGGCTCTGATCGCGTCGGAGAGCGTGGAGAACTTCCCCTGATCCACTAGAGCCTGGAGCGCCTGGACGCGCTCATTCGGTAGTCTTATCGTGACACGCTCTGACTCGACCATTTGGAAGTCTCCCGGCGTCGGACGATATTGCTCGAATTGTCAGACAAATGTCAGTATAAACTCGTGAGTATTTATACCTTTCTTGGTCTCGGCATTGTTGCATTAAGTAGGATGAATCTGGGTAGTCCAGTCAGACGAGATTCTGACGATTTCAGAGGTCTCCGAAATGGGCACCTTCAGGGCGTCAGACTCACTTTGAGCCTGGGAATCGTGCCTTTTTGATTGGATAGACCTCGGATATGAATGAACGAACCTGGTCCTGCCAGTTCTGTCACAAGTCGGGTGATGGTGATGAGCACCCTCAGAAGTGGCCTAGGCTTAAATGGCACAAATGGTATAATGGCTCTCGAAAGGGAGCGATTCGGGAAATGCTAGGGATGCCCTGGGAAGAGAGGAAAGCCACTATTAGCGAGATTCCTACTCGACTAGAAGACTGGATACTGATGCTTCTCTTCGCGGGTGGAAGGAGGCAGCGATACAACGAACCGATTGCGGGGAAGACACGGCTCATGAAGGAACTGTTTCTCTTCTTGATGCGATTCAAAGATGTCAAAGGGTTCTACTCATTTCGACCATACAAGTACGGGCCGTATTCAGACGGTGCTTGGAATGACTTCTCAGACCTGATTAGGAAAGGGCTCATCCAGATTACCTCAGGCTTCGGGAGTGAAGTCTATAGCCTGACTCCTGAAGGTTTTGAACGAGCAAGGATGGCTTACGATTCGCTTGAACCGCGCTTGAGACAGGGGCTCGTAGACATCAAGATACAGTACAATATGATGCCCATTCATGATTTGATAACGCACGTGTACGAGCACTATCCATCATTTGCGAAGGAGTCCGAGTACGAAGGACCGCCAGTTGAATAGGGAGAGACTATGGCCGATGATTTTGTTGCGATTGGAGCCGCGTGTTTGGTCGGTGGGGGCGCGTTGGTGGCGCTCTTCGTTCACCTGCGATCTCATGCGGAGAGGTTCCGAAAAGAAGGGAGGGACCAACACGTAGCTATGCGCTCAAGACTTGTCAATCAGTTCTTCCTCACGTACCTCACGAAATCGGTTCAACAGATCGATAACATCCTGAAGCGAAACCCTGAATTTGCGGAGATTCGGAAAAGTCTCATTAAGGCAATGACTGAGGACCAGGACACATCAGAAGTCCTCAATGCAGTCAAAGCGCTTATTGAGAAGACGCCCCCTACGCCCGAAGAGCATGGCCAACTCAAGGAATTGACAGAAGAGCTGACCAGCAAGTTCGGGGAGTGTGAGAAGGTGTCAACACTCTACACTGAGGGATGGACTGCCGAAGACAAGTGTTCCTCGCTGGTCCTCCGTGCGATGATATGTCTGTTAGGCATGGGATTCTTAATACTGGCATACTCTCTGGTGGGAGATAGCTTTCAGATTGCAGCGATTGTCGTTGGGTCCGTGCTAATCCTCTTCGCAGGTATGTCTTCATTGGATGCGAATGAGACGTATAAGGAGGCGCGCAATGCTCAGCTGGAGTTCAACAAGATGGTAGATAAGGAACTGTATTCGTTGCCTCCTTCAGATTCCGAGTAACCACCAATCAGTTTTCTACTCGTTTGATCTCAGCCTCGGTCGCCTTTATCAACGCAGTCATCTCGCTAATCAGGATGCGCAGGTGTATCAAGTACGCTTCTCTGGGCATCAAGTACGCATCCGGCCACATGTTTCGCATCTGGGTTTCGACGATGCTCACCTTGGCGCAGTACGGCTCTCTCTTCTTCCCTTCGGCGCTCCTTGCTCTTTCGTATGACTTCACGGTATTCCCTTGGATGCATTCTACTCAAGTGGCACATATAAGTGTATTGACTGCGGGTAGCCGATAGTACAGCCCAATCCTGTAGCCTACATGCAGCCCAAAACCATATGACAATCGAGAGGGTTCTCAGTTGTATGACCATGATTCCGCTAGGAAGCGATGGAGAGCCAAGGCCCGATCTTGTCCAAAGGAAGAAGCCCAGAATCATACATCCTAAGAGATGGGACATCCCATATCATCATTAGGTGACCGCATGGAGGATATGGAGATTCTTGGTTTCGAGTACTCACTGGAAGACGATTGTCTGCACGCCAAGATGGCTTATCGCGGTCTGTTGTGCAGCATTGCTGTTCGAGATGCTGATCGGGTCTGGTTCTGTCTGAAGGCTTTGCTCCGTTCATCCGCAGGTATTTCTAGATCATTCTGGCCACCTAACAAATCGGAAAGGTGCCAAGAAAGGGCAAGGCATCTGAAGTCGCGATTCTCCATCCTCGAAACATCCCCGTTGAACTCACGCAAGATGAGGGACCATTTCGACCACTTCGACGAAAGGCTCGACAAGTGGATGAAGGCCAACCCTGGCTTCAGGAGAGGGGGAGTGAATTTCCAGAAGCACACGATGCTGCCCCTCAATGCACCTCATTTTGGCTTCTTCGATGCTCCCACGATGACCGTCGTATTCTTGAATTCGACATTTGAAATCAGACCTGTAATGAAGGCAATTGAAAAGCTATCGGCCAGGGTGGAGAAGGACATCCCTCAGCTGATGAAAATTGTTGGAAAGCGGGAGAAAGAGCGGGAACCTCGGAGTTCTTGACTCTAACAGATGGGATCTGCAATATCATCAATAGGCCGAAGGGGCATCTATGCCTCCGGGTGGAAATGGTGCCATCTCTGGACTATCATCTAGATTTTGATGAGAAACGCCTCGTGAAGAACGGAGTGATATACGAGGATACTGACGGAACGAGCGTTCATAGAAGAATGGACAAGAACGCAAAGAAATTTGGCCCAGACCATCGTGACCTCGATTATTGGCATTCTCCTGAGGGGATACGCGACATGATTGACGGTTTTGTCGGCTCGATAGGAATTCGCCCAGAAACTGCAACCGATTATGTGAGAATCGCCTATGGTCATCGCTGTCTAGACTATATCGCTTCAAAGACGAGACGGGGCCTCAATTGTCACTACAAGGACCTGAGCAAGGGTGATTGGCGAAACGTCTACACGCGAGCATATAAGCTCTTCAGACGAAATGGTTATCATAAGAAGGTTTACCAGCCACGAAGATGAGATGTGTCCTACCTTCGGTAACACACCCATCAACGCGCAGGGCTCCGGTTACAGACACTTAGGAACTAAAGTACCAAAGTACATAAGTACTTACGTGCATACATCTGCGATAACTTGACCAAGGTTGAGATTTCCCACGAGGTCGACAAAGCTCTGCGTGACGAGATCTACAAACGGTCTGGCGGTTTTAAGAAGGGCGACATCAAGGCTGCGGTCGAAGAGGCCATCCTCAACTGGATACAGAGAGGTGGCAAGAATTGATTGGGCAGCAGGAAACTGATTTCGCAGTGACGCACATCAATTACGCTCTCGTTGAAGATGTTCGTCCTCCGATGTACACCGCAATGAAGTACTGGGGGAAGAAACCTCACAATATCTGGCGGAGATATGTTGAATGCTACTGCCCACCTGGTGGCTTGGTGCTTGATCCTTTTGCTGGCAGCGCAATGTCCGCATTTGAGACGGTCATTGCACGAAGGAGAGCACTGTGCTTCGACTTGAATCCAATCACATCGTTCACGATAGAGGTGTTCGACACGAATTTCGATGAGCCAAGATTCGTGGAAGAGTTCCTGAGAATCAAGGAAGCGATAGAATCGGATTTGGTGTACAAGGAGCACTACATGAGACTCCATCAGGGCCAGGGCACTCATGTATACAATTACAGATGGAAATCTGGAAACGTTGACGAAGTGTGCCTAGAAACGAATTCGGGCAAGAAATATCGGCTTCCGGCGGAGGATGTTGACAGAGAGAAAGCGATTCAGATGCTGAGCATCGATATACCATTCAAGTATCCAAAGGATAAGTTTCCCACCACACCATCCATTACTCACAAATTCATCCTAGATGTGGGTGGGGACAGTTTCGAGTTCCTCTGGACAAGGAGGAACCTGTACTTGCTCTCATCAATATTCGACAAGATACTCAAGGTCGACGACAGAGATATTCGTCATCAGTTGCTGTATGGATTCATCCAGACACTCCATCTTACATTCAAGATGGTGGTTCCCAGAAGCAAGGCATCCCAAAGAGATTTCTCAGGGAGTTGGGGAAGAGCCGACTATATGATACGAAGCAAATCCCTTGAACAGAACCCTCTAATCATCTTCGAGAGGGCATGCCTGGGTAAACAAAGTGTTCGCTCAGCAATGATTGACGCCAAGAAGAGGTTGAAGAAAGACATATCTGTCTCATGTCTCAACGTCAAGAAGAAAATCGACGGGAGCAAGGACATTAACTATGGGACACTGGATGTGGCGGATTTATCAAAGTACGTTAAAGAGAAAAGCATCGACTTCATAATCACGGACCCTCCATACGCAGGATTGGTCTTCTATCTTGACCTGAGTCTGATATGGCTCGTCTGGCTCAAGGAAGTGGATAAGAAATACGCGCCCGATCTCAGTTCTGAGATTACGATAAAGGAGGGTCTAGCTAGTAGAGAGCAGTACAGAACGAGAATGGCGAATGCGTTCAAGCAAATGCATCAAGTGCTCAAGGATGATGGCTACTTGGTGGTGACATTCCACCACAAGAAGATCCGCGAATGGAACGACTTTGTGAATGCAGTCAAGATAGCGGGATTTAGATTCGACAAAGTGACACACCAATACAATCGTAGGTCGGGTGAATCCAACGTCTCTAATCCGTATGGAACGTCTGGAGCCGACTTCTACATACGATGTGTCAAACGCAGGGATGTGGATTTTACCGATGACCAGTCTGGTCTAGAGCATTTCATTGTGCAGAAAGCCATAGAGATAATCGCGATTCGAAACGAACCTACACCATACACGTTCATTGTTGCGGGGTTGATTCCAGAGATGATCCAAGCAGGATACATCCATCCGAGAGACTACAGCCAGGAAATTGAAAGAGTTCTGAGACGAGAGGCTGGGGAGGAGGGCACATTCGTAGTGATGCCGAACGAATTCGACGGTTCTGGCGACATATGGTGGTTCAGAGAACCGCAGAGCCACATTAACTACCCAGACAGACCACTTCAAGACCGTGTGGAGGAATTAGTTCTGTCCATACTCAGAAGAAGAGTTTCTGTGAGACTTGACGATGTCATCGGAGAACTCTTCCAGACATACCCAAATGGCCTCACTCCCGACCCACGTGGCATCGTCAAGGTATTGGAGAAGTACGCCTCTCGAGCTGGTGGATTTTGGAAGATAAAGGATGTGGTGGTGAAAACGGTTGGTGAACACAGCCGCATCATTAGCTTGCTCTGTGCCGCAGGAAGGAAGAACGGATTCTCGGTATTCGTGGGAAAACGAGAGCAGCCCGAATTCTACGATTTCAACAAGCCTCTTCGTGACCTTTCGACATTTGTGGACCTATCTACCCTCAGTGGCAGCTATGAATCATTGAAACTGGAACGAATAGAGATGATTGATGTCCTCTGGCTATCAGAAGATGGGGCGTCCATAGAATGCGTTTTCGAGGTTGAGAACTCCACTGGATTCACATCAGCCATTCAAAGAGCATCCAACACGGAGAAGACAATTCCCAAGTTCATGGTAATACCCATAGCTCGGGAATCGGAATTGAAGAGGGTTTGTGACCCTCTGTTCGTCAGAGCATTCGAGGAAAACAGTTGGAGATACCTAACATATAGAGATGTTGAGCGTCTAGCAGGGTTCTCCGAGCCAACCATCAAGGAAATCACACGAACGGCAAAGGAATTGAAATGAAGAGTACAACCGAGAAGAAGAACCCGAGGAAGCCCCTGTCGGAGGAGAACAAGCCTGGCAAATATGATATTAGGAATAAGCTGAACAATCTGTCAGGACGTGACTGGCTCCTACTATCCGGCAGCTTCTGGCAATCTGTTGGCTGCGCAGACGACAAGGAAGCCTACAGTCATCCCGCACCATTTCTCGTCAGGGATATTCAAAGACTTGTCGAGTTGTTCACAAAGAAAGGGATGACGGTGCTTGACCCGTTCGCTGGGAGCGGAACGACACTGCTTGCCTCCAACCAGGTAGGACGAAAAGCAATAGGAATTGACATAAATGCAGACTACAAGAAGATTGCCCAGAAGAGACTGAGGTCGAGAGATCTAGAAGAATACGAGTATATCATCGGCGACTCCCTGAAGAAACTCGATAATGTGCCAATGGTCGACTACGTGGTGACCTCTCCGCCCTACCATAACATCCTCAAGAACAATGGAAAGGGGATACGACAGCACAATGGGAAACTGTATCGCATGGGGGCGAGAGAAGGTGTAGCCTGCTACACTGACAGAAAGAACGACTTGGGCAATATCGATGAGTACAGTGGGTTCATTCAGTCTCTCTCGGACATCATGTCGAAGACCTTCTCCAGGCTTAGGAACGGTAGATATTGCACTCTCATAATGAGCGACTTCACGGTGAAGAAGAAGGAGAAATGCGTCCAGGCAGACATAGTGCCAATGATGGAGAAGATTGGTTACGAGTTCTCAGGGACCGTTGTGTTGCTCCAGCCCGTCAAGCCATTGTTCCCTTTCGGATACCCATATGCATACAGAATAAACCATCAACATCACAACATGATGCATTTCAGAAAACCTAAGTGAGTATCTGCACTATTGCACTATGAACGCTTCAGAGACCACTGTATGAGGTCGCCCCATCCCATCACGGTCGGTAGTCTGATTCCAGCCCTTTCTGCAGGAGTCATACCTTTCAATGAGGTATGCCTTCGAAGAAAGTTATACTGAATCACGAATCCGTCAAGGGCAGTTGATGCGCCACCTCGACTCCCGAATCCTCTTAGAATCTTGACACGGTCTTTGAGGGTGTTGTGGAATCGTTCGATCACATTGTTGGAGAGCTTACCCAACCTAGCCCTTAACCCAGCTTTCTGGATAAGAGTGCATTCTCCAAGCTGGACCTTTCTCCAGAACGCCTTTGTGACACCCTTCCGATAGGAGCCACAGCCATCAGTCACTATGACTCCAGGAGCCTTTCCGCCCACTTGTGCCTTGGCTCCAATGAAGAACTTGCGAGCGTTAGAGACAGAACGTCTTCGAGTGAGCAAACCCATCACGATGAAGCGCGTATCATAATCGATGCCATCCCAGAACCAATGGATATTTCCCTTGATCTTCACTGCAGTCTCATCTGCGTGCCATGAACTAGTTGCATTGGCGGTGAACTGGCCCATCATCTTCTTGACCAAAGGAACGTACTTCTGAATCCACCTCCAGACTGTCGCCCTGTTTATGGTGATTCCATACACGCGCCTCAGAAGATTGACGACCTTAGCGAGTGAGAGACCATCGAAATAGGCTTCGAGAGCGACGGAGATTGCTCGTGCACTGGTGCGCATCCTCGGAAAGCATTCATTGTCTACGAATTGCTTGCCACATGATTTGCACTTGTAGAGCTGCTTATCGCCACGCTTGCCATTCTTGACGACCTGGTGGCTCTTGCAGAACTTGCATCCTACATGACCAGTTTCGGTCCTACCTGCGAAAGTCTTATTCGGTTCAAGCTTGATGTGATTCTCTGGGGGTCTGATATTCAAGGTATCGGGCCTCCCGACTGGGCGGAGGCGGCAACCTCCGGCCCAGTCACCCATTGTTGTTTGGTGTCGATTTACTTCTTCCGTTTCTCCTCTAGCACGACAATCTTGACCGTACGGCCAGCGTACTTCTTGAGGCCGTATATCCGGCCATCTTCCGTTACTCCGGCCTCGATCACTATGTCGGCATCGGGTATCGTTACTTCCATACCGTCCCATCCAAGAGGGGTTATTTGCACCCTCAATATACCCTAATTGGTGCGTGTTGTATAAGTAGCTATCCCCAGCCAGGCCGAAATCCTCTAGCCCGAGCTGAAGTGTGGGGTCGTCGAAAACAAGTCGTTTCAGTCTATCGAATGATTTGAGCCGCGTTCTCATTTCTAGAATTTGTTAGCCAGCATACAAAAAATCCCGGTATGAAATCATTATGAATGCGTCAGTCGGCAAGCTTAATATCGCTGAATGACATATCAAAATCATATTATACTAGCTAACATTGGCACCCGTGAAAGTGAGAATTTGATGGAATAGATAGTCGTTTGGACGGATAGGAATGATAAGCGTCGAGCAGGGTGAGATGGACGACCTCGCAGAGGTTGATGAGATTATAAACAAAGTGCTGTTATTGTACACAATGAATGGGCTTTCTGAATATGGCACTTTGGATAAATGGAAAATTCAGAAGACCGCGTTTTTCAATCAGTACGATGCTCAGGTAAAGCGGATAAAAGGAATCAATTACCAATTCTTTAAATGGACACATGGACCGATGAGTGCTGAGATTGTCAAGGACCTTGACCTCTTTAACCAGATTGGATTCGTAGAGTTAAAAGGTCAGAACAAAGCTATCGAGGCGATAACAAAGGAAGGGAAAGAGCTTGTCTCCCAGATGTCTGAGTTCATTGATTCGGGAGAGAACGCCCCAATAATCGACCATCTAAGTGGTTGGATTCACCATCTTGGAGAGTATACTGGTAGGGAATTGAGGGATCTGAGTCACAGATGCCAAGTTCCCTATAGAGACTCGACGGCAAAGATAGACGACATACCAGATGGTACCCCATTGCTCAATCCGATCAAGCTGCGGGATGTCAGTTACGAATTTGAGATTCCTAAAGAATGGATACGAACTCTGGATCTCATGTTCTCATACAGATACCCAGAGATCAGAGAAACGCTGGAGACACCATTTAAGGCAAAGGAACTCCTGACATGGAGTGAAGTCTTTGAGTCCGAATGAACCACCATCTTTTCTTTTTCATCCAAAATTCAAGGAATGTCTCAAATGTATTGGTGACCCCATAGCGCGTAGCGCTATCGAGAAGAAATTGAAGAAGGTTCTTGAGAATCCAAAACACTTCACTTACCCACTCACTGCGGGCCTGGCTGGCGATAGGGAGATAAAGGTCCTAAAAGACCTCCGAATAATCGTGACTCTCTGCTGGGAATGCATAGGGACTATTCATCAGACCAAGCATAGATGCCCCTGCAATGAGGTTCCCAAGAATACGATAATTTGCTGGTGGGTTGGGAACCATAAGGAAATGCGCAAGATGCAGGGAATAACATCGACACCTTGGCCTGAAGAATGTTGAGTGCCGCGTTCAGATTTGACTGGCCCAGATAAGAATGATAATCTATCAGCAGACGCATTCATGACCGTAGGTGGTTCAAATGAGTGAATACAAGTGGGTTGAGGTAAATATCCATCTGAGAAATGCGGGGGATTTCGATAGAGTCCTGCTTGGCTTTGTGAAAAACTATGTGAATGAGGTAAAGGAACGTGCGCAAGAGCGTAGGCAGGACATGAGATGGCATTTTCTAAGAGAAGAATGCCCAGTCTTGGAACCGAAAACTCCAGAGATCAGATTGAGGTTTTATGGGGTCGATTCAGATATTGCAGAAATCAGAATCGAGCTCGAAGAAAGATTGAAGGGCATCAGCGATCCGTCACCACATTTCGGAGCACATGGAAAACCGGGTGATGATTATACTGGAGAAGAGGGCAGCAAAGAAAAGGGAGATGGATTTGGACAAGAAGGTTGGCCAATCTTCATGAAATACCTGCAAGACTGCTCTGAGACCGCCCTAAAGCTCCTGGAAAAGGAACCAAGGACGACATCGGAGAGACCCTGGGAATTCTACATAGAACGATTCATGCATCTGTCCTTGAACCAAATCGGGATTCATACGTATTTGGCCAACAGAGACAGCGGTGGCAACATCTTCGTGCCCTTCCTTAATCATGATCGGTGGCTACTAGTTCCTCTGAAATGAGAATGTGACATGATGAGGGCTCACAATATTCCGACGACTGGCCATATGAATCGTCAGACAAGCATTTCGGAGACATCTACTGAATCATACTTAATGCAACAATGCCCTTGGTCTCGGTTCTGTCTAATTAACGGGTGGTTTCCGTCTGACGTTTTCCGCTGTAAATCTTCGGATGGTGGCGAGTCTGAGTGCATTAGTCAAAAACGATCTTGTTTCAAGAGTCCTTCGAGTTCCTGTTCTGTTATTGTCTTGAATCTATGTTTCTCTCTCAGGAGATTCGAATATCCATGGTATACGGATGTGGATGCAACCTCCTTGCCAGATCCCTTGATAATATCCAGGGCGGGAACAAAATCACCATCACCCGACACTAATATACACATATCGCATTCATTACGCAACAGACAAAGATTTAGCATATCAATGGCTATCCAAACATCAATGCCCTTTTCCTTTTTGCTGAATCGACCCACGCATTGAATACATGCATTCTCAACAAGTGGTCTGCATATAGGACAATATTCCTCGTCATCAATGACCTTAATCCTTGCATTGATCTCTTTTTCGTTTGATTGCTTCTGGAGTTTTCTCGTCTGAACGATAAAACCGAGCTTTTTTAGTTCGCTGAAGAATTTCTGAGCACCGTAATATTTCTTCGTTCCATCCGAAATATCTGGTTCAGAATTGTAGTAACGAACTTGCTTTCTATTGCATTTGAACTCTAAACAGATGAAATTGATGAGCTTATCGAAATCTATGCTCCCAGGCTTAATTCCCATTGATCGTGAGTTGTGATAGAAATTGTTTCCATCAATGAATATGATAGCGTCCGATTTATCATTCCTCCAGGAGATTATGATTGAAGAAGTGGAACCCAGCATTCCCCTTTTCGTGAAGAGAAGGGTCATACTGGGGATTTTATGTTACCCACTATTGAATCGCACTATATATGATTTTTGCCTCTAAATTTCATTTTCTGATATTCAAGAGCTTTGCCTGCTAGCCAGCTTTATTAGTTCATACCACTTGAAGCCTGGCAATGACGGAATATCAGCGGCTTCGGCTGGTGTCATGACGAGCGTTTGATGAGTCCGAATCATATCGTAATGAACCCTCCATCCGTCCATCAAAGCAGACGCTCCCGCTTCGTGGTCGAATGCCCTCATGATCTTGGTTCTCGATTTCTCCGTGCCGTGAAGTCTTTCATTCTTGTCATTCGACTTCTCTGCGCGGATGCTAGGCAAGATCTTGTGAAGCGTGTACTGCTTGATGCCCGAAGGCATATCACCCTTGCGCTTGAAACTCCCGAGCTCCTTCTTGATAGTCTTGTTGGGATAACTCGGCATGCCGTTCTATGGCTCTCAGATGGCGTATCAATGCTTTCGCATTCCAGACCGATTCATGGCAAGACTTATCAGAAATGTACCGTCATTCCATGCTCCGGACCGTGCTCTATCCGAAGCACGTTTGGGAGTGGTGAGGAAATGGGAGTGCAGAACTGTTGGGAGTTCAAAGATTGCCAGCGATTCCCTGGAGGAGCCAAGGTATCCGAACGCGGAGTATGTCCAGCGTGCACGTACTCTCGATCGGATGGAATGAACCATGGGAAGAATGGTGGAAGGATATGCTGGGCGGTCGCCGGCACTCTCTGTGGAGGAGAACCCACGGGATCGTTCGTGCCCAAGGTGATCGTATGCATGAATTGCGACTTCTACAAGAAGGTTCAAGAAGAAGAGGGGAAGGGCTTCAAGTTTGCGGTGGAATGTGGACTTCAATCATGATCGTGGAGCTGAATTAGGAAAATCACTGCGTCGGACTCGATCTACGAAAAAGAGATTTCCTACAAAGACATTGACCTCCCGGCACAGTGATGTTGACAGAGATTCGAAGAACGGTGGACGAGTCTGCAAGGAAGCTCCTTCAGATATCGATTCCTCCGGTGAGATTTTGGCTCCTTTCCGACGTGATGAAGAAGGACTCTGACGACCCAGTCCTCAAGCAGACAATCAAAGAATGTGAGACATACCCTCCTAGACTGCATCTACTCGATTCGCTGCGTGAAGACGGCACATGGCCGATATCGAGATTGAGGAGGATGGAGGAGGAGCGCGGGCCTGGGCCGCCAATCGGGTGGACATACACCACCATGTTGAGGAACCAGTTGATGCTCGGGGAGTATGTTGCCAAGATCGACGAGGGTAATGTGCGAGCTTCTTTCGAGAAGATGCTTGGCTGGCAGGTCAAGGAAGGGTACATTCCTGGCCCAACCACTGACGCATTTCCGATACCGCACTACAACGGATTGGCACTTAGGAACTCTCTTGAGTTCGGATTGCGGGACGACCCGAGAGTGGACAAGCTCATGAAATGGCTGTTGAGCATGCAACGGCATGATGGTGGATGGAACATTCCGTATCTGCAGGATGTGCGCTACCGACCAGAGTATGTCCACATGAAGATGAAGAATTTTATGAAACTGGTTGAGAGCGAGGACCGGCCATCTTACGACCCCGATGAGTACAGACATATTCCAAGCTGCCTGTGGAGCACACTCGCCGTCATAAGAGGGGCCGTCTGGAACCCAGACATGATGAAGAGGAGGGCGGTCCTGAGAGGCGCCGATTTTCTCATGGATGGCTTCTTCAAGAGGAACTATCACTCGACATTACTGCAGTCTGAGACGAACTGGACGACATTGAAGTACCCAACATATCTCGGCAGCGGGCTCTCGGCTCTAGAAATCCTGGCCATATTAGGATACGGTCCAGAGGATGAGCGCATGGAAAAGGCAGTGAGATGGCTTCTGAAGATGAGGTCTAAGGATGGATTCTGGTACAGGTCCGAGAGGCCGGATCCCGAGAAGAATCAGTGGATAACGGAGATAGCCATCAGTACACTCTCTCGATACGCAGACATGTATTGATCATGCGCGACGTGCAGAATTCGTGCTGATCCAAAACCTTTCAAATCACACGATGCATTGGTGGATTCGAAGATGCGCGCTGAAATCAACAAAGTTGTCGAAGACTCTTCGAGGAAGCTGCTTCAGATATCTTCTCCTCCGGTCAAACACTGGCTTCTAAGGGTCATCATGGAGAAGGGGGATGAGGACTCCATGATGAAGCAGACGAACAGAGAGTGCGCTGAATATCCTGCGAAGCTGCGTCTCCTGAGCAAACAGAGCGCGGACGGCACATGGCCGATATCAAGACAGAAACGATTTGAGGAGGAGAGGGGGCCAGGACCTCCCATCGGATGGACATATGTGACAATCCTTAGAAACCAATACACCCTCGGAGATTACATAACCAACATCGATGAGGGGCATGTCCGAGCATCGTTTGAGAAGGTCTTCGGATGGCAGACCAAGGAAGGATATATTTCTGGACCGTGGACCAATGCCTTCCCGCTCCCGTATTACAACGGTTTCGCAGTTAGGAACATGCAACAATTCGGCCTGTTTGACGATCCAAGGACCCAGAGACTGATTCGATGGATCCTGAGCATGCAGAGGCAGGATGGTGGGTGGAATATCCCATACATCCAAGATATGTGGTATCGGCCGAAATATAGATGCTTGAAGAAACGTGGGTTCATGGACCTTGTCGAAAGTGAGGATGCGCCGGCATATGATCCGAAGGACTATGACGACATACCCAGCTGCATCTGGAGCACGGTCATGGCCATCAGGGGACTCACATACCACAAACTCCTTCACAAATCAGCGGCTGTGCGCAGAGGTATCGACTTCATACTCGACCGGTTCTTCAAACGCAATTATCACGCATCGTTCTACCAATCCGAGAAGAATTGGACCAGATTCAAGTATCCGACATACCTCGGGAGCGGACTGTCGGCCCTGGACATCCTAACATGGAACGGATATGGCCCGGAGGACCCGCGAATGGAGAAGCCCATACGATGGCTTCTGGCTGCAAGGACGAAGGAAGGTTTCTGGCATGTATCCGAGCGACCGAACCCCGAGAAAGACCAATGGATAACGGTCGTAGCGCTTGCCGCGCTCAAGCGATACTTGAACATGTACTAGAGGGTGCCCTTATCCTCGGAGAGCAGATCATTCGGGTGGGAGCTGTTCGAAGGCAAGGTCGATGTTCACGCCGTGTTTCTTCCTATACCATCTCGACACCCAATAAAGCGCGAACCCCGCAAAGAATATCGCCACCGTGAGATAGAGCGAGAAGTATCTGGTCACGGGACTCCAATAATCAGTCGCTCCGAGGTTGGGGTCGATCATGAAGTACCAGATGCTCACCGACAGGAATGCGACCCATATTATGCCGGAGATGGTGATCAACGGCACTCCGAATATCTTGTGATTCATCCCTGAGGATTCGTATATCTTCCTCGTCTTCTTCCTGTATGGCAGGAGTATGGCGGCAAAACCGACGAGCGTGAATGTCGCGAGCGCTTGGCCGAGCACCGCGGTGAAACCGCCCTGGTAGTCAGAGAATCTCGCGTAGAATGCCAGGTATATCATGTTGATCGTGGTGAAGAAGACGATCGCGTTCAAAGGCGAATTCCATCTCTCGCTCACCTTCCCGAACCACGACGGCACTATCCTATCCATGGACCATGCCAGCGCCGCCCTTGTCTGGCCGATGCATGCCAGGGCCGGGTACATGAGCAGCCATGCGACCATCCCTATACCGATGATATAGACCGCTGCGCTGCTCTTCGAAGCGATGCCGGCGTGGAAGTCGAACCATACGCTCGGCATCCCGTAGCTCGTCGAGCCATATTCGTAGAACTGGGCGTAGGTACCCTGTATGAACGTATCTCCCAACGTGTTCGTGATTATCGACCATAGCCCGATTATGAATGCCGCGCCGATGACCAACGCACCCATGTTGCCGATTAATGCGGTCCTTCTTGGAGTCTTCAGTTCGCCGCCCACGAACGACGTGAAGTACGGATATGCAAGGGACCATAACCCTATCGGCAGGATGGCAAGGGTCAACTGCCAGTCACTGTAATTGTACCATGGAGAATCATAGGCGGCATCCGCGACGGTCTCACTATAGTCCGCAGCGCCTTGACCGGTTGCGTATTGGTCCCAGGTCGATGAGAATTCCTGATTTGAGGTCGTGAGGAAAATGGCCGCGACCACGACCAGCATGATAAGGCCGATTATCGCACAGACTGCCTGCACCCTCAGGTATAACTTGGTTCCCAGTGCCAACATCACGCCGGACAGTATGACGACCATTGCAGTGAGCGTGAAAGTGATCGGATGGTCCGGCTGGCTCAGCCTGTCGGCCCAGTCGAGCAGGTTCGGATCGTTGTTCACGACACCCAGCATTCCGAAGAGGTCTCTGAGACCCCAGGTCACGACCCACGTCCCGAGGATGGCGCACCAGACGACGTTCCAGAAGACCCACATCCAGCTGGAGCCGAACCCGATGGACGGATGGAGGACTCTGCTGACGAAGACATAGTCGCCGCCGCTGCGCGGCATCGCGGCCGTGAGCGCTGAAAAACAGTACATCCCGAAGAAGCAGCCGATCGCGCACAGAACCAGACCAAGTGTGACATTCGCTCCTGGGAATATTCCTGGGCCGAGGAATATGACATAGGCAACGCCGACCCCTACACTCATGTTGAGCAGGTTGATGAAAAGGGCGTCGTGCCACTTCATCTCTCGGACCAGGCCAGTGGTCTCTCTGAGGAATATGCCTTGACCACTTGAGGACGCGCCGTTATCTCCCATCCAAGAACACCTCTGATGCCCGAACGCAGCAGGCTAGCCTGGCCGACTGCAGGAGATGGGAACGGAGTGTGCTGATAAATAAGTTGCATATGTCTGGAGGCCTGAGGATGTCGAAGTCGCTGTTGATAAGAGAACAGAAGAATTGAAATCTGCGTGACTCTTCAAGTGACCGAGAACTTACACCCATGTCCATACCGATATTGGATAACCACGTCCATCTGGAACCGATCAAGGGAAGAAATGTGGATTCGGCGAGGGAGTTCGAGAAGCTCGGCGGCACCCACCTGATAATCTCACATCTTCCATACGACCACGTCGAGATATCCAAGGCGGATGATTTCAGGACCGCCTTCGATGTGACCGTGAACATCAAGGACAGAGTCAACAAAGAGACTTCGCTGCACGCGTACGCTACGGTCGGACCATATCCCGTGGAGCTCCTGAGCTTCCAGAGGAGATACGGGCTCGAGACGGCCAAACAGATCATGATGGAAGGCATGGATATAGCCGCGGAATATGTGGCAGATGGCAGAGCCATTGCGATAGGCGAGGTGGGACGACCCCATTTTCCAGTCGGCGAGGAGGTCTGGAGCGCCTCGAACGATATCCTGCGTCACGGAATGCAAGTTGCCAGGCGCACAGGTTGCGCGATCGTGCTGCATACGGAAGGGGCAACGCCCGAATCTATGAAGGAACTGGCTCACATGGCGGAATCCGTCGGCCTCGAACCTGGCCGCGTGGTCAAGCACTATTCGCCACCCCTGGTCCAAGAGGACGAGAACTTCGGACTCGTGCCATCGGTCCTAGCAGGGAAATCAGCGGTTCAGGTGGCGCTGTCCAAAGGAGATCGGTTCATGCTCGAGACGGACTTCCTGGACGACCCGTCACGACCCGGCGCGGTCCTCGCGATCGGAACGGTGCCCAAGCGGACGAAGGCCCTCATGGAGAAGGGGATCATGAGTGAGGAGGCGGCCCACAAGATACACCACGATGTCCCCCGTGCGGTATATGGCAAAGCATTCGCATGATGCGGGGTTGCAATAGAAAGACTGATTTGTGTATGCGACAAATACCGAAGGGCAGATGACGGAAAGGATATCATGCAGGGCTCTCAATTCAAACACTACATTCTGGAGATGTCTCATAGGCATGGTTCGCTCATCATCCTGCAGACACTCGTCGCCATATCCAACACGATGGCGAATGCCTTCGCTCTGATCTATCTCTACAAAGGCGGGGCGGACTATCAGCAATGCGCCCTATTCATCCTCGTCAGCGTGGTCATGACGACCGCTTTGATAGCGTTCGCGGCCAGACCGATCATGCGCAGTTTTCCTGCATCCATCGAGACCGCGCTCGTTTGTCTCGTCGCATACTACATCCTGCTCATGTTCCTGAAGGGATGGTACCTGATACTGATACCTCCGATATTCTTCGGGACATATATGGCCACGTTCTGGGTGCCGTACAACGCGCTCATAATGCACATAACATCGAGGAAGAAGAGGGGTGCGGGAGTGGGCGCATATTTCCTCATATTCCCGCTGGTGTCGACCACGGCTCCGCTCGCGGGCGGACTCATCATAGGAATCGGCTCCTACCAGGTCCTCTTCGCTATTGCTGCCATCATCGTAACATGCAACTTGGTCTACGTCTCCGGCTTCGGCGTATTCAAAGAGCTGAGGGAACGGATCATCATACCTGAACTGCTCCAGTCGATGAAGGTCAACCTGGTGGGGAAACTGCACGTGGACTTGGACATGAAAGGTGTGAGCTGGAGACTCAAATCATCCCTATTCGCCGAGGGGATACAGGACGGGATATTCTGGGTGCTGGTGCCCCTGATAAGCTTCGAGTTCGCGAAATCCGAGGTGACTCTCAGCGGCTATCTCGCGCTGTTCGCATTCTGGGGAGCGGTGACCACCGTGGCGTTAGGCTATCTGTCGGACCGTCTGAAGGACAGGGTCTCGATAGTCAGGATAGGAGCGGCCTTCGGGGCCATCAGCACCTTGTACGCAGCTTATTCGAACGGACCAGGAGAGTACCTGTCCGCCATGAGTCTGGCGTACTTCTGGATCGCAATGATACCATCGTTCCTATTCACTATGCTGGTCGACAAGCTGGAGCGTTTCAAGAAGAAGGGTGTGCTCCTCAGGGAATTCTACCTGAGCGCGGGAAAGTGTGTCGGGATAGCGATCCTGATCGCAGTGCTCGTGGTCGGGGCCGACCCATCCATCTGCATGACTGTCGCCGCGGTTGCGCTAGCATCGATAATCATCGTGAAGTGACCTGGTTCAATGCGCGATCGAGAAATCATCATACTCATCGGTCGCTTCTGATCTATCGACCGTGCTCCGATCGACCCGCGCATGCGGCTGCTTGTTAGAGCACCACTCTATCGCAGCATCGACCGATCCCTCATCGCCCTCGAACACGGCCTCCACACGTCCATCGGGCATGTTCCTGACCCAACCAGTCAATCCATGGTTTTGCGCGAATCTCTGAGCGTTCGCTCTGAAGAACACTCCCTGCACGAGCCCTTCGAAGATGACGTGTGCGCGTATCTCCACTCTGATGGAATCTATGTATCCCGGGAAAAAGATTGCGCGTGATTGGATGATGAGAGAGGAGGGGCGATCCCGCGATTCTGTCAGTGTGCGAACATTTTTTATACTCACATTGCGATTTTATCGTATACGCGACGCGCGCGTGGGATGCACTAGCCAGTGGCGTAGCGAGATATGCGCTATCGCCTCTGATAGGGGTGAACAAACATGATGAGATCACTCGTCGAAGACGCAATCGCAAGAGAGTCAGGCCCTGGGACTGGTATCACCGAAGCAGGGATGCTGGACCAGGATCAAAGGGTGGACGCAGAGCTCGAGCAGATATTGCGGAGCCTCAAAACTAACATCAAGATCATAGGTGTTGGTGGAGGTGGAACCAACACCGTTGCCAGGATACATGATGAAGGTATCGTAGGCGCGGAGCTGTACGCAGCTAACACGGATGCTCAACACCTCCTCGTCCTCAGGGTACCGCACAAGATCCTCCTAGGCCGCAGAGTCACGAGAGGACTGGGCGCAGGCGCACTCCCACAGATAGGCGAAGAGGCGGCCAGAGAGGCGGAGGATGAACTCAAGAAGATCCTTGCGGACACACACATCTGCTTCATCACCTGCGGTCTCGGTGGCGGCACCGGAACAGGTGCGGCATCCGTAGTGGCGCGCATGGCCAAGGAGATGGGCGCACTCACGATCGCTGTCGCCACGCTCCCGTTCAAGGGAGAGGGCAAGATGAGAATGGAGAACGCGGAATGGGGGCTGGACAAGCTCAGGGATTCCGCTGACACCGTCATAGTCATCCCCAACGACAAGTTACTCGAGGTCGTCCCAAGACTCTCGCTCAACGCGGCGTTCAAGGTCGCGGATGAGGTACTGATGAGGTCCATAAAGGGACTCACCGAGGTCATAACCAGACCAGGTCTGGTGAACCTCGACTTCAACGATGTCAAGACCATAATGAAGGGTGCAGGAGTGGCCATGATCGGTCTAGGGGAATCGGACGCCCCAGGTGACGATAGGATCATGGAAGCGATAGAACAAGCGATCAACTCACCGCTCCTCGATGTCGATATAAGCGAGGCTAATGGCGTGCTCATCGATGTCATAGGTGGAACGGATATGACGATATCCGAGGCGCAGCGCGCCGCGGAGGAGATACAGGCGAGGGTGGGACCGAACGCTCGCATCATATGGGGAGCGGCTGTCGACCCTGCCTTGGACAAGACCATCCGGGTCATGTTAGTGGCTACTGGAGTCAAGTCGTCGCAGATTCTAGGGAAGCAGGCGGAGAAGAGATACAAGGGCATCGGCGAGGTGGATCTGGTCCGCTGACGCTCCAAAGCATCTCCGAAACGTTTAAGATACCTAATCAGCTACGGTCCAATCAACCGGTGAGCTTGGCTCGCCGTTGCCACTTTGTCACGTTCACTATACGTGTACAACGCCACGGAGGCCCGAGATGAAGTCCCTCGTCGACAGTGCCCTCACAGCAATTGAAGAAGAGCAGATGAAGAGGCCGGAAGGTTTCCAATCCTTCACGGCGGAAGATGAGGAGCTGCAGAAGATACTCCAAGGTCTGAAGACCACCATTAGGATCTTCGGATGCGGTGGAGGCGGCTCCAACACGATAAACAGGCTTGCTGAGGCAGGCATCATCGGAGCCGAGCTGTACGCTGCGAACACAGACGCACAGCATCTCCTTATGACGCGCGCGCCACACAAGATACTTCTCGGAAGGCGTGTCACTAGAGGGCTCGGGGCAGGCGCCTTGCCACAGGTCGGTGAGGAGGCTGCCAGGGAGGCGGAGGAAGAGATCAAGAAGTCCGTCGTCGGAGCCGATATAGTATTCGTCACATGCGGTCTCGGTGGTGGTACCGGGACAGGTTCTGCACCATTCGTCGCTCAGGTGGCGAAGGAGTGCGGAGCGCTCACGATCGCAATATGCACATACCCGTTCCAGGCGGAAGGCTCGATAAGGGCCGAGAACGCGGAATGGGGACTGGACCGGCTGAGGAGCGTCGCGGACACTGTCATCGTGATACCAAACGATAAGCTCCTGGAGATCGTCCCCAAGCTATCCCTGAACGCGGCGTTCAAGGTGGCGGACGAGGTCCTCATGAGATCCATAAAGGGCATCACGGAGATTGTCACCAAGCCCGGACTGGTAAATCTGGATTTCAACGATATCAAGACAGTCATGAAGGCTGGCGGAGTCGCCATGATAGGGCTAGGCGAATCGGACGACGACGACAGGGCAGTCGCGGCAGTCACCGAAGCCATCAACTCACCGTTGATAGAGCTGGACATATCCGAAGCGACCGCAGCGCTCGTCAACGTCACGGGAGGTTCCGACATGACCGTGAGCGAAGCCGAACAGGTCGCCGAAGTCATCCAGTCGAAGATCAGCCCAGGCGCGAGGATCATCTGGGGTGCGGCCGTCGACGAGACCCTCGAGAGGACGATTAGGGTCATGGTCGTCATAACCGGAGTGAAGTCCAGGCACATCCTGGGCCCCAAGAAGAACAGGAAGAACGAGGCGATGGGGCTGGACTTCATCAAGTAGGTACTAACAGGACAGGAACAAAATGGCAGACATAGTTGACAAATCCTGGAATCTTCAGAGGAAGATCGAGGAGAAGACCAAGCACGTCGGGAAAGGCAAGTACGGCAGAGTGTTGAAGATGGCGCGCAAACCGACGGGCGAGGAGTACATCAAGGTCACTCAGACCGTAGCCATAGGGCTGGCTCTGATCGGAGGGCTTGGATTCCTGATCTATTGGATCTTCGAATACGGTTCCGACATGATCATCAAGGCGTTCAGCTGAGGTTTCAGCACTATGGAGATATGAGGGATTATTTTGGGATTGTTTGATGTAAATTCAAAGAAGCAGGAGCCGAAGAAGGAAGCGGACCACCCTGCACCGTCTGGCTCGAAGAGCTTGCAGTTCGTTATCCAAGGGGAGACCAACAGGTCGGTCCCGTCTGGCGATTCGACCGAGTGCGAGATGAGCCTGAAGATCCTAGACGATGGGCAGACACATTCGGTCTCATTGAAGGTCGACACCGTATTCTCCGCGACCGAGGAGGGCTCACCTGAATGGTTCGTCAAGCTCTACGACGCGGTCGGGGTTGTCTGGGAGAACACGCCATCAGCCGACCATACCAACGAGGCCTCATTCGACATCATGCCTGGTGAGGAGAAGAACCTCACCTTGAAGATCAACTCGCCTTCTGGTGCTAGGTTCGGAGACAAGGTGACCGTGCTGATCAGCGCGGCGATCAAGGATGATCCCGGCATCAGCGATGTCGTCACCATACAGGCCACTGCCAGACAATCTATCCTGGCGGTCAAGACATCAATAGGTCACGAGAAGACGGTCGCGGACTCCATCGCCAGCAGGGCGAAGCCGAAGCCGATGGGAGTGTTCGCAATCCTATCACCGGCGACGATCCGAGGCTACGTCTTCGTCGAGGCGATGAACACGGACGGTCTCAGGGAAGTGGTGAAGGGTGTCAGGCGCACGAGGGGCATGGTCAAGGGAGAGACCACCTTCGCCGAGATCGAGCACTTCCTGACGCCGAAGCCCATAGTGGCCGGCATAGTCGAAGGAGACATAGTCGAACTCATAGCTGGACCGTTCAAGGGTGAGAAGGCCAGGGTCCAGCAGATCGATCAGAACAAGGAAGAGATAACTGTCGAACTATTCGAGGCGATGGTCCCGATCCCGGTGACTATACGGGGAGACCACGTCCGAGTTCTTGAAAAGGAGAAGTGAGCTCAATGGTAGAGAAACTCGAAGTCCTAGTGGACGGGGGAAAGGCAACACCTGGACCACCACTTGGTCCGGCACTCGGTCCAATGGGAGTCAACGTGATACAGGTAGTAAACGCAATAAACGAGAAGACGAAGGCTTTCGCAGGCATGAAGGTGCCAATCACACTCACCGTAGATCCCAAGACGAAGGGGTTTGAGATCAAGGTTGGTACGCCGCCCACGACTGCGCTGATCTTGAAGGAGATCAAGATCGAGAAGGGGAGCGGTAGCCCCAAGTCGACCAAGGTCGGGAACCTGAGCATCCAGCAGGCTCTGAAGATCGCAGAGATGAAGAAGGACTCGATGCTGGGCAAGGATAAGAGGTCCAGGTTCAGAGAGGTCGTCGGGACCTGTACATCCATGGGTGTGACCGTGGATGGTAAGGAGCCCAAGGACGTCATCAAGGAAATGGACGCGGGCGGCTACGCGGGCGTTTTCTAATACGACCTGACTCGTGCGGAGACTGTCAATTCTTAGCTGCGCCTCTGGCGAGCTTCAGCCTGACCGCCTCGCATGCGATCGTGATCACATCCATGGTAGGTGCCGCCGGAGGACAATAGGCGGTCTCCAGCTGCGCGAACTCGTGCACCGTCATGCCCGCCTGTAGCGCGACCGCATACGCGTTCACCCGCATGTGGACCCTATCCTCACCGACGATCTGAGCGCCGAGTATCTTTCCATCGTCCGGGTGTGCGAGGACCTTCACATAGATCTCCTTCCTGCCTGGGAAGTAATCCGGCAGCGTGAACCCTCGAACCTTCCCGATGATTGGCTTGATACCGTGCTGTTCCAGCTGCGCGGAGGTGGGCCCTACTGCAGCCACCTGACATCCGAAAGGCTCCGTGGCCCTCGTCTGCAGGAAACCTTTCGGCAACCTCTCGTCCCCTCCCGCGGCATTGATGCCAGCCACCATGGCCATCTTGACGGCTATCGTGCCCAGCCCGCTCACGGTCGGCGTCCCCGTTATCAGATCAGGATACTCTGTGCAGTCGCCCACGGAGAAGACGTCTTTCATGCATGTCTCGCACCTGTCATCCACAACGATCTGCTTGGTGTTCCCGACATCGCACCCGACCTGCTTGGCCAGCATCGTCTCTCCCCTCTGGCCGGTAGCTATGACGATCAAATCGGCGTAGAAGGTCCGCTCCTCTTTGGTCTTGCGGTCAACTGCGACGACGCAGTTCGCGCGGTCATCGCCCAGTATCTCGGTGACCTCGTACTCGTTGAACATCTTCACATCATGTCCCCTGATAGCATCGGCCATCATCTGGGCCATGTCATCATCGACCATCGCGAGTATGCAGTTTGAGAGGTACTCGATTATGGTCACCTTGCATCCACGCACCATGAGGGCCTCTGCCACCTCCAAACCGACCAGGCCAGCGCCAACGACCACTGCGCGCTTGCCCTTGGACGCCAGGGATTGTATCCCTCTGGCATCCTCGATCGTCCGAAGCACGAATACACCTTGCTTCAACTCCTTGCTGCCGTCCTTGAACGCACCCTTGATGTTGGGCACCCAAGCCATCGCGCCTGTCGCCAGGACCAGGCTGTCATAAGGAAGCTCGACCTCTGCACCGTCTGCCTTCCTGGCGTGGACCACCTTGGACCCCGGATCCACGGATGTGACCTCGGTGCCGAGCATGACACCGATCCTGTTCTTCTTCAATCGTTCCTCGGGTGCCTCGATCAGGTTGGTCAGTTCGGGTATGACCCCGGATATGCCATAGGGCAAGCCGCAGCGAGAATACTGAGGGTAGTTCTCTCGCTCTATCATTGTAATCTCGGCTACACGGTCCGTTTTCCTAGCGAACTGGGCGGCCGTACCTCCACCGCAACCAGCGCCGACTATCACTATCCTCCGAACCAACCTGCTCACCCCTGAGGCATGTCATGCATTGCCCCGGCAGCGTTAAATCATTTGCCTGATGGTGCCATGAGGGGCGCAGGCAGCTCCTAGCCAGTCACCAGATGACGGCATTGGAGACGCGAAAGACTTATAAACCAATTCGTCATTCGCTCATTTCCCTAGGCATGTAGGAGAGCTTTCGTGCTCGCAGGGACTACAGCGGAGGGTTCACAGTGGTAGACCAACATCTGATTGAAATCATGAAGAAGCTCCAGGCCGAGTCCAAGAAAAGAAATTTTATAGAATCGGTCGAACTCGCGGTCAACCTCAAGGACATTGACCTCAGCAACCCGAAGAACAGGATCCAAGAGGAGATCATGCTCCCACACGGACGTGGGAGAGAGATCAAGGTCGGCGTCTTCGGCGGTTCTGAGATGGCCGTGAAGGCAAAAGGGATTGCCGATGCCATCGTACAACCTGAGGAGATCGAAGAGATAGCCAAGGACAAGACCAAGGCGAAGAAGTTCGCCAGGACGAACGATTTCTTCGTCGCTGAAGCGCCTCTGATGCCCACGATCGGTAAGAGGCTGGGCGTAATCCTCGCCCCCAGGGGCAAGATGCCGAAGCCGATCCCGCCAGGCTCGGACCCGAAATCGATCATCGAGAAGTTGAAGGTGAGCGTCACCGTCAGGACGAAGGACAAGAAGACCTTCCATCTGCCGATCGGGACGAAGGAGATGACTCCCGAGCAGCTAGCCGAGAACCTCGATGCGGTAATCAAGAGGCTGACATCCAAGCTGGAGAGGGGTAAGATGAACATCCGGTCGGCCTATGTCAAGACAACCATGGGCCCATCATTCAAGGTGATATGAGATGACGGCGCACGTTGCAGGGCAGAAGAAGCAGGCCGTCGCCGAACTATCCTCAAGGATAGCCAAGGGGAAGGTCATCGGTGTAGTCGATATCCACGGAGTCCCTGCGCCTGCGTTCCAGACGATCAGGGCGAACCTGCGTGACTCAGCTGAGATAATGATGCTAAAGAACTCCCTGATGAAGCTCGCCCTGCAGGATGTGGGGAAACAGATCAAGGGGGTCGAGACGCTCACCGACGTGGTCGACGGTCAGTGTGCGGTGGTCATATCTTCGCTCAACCCATTCAAATTGTTCAGGCAGTTGGACGCCACCAAGACCAAGATGCCAGCGAAGGGAGGAGAGATATCCCCCGAGGACATCGAGATCAAGGCTGGCGACACGCCATTCAAACCCGGTCCGATCGTGGGAGACCTGCAGAAGGCGGGACTTCCTGCGGCGATCGAGCGTGGGAAAGTGGTCATCAAGAAGGACAAGGTGCTGGTGAAGAAGGGCGAGACGATATCCAGGGATGTCGCGCTCGTCCTCTCGAAGCTCGAGATATACCCCATGACTGTTGGTCTCAGTCTTCACGCGGCCTACGAGAATGGCACCGTATACGGCAAGGATGTCCTCGCGATTGATTATGATGCATACCTTTCAAATGTGCTGCAGGCTGCGGCCGGCGCCCTCAACCTGGCGGTCTTCGTATCCTTCCCGACTACTGTGTCTATCAGGCCGATGCTTTCGAAGGCACACATGAACGCGTTGAACCTCGCGGTCAACGCGAGCATCGCGAACGAGGAGACTATCAAGCTAATGTTGTCGAAGGCGAACGCCCAGATGTTGTCCCTCGCGTCCAAGGTCTCCACTGAGGGGCTGGACGACGAACTCAAGGGCATTCTGAGCGCAGTCCCCAAGCCATCAGAGCCGAAGTCCGATGGTGGCAAGAAGGAAGAGAAGAAAGAGGACAAGAAGGAAGAGAAGGTCTCTGAGGATGAGGCTGCGGCCGGCCTCGGGGCACTATTCGGATAATCGATGTAAGGAGGCAGAAGAATGGAGTATGTGTACAGCGCGATGGTCCTGCACGCGGCGAAGAAGCCGGTGACCGAAGAGAGCATAACGAGCGTCCTGAAGGCCGCCGGTGTCACGCCAGACGCGACACGCGTCAAGGCTTTGACCGCGGCCCTCGATGGTGTCGACATAGACGAAGCGATCGCAACTGCAGTCGCTGCACCTGTGGCCGCTGCGGCGCCAGCTGCGGGATCCGCGGAGAAGAAGGAAGATAAGAAAGAAGAGAAAGAGGAAAAGGGAGTCTCTGAGGAAGAGGCAGCAGCTGGTCTCAGCGCGCTCTTCGGCTGAAACCACCTTTCTACTGTTCTTTCAAACCTCTTCTTTGAACCCCTTAATCCATCTGTTTTGGATGGGTCGTCATCCTATATCGGGCAGAGTTGCAGCTGTGCGCACGTCCTACGAGCTCATTCCTGTTCGAGCATCTTCGACATTTCCTTCTCAAAAATCGATGCCAGCTCGTGCCCTATCTCCTTCCGCATCTCTGGAGGCACCATGGAGATGCCGAGTTTAGCACCGCACTTGCCGATCTTCAGCAGAGCATATGCTTCGTGGAGCTTCGCCTCGAGCATCTCCTCGATGGCTTTCTTCAGCTCCGCTCTCAACGCAGGGTCCGCGTCGAGTTTCGCCCTCATGTGCCTCTTGATCTCGTCCTTCACGAGCTCCTGGACAGCATCGACGATGAGCGTCTCCGACTGCAGCATTGATTTCGTGCCCTTCAGCACCGAACTGATGATATCCTCTTCCGAAGCCATCCTCACACCGCCCTTCGACCGACGTATTGGCATAAAATCATTTGCCTGAGCTCATCGGCGCGAATCCTTTAAAATACGGCGAAGTAGATAGCCAGCCGAGTCCTCAGGCGGAGTCAGATGTGGGAATCTATTGGTAAGAGCGTTTTCAAGGATCAACGTACTCTGTCGTTCGACTACGTTCCGCCCAAACTCGTGCACAGAGAGACGCATATGCGGAAACTGGTCATGCTCTTCAGGCCCGTCTTCGAGGAGAATGCCTCGCAGAACGCCATGCTCATGGGCAGCGTTGGAACCGGCAAGACGGCCACTGCCAAGAGATTCTGCATGGATCTCAAGGAGCACGGCGAGAAGAAGCAAGTGGCAATCGATTGGACCATCGTCAACTGCAGGCAGAGGAACAGCGAATCCGCCGTGGTCCTGCAGATAGTGAACCACTTCCAGCCCAACTTCCCTGACAGAGGTTTCAGCATAACTGAGATGCTCAGCATCCTCAGGAAGGATCTCGAGAAGCGCAAAATACATCTGGTCGTGGCCCTCGATGAAGCCGACGTGCTCCTGAAGAAGGCCGGCCCGGACATAATATACAAACTCACGCGGTTCGGCGAAGAGAAGGTCGACTCCAGACCACTCGTTTCGGTCATACTGATATCGCAGAAGAACATCTTCGATATGATCGATCCAGCATCTGCCAGCACATTCAAGCGGACCAATGTGGTCGAGTTCGGGAAATACACCTGCGAGGAGCTGAGGGACATAATAGCCCAGAGAGCCGAACTCGCGCTGCACGAAGGTTCCGTGGACGATGATTCCGTCGACCTCATGGCAGAGGTTTCCTCCGAATGGGGTGATGCTAGATTCGCTATCGAGATCCTGGAGAAGGCAGGCATGCTGGCCGATGAGGAAAGGCAGGGCATGATCAATGTGGAGCACGTAAGGGGAGCTAAGGCCGAGGCTTACAGCTCCATAACCGAATCGAAGTTGAGCTGCCTCGATAAGCATCAGAAGCTCACGCTCCTTGGGATCGCGAGGGCATCCAAGGGCAAGGCATACATAACGACCAAGGACGCGGAATCGGCCTATAGCGTCGCGTGCGAGGAGTACGACGAGAAGCCGCGGGCACACACCGCGTTCTGGACATTGATGAAGGATCTTGACACGCTCGGCGTCGTGAGCGCCAAGAAGAGTGGGCTAGGCATATCTGGAAAGACGACAGTCATAACCCTTCTAGACATCCCGGCGAAGGTTCTTCAGCAGAAGGTTTCGCAGATGCTAGATGAATCTATCTGACGATTACCGAGCGGTTAAATTGCCAGGAATGCCAATATATAAATAGGGCCGTTTCAGTCACACACATCGTGGAGGACAAGGACATCGGTTCGGAGGAGAAGAACTCCAGCCAGATGGAGCTGATCCGTCCCGAAGCGGGAATGTGTTACGTAGTCAGGGAGCGGAAGCCTTTCCTATCCTACAGGCTGTTTGAAAACGCGATTTCTGAGAGCATTCCGGGATTATGCGTCACCCGTCAGTACCCTGAGAAAGTCAAGGAGGCTTTCGACTTGGGCGACACGCGCATCCTGTGGTTGAGCCACACCCCAGGCAAGGACCATCACAACCCTACTAGCATAGGCACACTCGCGACCATGATCTCTTCGTTCATCGAGAGGTACGAGAGGTGCGTCGTCATCGTTGACGGGCTCGAGTACCTTGTCATAAACAACGGGTTCCAGCAGGTGCTCAGGTTCGCCGAGCACATAAACGAACAGGTCATGCAGAGCAAGTCCGTGGTCCTGATACCGATAAGCCCCGACGCCTTCAGCGAGAAGGAGCTGGCGCTTCTTGAGAGGAACGTAGAGGTGATCGAGGCTCCAGCCATGAGCGTCGGCCTCGAGAAGGACATGATGAAGCTGATCGACCAATATCGTTGAGGGTCGTTTATCTGGCGAATCTTTTGATTATGTTCCCAAAGCTTTTGCATAACTAGTCCGATTCCGTTGCATGAACAGGACGCCTCTTCACGGCGAACATGTCGCGCTCGGAGGGAAGATGGTCTGGTTCGCCGGATGGGAGATGCCCATCCAGTACAGGTCAGTCATCGAGGAGCACTTGACGGTTCGAAAATCATGTGGTGCCTTCGATGTGTCCCACATGGGGGATTTTATAATCAGAGGTGAGGGTGTCGGCGATCTCATCGACACGCTCATGACGAACGATGTACGGAGAGCCCCACAGGGCAAATGCGTTTACTCACATCTGCTGGACGAACACGGGCACATATTGGACGATACGATCGCCACGCCCCTCGGACCTGACGAATACTTCATGGTTCCGAACGCGGCGACGACCTCGAAGATGAGGAAGTGGGTCGATAGCCATCTCAAGAGCCAGGAGCTCGTGGATATGTCCATGGATCTGGCAGCCATCGCGGTCCAGGGACCTACCGCGAAGGATGTGCTCGCCAGCCTGACCACTGTCGACCTGTCGAAGGTCGGTTTCTTCTGGGCGGCGTTCGCGCGGCTGGACCGTATCCAGACGCGTGGCTCGGAACCCGAGACCGAACTCCTGAAGGGAAGGGAGTATCGCAACGGCCCTGGAGATGGGATAAAGGCGCTCGTCTCAAGGACCGGTTACACTGGAGAGGACGGTTTCGAGATCATATGCGAGAACGCAGATGCCGTGGATGTATGGAGAGCAGTGCTCGAGAGGGGCAAGGCGTTCGGGGTCGAGCCGATCGGTCTGGGCGCGAGGGACACGCTCAGACTCGAGAAGGCGCTGCTGTTGTCCGGCACAGATTTCGAGGGGGCTCAGACGAGCCTTCAGACCGGGCCTTCGTGGGTCGTCGATTGGAAGCACGATTTCCTCGGCAAGAGCGTGCTGGAGGAGCAGAAGGCCTCTAAGGACTACGACAAGCTGGTCTGCATGATGGCCACGGACAGGGGTATACCCAGACACGGTTACGATATCATGATGGATGGGAGCAAGGTGGGCAGGGTCACGAGCGGTACGCTGTCCCCGGTGCTCAGGAAGGGCATCGCCATGGGATATGTTCCCATCGGGATGTCCAAGGTCGGCACGAAGGCCGAGATTAAGGTGCGGGACACGCTAGTATCCGCAGAGGTGGTCAAGCCACCGTTCGTCAAGGGGGGCTTAGAATGAAGGAGTTACTGGAAGAGATGATTCACGTGCCCGGGGTGTCCGGGTTCGAGGACGAGATAAGGGAGTTCATCAGGTCCAAGGTCGAAGCGATGGGGCTGAAGACCGAGGAGGACAACATAGGGAATTTGATCTGCACCATCGGGGACACTGGTCCCAAGGTCGTGCTCATAGCGCACATGGACGAACTCGGGCTCATCGTCAGCAAGCTCGAGAACGACGGGTCCATAAGGATACGCAAGATCGGTGGGATAGACGACCGCACACTCGTCGGCAGGGTGGTCGAGATCAAGACCGAGAAGGGGACCGTGAACGGGGTGATCGGTCTGAAACCCCCTCACCTGATGACCGAGAGTGACGATAAGAAGAAGGCCGTCAGCTGGGAGGACGTCAGGGTCGATGTCGGAACCAGGAGCAGGAAGGAGACGGAGAAGCTCGGGATAAGGATCCTGGACCCGATGGTCTTCAAGAAGGATGTGTCATACATCGGAAGAGACCTCATATGCGCGCGCGGCATAGACAACCGCGCGGGTTGCGCCATCCTCTTGGACGCGATCGATATCCTCAGGAAGAGGAAGCTGCCAGTCAAGCTCGTATTCGTCTGGAGCGTGCAGGAGGAGATAGGGCTCAAGGGGGCCAAGGTCGTGGGTTTCTCGATGAGGCCCGACTATGTATTCGCCGTCGATACGATGACGACCACGGACGGACCGATGCAGGGCGACGCCTATGAAAGGATATTGCTTGGCAGCGGACCTGCGCTGAGGATGCTGGATCACGCTGCCATCGCATCCCCTAGGCTGCGCAAGATGATCGAGGCGGTCGCCAAGGAGAAGAAGATACCTCTGCAATATGGCACAGGCGGGGGAGCTACGGATGGCGCGGTCATGCAAGATTTCGGCGCGCTCATGATGCCCCTCGGGATACCTATGAGGTACACGCATTCTCCGACCGAATGCGCCAGCCTAAAGGACCTGCAAAACCTATCCAGGCTGATCGTGGCGATATCCGAACGGATCGCGGGCAAGAAGACACGGTGATACTTTGATAAGCAAAGCGGAGAAGATGCTCACAGAACTAGTACTGATCAGATCGGCGGAGAACGATTCCATGCAGCCAGTCACGAACTATGTGACGAAGGTGATGAAGGAGCTGGGGATGCATGTCAGGAACTACGGCTCCAAAGACAACCCAGCGATGATAGGCCAGTTCATGGAGAACGGCGTGATGTTGTCAGGTCATCTAGATACCGTCCCTATAGGCACTACTGGATGGACGAAGAAGCAGGGAGAGATGATCGATGGCGTCCTCTACGGTCGCGGTACGGGGGACATGAAGGGCGGCTGTGTGGCCATGCTGCTAGCGGCAGAGGAGATGGTCAAGGCGAAGACACCGTTCTCGCTGTGCTTCACGACCGATGAGGAGACTTCGATGGCAGGCGCAGCCGCGGCTTCGATCGACCCCGCGGTGAAGAACGCTCCGGCTGTGATGGTCACCGAGGCCACTGACTTCGACATAGTCATACGGGAGAAGGGACTGGTACAATTCGAGATATGCACGGATGGGAAGTCTGCGCATGCGAGCATGCCGCACCTCGGCGAGAATGCGATAGTCAAGATGGTGGATCTCCTGCAGAAGATGAAGGACCTCCAGATACCTCCAGAGGACCCGGTCGAGCATATGACCCTCACCGTGGACGTCATAAGAGGAGGCACGGCGACGAACGTGATACCGGCGGAGTGCGTCGTCGAGGTGGATGTCAGATATCCTCCGGAGATGAACACCTCGGCCGTGCTTGACGAGGTGAGGAAGAGGATAGGCGATGACGGATACGAGATCAAGATACTTCACGAACTCGACCCTGTCGGAACTGACCCTTCGATAGAAGCTGTCACGACCTTAAAGGAGGTCATAGGGCCGGACACGAAGGTGCTCGCGGTGCCCTACGCCACCGAGATGGTGATGTTCAAGTCAGCCAATGACAAGCTCATGATATGCGGACCTGGCGATCCGACGTCGTGTCACATTCCAGACGAATGGATCAAGGTCGAGGACGTCGCGAAGGCAGCAAGGATCTATGCAGATTACTGCGCCAAGATGGCAGGACTCTGATCCGAAGGTGTTCTAGGGGAACACCCTGGACACTGTGCGCGGGAATGGTATCGCGTCGCGGATGTGATCTAGACCGCATATCCATGTTACGATCCTCTCCGTTCCCAGACCGAACCCGGAGTGCGGGACCGACCCGTACCTTCTGAGATCCAGATACCAGCTGTAGTTCTCCAAGGGTTCGCCCTTCTCACGCAATCTCTCGAGGATGAGTTCGTTGTCCGTCTCTCTCTCGCTGCCGCCGATGATCTCGCCGAAGCCTTCCGGCGCCAGCAAGTCGCTGTTCTTGTATGTGCGCGGGTCATCCGGGTTTTCCTTCATGTAGAACGGTTTGAGCTCCTTCGGATAGTTCACCACGAACATCGGGATGGTGCGATCCTTGGTCAGCTCGCGCTCTTCGACTGCGCCCAGGTCGTCTCCCCAGGACATGTCGAACCCTTTGCCTTGCAGGTACTGCATGGCCTCTCCGTAAGGCATTCTATCGAACGGTGGCACGATCTTCTTCAGGGCCGCTGGGTCACGCTTGAACATCGCGAGCTCGTCGGGACATTCGTCCGCCACATTGTGCAGCATGGCGGTCACCATCTGCTCCTGCACCTGCATGTTCTCCTCGTTCGTCAGCCAGGCTGCTTCCATCTCGAGATGCCAGAATTCCGCCAAATGTCTGGGGGTTCTCGACTTCTCCGCTCTGAAAGATGGGGTGAGGGCCCAAACCTTGTCGCACGAGAATATGAGCGATTCCAGATAGAACTGTGCACTTTGTGATAAGAACGCTATCCTGTCGAAGTACTTTATCTGGAACAGGCTGGTACTGTCCTCTGCAGCGACCCCTGTTATGATAGGGGGTGTCACTTCGGTGTAATCGTTCTCATGGAACCAGTTGCGTGCTCCCCTTAGAAGCGAATCCTTGATCCTCATGATCGCGGTTTGTTCCCGGGATCGGATCCATAGATGCCTCAGGTCCAGCAGAAGCTCGGTGCTTTGATATTCAGTGATTGGGAACGGCTCGGCCTTTCCTACCAGAATGAACCGACTTGCGCGTATCTCATAGCCACCCGGTGCGCGCTTGTCCTCCGCGACGGTCCCTTCGACTATGGCCGAGGACTCGATACCGTTATCGGTGGCTGAGACGAAGTCCTCATCCGGGACAGAACCCTTCTTCACAGTGACCTGGGCTATGCCCGTCGAATCACGCATGACGACGAAAGCGATACCGCCGCTGCTCCTGGTGCGGTAGACCCATCCACGTACCTGGACAGTCTTGCCTACCATTTTTTCTGAGACGGCGTTCTTTATGGAGACCATCCAGATGCTGAAGTCCCATGGCGAATATAAGCCCTTCGGAAGAAGCGCAACGAACATATCGAAGCAGTGTTGTATGCCATCTGTGAAGGTGAGGATCGCCACCATGAAAGACCTACCAGGCATCATGCGCTTGGAGGCGGAATGTTTCGATGAGAGACGGTTCGAGCAGGAGACCGTCACCGCATTCATCGTCAGGAACGATACCATCGCATTGGTCGCGGTCGATGAACAGATGATCGTAGGGGCAGCCATGTGCATGTTCTCGAAGAGGTGCGGGGAAGGACGCATCGCATCCATCGCAGTCCTGGATGGCAGACGCGAGAAGGGGTTGGCTTCGCGCCTATTGATTGAATGCGAGAAAAAGATGATTGTCCTGGGGGTTCGCCGGTGTGGCCTCGAGGTCGGCATAGAGAACACCCCGGCCATCAGCCTATACCTCAAACACGGGTATGTTCTGAAGACCATGGCGAAAGATTATTACGGCGCCAAGAAGCACGCATACATGATGGAGAAATCGATATCCAAGGGACCGAAGAAGAGGGTCAAAGTATCCTGACCACCAGTTCTAGTGGCATCTTGTTGACCGTCCACTTCTTGGCCCCTTGGAGTGAGGTGGCCTTCGAATAGGATTTCGCATGCGTCTCCGTCTCCAGGCGCGACTTGTGGGCGACGATAGCGGCTTCGATGTCCGGATGGGCCGAATACTCCACGACCACTAGGTCGTCAAAGGCCAGGCCCTGCGCCTTGCGCATGTGCTGGACGCGCCTGATGACCTCTCTCGCCAGGCCGTCCATCTTGAGCTTCGTGTTGATCTGGGTCGAGAAGTAGACGTGCAGGTCATCCATCGATGCGTGGGTGTATCCTGGTTTCTGCGTCTCGCTGATGATGACATCCTCCTCGTAGAGGTCGTAACCTCCCAGGCGCAGCCTTCCCTTCGCCTTCAGATGCTTCACCAGTTCGCTGCCGTCGACCATCTCTAGCAGCTTCGAAACCTCTTCGGCCCCTTCCTTGAACCTCGGGCCAAGGGTCCTGAGGTTCGCCGATATGGCATACTCCACCATGCTCTCCCGAGATTCCATGCACTTCACAGATCTGACATTCAGTTCCTCGGAGATCATCTTCTCATATCTGCGTAGCGTCCAGACATCGTCTCTGCTGGCGGCTATCACGACCTCCTCTAGCGGCTGCCTCAGCTTGATGTTAGCGTTCTGACGGGCCAGGCGGCCAGCTTCCACCGCCCTCCGAACAACGGACATCTGCAGTTCGAGCGGTCTGTTGGAATGTTCCTCGCCCGAGACCGGATAGTCCTCGAGATGCACGCTCCCCTTTGCCCCTTTCAGATTTCTGTAGAGCCAGTCCGCGAAGAAAGGTGTGATCGGGGCCATTATCATGGACAATGTCATGAGGCATTCGTGGAGCGTGGAATGCGCGGAGAAGCGGTCGAGCGGATCGCTATCGACCCAGAACCTGCGCCTGGATCTGCGAACATACCAATTACTCAAATCCTCTACGAACTTCATGATAGAGTTCACCGCCCAATGGACCTCGAGGTCGTCGAACCCGTTTCTGGCATCAACTATGGTAGTGTTCAATCTGGAGAGGATCCACGTGTCCAGGTCGTGTGTCTTGGCTTCGGCATCCTGGCCAGTGTAACCATAGGCGTTGGCATTGGAAGCGTAGAAGGCGTAGACATTAAGGAGCGTCTTGAGCGTGCCGACCATCGTCTTCCTCACATCCTCCTCTGAGAATTGAATGGATTCCCATGTCGGGCTTCCCAAGAGATAGAATCTTGATGCATCCGCACCGATGGATGAGAACACCTCTGACGGCGATACCGTGTTCTTGTGCACGTTTCTCATCTTCTTCCCATCGGCACCTAGCACGTTGCCCATCACCAGAACGGAAGTGAACGCAGGGGCATCGAACAGCAGGGTGCTCAGCACATGCTGTGTGTAGAACCACCCACGAGTCTGGTCCACCGATTCCGATATGAAATCCAAAGACCTGTGCGAATCGAACGCATCCTTGTTCTCGAACGGGTAGTGATGTTGAGCGAATGGCGCGCACCCGGAATCGTACCAGCAGTCAAGGACGAATTCCTCACGCTTCATGCTCTTGCCACATTGTGGGCACCTCAGGGTGATATCATCCACGAAGGGACGGTGCAGGTCCAATCCATCTGGAACCGGGAGCTCAGACATCTCCCTTAGCTCCTGGACCGAACCCACGCAATGTTCGTGGCCCTCCGTGCACCTCCAGATGGGCAGCGGAGTCCCCCAGTACCGACTCCGGCTAACGGCCCAGTCTTTGGCGTCAGCGATGAAGTTTCCGAACCTGAGGTCCTGGAAGGTCTCAGGCACCCATCGGATCTTCTCGTTCAATCGAGACATCTCGTCCTTCACATCTGATGCCTTTATGAGCCAGGCGTCCCTAAGCTTGTAGATCAGCGGGGTCTGACACCTCCAGCAGAAAGGTGATGACCGTTTCATCAGACCCCATTTGAACAACGACCCTGAACCCTCGAGCATTCGTATCACTTCGGTGCTCGAACCTGTGACCGACTTGCCAGCGAGTTCGGGGATCTTCTGTGTGAACCTTGCGGTATCGTCGACCGGATCGAACAATTCGAGTCCCTCGGCCGCTGATATCTCGAAATCTATCGAGCTGCAGGCAGGGCACACGTGCATTATCCCGGTGCCCTCCTCTTTGGTGACCTCGTCGGAATGAACGATCCTGAACGAATCGCTGGGCCGCCCCGAGTAATCGAACGGTGGAACATAGGATAGACCGACCAGCTCCGTGCCTGAGAAGGTGCGAAGCACCTTGCATGAAGGCAACAATGCCCTCGAGCTACGGTCGCTCAGGAGTAACCTCTCGCCCGATGATTCGATAAGCACATATCGTTGGTTTCCATCGACCGCGAGCAGGGCGTTCGCCACTAGGGTCCATGGTGTCTCGGTGTAGACCAGAGCGCTGGCATCTAACGTGTCGATTCTGAAGCGGGCGACGACGAATCTGGTCTCGACCTCGCCGAACCCCAAGGCCACTTCGTGCGTGCTCAGGGTGGTCCCGCACCGTGGGCAGTAAGGGACGACCTGTTTGTCCTTGACCAGCAATCCCTTCGAATGCAATTGTTTGACGGACCACCATACACTCTCAATGTACTCGTTAGACATGGTCATGTAGGCGTTCTCGAAATCGATCCAGTAGCCGACCCTACGGCTCATCTCCTCCCAATCGCCCTTGTAACGGAGGACGCTCTCGCGACATCGTGCGTTGAAGAGTTCGATCCCGTATCGCTCGATATCTTCCTTGCACTCCAGCCCTAGAGACCTCTCGACCTCCAGCTCGACTGGAAGTCCATGACAGTCCCAACCACCTATGTAGGGCAGGACCTTTCGACCGTTCATTATGTGGAATCTGAGGAACGCGTCCTTAACCGCGCGCGTGAGCGCGTCCCCGAAATGGGGTGGGCTCTTAGCGGTCGGCGGACCTTCGCAGAAGTACAGCGGGATACCGTTGCGCATCCGCTCCCTGACCTCGAGCAGCATGCCCTCCCGCTCCCAGAGAGAGAGAACCTCCTCTTCTATGCCGGAAAAGGTCTCGCCGGCAGGTTCTCGGTAGTACTTCTTCATGACAACAAATCCCTCCAAAAGGCCTCTAATACAAACTCGGCAATGGGGGCAAGAATCAGCCTATAATTATGATAAGGCTATTGGCTGCCGAGTTCATCGATTTGGGGATTACGGTCGCCGCGATATATAATACTTGGTTGCTGGCATTGGTCGAACTTGGACATTGTAAACCAATCAGGGATGGCATGTTTTTTGGGGGGTGGATCAGGCCTGACGGCCCCATCATCCGACCTGGACTCGCGTCAGATCGCTTTCTGGCTAGTCGGGTGACCGGAAGCATTTTAAGAAAGGTCTAAATAATAGAGGATATATGGCGCACCAGCGCGCTAACCATGGCCTCGGGTGGTGCCTGGGCCAGATGGGGTGAACACGGATGGAAGAGCCCTTGTGCAACGTTGAGTTTCTGAAGAGCAACGCATCGTATGTTGCAAGAGTTCAGAGTGACCTTGGTGGAATGAGAGAGTACAGGAGCGCCAGCTTGGAGGAGATCCTTGAACAGGTGATCATAGACCTCCAAGAGGAATTCGAAGGCGCACGCCTGTAACATCGGGCTCGTACCGACCCTTATCAAAGCAGTCCCTTCCGGGAATGCCGAGGATAAGGCTCTTGTTGACCCTAAGGGCGCCTGAGCTCGGATAACCGCACCACGCGGATAGAGGCATCCTCGATCGGGGGGCGAAGACATGGAAGATAAAGACAAGAAGGAGTACGAGGAGATCATCTCGACGTACTATGGAGAAGAACAGGTCACGGCCCTGATCAGCTTCAAGATCGACACGAAGGGGTCCGACGATGTCGCGGAGAAGATCGCGTCCTTCGACCATGTCGAGGATGTATTCCTGGTCACAGGAGACACGGATATCTTCGCGAAGGCAAGGTTCCCTAATTATGGAGCACTCAAGAAGTTCATAGTCGACGATGTCGCAGACATAAACGGTGTGAAGGAGACCAAGACCTTCATGGTCGTCACCACATTCAAGGAAAGAGGCAAGATCAAGGTCGATGTTGAGGAAGAGCAGAAGGAATAGTCTTCTCCGCCTTTCTCATTAATAATCACTTTCGAAGGTGAGCGCTATGGATATGGAAACAAAGCTTAGACAGATCATGGAGGTGTTGGACCAGCTGGCCGAGGACAACTCGGTCCCGAGGAACATCCGGCGCGGTGCGACACAAGCAAAGGAGAGACTGTCGCACAAAGAGGAGGCTTTGGACATCAGGAGCGCGAGCGCGATCATGATCCTCGACGAACTAGCCAATGACCCGAACATACCCCTCCACGGGCGGACGCTCATATGGAACATCATAAGCCAGCTCGAGAACGTGAAGTAGAGACGCTGGTTCCCGAAACACCATTCTTTTGTTCGTGGAGCGGAGGTAAGGACTCCGCACTCGCATTGTTCCATGCCATCGAGCTCGGAGCATCGCCCAGAAATCTTCTGACCATGCTGATCGAGACCGGTGATAGGTCGCGGGGGCATGGATTGCCCGTCTCCGTGATTGACAGCCAAGCCAGAGCGATGGGGATCCCACTGATGACCAGGAATGCCTCCTGGGAGGGGTACGAAGGGCAGTTCAAAGATGCCCTGGATGAACTGAAGAAGCTGGGGATAACCCACGGTGTCTTCGGTGACATAGACCTCGAAGGTCACAGGGAATGGGTCGAGAGGGTCACATTGGAGAAGGGGATGAAGGCGGCTCTTCCGCTCTGGAAAATGGGCAGACGAGAACTGCTGGCCGAGTTCTTCGCAATGGGTTTCGAAGCCAGGATCGTATCCGTCAAGGACGGTGTTTTGGATAAGAGTTACCTCGGAAAGGAACTGACACCGAGCGTCGTGAGTGAGATAGAAGCCATAGGAATAGATGCAGCGGGAGAGAACGGCGAGTATCACACGGTGGTGACGGACGGACCGATGTTCTCATACCCGATCAGGTTGGATTCGAAGGAGATCGTCTCGAGAGACGGCTACCATTTCCTGTCCGTTATCGAATCATAATAGACCGCCTTCCGCTCGGATATGTTTAAATCAAAATGCCACATTCGTGCAATACAAGCGGCTGTAGTCTAGTGGTTAGGACTGAAGCTTCCCAAGCTTCAAGCCCGGGTTCGAATCCCGGCAGCCGCACTCCTATGCTTCTTCGTCCAGAGAATTCATTTCGTCTTCAGGGTTGCCCTGCAAAGGGATTTAGTCAGTGTAGCCATTGCCCTTATGGGGAGACAATGCGTCGGAAGTTGCTCGTATCAATGTTGGCTCTGATCACAATCTGTGGAACGCTCATGACACCAGTTCCATCCTCTGCGGAGGTCGCATCCGACTGGGGCACAGCGGAATTGATAGACGATGGTATAGGTTATTGCACTGCACCCAGTGTGGTCGTTGATGGGAATGGAAATGGCATGGCTGTCTGGGGACAGTACGATGGCGTCAGCACGATCAATGTCATGACAAGCAGGTACATCGCAGACAAGGGATGGACGGATGCAAGCACCATCGAGTTTGGTTCGTGGGAGTTGCTCGAGTCGCCTGCAATTGCTGCAGACACCAATGGCAATGTGACTATCGTGTGGAGTCAGAATGTGGGGCCCTATTGGATATACTCGAGCCAGTACCGACCAGGCATGGGTTGGAGTACACCTGAAGTCGTGCAGGATGCCTCATCCGCATCAGGTGTTCGCCCGTCTGTTGCGACAGATGGAGAAGATAATATGATCGCAGTCTGGACGCAGTTCGATAGTTACCACGTCAACGTGACCGCAAGTAGGTACGTCCAGGGTGAGGGGTGGGGACCAACGGAGATCATTGGAGACGATTACCCTGGGAACCCCAGCTACCCGCAGATAGCCATGGACGGAAAGGGCAATGCCGTGGTGGTCTGGAAGGTCTGGGCTAGCCCCATTTACGAGGCCTGGGCGAATGAATATAAAATCGGTGAAGGGTGGGGAACCGCACATCTCGTAGAGGATGTGTATGACGGGACTGCGGGAAATCCGAGAATCGCCATGGATGAAGGAGGTAATGCCACCGTCGTCTGGCAGGAGTTGATCGGCACGACCGCCAGTCTATTGGCGTGCAGGTACGTCGCCGGAGATGGTTGGGGTGAACCAGAGCTCGTCGAGAATGATGATACGGGACACGTCCTCGCCTGGGACGTCGGAACGGACGATGACGGGAACGCTATCACCGTTTGGTCCCAATCGGATGGTATACGGAACAACATCCATGCGAATCGATACACTCCAAGTTCAGGATGGGGCACGGCGGAACTGATTGAGAAGAACGACAATAACGCCGGCACTCCTGCGATTTCCCTCAATGATAAGGGGGGCGCAGTGGCAGTCTGGACACAGTTCGATGGCTACCGCTACAGCGTCTATGCGAATTTGTATACGACCAGTATTGGCTGGGGTGAGCCAGAGCTCATCGAGGAGTTCATGGGACAGGGAGAGCTGCCGGATGTCGCCTCAGGTGGTGCGGGAACGACCATCGCCATATGGTTGCAGCATGATGGAATAACCCAGAGAGCGGGAGTCAATACCTATCTAGCACCGGATGTCACCCCTCCCGCACTGTCTGTCGATGAGCCGATTTCGGGCGCCACCACCAACACACCGACCATCACCGTATCCGGGACTACAGAGCCTGGAGCAACCCTCTCAATCGGTGGCTTGATTGCAGCTGTGGATGATCTGACCGGTGCATTCTCGATGAACCTCGCGCTCTCGGAGGGCGAAAACACCATCATGGTGACCGCAGAGGACATTTCAGGAAACTCGCGCAGTGTAAGCATCACGATCACTTACGAGAATCCAGTACCCGAGCTGTGGACTGAACTGATTGCTCTGGAAGAAGATCTCGGAAGGATCGTCGCGGACATGACCATAATATGGTCGGATCTGAATGCTAGCAAGGACGATCTCGAAACGCTACAGGCCTCCCTCGACGAACTATCCGATGGCCTCGCTGCTGTGCGAGATGACATTCAGGAGCTATATGTTGGCCTTGACAGTGCAGATGACAATCAATCAGCGTTTGATGCGGAACTAGAGGCACTACTGATCTCTTTGGCTTCCATTAGCGAGTCGCTCAATATCACCCAGGACCTGCTTGATGAGACGGTGGACAGAATTGGAGATGTTGAGAACCAATCGAGTTCTGAAGGTGATGACATCAGCTTGTCAGGATTCATCATGGGTCTGATAGGGGGAATATTGGGTGCGGCGATCTTGATCGGGCTCTACGTGACCATGATCAGGAAGAATGGCGACAAGGGAGAGGAGGCCCCACCGCCTCAAACATGAGGCGCCCTTCTCGACCGACGATAGGAATGTCTATTCGAACTGACTGGAGAATAGCTGACTGAATCTGCGGAGGAGTAGTCATGAATCTGAAGCTAATCGCACCATGTGGGATGAATTGTGCGATCTGTCTGGGCCATCAGAGAGAGAAGAACAGATGTCTAGGGTGTAATTATGAGAATCCGAACAAGGCTCATCATTCTAAGTGCACTATTAGAAAGTGTATGAATCTGAAAACGCCGAGATTCTGTTTCACATGCGACAAATTCCCATGTAGAAGAATGAAACAATTGGATAAGAGATACAGAACCAGATATGGGATGAGCATGATCGAGAACCTTGAAAATATTCAAGAAAATGGGATAAGGAAATTTGTTGCGAGTGAAAAAATAAGATGGACATGCCCTGAGTGCGGAGGAACCCTCTGTGTCCATAGAGATTCTTGTCTGGAATGCGGAAAGAAAAGGCGAGTTGTCAGAGATGACCTGGATTGATGATTACATCCTTAGAATTGAGATTGGTTCCCTGATTCTCCGGACAAGAGGCCTCAAAAGATTATATTCAAATGGCTCACATATCCGTGGTGAGAATAATGCCCGAAATAGAATATCGACATCCGACCGAGAGTGACGTCGAGTCGATGGCGAAGATCTCTAACGATTCAAGAGCAGGTCTACCCTCGCAAAGAATGGTAAATCCAGATGAGATGAGAGTGGAGACTTTTCTCGATAGCGATTACGACCCGGAAGGGGCTTGGCTGGCAATCATCGATGGAGAAGCTGTTGGTCATGCAAACGGATTTGTGGACCAGGCCAGACTGGCCTATGGATTGAGAGATTCGTATCTATACATCGAGATCATGCGGAATCATAGATGCGACGGAATCGAAGAAACACTTCTTGAGAAGTCCCTCGATTATCTCGTAGGTCGTGGTGTATCCGCGACGCAGATACCGTGCTATCAGATTGACTCCTGGAAGAAGAAATTGCTGGAGAACTCGGGCTTCCGTGAAGTCCGAAGGTATTACGAAATAGTTCGAAAAGGGAATTGCGAACCGGAGGAGGCCGTGTTTCCGAAGGGCATTAGGATTGAGCACATACTCATCGAGGATGATATCGAAAATCTCTCCTCGAGAATTGTTGATGTCCGAAACGAATCGTTTGTGGATCATTTCAATTACGCGCCCGTCACAATGGACAGGTTCAAGAATTTCTTCGAGGCCACAAACGACAGGTTTGCAGTCACGTTCGCAGTGGACGATGGGAAAACGGTTGGCTTCGCTATGAGTGAGGATAGGCAACCTGAGACCGAAGGAAGAGATGTGAGAGAAGGATGGGTAGCCATCCTGGGGGTCGTCCAATCACATCGCAGGCAGGGGTTGGGTAGGAATCTCCTTCTCGATAGTGTGAACTGGCTCAAGTCTCAAGGAGCCAAACGAGTCCTGCTGATGGTCGATGCTGAGAACGAGAAGGCTCTTGGCATGTACAAGTCCGCAGGATTCGAGGTCGAATCAACAGAAATATTGATGGTCAAGGATCTGCTCTAGCGAATATCCACTTCATGGAAAGTGAAGGATTGCGACCTTTCTGATTGGATCGATTTCTCGTCTTGATCGTACACCATCGACTGTCAACAACACCAATTCATTGCTCATCCAGACACGTCCAGATAGTAGGTGGCCTCCGAATGACTCATGTGCTTTGTCTGCGACTGTGATGTGAATATGGATCCTTGATTCTCCATCAGAAGATACGGAGCCCTGGACCGAGAGAAGCTCGTGTGGCTCAGCATAGTGCTTCTTCAGATATTGCCCGTTGTCGAAGTACCCCAGCTCGAAATCATGTATCATACCGAGTCCGGTTGTGAAGACCATCGTCGACTTTTCAGATGCGATGATCTCATGGACCTTGGCCAGAATATCGTCGTCGTGATCGAGACGCAGAAATATCAGGTTGCCATTCCGCATTACTTCCATATGACTCCCAGTAGAGGTATGACGCAACCAAGAAAAATAAGATTGCCACGGGGATGCAAAATCCCCCGTGCAGTGATGTTTATCAATATTCTTCGAAGACCTTCTTGATCCGCTCCATCGCCCAGTCGATCTCATCCGTTGTGATCGTGAGCGGAGGTGCGAACCTGATGGTCTTCTCATGTGTGTCCTTCGCAAGAACTCCGTTCTGCATGAGCTTCTCGCAGATAGGCCTGACAGTCTCCTTTGCACCGAGGTGGAATTCTACACCGATGAGCAGCCCCCTTGCCCTGATCTCCTTGATCTTGGGGGTCTTGACTTCCTTCAACTTCTTGACGAAGTACTCGCCCATCTCCGTGGATCTCTTAGTCAGCTTCTCCTCGATAAGGACATCCAGGGCGGCTTCTGCTATCGCGCATGCGAGCGGGTTGCCTCCGAATGTGCTACCGTGCGACCCGGGTGTGAACATGCTCATTATCTCCCTGGACGAGAGCGCGGCGGATACAGGATACAGTCCTCCTCCGAGAGCCTTGCCGACACAGAGGATATCCGGCTTGATCCCGTCGTGTTCGAAGGCGAACATCTTGCCGGTCCTGGCGAACCCCGTCTGTATCTCATCGATTATGAGCAGTATGCCTTTCTCGGTGCAGATCCTTCTGAGCTCCTTCAGGTAGCCAGGAGATGGCACATTGATACCGGCCTCGCCTTGGATCGGCTCGACCATGATACCGATCGTGTTCGGGGTGATCGCATTCTCGAAGCTCTTGATATCGTTGTACGGAATGGTCACGAAGCCTGGCGTGTAAGGGCCAAAGCCCTTCTTGGAACCTGGATCCGATGAAAAGCTGATGATGGTCGTGGTTCTCCCATGGAAGTTGTTCTCGCATACTATCAACTCACCCTTGTTCTCTGGAACCCCCATCTTCTGATATGCCCATCTGCGAGCGAGTTTCAGCGCGGTCTCCACGGCCTCTGCGCCAGTGTTCATCGGCAAGGCCATCTCCATACCGCTGATCTCGCAGAGCTTCTTCAGATACGGCCCCATCCTGTCGTTCGAGAACGCTCTCGACGAGAGGGATATCCTTGTGAGCTGTTCGATAGCCGCTGCGACAATCTTGGGATGAAGGTGCCCCTGGTTGATTGCGGAGTATGAGCTCAGCATGTCGATGTACTTGTTTCCCTCGACATCCCAGACCCAAACGCCCTTTGCCTTGGACAGTACGACTGGCAACGGGTGGTAGTTGTGCGCCCCATATTTCTCATCAAGTTCCCTGTACTCGTTGGCTTTCATTTCGTTCGACCTCTATTCCAGCCTGTGATGCAGGCTTGCTTAGCGATGCTGATTGCACTACTGTTTTAAAATGATTGTAGGGCACACTTAACGGCGTAGATGTGGTTCGCCGGAGCTCTGAACCTGGTCCTTCAGGAATATAAGGACCGTGATCAAAGAACCCCATGCCAGTATGATCAAGACAGCAATGGTCTCCGTGAATGGATTCGCCCCGAGCGGGATCAACGCCGCCCCTGCCATGAAGGCAGTTATCGACGCACCGGTGCCTATGGAACCTAGCGCCTTGGTCCTGATCATGACAACGGACATCAGCCCGAGTGTGATCAATAGTGTTATGAAAAAAGCGAACGAGAAGAATGTGTGGACCTCGTCGAAATCCTCGGTGAATATTCCAATACATACCAGAAATGCACCAGATATTGCGAGTGCTGCCGTGCCCAGTTTGGACCATATGCCAGTTCCGATCGCTCGGTACACCCCAAATATTGCGAACACCGCGAGGAGAGAACCGGTCACGATAAGTCCAGAGTTGAAAGCCCATGCACCTGGACCTACACCAAGATCGCTCAGGTAGTTGTCAAGGAATCTATAGTCTGGGTCCTGGTAAGCTGCAATTGGATACAGCACACAGAAAGTGACGATCGCGAGAACGCCGCTATACAACCCTGCAGTATAGCCGTCCTGTGACTTCCAGGTCATTGAAGGGTGATTGACCAGGAGAAGATATGATGATTATCATATTCGGCCAAACCATCTTTGATGGCCAAATGCGGTCTTCGGAGAGCAATTTTCATCAGGGATGATCAGCGACCCAAGTGTCGCTCTGAGCGCTACTACAGTCGCATGTTCTTCGGAAGCGTCTTCACGACGCCGTACACCGCCTTCGGCAAAGGTTTTGCGTGGCCATTCCCCTCATCATCTTCCTTGATCTCATGTCGAGGCATCATGTATATGGGCGGGATGAATGCGGCTTGTTCGGCGTACAGGTGCTTGTGCGCTGCAAACATGAGATAGAACAGACCGACCAGATAAGAGATGGCTACTACCAGGGACAGTTGCCACATGTACGTCCATATGGAGACCACTATCAGGACTGAGAGAACAGAGCCGAATATCAACCACGACACCAGATCCACGATAACGCTCTTGCGCTCTGACCTCACCCCGAGGTTGGAGTAATTCACGTGTTTTACAATCTCTTTCACTTCGAACCTTATCACGAAGTATATCACGAACGTCATTATGATCCCGCAGCCCACGAGCAGCAGGTGTAGAGGTGGCTTCACCATCAGGATCATTGTGCATAATATCACAAACGACAGCAGGAGTGCGCCAGTTATCTTCGCGCCTTTGAATATCCGAATAGATGAGGGCATCACAGCCTTTCCGAGCGTTCTGGATATGACCGAGCCAGAGAATTTCAATGGGGCAGGAATCACCTTCGAGAGAGCGTTTGCCAGAGCCGTCGAGTGCTTAACGAACACCGAAGTGACCGCGCTCATGCCGAAGCAGAAAGCGCCTGCGAACGGATTGAGCAGGGAGCCCATGGTCGCGCCTTGGACATTGCTACCCACACTAGCGAACAGAATGGACTCGACGCCTCTTCCAGTAGCACTGGTACCGATTGTTGTGGCAGCCTTTGCCGAGAAACCGAGGAAGTATGTGACCGAAGATATGACGAATATCTCGTAGAATAGCACGAGCGGGATGGCGATGGCTACCATCCAAATCACATCGGAGAACATCGCAGGGTCGATCATCATCCCGAATGAGGTGAAGAATATCGCCACGAATGCGTCCTTGAATGACTCCAGTTTCGAGCGGATACGCGCGGACACATTCGTCTCTGCGAGTATCATCCCGATGAAGAACGCCCCTATGATAGGAGGCACGTTCATCGCTGCGGCGAACCCAGATGTGAGGAAGACTATTCCGAGCGCGAACAGTATGAAGAGTTCGTCGTTCTCTATGCTGTTGAAGAACGAGACGACCCTGGGGACGGCCCACATCGCGACCCATATGAAGAAGGCGTAGAACGCGGCCATGCCGAGGAGCAACTGCCCATATTCCATCGGATTGCTGTCGGGTCTGACGACCATGCCGCTCGCGACAGCGAGTATGAGCATCGCGATGAACGTCTCGACTATGACCAAACCTATGAGGAACTCCACCTCCGGACTGGACATCCGCTTCAGATCGAACAGCACCTTCATGGCTATGCTGGAACTGCTCATCGCTATGACACCAGCAAGGAAGATCGAATCGATCAATGGCCACCCGAGGAAGGATGCGAATATGAATCCAACGAACAGCCCCACGCTCACATCGATGATGGCCAGGATTATCGCGGGCGTGCGCGTCTTCTTCAATTTGGAGAAGGAGAATTCCAGGCCGACGAAGAACATCAGCATCACGAGCCCGACAAAAGACAGTATCTCGATCAGGCTCGTGTCGCTTATGAAACCACGGTATTCGAGCCCAAAGATTTCGAAGCTCATCTTCGGGCCGATGAAGATACCTATCACTATGTATCCGATCATGACCGACTGGTTCAGCTTGCCAGCGAGCGTGGCAGCCACGAACGCAAGCAGCATGATGGCGCCCATCTGGAACAGCAGCTCGGACTCCGCACTCATCCCGTCTTCCCTTCTCGTTCTGAGAAGAAGATGCCAACTAATTCATAGTGAATCGGTCTGCATCCCATCCGGGCGTGGATATGCCTGGTGCGTACTTATAACTTATCTGGAGCGCAGTCTGGCCAGGTGTTCAAACGTTTAGTAGCTCAGCTACTAAGACGAATGAATAGGGAACATCAACAGGAGTATGATGTACAGAATGTAAAGGGATCCTGAAGCGATCAGAGTCTTGTACTCCACGCGCTTCTTGACCGTCACCGAATATAATATCCAACCCGCCGCCGTGAGAGCTATGACCATGCTCGCGATGTTGATCGGTTCCAGGGACCACTTGGTGAAGAGGAGACCGATGCTGACCGGGATGCTGCTCTGGAACACCATTGCACCGGTTATGTTCCCCAGGGCGAGCGTGTCCTTCTCGCGCCAGTACCAGATGACACTGTTGAATTTCTCAGGCAATTCCGTTGCGATTGGTGCGATCAGGAAGGCGAGTATTATCGGTGAGATCCCGATGGATTCAGATATCGCGTCCACCTCATCTACGAAGAATTTGGCGCCTATGATTATCCCGACGAGTGCAGCTGTGACCTGAAATAGAATCATCGACATGCCGACGATACCTTTGGGAGGCGCCTTTCGGACTGCGCGTCCCAGGTAAAGGGTCGGGCAAGATGATTCGCTCATGTCGGCCTCATCTCTCAGGGTGCGCTGGAGATAGAGTACATAGGCGAGCAGAAGCACTGCGGCAGCACACCAATTGATGTACTTGGTATCGAAGGAATCCTGCAATCCAAGAAGGCCCGTGAGGAGCGCAATCAAGTACATGGACATGAAAAACTTGAGATCCCGCTCGGCGTGCCCCGCCTTCAGCACGAGACACTTGCCGCGCTTCCCGCGTCTGCAGGCTAACCATATCGACACTCCGCCGATGAACATGGCGAGTGTGCCGAGCATGAACGGCGCCCCGAGAATCGCACCTTCGCCGATCTCCTCGCCGGCACCATTGCTCATGAAGAAGATCGCGATGATCGGGATTATCGTTTCGGGCATGGCGGTCCCGATAGCGGCCAAAATGCTGCCGGTGGCGGTCTCCGCGAGCCCCAGCCGACATCCGAGCCATTCGATGCCATTCACGAAGATCTCGCAGCTGATCAGAATCACGATCAGGGAGGCGATTAGTACCAGGACGCCGATTGCCTCGACTGCCATACGTTGGACCCGATGCGGGACTATGTCCATCGGTTACTTAAACCATTCTGAGGGGTTCCTTGGGGCCAGGGTATTGCTACAGCCATTCTGCATAAGTGTTAAGTAATTACATCAGCTGACCTCAGTTCAGATGTTCGGCATGTCCAATAGAAAGGGGATACGGACTCCCTGGCACCTCAGAGTGCTTTATCTCTCCACGTTCTTCCTTAGAACAGCTTTCGGAGCGCTCCTCCTGCTGATCGCGAGTTACGTCCCGTACCAGAATGATTACGAGGCGCTTCTCAATGTGGCTATCATTGCTGTCCCATATCCATTGGCGGAGATGCTGACCGCCAACTACTTCGGGATCTTGAGCGACAAGATTGGACGCAAGAAGATAATCGTCCTCGGGACCGCGCTAGCGGCCATTATAGTAACCCTATACACCCTGTCGAACAACGTCTGGTACCTGGCGGCCTTGCACGGAATCCACGGGATCGGGGCTGCCGCCACAATCGCACCCGCAATCGCGATGATCGCAGACCATGCGGACAGTTGTGATCGCGGCAGACAGATGGGATGGTTTGATTACGCGACTTTCAGCGGATACATAGTCGGCGCAGTTGTCGGCGGTTTCATGATCGATTATGCTGGACCGATCGCAGGATTCATCATCGTCGCGCTGCTACTCGCCGCTTCGGCCACTCTACTACAATCACTGGTCAAGAAGGAACGAGCGATAAAGAAAAACGATCATTTGGGAGGGTTCCAGAGTCTGAAGATCGTCTTCAAGATTCGAGAGATCCGACTGATGTTCCCGATATGGCTCATAATCGCGGTTCTGCTAGGTCTCGCAATCACATACCTCCCGAGAATCATGCTAAGCGAGGATATTTCGGGGGCGACCATAGGCATAATGTTCGGGGCGGCTGGCGTCGCGCTCTGTCTCCTGCAACCATTCTGGGGAAGGGTTTCCGATAGGATCGGTAGGATACCAGTCATGGCCTACGGTGTCTTCAGCATATTCGGGATCGTCGTGATGATGTTGTTCTTCTCGGACTACGCCTATGAGATGGTCGATGGGCAGATCGAATTCAAACTGCTCGGCATGATTCCTTTAGGCATCATGGGCCTTGGAGTCGGCGCGTTCGTTCCCGCGGCCCTTGCATTGATGGCAGATTCATCCAAGGACACATGTTATGGGGCAACGATGGGACTATATTCCTTCGCACTAGGTTTCGGCGCATTCGTAGCCGAGGGGTTGGGCCTCGCCATCATCGTTGCCAGCGGGGACGAGTCCGCTCCTGAATGGCTGCTGTATTTCGCAGCGGGTCTGATTGGGTTGGCAGTTGTAATGATGACGTGGTTCTTCCTCGTGAACTTGATCGTAAAAAGGTTCTCGAAGAAGAAGGTTGAGAGCTCATGATCGAGATCGATGGATCTCATGGAGAGGGTGGCGGACAGATCCTGCGGACGGCGGTCTCGCTTGCCTCAGTCCTGCGCAAGAGCGTTCATGTCTCGAACATACGAGCAGGCCGTCCAAGTCCTGGCCTGTCACCACAGCATCTCACCAGCATAGAAGCGGCCGCGGAACTCTGCGACGCCGAGGTAGAAGGATTATACGTTGGCTCGAATGCGATCTCCTTCGAGCCAGGCCAGCTGACCGGAGGGGATTTCGAATTCGATGTCGGTACAGCAGGTAGCGTATCACTTGTCCTCCAGACATGTCTGTTGCCAGCGTCCATTTCTAAATCCGTTGTAAGGATGAGAATCCGAGGTGGCACGGATGTCCGATGGTCTCCTCCCATAGAGTACGTCGCCCAAGTCCATATCCCACAACTAGAGAGATTCGGTGTTTCCTGTGAGCTCGACATTGAATCGAGAGGATTCTATCCAGAAGGTGGGGGGGCGATCATTGCCACCTGCGCTCCATCTGGAGGCTTGCACGCTGTGGATCTCGGCACGAGAGGAGACTTGAAGGATATCCTTGGAATCGCATTCGCACAGAATCTCCCAGAACATGTGGTCACAAGGATGAAACACTCCGCCCTAAAATCCCTTGTGAATTTCAATCGAGTCAAGGTGCAATCGCAGATCACATCCGGGAGCAGTACCGGTGCAGGGATAGTCCTCGCTGCAAGGTATGAGCACTCGATATTGGGTGAATCGACTCTTGGAGAGAAGGGTGTGCGGGCCGAGACGATCGGTGAATCCTGCGCGATCGATCTGATGGAGACCATCGATTCAGGGGCCACTGTGGATGAACATGGACTTGATCAACTGCTACCATACATGGCTCTTGCGGATGGCGAGTCGACCATGTTGGCCGAGGAGCTGACAGAGCATGCGAAGACCAACATCTGGGTTATAGAAAGATTCCTGGGAAGGAGGTTCGTCACTTCCGAGGATGGCGGACTCGTCAGAATCAGCACGGTCTAGCCATACATAGGCGGTCTCGCGGCGGGCTTATCGTCCTTCTTGACCACGGCCTGCTTCTGAATCTCCCGTATGTGCGTTTCGATCCGCTGCGCTTCTTCGAAGAGCGGCTTGGCATCGAAATCAATGCCCAGGAGAATGTTGTCGATCGCTTCGAGCACGAGTGCAGCCGCCTTCGCATCGGGGAAGTCTGGATGAGCTTCTGCGAGAATGGTAATGACATCGAAATCCCTCTTCCGCCCTTCATTCAGGAGCACTCCAGCGACTCCGGAAATGACGCCTTCCTCGAACGGGCGTATGCCATGTTCTTTCAACAGTTCGCGCGAACGCAATGTGCTTGCAATCCCGAACACAACATCTGAGATGTCCGCACTGTCCCGAATCTCGGGGTCTACCACGAGCCCTTCGGGAGACACAATCATCTTGCACCGCTGCTCGATGGCCCAATCCACAAGCGCTCTTGAAATCGGTCGGACAAGGTTCGCTGGGGCTTGGAACTCAGAGATGAATGCCACCAGCTGATCGCCACGTGGGCCCTTATCTCCGGCATAAATCCTGACAGGGCTCAACGGTTGTGCGTCACGTATCAAGGAGACGGTCGGGAACTGTGGTGAATCCATGATTCCTATATGTTCCATCTTCAGCACTTTGATCAAGTAATTAGCAGAGATGGAGCTCACCAAGCCGACGCTTGGAAAACCATCTATGATGGTCGCGCCTCGCAAGTCCTTCTTCATGATCTCGTATATCTTGATATCGTCTCCGTCCATCGGTGCCCAAATGAGATGGTCCGCTTATAAGTGTTGGGAAATGCGTCTTGGGCAGGAACCGTGTGTGCACCGACCCCGTTGACGCATGGCTACCGGAGGGATCGTCTTCGGGATCACTGGCCTCTGTCCCGAAAAGTTATTAGCAGTGCGAACGGTTCTTCCAGATGGTACTCTTGCAGATTACAATAAACTGCGCAATGTCTGCAGATGGCAAGATAGCATTGAAGACCAGAAGGCAGACCCCTATCTCCAACGAAGAGGACAAGAAGAGGGTGCACATGCTGAGGAATTCCTCGGATGCCATACTTGTCGGGGTGGAAACGGTCATCTCAGACAACCCTAAACTGACTGTGAAGGAGAAGTACGTCAAGACCCCAAGACACCCCATCAGGATCGTCCTCGATTCCAACGGGAGGACGCCATCTGATTCATTGGTCTTCGACGGGAAGGCGGAGACGATCATCGTCACGAACGAGGGATGCTCCAAGACATTCCCGAACGCAAAGACCATCCGATGCGGTAGGGACGATGTGGACATACCGAACCTTATTCCGATCCTGGAGAGGATTGGCATCAAGAGGTTGCTCGTAGAAGGGGGCTCCACCATCATATGGTCATTCCTGAGAAATCGGCTGGCCGATGAGGTCAACATATTCATAGGAAGTATCATCATTGGGGGGGAGCGGGCGCCGACCCCTGCTGGAGGAGATGGCGCTTCCGAAACACTGGAAATGGTGCCACTCAGACTGAAGGGGGCAGAGGTCCTCGGAAGCGGGGTCCTCGTGAGATATGAGGTGGTCAAATGAGCGAAGATGTGCCGAAACCGACGTTCGCCGTGGATCAAATGCTTGGATCCCTGGCGAAATGGCTCCGGATGTTAGGATACGATACAATCTATGACAAGACGATGGATGATAAACAGATCGCAGCAGCCGCGAGAGCCGATAACCGATTCGTCCTGACCAGAGACAAGGAACTGTCCAAGGAACCTGGAGCCATGCTGATAGAAACCGAAGACCTCGAGGCGCAATTGACTGTGGTCCGCGAGAAGTTCGGTCTGAAGTTCAGCGAGGACACTATAAGGTGCACGCAGTGCAACGGAGAGCTGGTCAGCCTCCCTAAGGAGGAGGCGAATGGTTCCGTGCCCGAAGGGGCGTTCGCGAGCAACGACAAGTTCTGGAAGTGCGGGGGTTGCGGCAAGGTGTATTGGCGCGGGTCCCACTGGCTCGGCATAATGGAACGATTCCGGAAGCTCAACCTTGCCTAGTCTCCGCACCGTGCAAGTGCTCGCTGATGATCTTCCCGCTAGATGAATTCACGATCATCGCGCCGTTCTTGCCTTCGATGCACCAGACAGGCAGATACACGAGTCCCTTAGGATCTATCATCATCGGATCTTTGGAGGATCTCTTGCGTTCTATTATCTCAGAATGTCCGTAATCCTTCACCGTTTCCGTGAACGACCTGAACTCCTTCGCGATCTCTTCTCGGGCCAACTCGTTTGCTTTCTCCTGGTCGATCTTCGGTTCCCGCTTCGTGTGCTGAGCATCGATCGAATCCACGAGTTCGAAACCCCAACGCCAGGTCTCCAGCTGACTCGTCAACGCGTTTACAGCGACGATCCCTGCCCGCTGTTTGCCGCCCTCCAGGTTCAGCACATAATGAAATAGATAATGAGGGACCAGGTCAAGGTCGAATCTGTAACCCTGCACCTCGTGTCGAGCCAGATGTTTGATATCCTCCAGCATGAAGTTCGGCTTGACGATCCGTTCCGCCAGATCGCCTGCACTCTCGACGATGATCGGGACTGATTGCTCGGGCGGTTCCGATAGTCTCTGGGGGAAGTCGTCCGATATTATATCGTCCAATAGGCTCTTGCCGATCCCGCCACTGACAGTCTGGAGCTGCAGGTTGCCTATCTCATGCTCGAGCTCCTCGCGCCCCCAATAATGGACCCCTCTCTTCTGCAGGAATCCCTGGACCCCGTCATCCGCTTTCGACAGCGACGCGACTATCTTCCGGCCGTGGAAATCTGATACATTGCTGATGAAATCCTCTACATCCTCCATCAACATATCACTGGCAGCGAGGACCACGACGGAGATATCATCCCTCGAGCCGTAGAGGTAACCGTCTTTCTCGCTGACCGAGAAATCCTTCGATTCGAGTATGTCAACGAGATGATCCCTTAGTGTGACCACTGCTGTTCCCGAATCCGGAACGCAAGGGGTCAATAAAAGGCTTCTGCGTGACTGGCTTCCCGCAAGTTAAATAGTCCAGGGCGAGCCATTGACCATCAGGAGAACGACATGGGAGCAACGGTGCGAACGAGCATCATGATTCCAGTGCTCATGTTCGTCGCGGGATTGGCGATCATAGGCATAGCCGTGGCGTCTGGAGAAGGAGAGGTCTCGCTCGTTCTGATATTCCCAGTATTCTCAGGTTCAAGTGGCCTGTTCATGCTGGGGACTGCACTGATAGTGCTGAGCTTCATGACAGGGTTCTTCGTGATGGTAAGGAGTCAGATAGATACCGTACAGGCAGGAGACTATCCTGCTAGGAAAGGAATATCGCGCCCAGCGGAGACCAAGTATGGAGGGGTCGTGATGGTCGGCCCAGTGCCGATTGCCTTCGGATCGGACAAGAAAACGGCATTTGCGATGTTCGTGATCGGTGTGATACTGGCAGTGTGCTGTCTACTCGCGATCCTGATATTCCTCTTCCAGTAGGGTTTCGGCAGCATCATCCAAAGAGATTTTTCTGGACCCCGCGACGTCTCTGATATCGCTCATCATGCCGATATATACGGAAAAATCGAGGCCTCGCCTGCGGACAGTACGACCGATAGAACGCTCGACCGATTCGCTTCTCAACCTCGTTTCGATGGCTTCTCTCAGAATCTCAAGCGCCTCTTGATCCATCACTCAATCCTTCTTGTGTGCTTGACAGACATCGACGAAAGCTTGGAAGATATCGTATCCGTTGTCAGTGTGCTCTACCTCGGGGTGGAACTGCACGCCGAAAAGCGGCTTCGTCTTGTGTCTCATGGCCTGGACCTGGCAATTGTCAGAGTGAGCCAGCGCGATGAAATCCGGAGGAAGTTCCGTCACCTCGTCGTTGTGAGACTCCCATGCCACTAATGTGTCGGGCAGCCCCTTGAAGAGGTCGTCCTCATCATCAATGGAAACCATGGTCTTGCCGAATTCTGGAACCTTGGATGGTCCGGCCTTGCCTCCGAGGAACCATGCCATGAATTGATGACCTGCGCATATGCCGAGCACGGGTATGCCTGCCTTCTGAATGTAATCCCCGCACTTTCCCATGCTCTCCTGGTTCAGGCCTACGCGGGGCGCTCCACCGGATAGGACCAAGCCGTCCGCATGGATGTTCTCGACCGGGGTCGTGTTCGGTATTATCTCGCACTCGGTGCCAAGATCCCTGAGCACCCTCCACTCCCGGTGTGTCCATTGACCGCCATTATCAACGACCAATATGCGCATGAAGGAGGGAACATGGAGTAGATATATAGCCTCTGCTGAGGAACGAGAGAATGCGCTCGCAAGACCGCAGCCAGTGCGGGAGATGGAATATGAAGAGTATTTAAAGAACGAAGAGAAGGGTCCCGGACTTGCCGGTCCTTTGGGGGACAATCACTCCCATTCTATTGTGCCCGGTGGCTTGTCCGTTATATCATAGACGACCCTGTTGACCTTGTCCTTCATCTTGTTCGATATCCTGGTGGATATTGTCTCGAGGATCTCGTGCGGTATCTTGCAGTATACTGCGGACATGGCATCCACGGAATCCACCGCGCGTACGGCTATCGTGTAACCATACGCTCTTATGTCGCCCTGCACTCCGACGCTCCTGATCGGGAGGAGGACCGCGAAGTATTGCCATGGCAGCTTCATCTTGCCAGCGGCTGCGGCTTTCTCGATCTCCTCCTCGGTAATGGCACATGCCTCGCGCACGATCTCCACGGATTCGCGCGTTGGCTCACCGAGAACCCTTATCGCCAGCGCGGGTCCCGGGAAAGGCTGTTTCTCCGCGACCTCGATCTTGAGCATGCGCGCGACCTTCCGGACCTCGTCCTTGTAGAGGTCCCTGAGTGGTTCCACCAATTTCAGGTTCATATCGGCCGGGAGACCACCCACGTTGTGATGGGACTTGATGGTGTCCCTGAGTCCGCCACCGCTCTCGATCCAGTCCGGTGCGATGGTTCCCTGCACGAGGTACTCAGCGCCGAACTTCTTCGCCTCACGCTCGAATACGCGTATGAACTTCTCGCCGATGATCTTCCTCTTCCGCTCCGGGTCCGTGACGCCCTTCAACGCTTCGTAGTACTCGTCGCTGGCATCCACAATGATGTGGTTGACCCCCAGACGAGAGAGCATCTTGTCGACCGAGTCGTTCTCGCCCTTGCGCATGAAACCGGTGTCGACATAGACTGCGAGCAGTCTGTCGCCGATCGCCTTGCTGACGATACCCGCGCATACCGTGCTGTCCACTCCGCCGGAGGCTGCGATTATCGCCGTGCCTTCAACGTCCTCTTTCACTTTGGCGATCTGCTGGTCGATGAATTTCTGTGCGTCGAACATCTAGAACTCAACTTCCTTGGAATCCTGGATGACCTTGTCCTTGAGCTTCTGACGATACGCCTTCAGCGCGGTCAAGATTCTGTCGTCCCTCAGCGCAAGTATTGATGCTGCGAGCAATGCCGCGTTCTCTCCCCTATCCAGGCCGACACTGGCCACTGGTATGCCCGGGGGCATCTGAACGACGGAAAGTATGGCATCGAGGTTGATCGCCCCGCTGACGGGGACGCCTATGACCGGTCTCACCGTCTTAGATGCGATGACACCCGGCAGGGCTGCGGACAGACCCGCGATCGCGATGAACACTTCAGCATCGGCTTCGGTCACGAGCTGGTCTACCAGCTCCGGGGTCCTGTGCGCGCTGGCCACAGCGATCCGATAAGGTATTCCCAGTTCCTTGAGGACTGAGACCGCCTTCTCGGCCACCTTCATATCGCTCTTGCTACCAAGAACTATCTGGACACTCATCAAAAGGTAGAAGAATAGTTTGTAGAAAAAGGTTTGCGTTCTTACGACTTCATTATCGCAAGAAGGAACACGCCAACCGCTGCGAGGGCTCCGATCAGTCCTGCCAAGATATACAGGAATGCGTCCCAAATCACCTTGCTCAGGTTGACATCAATTACTGCGACTGAGTCAATGCACATGACCGCCCACAAGACTCCGACGATCAGGCCTATGACCAGGAGCACTACACCGATGATTCTGCTCTTTCCGCTGCCAAAGTATGCTGTGAACACGCCCGCCAGCAGCATGAACAGGCCGAATATCATCAGTAGTACCGTCATGAACTCAAGTAGTTCCATTTAGCTCACCTTTGAATCCCGCATCGAAGTTCAGAACTTAATACCTGTCAAGGTCTTGGTGTCTATGACGCCCGGGATCGAACGGACCTTATCGACCACAACCTGCCCTAGCAGGTTGAAATCCTCGGCCTCGATCTTGGCAATCAGGTCGTACTCTCCGAAGAGAGGGTGCAGCTCGACCACTTCCTTGACCTTCAGTAATTCGTTGTAAACCTCGTGCTCCTTCGCTGGCGCGGTGCTTATCAGTATAAAACCCACTGCCATCTGGTGCTCACCAATGCAGTATAATGGGCTGTCATTTGATAAAGCTTTCGGGATTAACGACCGCAGTCCAGAGTTCTGGCAAGACTTCACTCGCGCGCCCACGTAATGACACGTCCGCGTAGGTAGTCACATCGGTCGGTTCGAGATTGACCTCGATCACGCACCCTCCCGAATTCTTGGTGAGTACAGGGAGCGCTGCAGCCGGGTAGACAATAGCTGATGTTCCCACGACGAACATGACTTCACATTCGGATGCGGATCTCGACGCAGCATCCAGGACATCTGTCGGCAACGATTCGCCGAACCATACCACATCCGGACGGAGTATGCTGCCGCATTGGCAAATAGGCGGTATATGATCCAGAGGTTCTGAAATGTCCATGAGGGCATGGTCGCGATCACACCTCATCCGCCATATGTTGCCATGGAGCTCCAAGACGGTTGAATTCCCCGCACGATGATGAAGACCATCTATGTTCTGAGTAATCACGGTGAACTCGGGATAGTATCGTTCCATCAGCGAGATCGCCTCATGCGCACGATTGGGGCGCGCTTTCATTATCTCGCGCTGGCGGAGTTGATACCATTCCCACACGAGTTCCGGGTCCTCGGCGAATCCCGCGGGAGTCGCCAGTTTTCTATAATCATACTTCGCCCAGATACCACCAGCACCCCTGAAAGTCGGTATTCCGCTCTCCGCGGAAACTCCCGCCCCTGTGAGAACGCTCACCCTCTTCGCCTTGCGCAGAAGTTCGATGATCTTCTCATCCAGTGGTTGAGCAGTGCTTGTCTCTGACCCGTCACTCAAACGTACTTCCTCCGCGCAGCCCTTCTCTGTACCATGTCCCAGGAAGGGAGCGCGCTCTGAGCACCAACGCTCTCGACAACAAAGGAAGCCACGGATGCGCCGATCCAGGCACATTCTTCTATAGGCAGGGATTTGGAGAGACCCGCGTAGAACCCTGCGCGGAAGGCATCTCCCGCACCCGTCGTATCCGTCACCTTGTCAGGCGGTATCGCACCTACAATCAGATCGTCATCGGCTGTGAGTATCCTGCTACCGTCAGCACCCTTCGTATGGATGACCATCTTGACATATGACAGGAGCTCCGGATCTTCTTTCAGATTAAGATACTCCTTCGCCCGCTCCAACTCGGAGGAGTTAGCGAAGAAGATGTCGCTCTGCTCCAGCACCTGCTTGAATGTCTCTGGAGTGTAGACGTAGTGCAGCTCCTGAGCGGGGTCGAAGCAGACAGTCCGTTTCTTACGCTTCGCCCGTCTGGCCACTTTGAGCATGTAGGTTGGACGACCCGTGCCCACATGCACGAACTGCGACGAGTCCACCGTATGTGTCCGCAGCGGCAACTTCTCCGACTCGAGCACGGCCCCTTGCTCGACGAAGCCTATCTGGTTGTGCCCCTTGTCGGAGATCATGATCACGAACGGGGTCCTCTGGCCCCTGACCTTGACGACGTCCACTGTGTCGACGCCTTCTTCACGGAGCGATTCCATGAACTCTTTCGGGAAATCATCCCCCACGTGGCTCGCGAGGGCGGTCGGGACCCCGAGAGATGCTGCGATCCTGGCGACATTCGCGCCAGTACCTCCATACTGCTCCTTACGACCTTTCAGCTCCACGCAGGTGTTAGGTCGAGGGAATTCGTCCGAGGAATAGATGATGTCGATAGCAGTGTGTCCATAGACGCCAAGGAAGTTGTTCTTCCGCAAGATCCGCCACTCCGAGTGTCCCGTATTGTACCCAAGATACTTGAAAAATCTCATGGGACAAGTCCGATTAACGGCGATAAGTGTCCTGATACGGCCTGCGCGGACCGGTGCGGTGCACTATTATGTACCTTCCTTCCAGCTCCGGACATATTGCTGTTGTTCCTTTGACAGCTTGTCGATCTTGATGCCCGCCGTCTGAAGTTTCAGCCGAGCGACGAGATCGTCGAGATGGTCGGGCACATCGTAGACCGCGGGTTCCAGTGTCTGAGCGCTGAAGTCCAGATACTCCAGGCACAGCGCTTGGATGGCGAAACTCATATCCATGATCTCCGCGGGATGACCCTGCCCAGCCGCGAGATTGACCAGGCGGCCATCCGCAAGGAGGTAGAGTCGCTTGCCGTTCTTCAACACATACTCGTCAACCGAATCTCTGACCTTCTTCTTCGATTTGGCCAGTTTCATCAGATCGGTCTTAGAGATCTCGTTGTCGAAATGTCCAGAATTCGCAAGGACGCAACCATTCTTCATGGCCTTCATATCCTGAGTCGTCACGACGTCCTTGCAGCCCGTGGCCGAGACCAGTATATCGGCATTCTTCACCGCGTCCTTCATGGGCATTACCGCGAACCCGTCCAATTTCGCCTCTATGGCCCGGATCGGGTCCACCTCGCAGATGGTGACATCTGCACCCATGCCCTTCGCGCGCATGGCTATGCCGCGGCCGCACCATCCGTAGCCCGCGATCACGAAGTTCTTGCCAGCAATCACCAGGTTGGTCGCGGCCATGAAGCCATCCATAGTGGACTGGCCAGTGCCATAACGGTTGTCGAACAGGTATTTCATATATGCGTCGTTGACGGACATCACTGGGAACTTGAGCGCGCCCTGTTGTGCCATTGCCCTCAGGCGGAGCACTCCGGTGGTGGTCTCCTCGTTCGCGCCCTTGACCTTCGAAAGAAGTTCCTTGCGCTTGGTATGGAGCAGGAATATGAGATCGGCCCCATCGTCGATGACGTAATCCGGCTTCATGTCCAACACCTTGTTGAGAGAGGCGTAGTAGTCCTTGTTGTTCTGCCCCTTCTTGGCATAGGTCTCGAGCCCGTACTTCTCGTTCAGTGCGACGGCGACCGAATCGTCGGTCGAAAGAGGGTTGCAGCTGGACAGGCGGACCTCCGCTCCCGCCTCTTGTATCGTCAATGCGAGCACGGCAGTCTTGGCCTCCGTGTGAAGGGCCATGGCGACCTTGAGCCCCTCGAAGATCTGCTCCTTGACCATCCTATCGCGTATCTTCGCGAGCACTGGCATATGCGCCCGTGCCCATTCTATCCTGCGTACGCCCTTTTCGACCAGCTCGTTCTTGGCCATGATATCGTGAATCGCATCGGTTGTATGGTAGATAACAGTTTTCGAATCACGACATCTCAGTCGCTATGAATAGAGAAGCATCGTGTGCAGAATATCCGACCGGTCATCTACATCGTCACTTGCGCGCAGGTGGCGAAGGCTAGAATGGATCAGCCCAGTTTGCCGAGGTTGCCTTGCATGACATTCATCACGGCTTGAAGATTGGCATCGCGATCATAATTCGTCAGCAAGCGATCCTGCTCGGATGCATCATCTTCCAGTTCCTCTGCGAACAGAGATATCTCTGGTAGCGCTTTGGTGACTTCGTCGACGATTGCGACAGTTCCTGACCGCGAAGTCCGCGACAGCGGATTCAGGTCGACGACGATCGTCTTCTTCCCCATCCTCGACAGTGCCTCGGCACGGTCCCCATCCTCGAGCGGTATGAGCACGACGTCAGCAGAGTGGATGCCGTCACCGCAGCAGAGCCCTCGCATGCTGTCGACGCCATCTATGCGTGCATCGGGCAATAAGCCGAGCACATCCTTCGCACCATGATCTTCCAGAACCGCCTGTATCTTCGCAACGCGCTGATCCGACCTATGGAAGAGGCCGACCTCGATCTTCGCACCGGTCACCTCCGCCAGACGAACGACCTCGCCAGGGCACAGCGCAGCGACATTCCCGTTGACGGATATGACAGGGTTCTTCGCCAGAAGCATGAGCGCAGCAGCGGCCCGTTCTGCTGTTCGAGCCTCCTTGGTCGTCCTCTCACCGAGGAGGTAGTAGAACATCTCTCCCCGCCCATGTGCTATCAGTCCTTGTGTAGCCACTATACCATCGTTATAGCCTGCGACGAGCCGCTCCCTGAGCACCAGGGAATCGTATCGAGGATGACTCTTGGGAATATTCGTCATGGTAAACCTTCTCAAGGCCGATCGATCATGCACGGGACCGGTTCCAGTATGACCCAGATATATGCTCAAACCTTAAATACCTTGAGAAAAACATTATATATAACTATACACATAGGGCGCTCGGCACAAATTATATATACGATTCGGTGAGACGGTGCAACTTCTCGGAGTGGTTCAGGATATTTCCCACGACGGGAGGCTCATTGTGAAAGCTCGGTTCGCGCCGAATGTAAGAACCATCGTGAGGGATAACTTGAAGGGGGAGGTCGGAAGAGTGGTGAAAGTTTTTGGTCCGACCCGGTCGCCTTATGTGGCAATAGAACCGCGAAGAGAACTCAGGACCCTTGCTGTGCTCGGCAAGGAAGTCTACGTTCAACAGGAGTGGGACCATGGCAAAGGTAAGAGAAGAAACTGAGCAGGTCGAGAGATGCCCTGAATGCAACAGCGCTCATCTGGTGAGAGACTACGAGCGAGGAGAACTCGTCTGCGAGGACTGCGGGATAGTCCTGGACGACCAGCTGATAGACCAAGGGCCCGAATGGAGGGCCTTCGATGTGGAACAGGGGGAGAAGAGGGCGAGGACCGGTGCGCCGATGACCTACACCATCCACGATAAGGGTCTCTCCACAGAGATATCTTGGAAGAACAAGGATTCTTACGGGAAGAGCATCCCGACTAGGAACAGGGCCCAGTTGTACAGATTGAGGAAGTGGCAGCGCAGGATACGTGTATCGAACGCCACCGAGAGGAACCTCGCGTTCGCACTGAGCGAACTCGATCGCATGGCCTCTTCGATGGGGCTGCCGAGGAATGTGAGGGAGACCGCCGCGATGACTTACAGGAAGGCGGTCAACAAGAACCTCATACGTGGCAGGAGCATCGAGGGAGTCGTCGCGGCATCGTTGTACGCAGCTTGCAGGCAATGCAATGTGCCCAGAACCCTAGATGAAGTCGCGAACTCGTCCAGGGTCGGTCGCAAGGAGATCGGCAGGACATACAGGTTCATGACGAGGGAGCTCAAGCTGAAGCTCATGCCTACGAAGCCTCAGGACTACGTGTCCAGATTCTGCTCGGAGCTGAAACTCTCCGGAGAGGTCCAGGCCAAGGCGGCGGAGATACTCAAGGACGCCGCGAAGAAGGAACTCACCTCCGGAAGGGGACCAACGGGCGTGGCCGCGGCCGCGATCTACATCTCGTCGATCCTGTGCAACGAGCGCAGGACGCAGAGAGAGGTGGCGGACGTAGCCGGCGTCACTGAGGTCACCATCAGGAACAGGTACAAGGAGCTCACTGAGAAGCTCGGTATCGAAGTCCAGCTCTGATATTCTGACTGGAAAACTCCTTCCCCAAACCCGATTCGTCTTCGTTTTCATGCATAGACCAAGATAGTGAAACGGACAACTTTTTATGCAGCCCTGACCTTAGGCGTGACGGGGAGAACACTTTGATCAAGATAGGGATAAACGGATTCGGTAGGATCGGACGGAACGTTTACAGGGCTGCGATCGAGAAGGAAGGGTACGGCAAGGACTTCGAGATCGTTGCGGTCAACGACATCGCACCCCTTGATTCACTGGCATACATGCTCAAGTGGGACTCGGTCTACGGCAAGATCGGCAAAGAGGTCAAGAAGGACGCATCAGGGGTCACCGTGGGCAACAGCAGGTTCGAGATCACACAGATCAGAGAGCCTTCTGAGATCCCGTGGAGGAAGTTCGGTGTCGATGTCGTCATAGAATCCACTGGATTGTTCACTGACAAGGAGAAGGCGTCCAAGCACATGGTCGGCGGCGCGAGGAAGGTCATCATATCCGCCCCGTCCAAGGATGCAGATGCGACCTTGGTCATCGGCGTCAACATGGACATTTATGACAGGACGATCCACAACGTCGTGAGCATGGCGTCCTGCACAACGGGAAGCCTGGCGCCTCCGGCGAAGATAATCAACGACACATTCGGCATCGAGCAGGGCATGATGACGACAATCCATGCTTACACCGGGGACCAGAAGCTCATCGACCTTCCGCACAAGGATCTGAGGAGGGGCAGGGCGGCCGCACTCTCGATAATACCGACATCGACCGGAGCCGCGAAGGCGATCGGATTGGTGATTCCCGCGCTGATGGGCAAGATGAACGGTCTGGCGCTCAGGGTGCCGACACCAGTGGGCTCGGTGACCGACCTGAGCTTCACGACGAAGGCGGAGGCCACGGCGGAGGAGATCAACGCAGCATTGAAGCAGGCGGCGGATGGACCGATGAAGGGCGTGATGGAGTTCTGCGAAGAACCGATCGTCTCGATGGATGTCGTTGGCAACCCTCACTCGAGCGTGATAGACTCCCTCTCCACGATGGTCATAGGTGGTAAGGGTCATGCCGCGAAGATTCTGTCATGGTATGACAACGAGTGGGGATACGCCAACAGACTCGTGGACCTCACGGGCAAACTCCTGTGATACGTTAGGATTGCCGTGCCAACGATTATTAGTCCGCACGGGCTAGTAGCAATGCCATGGTATCCTGCTACGACTGCGATCGTTTCGGCATCGAGTGCAAGGGCATAGTGCCGCCGATGGAGCACAGGAACAGGATCGACGAGTACTGCAAACGCTACAGACAGGTACCCTGGAGAGATGAACTCTACAAATCAGGCGGAAGCTCCAGGATATGATCACGGTCTGAATCTGTTCAGGCAGACATATTCGACCGCATCCTTCTTCACGCGTCCCAGGAGTATCTCCTTCTTGACACCATGAGCTAATCGCACGGCCCTGCTGACCTCCGGCCACATGGAGGTATAATTCTCTGGCACGGCATGTACAAGGAACCGTGCGTGCTGTTTGTCAGGGTCACCCTCGTATGCGCGGAAATGGGAACCGTACTTGAACCCGGTCTTGACTATCAGCCCCTTTCCTTTCAGGTCCTTGAAGGCGTTGAGGCGCAAATCGAAATCTGGTTGCACGGCACGCGCACGTTTCTTGAGAGTCGCGAGGCTGAGCGGGCGGTTCGTCTTCGCGTCCCTGAGCTTCAGGACGCCAAGCTCCGTCAGGAAGACCGCCTCGATCAGTGATAACTGCAGTGTGGCACCTATCATCTTGCCGAAGTAGTGCCCTCCGTGCAGAGCCTTCAAAGAGTCTGGATCATCCACGAGGACCCTGTCTGCCATGAGCAAACCTTCGGATGGGACACTGAGATCGACAGCGCCCAACCGGCCCTTTGGTGAGATACGCCTGACATCGTAATATGTCACATCGCTCTCCTCATCCACGACTGCGAGGAGCAGCTTCTTCCTGACATCGGATGTGTGGTCCAGATTGGTCAACAGGTCGCCCAGGTCGAACGTGGACCGTTCGGATATGGCTGCGACCCACCACTTGCTGGGGGTCTTGTTGGGCGATCCGCCTCTGGGGAACACCCTGAAATCCAGTGGGGGGCTGCTGAGCTTCACGATATAGCCCCTCTGCCTCAGCTCCCTGTAGACGAGATATCTGACTTCGAAACCTTCCGAGGTCTTGTGGGCGAGTCTCAGGAGTTCGCCGGCGCTCAATAGCTTTCCATCGGACAAGACCTCCAGCCGCCCACATTCGACCAGGTAGGTGGCTTCCATGATGTCCATCCTGAGGCTTCCGCCAGATTGAGGGACGCCGTAGTACCCCTTGTTGTAGACCTGACTCGATTCGGATTGGTCATCCACGATGATTTCGCGGCCTTTGAGCACTCCAGGCATTCAGCGAGGATATCATAACCAGGTATTATTAGTGTTCCAGAAGAGGGCATGAGGAGTCTTGCTCGGCAGGAGAGCAATGCGCGGGGCCCTCGCAAACAAGCCATAAGTTTCATATAGAAGTGCAAACATAATTTACCTTGAGGTCCAGAACCTCATCGAAATTCATAGGTGGATGAGATGATAAGAAGGAAGGACAGGCGCGAAGGACTGGTGACCTCTGACTACTGGGGTCCCAGCATGGTGAGTCCGTGGTCGTTGCTTACCGACATGGACCGCATATTCGATGATTTCAGATCGGAATGGGAGACGATGTTCGTCATGCCGCAGACGATGACGACAGATATGATCAGGCAGCCTTTGATCGATCTAGTGGACAACGGCAAGGACTTCTTGGTCACGGCTGAGATCCCCGGCATCAAGAAAGACGACCTCAGGATCGAGGTCACCGAGAGAGGCCTTGAGATATCTGGGGAGACACAGGTCGATGAGAAGAAAGAGGACAAGGGATCTGGCTACATCCGAAGGGAGCGCAGGTTCTCGAAGTTCTACCGATCCGTGCCTCTGCCAGAGAATGTACGGATGGACAAGGTCGAGGCGGAGCTGAAGGACGGAGTGCTCTTCGTGCGACTACCGAAGGCCGCCCCTCCAGAGAAGAAGGCCAGGAAAGTCGCGATAAAGTGATTTGAGAGGGACATGAAATCGCTTTCATCTCACATTTCTCAATGACATCAACAGGAAATGATCGGTGCTTGAAATGACAAAGAAGGAAAAGATACTCAGGGTGGTGCAGGCCAAGACGGGCGATGACGGAAAGGGCATAGCCAGGGTGGATCCTGCACTGATGCGAATTCTAAAACTCGATCAGGGAGACACGGTCATGATAGAAGGGACCAGGAATACCGCGGTGACCGTGTACCAAGGATACCCAGAGGATGAGAACAGAGGCACCATCAGGATAGATGGGACCACCAGGAAGAACGCGGGAGCCGGTCTGGACGAGAAGGTCGGCATAAGGAAGATCGTGCCCAAGCCAGCGACGAAAGCCACTTTTGCGCCTACCCAACCGCTCAAGCTCCTGGGAGGAGAAGAATATCTGGTCCAGACTCTCGAGGGCAGGCCGATGGTCAAAGGCGACCTCGTGGAAGTCAACGTCATGGGAAGGAGGTTCGACCTCGTGGTCCAGAGCTATCAGCCTTCGGGAGAGGCGGTCGTGATCCAGAATTTCACCGAGGTCAAGCTCAGCGAGAAGCCCGCGAAGGAGGCGGCCGCGAAAGGACCCAAGGTCGCCTACGAAGACATCGGAGGTCTCTCGGACGAAGTGAGCAGGGTCAGAGAGATGATAGAGCTACCGCTCAGGCATCCGGAACTGTTCGAGAAACTCGGGGTCGATGCGCCGAAAGGAGTGCTCCTGCACGGTCCGCCAGGGACGGGGAAGACACTGCTCGCGAAGGCAGTCGCATCGGAAACGAGCGCGAATTTCACGTCCATTGGTGGACCTGAGATAATGAGCAAGTTCCACGGAGAGAGCGAGGAGCGGCTCAGGGACATCTTCAAAGAGGCAGCGGAGAACGCGCCGAGCATCATATTCATAGATGAGATCGACAGCATCGCGCCCAAGAGGGACGAGGTGACTGCAGAGACGGAGCGCAGGGTGGTCGCACAACTCCTGGCACTCATGGATGGGCTCGAAGGCAGAGGGAAGGTCGTGGTAATAGGGGCCACGAACAGGCCGAACGCGCTCGACCCCGCTCTGAGGAGACCAGGAAGGTTCGATCGCGAGATAGAGATGGGCATACCGAACAAGGAAGGTAGGCTGCAGATACTGCAGATACACACCCGTGGAATGCCTCTCGATGATGACGTCGACCTGGACAAGCTAGCGTCCATGACCCATGGCTATGTCGGTGCAGATCTCGCAGCTTTAACCAGGGAAGCGGCGATGCGATCGCTGAGGAAGGTCCTTCCGACCATAGACCTGGAGGCGGAGTCTATACCGACCGAAGTGCTGAACGGTCTGAGCACCCGAATGGAGGATTTCATGGATGCTTACCGCGAGATGCAGCCTTCCACACTCAGAGAGGTCCTGGTCGAATCGCCCAATGTCAAATGGGAGGAGATCGGCGGTCTCGAGAAACCGAAGCAGGAATTGATGGAGTCCGTCGAATGGCCCATGAAATATTCCGCTTTATACAGACACATGAATGCGACGCCACCGAAAGGGTTGTTGCTCTACGGCCCACCTGGCACTGGCAAAACGCTTCTTGCAAAGGCCGTCGCGAGCGAGAGCGAGGCGAATTTCATAAGCGTGAAGGGGCCGGAATTCCTATCCAAGTGGGTCGGCGAGAGCGAGAAAGCCGTCCGCGAGACCTTCAGGAAGGCCAGACAGGCTGCACCGTGCGTGATATTCCTGGATGAGATAGACGCGATAGCGCCGGTGAGAGGCACTTCGAGCGACTCCGGCGTGACCGAGAGGGTCATAAGCCAGTTGCTGACGGAGATGGACGGGCTTGAATCACTCCACAACGTGGTGGTGATCGCGGCGACGAATCGACCTGATATAATCGATCCAGCGCTCCTGAGACCGGGCAGGTTCGACAGGATGGTCTACATAGGGCCACCTGATCTTGCTGCCAGGAAGGAGATAATGAGGATACACACAAAGGGTAAACCTTTGGACGACGATGTGGACCTTGACAAACTGGCCTCAAAGATGGAGAACTACACGGGTGCTGAGATATCGGCCGTGTGCAACGAAGCTGTGATGCTGGCGATAAGGGATTACGTCCTTGAAGGAAGCGGCCTCGACGAGGAGAAGATGAAGGGGCGCAAGGTCGGCATGAAGTACTTCGAAGCGGCCATGGAGAACGTCATACCGATGACCGAGAACGAGATCCGGAGATACGAGAAACTGTCGCCGAATGCGATGTACAGATGAAACAGAGGCTTGGGATGGACTTACAGGAACAAAGAGCCAAACCTGTCAGGCACGGGAGATCCGTCGCCAGTGACAGGGATCAGTTGATCAGGCGGACCAGGGAGACGCTCGCGAAGTGCGGATTCTACGTATCGAACCCGCACAATCTAAGGAGCATAAGCTTCGACCTCGTCGCGCGCAGAGACAGACAACTGCTGATAGTCAAGGCCCTGTGCAACATAGATTCATTATCATCAGAGGACGCCGAGGAACTCAAGACTCTTGGCAGACTGCTCAATGCGAGCCCTGCGGTGATAGGGTTGCACTCCAGCTCTGCGGAGCTGGAGGATGGCATCCTCTACACCAGGTTCGGAGTGCCCATCGTGTCCGAGGGCACCTTCGCGGAATTCATGCTCGAAGGCGTTCCTCCACTGGTCTACGCCGCCCCGGGTGGACTGTATGTCCGACTCGATGGCGAGATGCTCAAGCAGATCAGGCAGGAGAGAGCCATGTCATTGGGAACCCTCGCTGAAGCAGCGGGCGTGTCTAGAAAGGCCATCCAGATGTACGAATCAGGAATGGGTGCGATGATGGATATAGCATCAAGGATCGAGGAGTTCCTTGACGCGCCATTGCTGGTCCCACTCGATCCGTTCACGTATATTGCGGAGGTCGCCGAGAACCTAAAAGTACTCGAGGATTTCGAAGGGCACAACAAGGACATATTCGAGATGTTGAGGGAGATAGGCTATTCCGTCATCCCTACCAGGAAGGCGCCATTCGACGCTCTCGCGAGCGAAGAGGAGCTGCTTCTGCTCACAGGCATAGGAGAGGATCCAAGGATGACCGAGAAGAAGGCGAAGGTCGTCGGGAACCTCTCGAGGGTCACGGAGAGGAAAAGCGTCATAATCATACACAAACGTACGAGCATCGAAGAGATCGATGGCACACCGCTCGTGACCAAGGACGAGCTCAGAAGGGTGGACCATTCCGATGATCTGATGGAACTCATACTCAAGAGAGAGAAGAGGCCGATGCAATGAAAGCGATGACCACCATAAATGCGAATGGCCACATGATCCACATCCTCCCTGTGATAAAAGGTCTGAAATCCGAGACGGACAAGGTCAAGGATGCTTTCGAGAAGGTGCAGCCGAACAAGGTAGCGATCTCACTCTCGAAGGAAGAGATAGAAGGTTTGAGGAACCTGCCCGATGACTACGAGCCTGAACTCTCGAGATATGAGGAGATATATGTTTCCAGATTGGGCAGATATGGAGAGGTCGCTGCGCCGCCACCATGTTATGTGGCAGCCGTGGAGCTATCGGACCATTTCGGAATACCCCTCGTACCGGTGGATCTGGATGAGGTCAGCTACACGGACCTCTATTGTGCGGCCGTCACGGGCTCCGCCCTCTTCAGACATTCCACGAGGACCTGGGCTCTCAGGCACAGAAGTTTCAATGCGGAAACACCTGAGGAGTTCGTGATGCTCTGGGACCGTGTGATAAACGGCATGCAAGGGTTCAGACTCATAGAGAGCAAGCGGGTCGAAGCCATGGCCAATGGCATACTGGATGCTTCGAAGAACTCGAAGGAGCTTCTAGCAGTATTGGAGCTTGAGAGGGCGCAAGAAGTCAGCGAGTTGATACAGGAAGCGCTCTAGCTGACCAGTGCGAAAACAAGGGTAAGAAATGGTTTTGAGCGTTCAGTCAACTAGGAACTTTCGTGCATGACATCGGATACCAGCAAGTAGAGAATCGATCCTGTCTCGGTTCCTGAGAGGTAGCCAGCGTAATGGTCTTTGATCTGGACATACCAGTAGTTGTCGATATTGATGTACACGCCGATCACGGAGATCTGAGAGGCACTGCCGATACTGCTCGGAGTGAAGGACGCCACGACATCGGAGTAGCTGTCACCATTCACATCAGCGACGGTGAATAATGTCGGCGATACCAATGTCATACCGGGACCGTAGATATAGAGGTACGAGTTCGTGACGCTCCAGCCGCTGACATATTGCCCTGTGCCCGATGCATAGAATGTCGACCAATTGCCGTTCTTCGCTGCAACTATCTCGAGTGAACCGATGCCATCGATATTCATCGCTCTAACGCATGCGTATACAGGCGTGACAGTCACGATATTCGTCCTGGTCGTCATATACGATCCGAACACGCTCGAATGGACTGAGACATAGTTCAGTTCGAGGGAATCTTGGAGAGAACCGTATGAGTTGAGCGAGTCCGTCACGCGTATGAACATGGTGTGACCTGCGACATTGGATGGTAGTCTGAATGTGTATTCCCTCCAATTAGTGGTGCCATTTGTCACCACGATCACTGGGGTGAACTTGCCATCGATGCCGTTCGTCGAATCGATCGAATACCAGATATAGAATGATTCGTCGTTCCCGACCGTTCTAGCGGTCACATGCAATATCTGGTCTTTGTCAGCCGTGAGAGCTTGGACCTTGAATGTCGCGGATGCAATACCAGAAACTGCGCTCTCTTGAACAGCCGTGGCCTGAGTGTCATTGACTTGGGTATAGGTCACCGAAGTCGGGAGAGTGCTCGGGGAGATAGCCCCATATGTCACAACGGGAGTGAACGTCTGGTCCAGCAACTTCACCGTTGGGGATGTGGATTCTCTGTAGTAATTGACCCACACGCCTTCGATGCTATTACCAGAGGCACTGTTCGGATCCGCAGTGAGGACATCAAGCATCCCATCGCCATTGACGTCCGCGATATCGAAGTCTTCGATATTCGAAGTGCCGCTGGTCGCCTGGATCGTGGCGATCGGGGTGGTCCTCCAATTCTTGATGTCATAGACGTACACGATTCCGTTCGCAAGAACGATGAGATCGGCAGCATCGTCACCGTTCATGTCCTTCAGATCGATCTTCCTGATGCCATCGTTGCCCGAACCATATGCGGAACTGAGGAATCGCACCGCTGCTGCACCATATGTGTTGTTGTAGATGAACAACTTGTGCGCCTCCGTTGCATACATGATATCGATATCGCCATCGCCATTGGTGTCTCCTGCGGCAATCCATTCGATCTTCACGGTCGTATCGTCCGCACTTGCTCTGGTGATGAACGATGGAGCTTGCCAATTACCATAGGAGTTCATGGAGTTCTCGAAGTATAGCAGATGCCCCTCTGCGACATAACCTGACCCTGACGGCTTGAACTGGGCCGCTATGAGGTCGTCATCGGCGTCACCATCGAGGTCGCCAACGGCCATCGCGGTCATGTAGTACATAGCTGCTGCACTGGGGGAATTGGATTGGTCGTGCAATACCCTGGTCGTGAAGAAGTTGTTGTTCTCGATATAGTAGATGTATTCAGGGTTCACGAAGTTGGTACTGCCACCTCTGGTCGAATAGATGCCGTTCGTCGCAGTGAAGAAGTCCATCTTGCTGACGCTGGCCTTTATATAGACCTGCTTCGCGAGGCTGTATATCCCCTCATTATTGTCACTGAAACTGGATATGCGTAGGGTATAAGTGTTGCTGCCAGAGAGCCATTGGTCTGCATTGTTGATTCTCAGATCTATCGTGAAACTGTATCTCTGGTGTGATGCATTGGTCGCATCCTGCACGAAGTTGCTGATCATCGCACCAGCAGGTGGGGTTCCGTATATCTCCGCCCCACCGGTCAAATCCTCGATCCGTATCTCACCGACAACAGGGTATGGCGGGGTGCTCTGGGCATCCTGCACATTCATGCTTGCGTAAATGGTATGCGTCCCACCGTTGACATCGTATGGAGTCGTCTTTGTCCCGAAAGGAATGGTCATCGTTGCATCCGAGAACAGATAGATTTGCGGGATGAAGGTGATAGGTGAGCCTTCCTGCTGGATTATGAGCGTAATATCCGTCTGGAACACGACCTCGTCAGTACCTGCACTTCTCAGGTAAATGTTCATACTGTATGCACTCGGTGGCAGACCGGACGTGTTGAACTTGGCTTGATATATCTGGGCTGATCCGGCCGATCCATAGACATAGAACGGGTTATCGACATTGACAGCGCTCTGGTTGAAGAAGGTCGGGATGTAAGTGAGGCCCGTCCTTGTGTCCTTAAGGGTCAAATCGTTCCGGCCCATGATGTTGGTCATCTGGGTGCTCGCGACCCGGACGAACACTCTCTCATCCTTGTCGAAGGTTGTCCTCGCATCGTTCACATCAGCCCTCTCCGTAGGCGTGTTGTTCGTCAAGTTCTCGCCATAGACGCCGTAGCCTGAGCCGAGTATGGGTGATGAGAAGGTCAGATATGACGGCAAGCCCCCTTCGTCGGTTGGAGTTTCGATAAGGGTCACATCACCGGGTTCAACAGGAAGCACGATTACAGATATCTTGAAATTGGATATGGATTCGTGACCTGCGGTGTCCTTAGCATGGATGATGAGAACCTTTCCATCGACACTGACCACATCATCGGTCACATCCGTGTAATCCCAGCGGAACCATCCTCCGCTTGCCACCTCGTACGTATCATTTTCGACGCCACCTATACTTCTCGAATCGACCCAGACACCACTCGTGGTAGTGTCCAGATCGCCATCAAGATCGATGACCTTGACGAACAGTGAGAAATCATCTCCGGCTTTGATGTAATCCGCAGTCGGGGTGTTCACATTGGAATCGACATATCTCTGGAGGATGGTAGGTGGTCCGCCACCCATTCCGCCACTGAGCTGGCTGACCCAGACGGCAGAGTGCTTGACATCGTCGATGACTGTAACGGTTATTACGCTTGAATATGAAGTGCTATTGAAGGTCTTGGTCCAATCAAGACCAGTGGCCCAATAATCATGGGTGAATTCTGCATCCTCAGAGAGTTTGTATGTGTAGCTCACGTCGTCGATGAGGATGAAAACGGTCGTGTAATTGGCAGGAAGTACTGCACCTCCGGAGTGAGTGATGGTCAGGGTCGCCTCCGTACCCGAAGCATCGAACGAAACGCTGCCGACGAAATCGGTCTTCGTGGCCAATTCAGGGACGGGCATCTGATTGACGAATACCATGATCCCGCTGAACAGCATCACAGTTATCATTAGTATGAGTATATTGCCGATAATTTCGGAAACAGCGCTATCATCAGACCATGCTTTTCTCTTGAATAGTTTCAGACTCATCGATGCATCCTCCGGGGAGATGGAGTGCCCTGCCAGCTTAGGTTTCAAACGTATAAGTGCGTATATAAACGTGTTGCGGTCATTACCAACTACCTTACGAGAGGTCGGCCACCATGTGTCAGGTACCGATCGCGACCGCACGGTTATATAAGCTCAAGGGTATTTCGCGGGTTGATGTCTGAAGCTGGCCAGCTCAGCGTCAATGATAGGGTGCTTCTACACCTGCTCAGGTTCGCTACCGACGTACCACCTACGGAATTCCCGTCGGAGTGTACACAGGCAGGGATAGCAGCGGCCATCGGCATATCACGAACCCATGCCCCGAGAGCGGTCAAGGGGCTAATGAAGCAGGGTTTTGTCGATGAGTCGAGGGCCCGAGTCACGGGTCATGAGAGAAGGATGAGTGTCTATGCGGTCACCGCAGAAGGTGTCAAGACCGCCTCGGAGCTTTGGAGAGATATCTCGAATTCCCATCTCAAAGTCCAGCGCGGAGAGAGTGCGGAATCCATGACAGGCGCTCAGATCGAGGAGCTGGTGGGCAAGAAGAAGGCTCTTGCCATTGTATCACGCATAAAAGATGGGGTCGTCGACATAGGGAAGAAGCAGACTGAGCCCATCAGGATGATGGACGATTCCCCAGAGCCTGTAGAGTTCTATGGAAGAGATGATGAGCTTAGGAGTGGGGAAGACTTCCTCAGGTCTGATTCGCGTGCAATGGTCATCTTGGGCAATCGCGGCTCCGGCACATCCACCATCGCAAGAAGGTTGATACAGACCCATGACGAGACCAATGCGCTATGGGTCCCTCTGGACTCGCAGACCTCCCTCGAAGAGATCCTTGTTAAGCTGCGTCGATTCGCCGAGAAGGTGACAGGACAATCCGCGGAGAATGAGCGGGCCCTTGATCTGGAGGAGAGCGTCATAATTTTCGATGATTTCTTCACAGTAACCGAAGAGGTCGTCGAGTTCCTCACGACCATGATCGAATCCGACGGAAGGACGAAGATCATAGTGACCGCGAGGGAGGAGACGCCAGCATATAACTGGTTCTACCACAAGAAGCATGTCGATGACGAGACCGTCAGGGTGCTCAGAATCAAAGGGCTCGATGAGAAGAGCGCCATGAGACTCCTGGGTAACGAGAAGATAGAGAAGGACGCGTTCAGAAGGATATTCATGATGAGCCGAGGTCAACCCATGATCCTGAGGATGCTCGCGGATGGCGATTATGAAGGGCTTAAGAAGAACACGGTCTTCACGACAGAGGAGGCACGCTACCTCCTCTTCCTCAAGGATAAGAAGGGCTGACCGCTACCATTCTATCCCACGTCGGGCCTCGCCGCCTTTATCGAACGGATGCTTCACGCTTTGGATGAAGGAGACATAGTCTGCTTCAGACACGAATGACTTCGGCACGTTCCTACCCGTCAGGATGACCTCAACGCCACTTTTCCTCGACCGGATGACCGCGAGCACCTCATCCGCGCTCAACAATCCGAAGTCGACCGCGACGCTTATCTCATCCAGGATCACGAGACCATAATCACCGGATGTCAAGAATTTCTCGGCCTGTCGCAAACCCTCGCCAGCCTTCGCGGTATCGTGCTCGCGAGCGTGGCCAAAATCGATGAAGTTGCCAGTCCCGAACTGCACTACTTCGATGTTGTCAAGATGTCTTGCAGAGATGACCTCTCCGCTGCCGTCGGCTTTCATGAACTGCACAATGCCGACTCGGATGCCGTGGCCGGCTGCACGTATGGCCGACCCGAAAGCTGCGGTGGTCTTGCCCTTGCCAGGCCCAGTGATGACGTGGATCTTGCCCAAGCCCTTTACCTCAGACATCGAGAATGGGAGTAGCGTCCGACTAGAAAATCGCTTGGGCTGATTCATCGGTCCCTGTTGTTATCCTCTGGCAGAGAGAACTCGCGCTCGAGGTATCCCAACTGTTGCGTCTCCAGGGTTCTCGGGTCGACTGGAACAAGAAGGAGGGCTCCGGACATCGCCACCTCCTCGTTCGTGAGTTGTATCGCCTTCATGACTGTCGAGAAACCGTTCTCGGTTATCAGGTACTCAAGACCGTCGAGGAGGACTGTCGCTCCGGGGTTCGCCTTTATGAAATCCGAGATCGTGCTGTGTATCTTCATCAACCTAGTCGGTTCGAGGTTGATCACACCACTGGTGGTTGTGGTCGTCTTGATGTTCTTGGCGATCCACATGATGGGGCAGTCCAAGCCGTACAGCTGCTGCACCCGACTCGGATGGGTGCGGGTGATCACAAGCCCACGCCTGCCCTCAGCGAGCATCTTCTTCATGGCATCATAGGCCTGTTCGACGCCCTTCTTCGTGAACAGGTACGAGTTGCCGTTGATGAGAGCAGGGCTATATCCGCCACTCATGAAATGACTTACCTCAAGCCTGCCTGGACAGCCAACCCCTCGTCGGTGATGTCGATCAACTGTCTTCCAGTCGTGTGCTTGGTCCCCCTCATCTTCAAGACTTCGAGGAACTTCCGCCTGACCTTCTCTTCCTCAGGGTAGGAGAGCATCACGACTCCATCGACCATGTAAGATTCCTGGCTGTGGGAGATGTCATCGTATGACAGCTCCGCGGTGATGATCGCGAGCGATTCGAACGCTTTCAGGTAAGCGAACAGTTCGTGCATGAACTCCCTCGTCTCGCCACGCCATTGCAGCATATCGGTCATCGGAGTGATGGGGTCGATCACTATCCTGGCGGGATGGTGCTGTTCGATCTGCTTCTTTATAGTGCCCAGCATATCGCTCGGGTTCTTCATGAGCGTCGGTCCGATATCGATGAAGTTCACAATCCCACGCTCGACCAGCTGCTGGTCGTAGAATGAGAACGATGAAAGGAATTTCTGCACGAGCCATTGCGGTTCCGATATTGCAGTTATGTAAAGACCCTTCTCGCCCTCGCGGGCACCGTGGAACAGGCTCTGGACCGCGAAGGTGGTCTTTCCAGTACCTGGCTCGCCAGCGACGAGCACTGCGGATGGGAACGGGAAACCTCCCTGGAGCATTCCATCCAGACCTGGTATTCCAGAGGTCTTCCTAGACATCTACAGCACCTCTGTATCTATGATGAAGACGCATTTATCGTCTCCTTTGGATACGCACTTCCGCTCGTGGCAATACACATCCTTGCCTGTGCGTTCCTCGAACACCTTTGCGAGTATGCCCCTGAGCATATGACAGGTCGGCATGTCAGAACTGTGCACCTCGATAGAGCCGGATATGGACACGGTATCGCCTTCAAAGACGAGGTCGATCGCCCAGCCTTCCTTGATCAGGACTTCTCGTATCCTGCCCAAGTCAGTGCCCGTCGTCTTGACGATACGATTGCCCATTATCCTTCCGCTCCTGTAGAACATTCCGTGGGATGCAAAAGTCATGACTGTTTCGTAAAGCCGCTTGATCTCTACGAGCTCCTCCTTGCGCATCTTTATGGCGCGGTCTGGTTGCTCCATGATATTCACCTATACCGGGGGTCCCATCTATCAATGAGTCGAGACTTATAACTTTTGGTTGGCCCTTCTCCAGTTCTCAGTGATACGCTTTGTTTCCTCCGGGAGAAGTTAATCTACCATCAGAAGATATCTGGAGCCGTGTTGGAAGTAGAGAGCAAGTACCTGTCTCCGGGCAACGACAAGATCGAGAAGACCCTTCAGAGGATCGGGGCGGTCAAGACCTCCGAGGAGGAGATGGAGGACATCTATTATCGCCATCCAGTCAGGGATTTCGGCAAGACGGACGAAGCCCTCAGATTGCGGAAGATGGGGGATTCCTCCGAACTGACATACAAGGGCCCGAGGATGCATATGCAGCACACCAAGGCGAGGGAGGAGATCACGATGAAGATGGAGAACCCCCTCGCGATGCAGAGGATCGTGGAGAGACTCGGGTTCGCGGAATTCATGACCATCAAGAAGAGACGCGTGAATTACATCTACGATAAGATAAGGATCGCCGTGGACGATGTCGATGGTCTCGGAGAGTATGTAGAGCTTGAGCTCATCACCGAGGAACCAAAGAGAGCGGAGAGACTCATAGAGCAGCTCCGAGCCGAACTGGCACTATCGAAGATGGAACCGCGAACATATCTCGAGCTGACGCTTCAGAAAGCCAAGGACTAGGACTCTCGGTAACACTAGGAACGAGGGTCCATCCCCTCGTCGATCAACTACGGATTGACGCGAACTCGTTTGATTGACGGAGGTTTCAGAGCGTGTTTATTTTCTCCGTCACGAAGGTCTTGATCGCGGGTTCGTCCGGGATGGTGATCGATTTCTTGTATTTCTCGCTACCATCCGGAAGGAAGTAACCCCTGGACACAGAGATGAACTCACTGTCGCCCTCATCAGTTATTGCCTTCTTTCGCGCGACTTCCAAGAAATTGTTCTTTCCAAAAGGAATCTTCTCAGCGCTCAACGTCTCAAAACGGACCTTTGCTCCCTTCTCATCATCCATTTGGTTGCCTCCGTGATGTGGCGGCAGTGAAAACACCGTTCCGGTCATATAAACGTTGGCGGAGGATATGGGACACCGTACACGTTTATGCACAATGAGATGGCCCGAATTCATATCCACGAGGATTGCCCCGGACTTTCATGGCTGTTGGCGGATATACAAATCATAATATAGTGACGAGCAGGTTGGTTCGGTCGTGTCAGAGGAGCCACGGCCAGCATGTCAGAATACGCCCGGCGAGTACTGCACATTATGCGGTGCTTGGATACCGCCGACAGGTAATTTCTGCCCGAGATGTGGGGCGATAAGGGCGTCTCTGAGGGCTTCCGATCCTACCCAGTCACCGTTCCCCATGGCCAGAACCGTTCCCGTGAAGACAGGGCCTTCGTGGCGTAGGCTCTTCAAAACTGGGTCGGCATATTCGATGATTACATTGCTGGCCCAGTTCATCCTCGCTCTTGTCACCCTGATATATGGGATAACGATAGTGCTCCCGGAGATCGTCAAACATACGTTCTCGATGATAATCATCACACCAAACCTGGTCGAGATAGGCAGGATATCCGGCGATGCGCTGGGTGTGTACTATCTCCTCATCGTCGCGGCGATCTTGATGAGCGCCTTTTGGCTGTTTGCGACCAGCGCGAGGCCTTTCAGGAAGGAACTTGGGATGAGGGCCGAATCCAGAAAGCATAGCGCGATATTCGATCTCTGCGGACTGATGTTCGCAGTAATCTTCCTGAACATGGTCGTGATACTTGTGATGGGGATGTTCGGCAACGAGGTGACCTCGCCCGTTGAGGACAGGGACCTATGGGAACTCCTCTTCCTGCTGGCCAATGCATCCGTCTGGGAAGAACTCATAGTACGGGTGCTCATGATCGGCCTGCCTCTGATGGCCATCGATCTCCTAAGACGCGCGTTCAGCGGAAGAGCGCTACCGTACAAACCTCACAAGTATGTTCTAGGCGGAGGGATAAGCATAGGGATCCCGGAAGCAGCCCTTCTGATATTCTCATCTGCCATGTTTGGCATGGGGCACTACGAAGGATGGGGCGCATGGAAAGTGTTCCCTACGGCGGTGGCGGGACTCGCATTCGGGTACATGTTCCTGAGGCATGGACTCGCCGCCTCGATCATGCTGCATTTCGGATTCGACTACCTCTCACTCCCGTCCGATGTCTTCCCAGGGGCATCCCTGAGCATACTCGTGTTCCTGGGAGTGGCAGTGCTCCTATGGATCGGGATGGGCAGCGTATTCTTCGGATACTACCTGACACGCATGGCGGAATTCGTCACCAAACGCAAGTACTTCGAGGATCGACCCGCGCCACAGCCAGTACACTACACTCATTCGTACGGTGGGCAGATTACGCAACTGCAAAGGGAGACTCCATCAGTCACGAGAAGCCCAGAACCCGACCGACGCGAACCTGTCACGACGCAAAACGCAATACCTGGGTTCGGAGCGGTGTTCATATGCCCCGTATGCGGCAGCACGCAGGCGAGATGGCTCGATGGACGGTTCCAGTGCCTCAGGTGCGGCTCGCTACAGTAGTCGGTCCTCCAATATCCTCTTGCTCTCAATCCCCTCATCGAGGCCGGTCGCTTCTATGATCAGATTGCCATCGTAAGAACCTTTCAAGGCTCTGAGAACCCGGTCCAGGTCAGCAGTGCCGTGGTCGATCCTGTTGTGTTGGTCCCACTGGCCATCATTATTGTGGAGATGGACGTTTCTGAATTCCGATTTGTGCTTAAGCATCTCGTCGAGCTGATTCGAGGTGTTCGCATGCCCCATGTCAAAGCACAGGCCGACGTCAGTCCCCTGAACCGCTTCGACCAGATCTGCCGCGGCTGTGCATGTCGCGTTGATGTTCGCAGGCATGTTCTCAAGAGCTAGGTGAACGGAATTATCCTTGGCGAACGGAGCCAGTTCGCGAACCGAGCGTTTTGTTGCCTCGAACACCTTCGATCTGTCCAGGAAAGCGATGCCGTTCACGAAACCCGGATGGATGGTCACGAGTCGGATATCCAGTTCCCTGCAGACAGATATGACGTTTCGAATCTCCTTCAATGCTGCCAGTCTCATCGGCTCGTATACGCTACCGATGTTCACATCAGTCATCGGCGCATGGATCTGGAACTTCAGATCCAATGAATCTCGGCCGTATAATATCCCCTTCTCGATCTCGTTCAGATGATGTTCGCCTTCCGGGAGTATTTCCCAGAGTGAGAAGTGTTTGGAGATAGTCGCTAACGTCTCATCGAACGGCTTGGCGCAGAAGGCAGGGGAGGCGACGCCGATCACTTCGGCCCCTCCTTCACGGGGAGCGGGGCGATCGAATCGATGAGCCCTTCCGGATCCTCGCACGAGACCTCGACTACGATGTCCCCCAACGGTCGACACTCTTCAGAGAAAGATATCTTGCCGATGGTGGCCACCTGCTTATTGAGATTGAACCGTATGGACCCGGGCATCATGCTCCTCCTCAGTGCCGACCTAGCCGCTGATCGTATCCTCTGCTTCTGCAACATTTCACTGAAATGCTCAAATGAAGAGGTTCTCGCTATGATCTCATCATCACCGTCGATTACTGCGTCGGGGAAGATGGAGAGAATGGCCTGAACCACCTTCGACCGATCCTCAGTGGGATAGCATCTGGCCACTGCCCTTATATCCATGATGTGCTGACCATGCTCGAAAAGATATTTAACTGTGCGTTCTCGCGACGTAAAACCGCGCCAGTTGAAGCGTTCCCATGACCCGTCTCGTCCGTCCCCTCAAACCCCTTTCCTTTTGCCCCTTATGACCTTTTCTCAGGAAGGCTGAACGTGCGGCCGCCGGGCCGCACACCCTGAGCTAGCCAGATGCCCTTTTTCTGATTTCAATCAGATGGAGAATCGCCAGAGTTACACCCTTTGCTAGACCCTATCCTGCGATAGGCAATCGTCTAGCGCTCAGATCCGTTTGTCAGCTTTCGCAGATTGAGGACGATTCATCAGAGATGTAATATAGTCCATCTGTTGTCTGTGAGGCAAGGTGGAATCGGTGAGGATTGGCGCTTCTGCTATTGGAGTTGCGGCAATTGCTCTTGTACTTCTGCTAGTATCATCTGCCTTCATCGGTGCGGCTATCATTGCCTATGATTCTGAATGGGGGGGGATGGAAGACAGATGGGTGTATCGCAATCTCGATTCTTACGGGAACGAGCGGGAGCTGAGCTGGGGATGCTATTTCGATAGCAGGGGCAATCTAATCCTGGATGATTGGTCGGGCTTCTTGGCCATCGATGCGAATGGTATGCTCCTGTGGAGGGCAGATACAAATGCGCGCCCGCAAATTGTGGAAGGGCCTGATGGAGGATACTACTACCAGGATTGGAATACAAGCAGTCCTTCTATGGCAGCGTGGTCCAACATCACGGCGCTTGATGCCAACGGTGAATTCAAATGGAGTTTCGTGACGCCAAATGGCACCTTGGAACTGTGGGGGATCTACCCTGATGGTCGAGTGATTGCGTATCACCACGATAATGAGTACAACTACATCTCCGATGAGTGGGTGGTCACTGTCGACCGAATAATAGCTATCTCGAGCACAGGGTCGGAGGTCTGGAGCATGGACGTGCCAATCACCGACACGATTTGGACAAACCAGAGAGTGGCCGAGAATGGCACATTCGAAATGATTGGATTTCAAGACTACAGCAGCTACCTGGTGGGTATTACCAAGGACGGGATTCTAGCCTACATAGAGGAGGGAGATTACTACAATTACCCTCCATATCGCCCTCTGAGCTCAGACGGGACAAGAATGTATGAGGTGAGGAAGGAGGGTATCGACAATGAGACCACCGCAATCAGTGTCTATGCACTGAGCCTATTGAATGGCTCTATAGAATGGAAAACACTCCTGCACTACTCCGACAATCCTGATCATCTCTCACCGGGGAGCTATCAACTCTCACTGGCCATAGTAGATGTCGAGGGCAAGCTCTTCTGCGATGATGTCGACGACAGATACTCTTATTCATTGGATCCTAGCGGGGCAATACTCTGGGTGAAACCTTTCCTCGGCATTATGGTGGATAGATTCCATTCAGGAGGTCTGCTGGCCAAGGATGATTCCTCAATCAAGAGGATCGATTCTGATGGGGCCGTTGCTTGGAGGCATCGCGCTGATCTAGATGGTTACAGCTTCGTTTGCTTGGGTAGTGATGAAACTGTCTACTATAGCTGCGGGGCAGAAGTACATGCGCTCATACCATCCTCGGAGCCGGATAGGACCGAAATCTCCCTGATTATACTTGTCGTTGTGAATAGCGTCGCGGTCGCTTCGTACGGTCTTGTCCGCATACTGAAATACAGACAAGCGAAAGAGAGTTGAGTCCCTCATTCCTCACGACACATAATCTAGAGTCTGCTTTCCGGATTACTGTCGTCATCGCGATTCTTCCTGTAATCTTTCATCCGAGAAGTTCAACGACACCATTTTGCCCAGTGAAAGATATTTAAAGACGTCCGCGCTAGGTTTGCCGAGATGAAGAAGCGCATTTTGGAGCTGCTGACTGGAGGTGGGATACTCGTCGACCCGGCGGCTGTGGACATGCTCTGCACATTGCCTGATCCGATTGGTTGCGTGAAGCACATCTTGAAGGACCCTGACAACCGACCACTCATACTCTCCAAGGAAGATGTCGAGCAATATGCCCATTGTGTGTCCGAGAAGACGATCGCCGAACCTAGGAAGGTATCGGAACCCAAGAAGAAGATGGCAGCGGCCGAGACGACCGTGAAGAAACATGAGGTCATCGTGGTCAGGGACATCACCGGGGATTCCACTTGTGTTGGCAACGTGATCGACTTCGCGAAGCTATTCAACGACCGTTATTCTACCATACGTAAGATGCTCTATAGAAGAAGGGAACTCGCGGGCATCATCTCGATCTCCAGAGCGAAGAAGGTTCAGAGGGACATCAAGATAGTGGGCATGGTCAACGAAATAAGGACGACAAAGAACGGGCACACACTCCTGGAGCTCGAAGACGAGGCGGACAAGATCCAGATACTCATCATGAAGGGTTCCAGGAAGATCAGAGAGGCTTTCCTCAAGGACGAAGTGATCGGCGTGATCGGCTCGTTCAGCAAGGATGGCGAGATAATAATCGCAAAGGAGATCATCAGACCAGATGTTCCCATGAACAGTGCGATGATTCCGAACGGTTCGGATTCGGTCATTGCTTTCGTCTCGGACATCCATGTCGGCAGCGATACATTCCTGCCGGAGAAATGGAACAGGTTCCTCGAGTGGTTGAACAAGGATCCGTCGGCGAAGAAGATAAGATACATGGTGATGCCAGGAGACCTCGTTGACGGCATCGGGATATACCCGGGTCAGGAGGACGAGCTCCTCATAGAAGATGTCTTTGCGCAATATGAGGCTTTGTCGAAATTGATCGAACCGATCCCGGACTGGATCAAGATCGTGATGATGCCTGGCAACCATGACGCCGTCCGCCTCGCCGAACCTCAGCCAGCCCTGTCGAAAGAGATCCAGAACATATTCGACTCCCGCGTGATGTTCGCCGGGAACCCGTGCTACCTGGAGATAGAAGGACGTTCGATCCTGGCATATCATGGCCGAAGCATGGACGATTTCATAGCCAGTGTGCCCAGCCTATCCTATTCCGCACCCTTGGATGCGATGAAGGAGATGCTGAAGAGAAGGCATCTCGCTCCTGTATATGGCGAGCGTACGGCGATCGCGCCCGAGCAGAAGGACTACATGATAATCGATCGTGTGCCGAACATATTCGTGACCGGTCACGTGCATTCGTGTGGCGTCTCGGAGTACAGGGGGATCAAACTGATCAACGCATCCACCTGGCAATCCCAGACGGAGTTCCAGAGGATGCACAACGTGGTCCCTGACCCCGCCAGAGTACCCATGATAAACCTGGGTACTGGGGAGTCGTGGATCGAAGATTTCTCGTACTGAACCCTTTATGAGAGTATATTTGATATCGTGTGAGCGGGATTGAGACTCATGCGAGAGTTGGAGGTCTTCTTCAAGCCAAGATCGGTCGCTGTGATAGGTGCCACCCCGACCCCGGGAAAGATAGGCAACATCGTAATAGAGAACCTCTATGGAGAGGGATACGATGGCAGGATACACTTCGTGAACCCGAACTATGACGAAATCCTGGGGATGCCATGTTATCCGAAGATAACCGATTGTCCGGATAGTGTTGATCTCGCCATAGTAGTCGTCCCTGCGAAGATAGTGCCCGATGTTCTTGAGCAGGCAGGGAGGAAGAAGGTCAAAGGGGCGGTGGTGATATCCGCGGGCTTCTCGGAAGGTGACCAGGAGGGACGAGACAGAGAGAACCTCATCTTAGAAATATCCAAAAAACACAGGATGAGGATAGTGGGGCCCAATTCCCTCGGAGTGATCTCACCACACCATAAGATGAACGCGTCTTTCGCCAGGACCTCGCCTTTGAAGGGGCCGATCGCATTCTTCTCGCAGAGTGGCGCATTCTGCACTGCGGCGATAGAATACTCCGTAAGGGAGATGCTCGGGTTCTCAGCATTCGTCAGTTCTGGAAATAAGGCAGACGTGGGAGATTCGGATCTGGTGGATCACTTCGCATCAGATAAGAGGACCACCTGCATCGCAGCGTACATGGAGTCTACGAAGGATGGACACGCGCTCTTCGACTCGCTCAAGAGAGCCTCCAAGAAGAAACCGATCGTGATCCTCAAGGCGGGGAGGACTGAGAGAGGAGCGAAGGCTGCCAGATCGCACACTGGTGCTCTGGCCGGTTCTGATTCCGCCTATGACGGGGCGTTCAAACAGACCGGCGTATACAGGGCCAAGACCATGTTCGAGCTGTTCGATGCGGCTCAGGCGCTTGCCAACCAGCCGCCCATGAAAGGAGAAGGCGTTGCGATCGTGACGAATGCCGGCGGCATGGGAGTGATCGCGACGGATTTCGCTTTCGATATGAATCTCAAGCTCGCGGAGCTGTCCGATGAAACGCTCCAGGACATCGGAAAGGCTTGCCCACCGACCTGGAGCTGGGGGAACCCGATCGACATCATAGGGGACGCAGATACTTCCAGATACGCCAAGGTCCTCACCGCGGTGGGCAGGGCGCCGGAGGTCAAGGCGATCATGGTGATAGCTGCGAGACAGGCCGCGACGAACTTGTTCCAGATAGCCAAATGGATAGCCATCACATCGAAGCTGAGCGGCAAGCCGACGGTTGCGTGTTTTGCCGGAATCTTCGATCAGGAATCGGAACAATATCTTGATTCGAGGGGGATACCGGTCATGTCTGTCCCTGAGAGAGGGATCACAGCATTGCATGCACTCTCTGAGCGAGGAAAGTGGCTAGACAAGATGGGCATCGATCACCCTGAACCGACGAAGAATGGCTGCCTATCTGAGAGAGGTAAGGGCAGAACCAAGTAGGAGAAAGTCCAGGAGGAGATGGTATGGCGAAACCTACTAAAGAGGAGCTTCTCGAAGTGGTCGAGAAGGAGGAGGTAGAGTTCATAGAATTCCAGTTCATGGACATCTTGGGCACCGTCAAGTGCATGTCCGTGCCGGTCGCCAGGATGGAACGGGCGCTCGATGAGGGGATATTATTCGATGGATCATCCATAGTCGGTTACGCGACGATCGACGAGTCCGATATGCGGGCGCATCCGGACCATGACACATTCCTGATATTCCCATGGACCGAGGGGAGGATGAAGACTGCCAGGATGATATGTGACATCTTCACGATAGATGGCAAGAGGTTCAGAGGAGACCCGAGATACATACTCCAACGACAGATGGACAAGGCCAAGGAGCTCGGGTTCGTATTCAACACCGGCCCCGAGTTCGAGTTCTTCCTGTTCAAGCTAGATGAACATGGTGAGCCTACGACCACCCCCACCGATCACGGAGGCTACTTCGACCTGTTGCCCTTGGACCAGGCAGAACGCGTCAGAAAGGAGACCGCTCTTTATCTGGACCAGCTCAAGTTCAATGTGGAGAGGACCACACACGAGGTGTCACCTGGGCAGCACGAGATAGACTTGAGATACGACGATGCGCTCTCGATAGCTGACAGGATACTGATGCTCAAGCACGCGATCAAGACGGTCGCACTGCAGCACAACCTCTGGGCCACATTCATGCCCAAGCCAGTGTACGGAGTGAACGGAAGTGGGATGCATGTGCACCAGTCATTATTCACGGCCGAAGGCGAGAACGCGTTCTACGATCCCAAAGCGAAGAACGAGCTCTCGAAGACGATGACCCATTACATAGCAGGAATACTGAACCACGCGAAGGATAACTGCGCGATTTTGAATTCGTGGGTCAATTCGTACAAGAGGATAGTCCCGGGATTCGAGGCACCGGCATATATATCATGGGCCAACAGGAACAGGAGCGCGCTGGTCCGCGTGCCTGCAGGCCGGGGAGCCGCCACGAGGATAGAGGTGAGGAACCCTGATCCCGCCGGCAATCCGTATCTGCAGTTCGCCGTGATGCTGGCATCTGGCCTCGATGGCATCAAGAAGAGATTGGACCCACCGGACCCTGTGGAGAAGGACCTGTTCGCGATGTCGCAGAAGGACCGCGAGAAGAACGGGATAGAGTCCCTGCCCGCGAACCTGGGCCATGCCCTGAGCTATTTCGCGAAGAGCGAATTGATGAAGGATACCTTGGGGGAACACGCGTTCAACCACTTCATCGTGATCAAGCAGAGGGAGTGGGACACTTACAGGACCCAGGTCACCAGATGGGAGATCGAGAACTATCTCAAGGTGCTCTAGCCGAACAGATCCGTGATGATGATCGCATAACCGATCCCTAGGAACACCAGGCTGACCCAGAATGCGATGTAGAAGAGTTTGATGAGCTTCACCCTATCATGGAATATATCGAACAGTCGCAAGTCCTCATGCCTCGGTCTTCGCAGCGGTCTTGTTCTTGATCCGCTTCAAACGGAATATGTTGTCACGTTCCAACTCCTCCAGTCTGAATCTGATGAAACGTTCGATCTCCTCCAGCTCCGGCAAGACCTTGAACTCCAGGGCGTTCACTCGCCTCTTCGTCCTCTCGATCTCCTCCAAGAGCTTCTTCATCGTGGTCTCCAGTTCGGCCGCCTTCACGACCGTCTCGACCAGCTTCTCGTAGGCATCCGCGGCCTCGTCGATCCTGGGAGACGTCCCTATAATCCCGTAACCTCTCTCGTCGAGCGGAGCCACGATACGGGATGATGTTATCTCGGGGACCACGACCCCCATCAGGTTCCTGCTGCGGAGCTGGATCTCAGGGTGCACCGTGAGGGCATAGGCAGCCGACCGGACCGCGATCACGCCGTCCACCGCGGACGCGATGGCGATCGTCTCCTTCGCCGTCTTGTAAAGTCCCGCGATCTCCTGTCTCAGGTTCTTCGCCTGATCGAGTATGTTGAAGAACTCTAGGATAAGGCCGTCCCTCTTCAGCTTGAGGATCTTGTGCCCGTTCTTGGTCAGCCTGATCTTCCTCGTGGTCTCGAGCAGTTCCGACCTGGTAGGCTGTATCTCTCTGACGGCCATCTGAACTCACTTCTTCTTGTTCGCGGGGTGATACTTCTCGATGAACTTCCTGTCGATCTTCGTCAGGGAATCTATCGGGAGCACCGAGAGCAGTTCCCAGCCGAGGTCCAGCGTTTGGTCTATTGTCCGGTCCTCATCCTTCGCCTGACGGATGAACCTGTCCTCGAAGGATTCTGCGAAGTTCAGGAAATTCCTGTCCCTATCGGACAACGCCTCCTTGCCAACGATCGCAACGAGCCCTCTCAGATCCCTGCCCTCGGCATAGGCGGCATAGAGCTGATCGGATACGGCTCGGTGATCCTCCCTCGTACGACCGGGACCGATACCTTGGCCCATCAGACGTGACAACGACCGCTCTACCGCGACCGGCGGATAAATGCCCTGCCTGTGCAATTCCCTGGAAGCCACGATCTGCCCTTCCGTTATGTATCCCGTCAGATCGGGTATCGGATGAGTGATATCATCGCCCGGCATGGACAGTATGGGGAACTGGGTGATCGACCCTGCCTTGTCCTTGATCCTCCCAGCGCGCTCGTACATACCCGCCAGGTCGGTGTACATGTACCCAGGATAGCCTCTCCGAGCAGGGACCTCCTCCCTTGCCGCACCGATCTGCCTGAGCGCCTCGCAATAGTTCGTGATATCGGTCAGAATGACCAACACGTGCATCCCGAGATCGAATGCGAGGTACTCTGCGGTCGTCAGTGCCAGCTTCGGCGTGAGCAGCCTCTCGATCGCCGGATCGTCCGCGAGGTTGAGGAACACGACCGCTCGCTTGAGCGCGCCCGTCCTTTCGAAATCCTTCATGAAATACTGTGCCTCTTCGCTCGTTATACCCATGGCTGCGAAGACGACGGCGAACTCCTCTTTCTCACCTAGCACCTTGGCCTGTCGCGCGATCTGCAGAGCGATGTCGTTATGTGGAAGACCGGACCCTGAGAAGATTGGCAGTTTCTGTCCTCGGACCAGGGTGTTCATGCCGTCGATCGATGAGATGCCGGTCTGGATGAACTCTTGAGGATTGTCCCTGGCATATGGATTGATCGCCGCGCCGATGATCTCGAGCCGCTTCTCAGGGATGATAGGTGGGCCTTTGTCCAGCGGGTCCCCCGAGCCGGAGAGTATCCTTCCGAGCATGTCCTTGGAGACCGGCATCTTGACGGTCTCGCCCAGGAATTTGACGCCCGACGAACGGTTGATGCCGCCAGTACCTTCGAAGACCTGCACGACGACCACTTCGTTCGATGTGTCTAGGACCTGGCCTCTCTTGGTCGACCCGTCCGGCAGGCTGATCGAGACCAATTCCCCGTAGGATATTGGCTCGGTTTTCTTGACGAAGACCAGCGGGCCTGCGACCTGGCTTATCGTGTGGTATTCCTTGACCATTACATCACACCCCCAGCTCTGAGAACTGTCTGTCCATCTCACCCAGGATCGACTTAAGGTCCTTGTCGATCGTCTCTTCGAACTTCAATTTGCCGAGGTCCGACCTGACCGTGAGAGAGATGACCTTCTCCAAGGGCACCTCGAGAGCCAGAGCCTTCTTGGCGAGTTCCGCATACCTGCGGATCGCGTTCATGTAATCATACTGACGTCTCAACGGACTGTATGTGTCCACCGCGTGGTACGCACTCTGCTGCAGGAAGAATTCCCGGATCATCCTTGCGACCTCCAAAGTCAGCCTCTGCTCGTCCGGCAACGCATCTGATCCGACCAGCTGGACGATCTCCTGCAGCTCGGACTCCTTCTGGAGATTGTCCATGGCCCAGAGCCTGAGCGGATTCCAGTCTTCCGCGACGTTCTGGCGGTACCATTCCTCCAGGATCGGGCTGTACAGGCTGTAAGAGGTCAACCAGTTGATGGCAGGGAAATGTCTCCGTTCCCTGAGCTTGGAGTCGAGCGCCCAGAAGACCTTCACGATCCTGAGGGTGCTCTGAGTGACAGGCTCGCTGAAATCTCCGCCGGATGGCGATACTGCGCCGATGACCGATATGGAGCCGGTCGGTCCTGCGAGTGTGTTCACGCGACCGCATCTCTCATAGAATTCTGACAATCTAGATGCGAGATAGGCAGGGTATCCTTCCTCGCCTGGCATCTCCTCGAGCCTGGACGAGATCTCCCTCATGGCCTCGGCCCATCTGGATGTCGAATCGGCCATCAGAGAGACATCATATCCCATGTCCCGGTAATATTCGGCGACTGTGATACCAGTATAAACGGAGGCTTCTCGCGCAGCGACTGGCATGTTCGACGTGTTCGCGATGAGGATCGTTCTGCCCATGAGAGGTTTCCCACTCTTCGGGTCCTCCAGCTCCGGGAATGTTGTGAGCACCTCGGTCATCTCGTTCCCGCGCTCGCCGCATCCGACATAGACCACTATCTGCGCATCGCTCCACTTGGAGAGTTGCTGTGATGTGACCGTCTTCCCGGTCCCGAACCCGCCGGGGATGGCGGCCGTTCCGCCCTTTGCCAATGGGAAGAGCATGTCCAGGACCCTCTGACCTGTGACGAGAGGGATGTCCGGAAGGAGCTTCTCGACATATGGCCTCGACTTCCTGACAGCCCACTTCTGCAACATCATGATCTTGTGGCCGGAGTCGAGCTCGCCGATGATCTCCTCTATTGTGAAATCCCCTTCGGAGATCCTGACTACCTTACCCTTCGCATTCGGAGGGAGCATGATCTTGTGTACGATGTTCCCCTCGGGGACCTCGCCCACGACCATGCCGCCATGAAGGTCGTCTCCTTTCTTGACTGTCGGTTTGAACTTCCATTTCTTCGTGCGGTCGAGACCAGGAGCTGTCACTCCTCTCGATACGAAATCGCCTTGCTTGTCCCTCAGGACGGGCAGCGGTCTCTGGACTCCGTCGTAGATGCTCGATAGCAGGCCGGGTCCCAACTCCACCTGCAGAGGGGCGCCTGTGTCGACGACCTCCTCACCAGGGCGGATGCCCGACGTGTCCTCATAGACCTGGATGACGGTCTTGTCGCCCACGAGCTTGATGACCTCACCCATGAGTTTCATCTCGCCGACTAGCACGACGTCGTACATCCTGGGCGAGATGCCCTCGGCAGTCACCACGGGACCTGCGACTCTGCTGATCTTCCCTCTCATCTCATCCGCCATACGGAACACTTCCTCTCATTTCGTCTTGTAAAGGTCGATTCCCATCGCCCTTCTGATCTTGTCTCTCATGTCGCCTTCTTCCTCACCGACGGGGATGACCACGGGATCCACGCTTGCCATCATCCTGTCGCGCAGCGGCTGGGGCAGCCTCTCGATGTCCTTCGAGTGGACTGCTAGTATGCCGACGCTCTTCTCCTCCAACAGCTGCAATATCGTCTCCTGCAACTTGTCGGGTTCCACGCCGTACACCTTCCTTATCCCAGCGAGTCTGAAGCCGACGACGAACTCCTCAGACCCTACCACTGCGATCTCCATTCACATCACCAAGAGCTCTTCGATCACTTTGCTGGAGAGGCCGCTCTCTTTTCCTCTCGCGATTATCCTGATATTGTCCACTTCCACCTTCTTCCGTATCATGTAGTTCACGATCGGGAGCACGGATAGAGGATAGAAGTGGGCGAACTTCTCACTCTGACCTATCAACGATTTGTCCAATGCTATCGTGAGCGTGGACATGTGCGCGTCTGCCCTATATCGTTCCAAGGCAGGCCTGGACTCCTCGAACAATGATGACTTCTCCAGCTCTGCGACTATGGTCGATACGTCCCCACCCTGCGCGAGTGTCTTGAGCTTGTCCAGGCCGTATTCGAACCCTCCAGGAATCAGATATCTCTGGATGCGGTCCTCGGGTATCCGCTCGGCCTTGAGCTTCAACAGGACTTTGAGGTTGGTGACGTCCACCTCCCTCCTGATGAAGTCCCGTAGCAGGCGCTCAGGGTTCTTGGTCGGTTCGATCACATCGAGAAGGTCGTAGTAGAGCATCTTGTCCAGGTGATCTTCCATCGGGGCGAGCTTGCCCAATTCGACGACGTCCCTCTGCATCTCGAGGGTCAATCTGAGGGCGGGTTGCTTCATGAGCGAGTCGGTGATCTCCTGAAGAGAAGGCATCGCCACCAGCGTCTTCAGATATTCCTCGGAGAAGGCCCCCGCGGGGACGAGCGTGTCGATGATCTCATCGTTACTTGCTTTGGACACCTTGCCTCTCAGGATGGTCTTCACGTTGAATGTGTCCCACCTTCTCAGATAGTTGCCGACCATCTCGCGCAGATGCCCGGTCGTAAACGCGAGCACGTCAGAGTATGTGCTAGCTAGGCTCCTTGTCACCGCGACCTCGACGAGGCTGGCTCCTGAGTACTTGCCACCATACAGGGACATCTCCTCCCTGTATTGGGTCTCACCGAGGAACCGGCCAATCTCGTGTATGTCCATCACCATCATCCGCGAATAGGTGTCCTTCGATAGGAGGAAACTCTTGCGCGCTTTCACTCGTGCGCACGCATATGCATAGTTCCCTTTCCCGCCGAAGAGCCTCATTCTCAATCTCACCCGAACAGACTGGAGTATATCTCCTGGATCTTGTTGTTCCACACACCCTCAAGGATGCTCTCGAACCTGTAGTCGAGTCTGACACTACGGTCCTTGCTCTCGAAGACGAGACCCCCCATGCACTCCATCACACCACCATCTGTCACGCCTGCGATGGGTTTCAAGAGAGCCTTGTCCGAGGAATTGGAGTACACGTAGCATGCTCCCAATTCCGTCATAGCGTTCTGCATTAGTCGGCCATACAGCTTCTTGCGCTTGTCCGCAGGGTAGTTCGCCAACTCTACCAGCACCTGCGTTTTGAGCTCCTCCATCACACGCATCTGAGCCGCCAGGAGTGACTTCTTCGCTTCGAGTTCCCCGCTGGATAGCTCCTGCTGTTCCATCTGAGCGATGACGTTCTCGGCTCGCCGCTCAGCGTTCTTGCGGTGCTCCGCGATCATGGCACTCGTCTGTGCCAACTGCTCATCCCGCTCGCGCTCCCCTTGGCGAATTATCTCGCTCTTCCGCTCCTCGCCTCGGCGAAGGATGTCCTCGACTACCTTGTCCAAGCCCATAGTTCTTCAACTCCGCAGACCGCCTGGGTCGTCTAGCATACCATTCATTCTGACTTTCGATGCCTCACGCGTTCATTATCAGGAATGCAACGACGAAACCGAGGATGACTATGGTTTCGGGCAGAACCATCAGGATCATACCCTTTCCGAACATCTTCGGGTTCTCGGCGGTCGCACCGACCGCTGCCGCGCCTACCTGTCCTTGGGCGATGCCGGTTCCGATACCTGCTGCGCCTATCGCGATACCTGCGCCGACCAACGCCATTCCCATTTGTGTTGGGTCCATTTTCTTACCTCCTTATTTCGTTTCGACCGAGTACTTCCTAATGTATCTGAGCGGGGAGAATTCCGTCCCACCGCCCTCGAAGAACTTGAGGAAGAATTCAACATAGTTCAATCTGATAGCTTGAATCCCTGCGGACAATGCGCCGAGGAAGAAGACGAAGAACATCTGGGTAACGAACAGGGCGAGTGCTCCCAGGACGATGAATGCGATATTGTGGCTCTCGAATATCAGAGGGAAGAGCATGGTGTTGAACGCCAGTGCCATCGCGCCCTTGCCTACTGCGAGAGCGGCCAGCCTGGTATAGGAGACCAGGTTGGTGAACAACCCTATGATCTCCGTCATGGCTAGAGGCCCCTCGGTCAGCGGGAGCCCGATCACACCTATCAGTATCAACACGACTGCTGGAATGGAGACGGAGATCCCGGTCAGAGTAGCGGTCATATCTGGCACGGGACTGAGTATGGTGCCGTTGATGAACTCGCTCGTGACCGTCGCGGAGCCTGCGATCGTCATCATCTCGATGAACAGACCAAAGAGCAGGAAGAGCCATGCGATCTTTGCCATCGCGTGCTTCTTATTGTGATGATATTGATTCACGAACCCGAGTATGAAGCCGGCCGTGAGATGCACCCATCCTGCGAGCAGCGACAGCGCGAGCATCTCCTTGATGTCGTGCATCTTGTCCAGCAACGGATGTATCGGAATGTTGGCGACGGATTCCCACGAGTGCTCGTCCGGGTTGGCCTCCGGTGGATGGAACGGGACGCCGAACGCTTCGGCGAACACGAACAGGCCGAACAGACTCGCCATCAAACCGCTGACGATGATGATCGTGCCGAGCATCTTCAGGTCTGGCGAATCCTTGAGCTTGAACCTCATGAAGGCGCCGAGCGCCATGAGGCCCAGCCCGAACCCGAGGTCGCCAATCATGAACCCGAAGAAGACGGGGAATGTTATGAACAGGATGAGCGTCGGGTCGACCTCGTCGTACTTTGGGGTCGACACGAGATCAAGGAAGAACTCGAATGGTTTGACCGGTTTTGCGTTCTTCAGCTTGACGGGTGGTTCATCCCCCTTCTCGCTTGGAAGGGTCTCAACGAACGCAAGTCCGCAACATTGCCGGTTCAGGGAATCCTGAAGCATCTTGACCTTGCTGCTGGGGATCCATCCGTCGATTACGAACGAATTCATAGTGGTCGCTATCTTGAGAGGCGTCTCCGCCTTGAGCACCTCGATAGACAGATGTTCCTCGGACGAGATGATGAGGCCTGCGAATTTCTTCCTGATAGCATCGAGGTCCGCCTCCGTTCGCTCGAGGTCCTTCTCCAGGTCCGCTATCTCGGACTTGTTCCTGGCAATGACGTCTCCAGGAGCGCCGGTCACCTGTGGGATCTTCGCTTCCTGGAAACCATGTTCAGACAATATCCGTTGCGCTTCTGCCCGGTCGTCTGTCCCGACAAAGGCTGCGATCGCGATATCGCTCTTGCGCGGATTGGTGAATATCTCCGATTCACGAAGCTTGCTGCTGAACGCCAGGGTAGGGTCGGCCGTGCAAAGACCCACGAATGAGATAATCGATTCGTAGCCTCCGAAGTCTTCGATGGCGATTCCAAAAGGCGCAAAAGGTTCGAGTGAGGTTATCTCGATCCTCTTCTCGTGGATGAGTGACTGTATCCTCTGCCTGTTCTCGGCTTTCTTTGAAGTGTTGAGGTCGAGTGTGACGAGCGCCTGCTCCAGAGTCTTGGTGATCTCGGAGACGGGCATCTTCTCACGTAGCTTGTGTGGTTCTATCTCGAGCGCTCGAATCATCGACCGGAGCTTGATGAGCTTCTTCGACGCATCCGATGCCTTCTCCAATGGTTGGCCGATCTTGAAGTCCTCATCCTGTTCGTTGAAATCGATGAGGTGCAATACTCCAAGCACGTACAGACCCTCGATCGTGACATCGAGACTCTCGATTGACCCGACTACTACCGCACGGGTCATTTCTTCCGGCTTAAGCATCTGCGGTCCTCTCGAACTCCGTTAGAACCAAGGCCCGGACATTGCTAGAGTTAGCACGAGCGCGTGATTCCAGAGCATCTGCCTTCCTGACACCCTCTGCGAGGATTGCCTTCTTCTTCGCTCCGATGGCATTCTTTGCGTCAGCGATGCGACGGTCGATCTGCTTTTTCAGTTCGGCGTCAGCAGCGTCGACCACCTCTATGGTCATCCGCTTTCCCTCTGCCTGCAGCGCTTTCCGCTTCTCCTCGGCCTGCTTAATCATCGCGCGGACCTGCTCCTCCGCGATCTTGATCTTCTGGAGGATCTCTGCCTTCCCCATGAAAGCCACTTCAGTTTTTTGGATAACGGTCTTTTGCGGATAATTGTTTCTATGTACATCGACGATTCGACGAGTGAGTCTCAGTAATCTGGCGACAATTTTCGACATTCGACGATTTGGCACGCGTATATGTGCAAGGTCCAGAGGTAAGAGAATGCCCTGTCAGTGTGGGAGACGGCCCTCGAAGGAGGCTTTGTCCAGTCTGGTCACCTTGATTCCGCCCTGCTTTAGCAACTCCAAGCCGGATAGGTCCGAATAATCCCCTATGAAAACCACTTGTACGATCTGTGAGTTGAGTATCATCCTAGCGCATATTGGGCAGGGCACAATTGTAGAATACATCGTAGAACCTTGAGCATTGGTCCCTGCCTGGATCAGTGCGTTCTGCTCGGCGTGAACTGCGGTGCAGGTCTCCAGACGCGTTCCGGAGGGGATGTTCAGTTTGTCTCGGATGCACCCCATCTCCTCGCAGTGAGGCAGCCCTCTCGGATTGCCGTTGTATCCAGTGCTCTTGATCTCCCCGTGTGGGCTGACTATGATAGCGCCGATCTGCCTGCGGGTGCACGTGCTCCTGCGCGAGACTTCGATGGCGATGTTCATGAAGTACTCGTCCTTCGATATGCGCCTGTTGTTCTTGCCTGACACGGTCTCTGCCCAGGCTGTGTGAAGACGCTGAATGGATTTCTATCTTTCCGTCGATCGGGGCAGACCAACGTTTACTTATTCTATCAGGTTCTACATTCTCCGAGATATCAGAGTGATCCGGATGACTAAATGGACAAAGATCATCGCCGCAGTCCTCGCAATCATCGCGATAGCGCTGTTGGCCTACGCCATCCTCAACAACACGCCAACCGACACCACGGAGGACCAGAAGGGCATGTGGGATAATGTCCATACATATTCCACGTCCAACCTCGCCCTGATCATCCTAGCATCTTTGATCATCGCCGTCGCGGTGATGTTCATACTCCTTCGAGAGGAGTATGTGCCCCTCCCGCCCTCGATGACCTTGCCTCCACCACCAGAGGACGAGAGGGCCCTCGTGACTAAGGACAAGGTGGCGTCTCCGAAATCTGCGGTCGAGGAAGAGAAGGTTTCATCGCCCGTCATCGAAGAGGCAACCGTTTCTGAGGACAAGGACATGGAGGAGAGGTACCTCGCCCTGAGATTGCTTTCGGGGGATGAGAGGACCATGTTCAAATCGGTCATGGATTCTGGGGGAGAAGCCCTGCAGAAGGATCTCATGCAACGTACGAAAATGTCCAATGCCAAGGTATCTAGGGTCCTCGAACGACTCGAGCAGAAGGGGGTCATCTCCAAGGAGAGGCACGGCTCCACCAACAAGATCAGGATCAACCTCAGAAGATAGCCCATATGGCACTTTTCATCTCACTTTTCACCGAGGTGCAAAGGTACGAGCCACTTTTCAGCATAGGTCCAAATACCCTTTCACCGAAGTATAGACTCAAGAGGCGCGAAGGGCGACCGGGGTATCCGGGCTCCAAGCGCCGAAAGAGAGAGGTGAATAAGAAATGAAGGCAACAATCATAGTCGCGATTGTCGGAGTGGTCGCAGTTCTCGGGTTCGCCGGGATCGCAGCAGCGAGCGGCGCCCTGACCGCCTCGAGCTCGGACTCGAAGGGCATGGGCACAAACGACGGGGCCGGTCACATGAACATGTGGCAGCACATGTGGCAGTGGGCGTTCGGCGGAGACACGACGCAGACCCCTCATGAGTTCAACTACGACTACAACTACACCTACGACTACGATGTAGTGAACGACTGCCCCGCTAACAACTGCACTTGCAGCTGAACGGGCGTGGCCGTCGATCAAACCCTTTTCGACATCAGTTTCACTGTTTTTGATGACACCGGGCTGAACCGATGACTTCTGGGCGCACCATATTCATTTTATACCTTACTTCCACTCATGGCGTTGTGGCGAGCGAGGGAAGTGTGCCAGAGCGCAAGAAGAAACTATCCCCCGGGCTCCAATTCCTGAGGGATGCAGGCATAGCTTTGGCACTCGTTTTGAGCATCCTCGTCGTCATGTACGCATATACGGGTCTATGGCCACCGCTCGTGGTCGTCGAATCGGACAGTATGATGCACAGTAATGATAACACCAGTTACATCGGGGCAATCGATACCGGAGATCTGGTTCTGGTCAAGGACGTCGATTCCGTTACAGATATCCAGACATACATGGACGGCTACACCTCGGGGCATAAGACCTACGGGGATTACGGAGACGTCGTCATCTACAGGGTGAACGGTCAGTTGACTAGCACGCCCATCATCCATAGGGCGATGATATACCTACAGGGCAACGCGGACGGGGTCAGCTACAGCGCGCCGTCCCTGAAGGATATACCCGATGAGGACAACAAGTGGAGCACTTCCAACCCATCGGATACCTGGGATCATCTGACAAGCACACTCACGATACGAAACGTCGGATACAGGGACACGTCCACATCAATCGACATTGGCAGGATCATAACCGCATTCCGACAATATTCGACGCTTCCGAGCGGATACATCACGAAGGGAGATCACAATCTCAATGTCGACCAATCTCTGGCGAGCAGATACAGCCCAGTCAAGTTGGATTGGGTAGTTGGCATCGCAAGAGGTGAGATGCCATGGTTCGGACTTCTGAAACTGTGGGCTACGGACTCGCTCGGTAGCCCTGCCCCAGAGAACAGTGTTAGGAACCTCTGGATAAGCATGGCATTCATCGTGGCCGCACCCATCGTAGTCGATGTGGTGCTCACATTCAGAATAAGGAAGAAGATCGCCAAGAGGAGAGAGACGGCTCAACACGAATTCGATGCGCAGCAACAAATCGGAGCGACGGAGCCCGTGGAGACACCGCCACCTGAACCGCCTGCGACGGAACCGGTCCCGCCTCCAGATGAGAACCTATGAAATCGGGCCTTACATGAGAGTCGTCTGATACCTCAGCCGATAGTTCTTCAGCTGACCCAGTGTCTCATCCTCTTCGAGAGATTTCTTGGCATCATGCTGCGGGACGCTGAGCTCGATCTCCTTCGTCCGGCCTCCGCGACCGAAGGATTTGACGCGCGCGTGCACGAGTCCGAGCATGTCGAGTTCGGACACCAAGTCCGTCACCCTGCGCTGGGTCAATACCGCGGTCGACGTACATTGGGAGAGTTCTTTGTAGGTCTCATAAAGGTCGCCGGTGGTCAGTTTTCCGCACCCGCGCTCACCGCTGAGCACCACGCCCATCAATATCATCTTGGATTGCAGTGGCAGCGTACGTATGGCTTCGGTGACGCAGTCCAGTTCGATCTTGTTTTTTGCCTTGGTCACATCGGATTCGTTCACGATGGACAGATGATTCCTCTCTGCGATCTCCGCCGAGACTCTCAGCAGGTCCAGCGCTCGTCTGGCGTCCCCATGCTCCTGCGCGGCCAGCGCGGCGCAGAGAGGTATGACCGATGGTTCCAGGACGTTCTCCTCGAATACCAGTGCGGACCTCTGCGCGAGTATGTCTCGCAACTGTTCGGCGTTGTATGGAGGGAAGACCATCTTCTCCTCACTCAATGAACTCTTGACCCGGGGGTCAAGGAATTCGGTGAACTTGAGATCGTTGGATATGCCTATCACGCTCACTTTTGCGTTCTTCAGGTCATCGTTGATCCTGCATAGATGGTACAGCACATCATCTCCGCTCTTCGAGACGAGCTTGTCGATCTCGTCCAAGGCGATGACGATGACCCTCCGGTCCTCGTCTATCTTCTCCCGCAGGATGTTATAGACGCGTTCCGTGCTCCACCCAGTGAATGGTATTCTCTGTTCGAAATCCTCGATGAACTCGTTGCCGATGTTCTGCAAGACGCCGTATTGTGTATCCACCACTTCGCAGTTCATGTATAGGAAGTGCACGTTGCGGAGGTCTGACCTGGCCTTTTTGATTTCCTTGCCGATATACTTGATGGTGGCGGTCTTTCCAGTTCCAGTCTTACCGAACAACAATACGTTCGAGGGCCTCTGCCCTTCCAAGGCGGTGACGAGGATGGAGGCGAGCTGATTTATCTGCTCTTCCCTGTGCGGTAGCTCGTCGGGTATGTATGATGGCCGCAACACATCCCTGTCGCCTTTGAAAATTGATTTGGACCTTATGTACTGTTGAAATATGGTGTCCTGCATCGATAGCCCCCGAAAGCCAAAAGGTCTTTCCCCTCCCCGCTGCTTCCTGTGGAAGCCGTTCTCGGAATCCACTTGAAACGGTGGGATTTGGGGAATACGGGGCACCGTACTTAAGTGTTAATATTATCTACAAATCCCATTTTTCCCGCAGGCCCAGAATTTCTAGGTTTTGATTTGGCCAGCAAACCTCGAGAAATGTGCATTTTGATCATAACAGAGGAATGTATACACGCATACATCAGAGTAGAGACCCCCCTTCATTTCATATGGAGGTGTTTTTCCGACCCCTCAGCGTACGGAGTGTAGAAAATTCCATCGGAAGGTTCGGTCGAGATACCCCCGTTTCCAGTCGAATTCCGGCATAGAATGCATTATCATTCACGATTATGTTACATGGTTCGCATCAAATGCGCGCAGTCATACTATCGATAACCACAGACCTATCTGAACTGTACTCGCTGCTTCATACTCTGAAATACGAAATCGTGAAGGAATTCGTTCAGAAGCGCGACGTCCCTCATAGTGCGAGCCATTTTGGTCCTGGGAAGATAGACGAGATTGTAGAAGAAATCAAGGGAATTGACCCAGATGTCATTGTGATCAATGGTCATCTCAAACCATCACAACATCATGTCCTCGAGATGAGATTCCAGAAGGAGTGCATCGATCGGGTTGGAGTGATCCTCAGAATATTCTCAGAACATGCTCAGACTCCTGAGGCAATCGCACAGGTGCAATTGGCCAGATTGAGATATGAGCAACCTTTCTTGCGTGAATGGGTAAACAAGGCCAAGAGCGGTGAACGACCAGGGTTCCTATCTGGTGGTGCATATGCAACTGATGTGTACTATGAACATGCAAGAACTCATATCAAACGTTTAGAGAAGAAGTTGATAGATATATCAGAAGGTAGAGGAGTGAAAAGATCGAGACGTCATGAACAAGGTTATCTGCTTGTTTCATTGGCAGGATATACGAACGCAGGGAAATCCGCGTTGATGAATGCATTATGTGGTTCAGATGTCGAAGTCAGTTCTGAACTATTCTCTTCTCTGTCGACAACGACCAGGAGAATCCCTGGAATGAAAGGGAATGTACTGATGATAGATACGGTTGGATTCATTAGAGATCTTCCTCCAGACCTCATCAATGCTTTCAAATCAACCCTTGAAGAGATATTCTATTCAGATCTCGTCCTGTTCGTATTCGATTCAAGCGATGATACTGAGATTCTTGAGATGAAGATGAGGACTGCTTTCGACATACTCCTTCCAAAGGTAGGCGACACACCAATCGTAGCTATCGGTTCAAAGATGGATAAGATTTCCTCAGAGAAGATAGAAGAATCACGTAAGATTATTCAAGGGATTATAGGCTCAAGACAATTGATATTCGTATCCTCTTTCACAAAAGATGGATTGGATCTCATAAGAGAACGTATACATGAGATGCAGGGAAGGAATCATGTCATCGAAGCATCACTCCCAATCGTTGATGAGAGTTACAGTCTGATTTCTAGACTTCATCCATTATCGGATGTCATCAGCGATATCAAGGAAGATCATATTCGACTGAGCGTGAGGTGCAATATCGATGATTCCGAGAAGATCATTGGTTGGTTGAGAGCATCAAATGGGACGATCCTCGTTCAGCCCCCGCCCCTTTCGTGAGGCAGTGTAGGGTATAACTCCTCCAGTAGAACCACAGGGGGGCCTGTACGGTGCCTAGAGCCCGAACCCCTTCTTGCGATCCAATACACGATCCTCGAATCGCTGCGGCAGTGACCATGCGAGATACTCGATGTCGTCCAGGTTCCGTACGAATTTCGCCTTGCTCGGGGTCTTCATCAGGTTCCCGAGTTTCCTGGACTTCTTCACGTAATCATAGAGCCACCATATCCCAGAGACCAGGCCGATCGGGCCCATGATGACCAGCCAATACACCCAGGCCCCAAAAGGCGTCGATATATCGCTCAGGAACGAGATGGATGATGGCAGCGAATCCTCGAAGAATACGCCGACGATTCCAACAAGTGTCACCAAAGCGAACACTATAACCATGAGCACGCTCAGTTCGAATCGATATTCAATCGTTATCCTCTTGGTCAATCGCTCACCTTAGAGGGATGGTAATCTGAATAATGTTAAAAGGATTTGCTCCAGCGGTTCTATCTTTGCACGGGTGATACACGTGGTGTTCAGCATCAAGAGCCCGATGTCCCACTGGCTGCCAGGTGCAAATGATCGTACATACAAGGATCGATCGAACGGTGGGTCCGAGCGACCACCTCCCGATGATTGACAGAATCGCTCGCAGACCGCTACATGCAGCCCACATCCTATAGCATCCCCTCGCGAATCGGAAACGCATGGATCTGCCAGGGCCGAGATGCAATGCCGCGATCGCCGCCCTTGCCATATCCTCCGTGTTGCTGCTCTCATACGGGGTAGAAACGACTGTACTCTCCATCGATGAGTTATCCTCCGACTTTGACGGGGCCAGGGTGGTGACCCATGGCATACTCACGAGCCTGAAGCGATACGAGTCAGGCACCGAGATCCTCATGATGATCGACGAATCCGGGCGATACTCGTTGAAGGTCGTTTGCACCCCCTCTGCAGCTTCCCCTCCCAGCAGCCAGGTGTCCATAGGTGACGAGATCAGAGCAGAAGGCGAGATATCATTCGACGAAGAAGGGCCCACCCTTTTTACCGTCTATGGCAAGATCGAACAGATATCCTCTTCGGAGAATGCGCTGGAACTCTCCACACTCCGCGCATCCTGGCAGCTCTTCGAAGGCGATCGATTCAATCTGACAGGTCTGGTCGAACATGATTCGGACGGGGCCTATCGCCTGTTCGACGAACACCGCGAATCGAGTATAGCTCTATGGCCTTGCGAGTCTTTGGGGACTCTGCGGGACGGTTTCTGGATACTGGATTGCACCCTGGTCTTTGATAGTGATGTATTTGTCACAGGTCTCCAAGTTTGGGCGATTCGCCCCGTGGCCTGATGGCAACCCTTTTGTTGGTTGCGGACGTTCGGCGAATTGTGCCCGGGACAACGCTCGCCTTCGATGATACGGACTCACCCGAGGGTATGTGCACGACATACCTCGCAACCCTGATGCTAGACGAGTTGAGGGACTATGATCTCATAGGTCTGCCTAGGCTGGTGAGGCTGAACCCGAACGTCCCCTGGAAGACGAGAGGCAATGCTGCGGTGAGCATCCAGCTCGGGACTGGAACGGGACGAGAGGCCGTCTGCGGTCACATCGGAGGCCGCACGATCAAGTGTTTCAGAAGCGGCACTCCGGTCGACCCCGAACAACTTCTTGCCCGTGCGGCAGAGGTTCTGGAATCAAATGCCCGTTTCGAATATCATAGCACGAACCCTGGCATCCTATGCACATTGAATCGCCCACCCCCTTCGCTGTATTGGAAGGCAGTGAGGGAGATAGTCCGACTGGAGGATGTAGAGACGATCCTTCGAGGATGCGGGGCCAAGTGGAAGGTGTACAAAGGCGGCAGAGGACTAATCGGGGCCGCTGCAGCTGCTGCCTGGAGACCACGGGACCGCACATGGGAGGTCATCACTTACCGGCATCCCTCCATGCTCGGCAAAGAGAGGGTGATCGATGATGCCAGTGTCATTGTGATGGACAAGAGCGTCGCGAGCACATTCAACAACTATGATCATGAGAACGGCCACGTGGCGATAGTTCCTGGATCTCCCTGCCCTGTCCTATATGGAATCCGGGGTGATTCTCAGAGCGACCTTCTGCTCGCAAGCGATATGATCCGGGGTGAGAAGCCCGAACGATGGCTGGTGTATCTCTCGAATCAGGGGACCGAGGACCATATCGTCAGGAAGAGGATCCGCCAGCTTCGTCCCGGTGATTCGGTCAAGGTCGAGGCCCGCGTGACTACGATGCCGGTGACAATCCCTGGCGGTCATGTCGTCATCAGGATCTCCGACGGTTCAGAAATCGATGCAGCGTTCTACGAACCATCCAAGAGCTTCAGGGAGGTCGCCAGATCGCTGATTCCCGGGGACGAGGTGGTCGCATTCGGATCGGTCAGATCATCACCACGGACATTGAATGTCGAGAAGCTGCAGATCAAGAACCTGTCCCGGGATGTCAAAAAGGTGAGAAATCCGGCATGTGTGAAATGCGGGAAATCCATGGGGTCGATGGGCCGTGGCCAGGGCTTCAGGTGCAAGAAGTGCGGATCTCGCGCATCCGACTCCTCGTCGGTGAGAGTCGAGGAACCTAGGAGGTTAGCCCTTGGGTGGTACGAGCCCCCGGTATCTTCTAGGCGCCATCTTCACAAGCCGATTCGGCGAATGTCGAAGGGTGCCATCAACAAAATATAAATACAGATATTCGAATCAATTGACCACATCCTGCATCGACAGCCAGGGGTGCTGGGAGTGTGATAAACAATGACACAACCGGTAATCGCAAGTGCGACGAGGACTGCCATTGGCAAGTTCGGAGGAGCACTGAAGGACATGAGCGCACCACGTTTGGGCGCCGTGACCGTCAAGGAAGCCGTACGACGCGCGGGAATCGAGCCGGGAGAAGTCGAAGAATGCATTATGGGCAATGTCCTACCTGCAGGTCTGGGCCAGAACCCTGGCCGGCAGGCCGCTCTTTGGGCAGGGCTGCCAGATTCCGTGTCTGCGCTGACAATAAACAAGGTCTGTGGATCCGGCATGAAGGCAGTGATGCTTGCAAGCGATGCGATTCTAGCCGGCCGTGAGAAGATCATCGTCGCAGGCGGCATGGAAAGCATGTCGAACGCACCCTACCTTCTGGAGAAGGCGCGGTTCGGGTACAAGTTGTTCGATTCCAAACTCATCGATTCCATGGTGAGGGATGGTCTGTGGGACGTGTTCAACGATTTCCACATGGGCAACACTGGCGAGATAGTCGCACAGAAGCACGGCATCACGAGGCTCGAAGCCGACGAATTCTCATGTGGCAGCCACAAGAAGTCCATCGCCGCCATCAAGGCCGGGGCATTCAGGGCCGAGACGGTCGACGTGGAGATACCCTCGAAGAAGGGTAACATCATATTCTCGACCGATGAGGGTCCGCGAGAGGACGCATCGATCGAATCGCTGGGGAAGCTCAAACCCGTGTTTCGCAACGACGGTATCCTGACTGCCGGCAATTCATCGAGCATCAACGACGGGGCTTCGGCTCTAGTCATAATGGATGGAGAAGTCGCCCGCGAGAAAGGAATCACTCCGCTGGCCAGGATTGTGGATTATGTAACGACGGGAACGAAACCGGAGCTTCTGATGGAGGCCCCGATCGATGCCGTTCGCAAGCTTCTCGAGCGGAACAAGCTGACCATAGAGGATATCGACCTGTTCGAACACAACGAAGCATTCTCGACAGCCTCGGTCGCCGTGATCCGCGCGCTCGCCGTCCCTCTGGATCGGTTCAACGTGAACGGTGGCGCAGTCGCCCTCGGCCATCCAATCGGATGCAGCGGCGCACGTGTCCTGACCACGCTGGTCTATGCCATGAAGAACCGCGGCGCGCACCGTGGTCTGGCAACCCTCTGCCTAGGTGGGGGGAACGCGGTCGGTATGCTGATCGAGATGTGATGTCGATAATCAGCAACCGTCATATGGGCGATCCCTGATATCCTGCCCAAAGGGATGTGAGGATTGCATGGATACTGAGCAGCTTTCGCAACTGGTCGACGCGCGGAAAGATGGCATGATCAAGGATTTCTGCTCGATGCTCAGAATAAAAGCGATCGCACCTGATAGCGGAGGTGAAGGCGAGCAGGCCCGCGCGGAATTCCTTGTCAAGTTGGCAGCCGACCTCGGCCTAGGCAAAGCCGAAGTATTGTGCTCGAGCGACCCACGGGTTCCTTCCGGTGGCCGGCCGAACATCATACTCCGGCTCGCGGGGCGCACCGACAAGGATCTTTGGGTCGTAACACACATGGACACGGTCCCGGAAGGTGATATCTCCGCCTGGGCCTCTCCACCATTCGACCCTCTGGTCAAGGATGGCCGGATATATGGCCGAGGGTCTGAGGACAACGGGCAGGAGCTCATCGCCTCTCTCTTCGCGCTGGCGACGGTCAAGGCTGCGGGGATTGTGCCTGAGATGAACATCAATCTCGCCTTCGTTGCCGACGAGGAGCAGGGCAACGATCACGGGATCGAGTTCCTGCTCTCAAAGGGATTGTTCAAGAAAGGCGATCTCGCGGTGGTCCCCGACCATGGGGCGTCCGATGGGTCCGAACTGGAGGTAGTGGAGAAGAGCATTCTATGGGTGAACGTCGAGGTCCTCGGGAAGCAGACCCACGCAAGCACCCCTGACGATGGCGTCAACGCCCTCGAGGTTGCTGCCAAATACATGTTGAAGGTAACAGACGAACTGCGTGCAAAATATGCAGATAGCGATCCACTTTTCAACCCCCCTCCGAGCACATTCGTTGCGACGAGATGCGAATCAAACGGCCCGAACATCAATACGATCCCCGGGAAACAGAGGTTCGCATTTGATTTCAGGGTCCTTCCGGAATACCGCTTGGATGAGATTCTGGCCGATATGAACCGGGTCGCCAAAGGAATCGAATCCGAGAGCGGTGCCAGGATCGTGCTGGACGTCGAACAGAGGGCCGACGCGCCCCCGAGGACCAGCGTGGACTCAGAGGTCGTGAAGAGGCTATCCGTTGCTGTCAGGACGATCAAGAAAGTGGAGCCACGCCCCACTGGCATGGGCGGCGGCACATGCGCCACTCCATTCAGGCGCGAAGGAATCGACGCAGTGGTCTGGGCGTCTCTAGACTCCATGGCACACGATGCGAATGAATACTGTGTGATCGATAACTTGATGTCCGACACGAAAGTCTTCGCCCTGCTCTTTGCAGGTGACGCGATATCCTCTGCTCAGGAATCCTGAGTGGACGCGGATTGCTTGTCCCCGAAAATCCTTCCGACCATCCAGTCCGCGTCGAAGCGCCGGAATTGATCGTATTCCTGGCCGAAGCTCACATATGCGATGGGCTTGCCGACCGTCTTCGCGATGGACAGCGCCGCGCCACCTTTCGCATCGGCATCTATCTTCGTCAACACAACTGCATCGATTCCGACGGCTTCGTCGAACTTCTTGGCCTGGATTACCGCATCGGATCCCGCGAGCGAATCGCCTACGAACACGATGAGGTCCGGTTTCGCGACGCGCTTGATCTTCTTCATCTCATCCATCAGGTTCGCATTGGTTTGCATCCGACCCGCAGTGTCGATCAGGACGATTCCTCTCTTGCGGGCCTTCGCATGCTCGATTGCGTCATATGCAACGGCCGCGGGGTCCCCTCCTGCCTGATGTTTGATTATCTTGCATTCAAGTCTCTCTGAGTGTATCGTCAGCTGCTCTATCGCGCCCGCCCTGAAAGTGTCTGCTGCAGCGAGAACGACACTGTATCCGTGAGTCTTCAGCCTGCTCGCCATCTTGGCAATGACTGTGGTCTTCCCGGTTCCGTTTATGCCTACAAACATGATGACATAAGGCGGATCCTTCGAAGCCAGCACATCCTTCAGGGAGAATGTGTTGGCCTGCAGGACATCTCTCACGGCGACCCGCAGTGCTAGTTCAATCGCCTCATCGATCTTGAACCCTTTATCGATCCTCTTGCCCACCAATGCCATTCTCACACTCTTCGTGAGTTCCTCGGCGACCGATAGAGCGACATCTGATTCGAGAAGTCCCATCTCCAGCTCATGGAGAACATCGTCAAGGACGCTCTCCCTGAGCCTCCTTCCAGAATCACCAGCGACTTCTGAGATGTCGTCGATCGACCTGCTCTCCGCGACTTTGGATGTGGCGGAGAATTTCTCTTTCAGCGCTCGGAACATGATACGCCCTCAGGCTATTTGGCCTGCCTGCATCTCTTCGTATTGACTCTGAACCAACTGTGACAATTGCTGAACGGTGGCCTCTACCTGGTTTGCCTTCTCAGAGACCTTCTGGAACCCTTGGGACAGCTCCTCTATTCTGGTATCCAATAGTTTTTGCGCTTCCACAGCGTTCCTCTGGACCGACACCCCAGAACCCACGCCGATGACAACGTCCTTCCTCTCAGACGCCTTGGCATAAATGTACGAATCGGCACCTATTGGTATCATCAGGTCATCTCCTGAAGCTCCTGTGGAAAGGCTCTTCACGGTCTCGCGGGCCTTGACGTGCTCCTCGATGGCGAGCTGGATCAGTTCCTGCTGCCTAGCAAGCCCTTCCAGCTGTGCCTTGGCCGTGTCGAGCTTCATCATGTTCTCTCTGAGAGCCGTCTCATCAATCACTTCTTTGCCTCCAGCAGGTATTTCACGGTATGATTCGTGATCTCCTCTGATTTGAGGAGTTTAACGCCGTCGATCTTGATGAACGCCCGCTTGACGTTGTGCCTGCTGCCGATCAATGCCAGCAGTTTATCTACAGCGCCTTTTTCATCAGTTGACGCAACCTCAATAGTGAAAGGTTGCCATTCCTTGACCGATAGTCTGAACTGACCCTTAACTTCGAAAGCTTTCATGCAGACCAGCAGGGGCCCTAGAGAAAGGGTCGCAAATAAAGCTTTTGCCTGGACAACCCCTTTCCGGCCTGCCTCCCTCATAAGCTTGATATGCCGACTGGGCGTTGCTAAGGGATCGTGTTGCGAGAGATAGAGTGCTTCTACCCCGGACGCAGCTTCCCTTCAGTCTCCGTCACAGGTCCGATCTGCGCTCTCAGATGCAAGCACTGTGGTGCGAAATATCTCGAAGGGATGGTGCCGGTCACCACCCCGGAAGATCTGCTCAGATTCGCCAAGGCCCTCGAAGCGAGAGGTGCGAAGGGATTCTTGCTCAGCGGTGGATCGGATGCGAATGGCCGAGTCCCCCTGAGTGATTTCGCCTCGACAATTGCGCGCATAAAGACCGAGACATCCCTCAAGATCAATGCGCATATCGGTCTCACAACCGGAGACGAGTTGGCCGAGCTCGTTCGAAGTGGCATCGACGCTTTCTCTGTCGACATATACGGGTCGGATGAGACCATTGCAGAGGTCTTGGGGTTGCAGGCCACTGTCGAGGACTACATGTGCGTTCTGAAATCTCTCAAATCCTTCAGGGCTCCCTTGGTCGTTCCGCACGTATGCGTGGGGGTTCATGGTGGGCAGCTGAGGGGTGAGAGGAGAGCGATCGCAGAAATTGCCGATGTCGGGGTTCCGGTCCTGGTCCTGATATCCCTGATCCCGACGGAAGGCACGTGCTATGCGAGCTTGTTGCCCCCGTCTCCCAGCGACATGATCGGGATCATCTCTCTCGCACGCGAACGGATGCCCGAGACCAAGATCGTCTTTGGTTGCATGAGATCGAAGCGGAACAGGTCCTGGGAGTTCGATGCGGTCCAGGCCGGCTTGGATGGGATCGTGATGCCCTCGGAGTCCACTGTGGCTCTTCTGAAGAAATCCGGTTTCACGATAAGGCGACGCGAAACCTGCTGTTCCCTGTACGGCTACTTGTAGATGGATCCGTGAGCGTATTTCCTCTCTATCGGGACTAGATATGCGACCCATGCTATGTTCGCTACCACAAACGCAAGGGTGAGGAGTGATACGAGCCCGGTGAGTGTTTCGGATACTTCGTTAGACAGGGTCACGGTGATGATTGCACCAGGATTATCCAGGTCATTGAGCACCAGATGGAAGAGGGTGTGATCGGCGAATGGTATCGTGATGGTCAGCTCCCCGTCGATCACGTAGTTATCATGATTCAATCTCATCGAGTACATTTCGTCCAAGCTACCATTATATTCCCGATATACCGCATCCTTGACCAGGTATAGCTGGACAATGTCCTGCGAGGTGGCCCTGATCTCAGAGGCCCTCAACAATGCGATCGGGTCCCTCGACCAGAAAGAATAGTCTGTGCCACTGGTGATCGCGACCGTCCTCTCCGTGGCGTCCTCGACCACCGACAGTATCGGTGGTACCATGAGCACAAACGTGATTGCTGCGCTTATGATCGCTATCAGTATCGACCTCTTCATCGAGGTATTGGCCATAAGGTGCCTGGCGCTGGAGCTCCTGGCAAACCGTATCTCCAGTATTCTAAAGAAGAATCCTTCGACGCAGATGACAAACAGAATCAAGACGACCACAGCGGCGAAGGAGTCGAGGGGAAGGTATAGACTCGGCTTGATCTTCGCATCCCCTATGATGAATACGACGAGGAACGCCAGTGCCACCAGGATGGCCACCTGGAGCATGTATAACATGATCTTGATCCGGTGAATCCTGGTCAACCTGACCGAATCCTCCAGGACCTTTTTTGATAAGGGCATCGCGAATTAAGATGACGTAGTTCGAATTAATATTTTGTGCATCAGAAATCAAAAGTCGCCAGCTTTCTGCATATTAGGTAGATGGCAGCATACTCTGGCACAGTGTTCTGCCCCTCGTCCAACGTGAACTTGCGCTCCTTGAGGGACATTTCGACCGGTTCCTTGCAACTGACGCGGACTGGCTCCTCTCCGAATGTAGCCGAGACCGCCGATATGAACGGATCGAAATCCTCGACATCGTCTCTTTTCATGGGGATGACCTCGAATCCCGTCTTGCCGTGCAACGACGACGGCAGTCTTATCAGTCGTTTTATGTCCGAAGTGACTGGTTCGTCCGTCTCACCTTTCATTCGTCCCTTAACCCTCATCTCCACGATTGATATGAATGCGTCCGCCCGTCTCTTCTCGGAAAATACCTCGAAGGTGTCGTCATCTCTCATCCTGTCCACCCCTCTCTTTCCCTGGCTACCTTTGAAGAGGTCGTCGTACACGCCCTCCAGGGTCTTCACACCTATCTCCTTGGGCCCCTCCTCGGAAATCTTGGCAAGGACGCCCTTGGCAGTTGTTTCGTCGGCGTCCTCCAACTCCTTCAGTAGTTCATCGATGCCACGTCTCATACGCCGCCGCCACCCACCATCCTCGAGCTTCGGCATGGTCCTCTTACGCGCTATCGAAGGCCTATCCTTGAACCTCGCCATCTCGAAAGAGGTTTCGGGGAATATCCAATCGATGTCGAGGTCCGTCCCCGTCACATAATCCACAATCTCCCTCCTCTCATGACTCGACAATCGGAAGACCCTCGGGTCATTGATGTGGACGTGATATCCCCGGCCTCCGGAGAACACCACCTTAAGCGAATCATAATCGAAGCCTAGGTCTCCTAGGAGGAATTCGTCCATGAGTCGAATCACCTCCTCTTTGACCCTTTTCAGCATATTCTCGTAGGTCATCCCTTTCGTCCCTTCGACGTGATCCGCATCCAGATCGAATATGAGGTCTGCGCCCAGCCATTTCTTTTCAGGCATAGTGGGGGCATTCGGCTTCTCGTAATATGCGCATGAGTAGTATGCGTGAGATGGCACATTATCGACGAGGTAGTTTTTCAGCTCAGCTCTCTTCGCGAACCCCAGGTGTCTCATCACATAGTCTCGGTCGAAGAACATGAATCCGAACTCCCTTCGCGCAAATCTATCCGGCATGGCGATGGAGACATCTCTGTAATGTCTCGAAAAAGCGGTCATTAGGAACCGTTTGTTCGCGTCAGGAGGCATGCGCCAGTGTTATGTTGCTGACTCGTATATTAACCTCACATCTGCCGTACATGTACTTGTACTATCCTGATTCGAAAACAATATCAAAGAGAGAGGCTATTGTGTCTTCCAGCTAAGTGGTCCCCAATGATAAAGACATACATACGGGTCGAACTCAGCAGCGAGGGCGAATCGCCCAAGCAGATAATCGAGCGGATGAGACAGATAGACGCAGTGCCGGTCATCGGCGAATACGATTTCGAATTAAGCCTGGGCGAGGATGAGAGACTTTTCGACAAACTCGAGGACATTCATCACGTGCTGAGGGGCTCAAGCGTAAGGTACACCATCACAACCAGAACCGACGTCGATAAAGCTGCTATGAACAACGGGATCCGTGAAATAACCCACATGATTGATCAGAAACCGGTGGAGCTGCGCAAGAAGCTCTACAGGGCCAAGCTGGAACGATGGCGGGAGATGGGTCTGGACGTCGATGAACTCGAACAGCTCCTGGACGAGGACCTTGATAAGTTCAAGGTCGCGAGCAGGACTTTCCTGAAGACGCATCTGGATAGCATATCTGTCGTGAAGGACAAGCATCCTCCGCAGAATCTGATCGATGGTGACATTCTGTCGCTGATCACAGAAGAAGGGAAGACCCTCCCTGATCTGATGGCATTGACTGGCTACTCCGAGGAACAGATCACGCTCTCTCTCGGCAGGTTGATCTCTGCCGGAAGCACGATCCTGGACAGCACTGGCAAGACGGAGATATACAGACTCGTGCCGCCTCCAGCCCCTCCTATGCGCAAACCGCTGAAAGTGTTGGATGCCGCGGGCGAGGAGGATGCGGAGGAGCGCATAATGAACGCATTGAGACCGAATGGTTCCACTAAGGTGCAGTTGGCCCGGGCCAGCCGGTTGCCACCAGAACAGGCCACAAAGGCGTTGGCTTCGCTGTCCAAGAAGGGTCGGATCCGTGTAGTGCGCAAGGGCAACAGGGCACTCTTCTATCCTGCCTGAAGCACATCCTCTGGCTTCTGGCTTCTGCGAATCGACGAAGGTTTAATACAGAACCCATCCGATTGGACGAGCGGAACCAGTGCATCGAATGTATGCGTTGAAGATGAGCGGAGTGAGTTTTGTCTACGAGGGTGCTGAAGGTCATGCGCTCGACGACATCTCCGTTTCAATCGACGAAGGCGAGTTCGTGACGGTCCTCGGCGCAAACGGCGCCGGCAAGACAACACTCGCCATGTTATCGAACGGTCTGATCCCTCACGCGATCAAAGGCACCCTCGAAGGTTCAGTCAAGGTATTCGGATACGACATATCCAAGCACACCGTCGCCCAGCTCTCGACCCTAGTTGGGATGGTATTCCAAGAACCTGAGAGCCAATTGTTCTGCATGAGCGTGGAAGAGGAGGTGGCCTTCGGCCCGGAGAACTTGGCGATCCCTCGCGACGAGCTCTTCAAGCGCGTGGAGTGGGCACTGGACCTCGTCGGTCTCAAAGGATTAAACGAGCGCTCTCCCGCGACGCTCTCTGGCGGTCAGAAACAGCGTCTCGCAATAGCCGCCGCACTCGCAATGCGTCCAAAGATGCTGGTTCTGGACGAGCCGGCCTATGCGCTCGATCCTGTCGGCAGGATAGAGCTGTACGCGCTTCTTCGTTCGTTGACCGAGAAGCATGGGATGGCAGTCCTGCTGATGGACCGTGATTCGGAAAACATACTAGAGTTCTCGGACAAGGTCGTTCTGATGAATTCTGGCCGTATACTGACCGTGGCTCCTCCATCCGAGATCCTCCGCGACATCCGTAATTTCCGAGCGATTCGTGTCCCGCCTCCCCAAATATTCGAGATCGCATCCTTGTTGAATTCTAGACTGACCGGTGTCGATTTTTCCTTCACCACTCTTGACGAGGCTGAGGCCGAGCTGTTGTCGAGGGTTCCGTCATTGCCGAGGCGCGGTGATACGAGATGATTCCCAAACCGGGCGCCGACCGATCCAAAAGGATGATCGAGATGGACAATGTGGGATTCACGTACGAAGCCGGCGTGGAGGCCCTTCGAAGCGTCTCCCTCAAGATATCGAGCGGTGAATTCCTCGCAATCGTCGGCGGGAACGGTTCGGGAAAGACTACCTTAGCCAAACTAATGAATGGTTTGCTCCGACCATCGAGCGGATCGATCAAGATATCAGGTGCTCCCGCGGAGAGTCAATCGATAGCCGAATTATCGAAGACGGTCGGCTACTGCTTTCAGAATCCAGATCATCAACTATTCTGTACGAGCGTCGAGGATGAGGTGATGTTCGGTCCGAAGAACCTCGGGATCGGGCTTGAGGAGTCACGGGAGCGCATGGAGCGCGCCCTCTCGCTGATGGGCATTTTCTCACTCAAGACAATGTCACCTTTCTCTCTGAGCCTCAGCGAAAGGCGTAGAGTCACTATCGCATCAATCTTGGCGATGACGCCTCAGGTCATGATACTCGACGAGCCCACGACTGGTTTGGACGCGGACGAATCGTCGGAACTAATGGCACTGATTCGAAAGTTGAACGCTGATGGGAGAACGATCATTCTCATCACTCATGAGATGAAGCTTGTAGCCGAGCACGCAGATCGCGTGATCATCCTTTCCGATGGCCACATCCTGCTAGATTCCGATGTCCGTGGAGCGTTCTCTGATCTGGAGATACTGAAGGCCAGCAGGCTCCTTCCCCCACCTGTGACCTTATTGGCCAGCAGGATCTCTTCGATAGGCATTTCGCGCGACCTCCTCACATCGGACGAATTCGTGTTCGAATTATCTCGGAGGTATGGGTCCAGATGAAAGGCGTGTTCGATCTATACACTGCCCGAGACACATTCCTACACCGGCTCGATCCTCGAGTGAAGATACTCGCAGTTCTGTTCCTCAGCCTGTTGGGTTTCATCATGACGAATCTGATCCCACTGTTCACTCTGCTCTGTTTCATCATCCTTCTGCTGTACTTGACCCGATCCACCTTCAGCAAAGCGTACTTCGCGTTGAAGTTCGTATTGAGGTTGATGGTCCTCATAACGGTCCTCTGGCCATTGTTCGACCAGTCTGGGACACCTGTGTTGGCCGCACTGGGGCCTATCAAGATAACCGAACCGGCGATATGGCGCGGACTGACATCCGCCATCAGGATCGGCTGCCTCGCAACCGTTTGGTACATCCTCATGTTCACCACTACTCAGCGCGATCTTGTACGGGCGCTGGTAAAGATGGGGTTGAGATACGACTTCGGCCTCGCACTCGCGATATCTCTCAGATTCATCCCGACCTTCGGATTCACGATCGAATCTATAAAAGACGCCCAACGGGCGCGTGGCCTGGAGTTCGACAAGGGTTCTATCATCCGCAGGTCTAAGAACTATATCGCGGTCCTGATACCGGCGGTCGTTTACGCATTAAGGACTGCCGAGACCCTCTCATTGTCCCTTCAGTCCAGAGCGTACGGCGCGAGGAAGGATCGGACATACATGCGGGAGATACGGATGAGGAGCTCCGACCTCGTATCGCTAGTGATCGTCGTACTGCTGTTCGCAATTCCTGCAGTTGCAAAATTCGTCTTCGGGGCTGCGATCTGATTTCGTAGATTGGATGCGCAAATCGACCTTACGACGAGTCAGCTTTTATGTAGTCTGCCGTTGCTTGCGGATGCCGGCATGACAGAAGACCACTCGCAGGGAGGACCGCCTGTCGCGCAACCGCCCCTTGCTCAGGCGCCCCAAGCGAATTTCGTATCTCCGAAGACAGTGGCCATCTATGGTGTTCTCACAGCACTGACCGCTGCGATAACCATCATCACAGTCATACCATTCCCTCCGACCAAAGGGTATTTCAACCTCGGAGAAGCGATGGTGTTCTTCTCAGCGCTCATATTCGGCTGGAGGGCCGGCGCGATATGCGGTGGCGTCGGCTCCGCGATCGCGGATGTCATCATAGGGTACGGCTATTTCGCGCCCATCACCCTCACGGCGAAAGGAGTGGAGGGGCTAGTTACTGGTACAATTGCCAGGTTGAACGGTGGCAAGAAGTGGTCATCAGTGCTAGGCATCTTCTGCGGAGGATCCTGTATGGTATCCATATACTTCCTGGCCGAAGTGATAATACTCGATACCGGGATAGGATATGCCCTGTCTGAGATGCTGACAGTCAACATCCCACAGGTCGCAATCGGCGGGACCCTCGGGTTCGTACTAGCTCACTATGTCAGGAAATCCATCCGACTCCCCAAGTAAGACTGCATGGTAGAATGTGCCGGGCGCGACTACTTCTTCAGCTTCGCGATCTCTCTCTCGCCTACTTTGTCCCTGGGCATGAGCCGCTTCATTCCCGCCATCATGTTCATCCCGAAGTTCATCATGAACGCAGGGAGGGAGATGCCGTATCTGGTTCCCGTCTCGACCAGTTTTCCAGGGTTCATTATGTCGTTCGGATCCATCATGGCCTTGATCGACCTTATCAACTCAGCGCCCTCCTTGCCACGGTACTTGGCAAGGTTGCCAGCGAAGAAGATGCCCAGCCCGACCGGTCTACCGCCGTTCTCGAAGGCGATATCCCCAAGCTTCTTGCCGAAGCCCATTGCTGCAGTCGAGCGCAGGAAGTTGTGCTCGTCCGTGAGGTAGTAAGGCATCAACATGACGGTGTTGTTGTCCACGATGGTGCCTATGGTCGGCGCCTTGAGCTTCATTTCTTTCACGAGCTTCTGCATCTCAGACAGGACCTTTTCGAAGTTCTCGATGGGGATCAGTATCTCTCCAGGTATCGCGCCGACACCCATCTCCCTGACCCTGAACTCGTAGCTCCTCTCGGACCATTCGTGATCGGCCACGTCCTTCGGCATTTTGGCACCTTCGGACGAAGCCATGATCTCATCGAGAATCTTCTCCTCGACATCGACCGACTCTTTCGAGCCAGTCAGGGCCATCGTGATCATGCAGCCGACATCTGGGGCATGCTTTCCGGCCGCCCTCAAATACTCGAAATGCGCACGGTCGCCGAACATGATGTGCATAGGGGCGACGTGCGTCCTCGTGACCTTCCTCATCGCAGGTGCGAACTTGGATAGGTCCTCAAAAGAATACGCGACGACTCTGAACTCCGCTGGCTTGGGTACTATGGACAAAGTGGCTTCAGTCACCACGCCGAGGATTCCTTCGGACCCTACGAATAGCCAGTTGAGGTTCGGGCCACCGCCGTTGGATGGCACGAATCTATCCCCTGTGTGAACGACTGCACCCGTCGGAAGGACCACCTCGAGGTCCCTGATGAGGTCTCCAGCGCTTCCGTATTTGTACGCGCCTATACCAGTTCCCCCGGTCCCAATCCATCCGCCTATGGTCGCGGATGGTGCGCTGCTCGGATAGCAGGGCAGGAACAATCCTTTCTCGTCCAGAGCATCAGCCAGAGCCTTCCAGGTGATGCCAGGTTGAACGGTGACGACGAGATTCTTCTCGTCTATTGAGATGATCTTGTTCATGGCGGTCATGTCCAGGACGATGCCACCCTTGACCGGCACGGACCCACCGAGCCCCCAGGTCCCGGCCCCCCTGGGAACGATAGGCTTCCTCGTCGCGATGGCCTTCTTGACCATCTGAACGACCTCTTCCGTGTAACCAGGTCTTACTACCTGATCCGGCATGGTCTTGAATATCACGTCCATCTCCTTCGGGAGCGGGGCGAGGTCATGGCTATACATTCTCCTCTCGAGTTTATCGTTCGAAGTATCCATTATAACACCTTTCAGGTGATGACCGGTTACTGGGTGGCCTTAACCACCTTTGGAGGAAAGCGGTCATTCCCAATAAATATATACGTTTCAACAGCAAAAACGGTCGAGTCAGAGCCTCATTTTCGGTGAAATCGGGTGGCTTCACGTCGAAACATTCTTATCTGCCCCTTGTGTGATTGTCCTCGAAGCATTGAACTGCTAATACCTATGCTGGGGTGAGGTAGAGAATGAACGTCACTTTGCGAACGATGGGCCTCTTCATGGTGCTGATGCTGCTCTTCACGGGCATCGGTTACGTGCTGGGCGGCGTCTTCATGGAAGGTAACTGGATCCTCGGTGCAGCACTGTTCCTTGGACTCGCCGCCATCATGAACGTGATATCCTATTTCCTGAGCGCCAAGATAGTACTATGGTCATACCGTGCGAAGATCGTCTCCGAGGCGGAGGCACCGAGGCTTCACAAGCTGGTCAGGGGCATCTGCCTCAAGGCCGACCTGCCGATGCCCAGAATCGCCATAGTCCCGACGCAGAACCCGAACGCCTTCGCGACCGGTCGCAACAAGAAGAACGCCGTGGTCGCGGCCACTGAGGGGATAATGGTGCTCCTGAGCGACGATGAGCTCGAGGGGGTGCTCGCGCATGAGATGGCCCATGTCAAGAACAGGGACATCCTGATCATGTCCGTCGCTGCCACGATCGCGGGCGCCATAGCGTTCGCCTCTCGCATGGTCTTGTGGAACTCGCTTTTCGGCAGGAGGGGGAATGGAAACATGATCCTACTGCTGGTGGTCGCCGTAACGGCCCCGATCGCAGCCATGTTGATCCAGCTGGCCATATCCCGTAACAGGGAGTACAAAGCCGACCGCGAAGGAGCGTTGATGATACAGCGCCCGCTCGCTCTCGCACGCGCCCTCGAGAAGCTCGAGAAAGGCAACATGCGCAAGCCGATGCAACGTGGGAGCCCAGCAACGTCCTCGCTGTTCATCGTGAACCCCTTCAGGGGCGGTGGGATGATGATCTCACTGTTCATGACACACCCGCCGATGGATGTGAGGATTAAGCGTCTCCGCGAACTCGCAGACGAGACGGGCTTCATAGGCTGATCAGAAACGCTTTCAACCAACCTTTTCCCATTTCTCGAGCTTAAGAACACTTGAGAGTGTACCGCCCCGTTTTATCTCCTCTCGAATACGGTTCTCTCTCTCCATGACATCCAATGCCCGGTTCGCCACCTCGACGGCGTTCTCCTGCGGCACCACGACGACGCCACTCTCGTCACCTATCACCCAATCGCCAGTGCGGACCGTGATACCACCGCAAACGATCTCCTGACCTATCCCGCCATATCCCTTCGGTTCCCCGGCGTTGGACGATATATGTCTTGAGAAGCATGGGAATCCCATGTCGATTATGGAGTCGACGTCCCTGGTGGCGCCATCGATCACCACACCCGCGACTCCTTTCGTCTTGCAGCTCCATGAAGCCAGTTCTCCCCAGACCGCGATGTCTCCGCCACAGGCATCGACCACTATCACATCGCCTTCGGACGCGCGGTCGACGGCTTCCACTGATTTCGCCCAGTCCCCGTTGAACGTCTGGACTGTGACGGCGCGCCCGACCATCTTCACGTTATGAGCTATCCGGGGGAGTATACCCTTCATGGCACCTCTCTTGTGTTGGGCATCGGTCACGTTGGGGGACGATACCTTCGAGAAAGCTTCGAAGAGCTCATCCGCGGAGTATTTCCTGAACAGCTCGGACATCCTCTTCTCGCCGGATACCATCGCATCCTTGATCGTCTTCGTGGCAGACGGCACATCCATCGCTTTTATTATGGCTCCACCGACGATGACGATCATCGCCCCAGCATCCATCACATCCGTGGCGGTCTCACTGTTTATGCCGCCCGCGGCAGCCACCGGGATCCTCACCGCCTCGACCACGCTCTTGAGCTCTCCGAGGGGCGAACCTCCGACCATCTGCTCATCCACTCCTACATGGACGCAGACGTAATCGGCCCCCATCTCCTCGACCCTCTTAGCCCTCGCAGGTTTGTCCTCGACGTTGAACAGGTCGACCATGATCTTGGCGCCGTATTGCCTGGCGCTCAGGATCGCCTCGGTTATCGTGGGGTCGGACGACAGGCCCAGTATGACCACAACATCGGCACCTGACTTCGCAGCTATCTCGACCTCAGCTCCACCGACATCGATGGTCTTCATATCTGCAACTATCGTATTTGCAGGAAAGCTCTTCTTGAGCTTTCTGATGATTTCCACTCCTTCGCTCTTGATCAATGGAGTGCCCGCCTCTATCCAGTCGACTCCCCCACTGACCGCCTCCTTAGCGATCTCGAGGGCCCTCTCGCCTTGCACTAGGTCGAGCGCGACCTGAAGTACGGGTTTCATCGAGATGAATGACCCACCTGCCCTGATAAAAAAGTGTCGCATCATCCAATGATGTGCACGTGCCTACGCATAAGAAACAATAATATGCGAACCATGGTATTCATAAAGAATGATGGAGCCGAGAACAGGTGATCGCGTCCGCTGCGCGACAGGTATCGACGGTCTCGACACCATATTGTATGGTGGCATACCCACAGACAACACTGTCATTCTCACTGGCAGTTGTGGCACTGGCAAGACATCTCTCGCTCTCGAGTTTCTCATCCACGGCGCTCTGAACAACGAGAACTCGTTGTTCATATCAGTGACCGAGAACTCCGAGAAACTCCTGGCGAACATAATACCCTACAGATTCTTCGATAAGGACCTATTGAAGTCGGGCAAACTGGTCTTCGTCGACCTCCCCGCCATGTATGATCGGCTGGGCATGACCAAGGCGGAGCTGTCGATGGAGGAGATCGACCTCCTCGTCGCGTCGATAAGCAGCCTGGTCAGGGAGCTGAACACCAAGCGGTTGGTCATAGATTCCATCACTTCCGTATGCTACAAGCTCAAGACGCCGGAGAAGATACGCGACTTCGTCCTCAAATTGAGCAAGGCGCTCTCGGACCTCAGGTGCACATCGATACTTGTGAGTGAGGTGGCACCGCATTCCAATGCATACTCCCTGTTCGGCGTCGAGGAGGCAATTGCCGACGGTATCATGCTCATGTCGAACCTGGAACGGAGAGGAGACCTCCTGCGCACACTGCAGGTGATCAAGATGCGCGGAACCATGCACAGCCGAGCGAAATACGTGCTCGATCTGACACCGGTAGGTGTGCTTCTCGTGCCACTTCTGAAAGGAGGGAGTGCTGGGACATGAGCGACGCCAATACCCCGCAGGGGATAGCCGCACAGCTTTCCGAACTCTCCCCAGGGTCAGCAGTCTCGTTGCAGATGAGCGTCGATAGCTACCTCGAAGTCATGCGCGGGGTGCTGGACATCTTCGCCCGCAAGAAGGACATGGACACGATATACGTCACGGCGACCATCTCGTTCGAGGCCATAAAACGAGTGTTGGATGCCCTCGACATTGACACATCTCGCATGTACTTCGTCGATTGCATCTCGCACATAATGATGGGCACCACGGCCGCGCAGAAGGACGAGCACGCATCCCTGGTCGAGAGTCCCACGATGCTCGAGAACATCATGCTGAAAGTCGAATATCTCATAAGGATGTCACCGTCGAAGAACAAGCTGGTCGTGCTAGATTCGATCAACTCCCTCTCTATCCACAACAACAACTGGATCCTCTCCGAGTTCCTTCACATATTGGTGTCCGGGCTCAGGGCGAAGGATGCATACACGATCATATTGTCTGTCGAGGAGCACTCGACACCCGAGATCGTGAACCTGGTGAACCTGGTCTGCGACCAGGTCATACGAATAGGCAAGCCGGGGGACTGAGATGAACCTGACGAGCATGGGCATACCCGCTCTCAACGACCACCTCGGCGGAGGCGTCCTGAAGGGATCGACCGTCCTGGTCGTAGGGGGTCCTGGATCTGGAGCAGAATTCTTCGCGAAGCAGTTCGCATCCACGGGACAGGAGCCGGTGACCTACTTCACGTCAACGGAGAGGGACGAGGACGTCATGAGCATAATGCGCGAGCACGGGTGGAGGACGGATATCAACATAGTCAATATCGGCACGAAGTACTATGAGAACGTGCTCGCAAAGAAACTTGAGATCAGCAAGTTCAGGCAGGAAGGTATAACGCTCCAGGATATCCGACGGATCAAGGACAAGGACGCGGGCAAGGAAGAGAACTTCCTGACCTTCCTCGCATATGAGATATCGAAGATCACACCTCCTTTCAGGGTGGTCATCAACTCGCTTGACTTCTTCCTCGAGAACTATGACAGCTCGGAGGTGCTCATGGCCATGCGCACGATAAAGGCGCATACGCAGCACTCGGAGAGCGTCACTTTGATGACTATGCTCAAGGGCGTCCACGAGTCCCGTATCCAGAGCAGCATTGAGGACCTCGCGGACGTGATATTCGAGCTCGACAGGGAGAAGATCGGACAGGAGTTCAAGAAGTACATCGTCGTGCAGAAGGTCCGAAACAGGCCAGGCTTAGTCGGGATCCTGCCGTGCACATTCGATCAGACGGGCATCCGGACCTGCTGAAAAAGTCCATCTGGAACCAGTAACGCCGTTATCACAATGGCGACGTTTCGGCAAAAAGCGACGTTATTTAAACGATAATACTGTAGTAAGAAGACTAAGTCTTCTTTAGCTTCATGATTTTGCGACATAGCCAGATGTTCCACTTCGGCATTGAGCGAAGTCGTGAACGCTCGATGATGATAACCAGCCGGAAAGCTATATAAGCCCTGCCCAGCGGTTAATACCTTCAAGCGGGCCGAAAGGTTCGCAAGGAGGACATAACATGAAGCGAATTTGGGCAATCCGCAAGGATGCCGAAGCAGTATCTCCGGTTATTGCTACCATCTTGATGGTCGCGATCACCGTCGTCCTAGCAGCCGTCTTGTACGTGATGGTTCTGGGATTCGGAGGTACTAGCCAGCAGACACCGACCACTCAGCTGACAAAGGGCACCATCACGAATGGTGTGAAGTTGACCTTGGCAGCCGTGAGCATTGAGACGTTGTGGACAGATGTAGACGTTCTGATATCTGACGGAACGAACGACGAGGGTTGGACAAACCTCACACAGGGCGACCTCGATGATGGCGCTGGTGACAGGAACTACTTCGGGACAGTGACTCTGGGCACTCTTGTGGTGTCTCTGAGCGTGACGGATCTATCTGGTAACGGATACGCGAACCAGGGCGACTATTTCTCCGTGACTGCAGTCTCGTTCTTGAGCACAAGCACCTACACGATAACCCTGATATACGGTCCGACCGCAAGCTCGATGACTTCCATCAACTTCAACGGTTAGACGGATCGTGTGCTTGAGTTGGTCAAATAAAACCCCTTCCATTTCTACTATTTCTCGATTCTTCATCATCATCTTCTCGCGATTCCATTTTCACGACTCCAGTCCCGAGGATCCCCCCGTATCATCTCTTAATGACGGCAACAGGGATTAACATCCACACACATGGGGGATTCGATGGGCCACGATTCGATCGTATCGATGACCCCCTCCGACGCCGAGTCTTTCGTCATCGCCATATTGCGTTCGAGAGGACCATTGACGACCATGGAGATCGAGCTGCTCGCAGCTGCACAGGAGAAGAAGTGTCCCGATCAGACCGTGATCTTCCTTACGAAGATGCGGAGGAAGGGACTCATCCGAGGAGAAGTGTCGCACGAGAGGCGGGGTTGGCTGTGGAGCCTCCCCGAATGACTCTCAAGGCGCTCTCGGATGGTCGTAGACGATGACCGCAGTGTGCGCGACTTGGTCCGTCCATTTCTGCCTGGGATCCTTAGTGTCGACCGCCATCCCTATTATCCAGTCGAGGATGAGGAAGATCGGGAACACCTTGGTGAAGTTCCTTATGAGCGCCTGTGACGGAGACATGGTCCCATGGATCGGAACCGCTTTCATGTGGACCATCATCTTCCCCACGGTCCCTCCTATTGTGGATTCGAAGAGGAATGAATATGCGAACAGTGCCACACCGGCGAAGTAGCCTGGGAATAGCAGCGGAAGACCGAGCGCGATCCATACGATCCAAATCGGCGTGTACACTATGGCGAAATCTATCATCAGGGCTACAAACCGTTTCAGCCAATGCTCACGCAAAGCCCTGTCGTGGCTAAGGTAGTCGAATCCAGTGACCATGCAGACTTCCATCCTTTTCCGATGTCCGAACATCGGCATCTCGTGAGATGCCCAGCTCTGCCACTCCGATCGCCCGTCTTTCATCATCACATCAGCAGGAATTCTTTCGTCACGGTGGCACTATCACATATCCATCCCACCTTTATGAACCCTTGTCCAGCTCTCCCGACATATCCTAAAATACTATGGCTGTCACTCACTCAACGAGATGCAGCAGATACGTCTATACATCTTGATGGAGCACGAAGACGACCCCCGCAAATGTACCGCCGCGAGGCTCACGAAGTTCGAAGAGGCGAGGTCGGTCAGGGACAGGTCACGCATACCGGGTGGCTCGATAGTCCTCGACCCGGAAGCCGAGAAGTCCATATCGAGGGAGGACCGGGATGCCGTGATGAAGCTGGGTCTTCTCGCTGTCGATTGCTCCTGGAACCAGCTCTCGAAGTTCCCGTTCGTCCGCGCGGGGCTCAGACACCGTGCTCTCCCGTTCGTCCTCGCCGCGAACCCGACCAACTTCGGCAAGGCACAGAAGCTGACGACTGCAGAGGCGCTCGCCGCGGCTATTTATATACTCGGTTTCCCGGAGCAGGCCGAGAGGGTGATGTCCAGGTTCAAGTGGGGGCCAGTGTTCATAGAGGTGAACAGAGAGATACTTGACGCGTACGCATCCGTAGAGACTAGTGCCGAAGTCTGTGCGATCCAGAACGATATCGTGGGACGTGCGCCCTGAGACTATACTTGTAAGGGCGGATATAGAGTAGCAAAACCATTTGTATCAAACTGCCATTCCATACCCCTTCTTAAGGGTCTATCGGAATCATGCTTCATCGACTGAAACGGGGGGAGAACCGACGCCCAAGGATTACACACCTGAAGATCTAGTAGCGATATGGGAAGAGTTCCTCGGAGATCAGGAGCGAAGGCACCAAGTCTCCACCATCGCCGACCTATATCCAGACGTGCGAAGTATATACGTTGAGTTCTCATCCATTGAGAAGTTCGATCCAGACCTTGCCAATTACACGCTGACAAATCCTGCGCGGTCCCTCGGCGCGGCCGAGGACGCGATAAAGAGGATGGTCTCGCACGCTCTGACGAACCCCTTCCTACACTTCCGGATCAAGGGCCTTCCGCGCGATTCCAGGGTGGAGGTCAGGAAACTGCGGGCGAAGCATCTCGGCACGTTCGTCTCCGTCGAAGGGTTGGTAAGGAAGGCTACGGAGGTCCGACCGCGCGTGACGATCGCCGAGTTCGAGTGCGCCCGCTGCGGTTTCCAGATATCTGTCGACCAGGATGGCATGCAGTTCCAGGAACCGCTCGAATGTCCCAAGGATGATGGTGGTTGCGGAAGGGGATCAGGGTCCACGAAATTCCGATTGGTCACGGACCCTTCTACCTTCGTGGACACTCAGAAGATCGAGATACAGGAACCTCCTGAGGGCCTGAGGGGAGGCGCTCAGCCAGAACGGCTTGTCGGCTACATCGAAGACGACATCGCTGGTAAGTTGTCTCCTGGTGACAGGATCATAATCAACGGCATCCTGAAGAGCCAACAGAAGGGCGCTCAGATCAAGTCCACGCTCTTCGACATCAGCATCGATGTCAATTCAGTGGAATACGAAGAGCACGAGTACGAGGAGATCGTGATAACTCCTGAGGACGAGGAGATGATACGGGAGTTCGCGGCGTCTCCGGATGTGCTGGATAAGGTGGTGTCATCTATCTCTCCCACGATATACGGGTATACGCAGGAGAAAGAGGCACTCGCGCTGCAGCTTTTCGGCGGCGTCTCCAAGACGCTCGACGACGGGACCCGTATCAGAGGTGACATACACATCGTCATGATCGGCGACCCTGGAACTGCGAAATCCCAGATCCTGCGATACATGGCAATGCTCGCCCCTAGAGGCATATACACATCTGGCAAGGCATCATCCGCGGCAGGCCTTACCGCGGCGGCGGTCAAGGACGAGTTCGGAGAGGGTAGATGGACGCTCGAAGCCGGCGCTCTGGTCATCGCGGACAAAGGTCTCGCCTGCATTGATGAGCTTGATAAGATGAGCGATCAGGACCGTTCCAGCATCCACGAGAGCCTTGAGCAGGGCACGATATCCGTCGCCAAGGCCGGGATAACGGCCACCCTTCAGTCGCGATGCGCGGTCCTTGGGGCTGCGAATCCGAAGTACGGCAGGTTCGACGAGAACAGGAGCATTGCGGAACAGATCGACCTCCCTCCGGCATTGCTTTCCAGGTTCGATGCGATATTCACAATGACCGACCGTCCGAATTCAGAGATGGACACGAGGATCGCGAAACACATACTCACTGTCCACAGGCGAGGCGAGGTCATGCTCCACGAATCTTCCGAGATGATACCAGGGGTCGACAGGGACCAGATAATCAGCGATAGCGATGTGCTGATGCCGACGATGGAGCGCGATTTCCTCCGGAAATACGTGGCATTCAGCAAGCGCATCACGCCTATCATGAGTGACGAGGCGATGCGGACGATTGAGAACTACTATGTGTCGATAAGGAAGCTAGGAGAGGGCGAGGGGGCGTCCGTCCCCATCACTGCTAGACAGCTCGAGGCCCTCATCCGTATGTCTGAGGCGAGCGCGAGGGCGAGACTGATGACTGTAGTCAGCGCGGAAGACGCTAGCAGGGCCATCGGCATAGTCCAGTATTATCTGAACAAGGTCGCCAGCGAGGGCGGACGGATGGACATAGACATCCTTGCGACAGGGACCAGCAGAAGCCAGAGGGAGAAGATTTACGTCCTGAAGAGCCTCGTGCAACAGCTGTCCGATGAGCGCAGAGGCGTCAGCATGGACGAGCTCATCCAGAAGGCGAGTTCCGATAACATAAGCGAGGAGCAGGTACGTTCGCTGCTCAAGCGCCTGAGCGATGCCGGGGAGGTATACTCTCCGCAACCAGGATACTTCAAGCTTGCGACCGAGGAGCGGATCGGATGATCTGCATCAGAGTGCACACGAGGGGCACCGAACGTCTGTTGGCCGCATGCGACGCCGATATCGTGGGCAAGACGTTCAGCTCCGGCAAACTCAGGATAGAAGTCACGGAATCGTTCTACAAGGAGGACGTCGTGGAGGACGAAGTCCTGCTGAACTGGCTCCGCCTGGCCACCGTTGCGAACCTCGTGGGAAAGCGGACTGTTGGCATAGCCGTGGACAATGGTTTTGTCGACCCGGATAATGTGATCGTGATAGGTGGCGTCCCACATGCTCAGTTGGCGAGGATGATCTGATTGTTCTGTGTCGAGTGCGGGGCGGAGGATTGTGAGATCGTCGACTCTCTCTGCAGGGAGTGCTACGCCAAGAAGCACGTGTGGGCGACGATACCGGACCATGTCGATCTGACCATCTGCGCCCACTGCTCACACGTCGAGATCGAAGGGCGCTGGAAAGCCGTCGATTCCATGAAGGGTGCGATGGAATCGGCGGTCATCGGTTCGATTTCCATACCTCCAGATTCGAAGCTCGTCGACACGCGGGTCACGCTGCGGGAGAATGATCCGAGGAATTTCCTCGCTCAGGTGGACATCACGCTCTCATCGCGCGGCGCCAACTTCGAGAGGGCCATCTCTACCCTCGTGAGGTTCAAGCGCGGTGCATGCAACGAATGCTCGAAGAAGATGGGCAACTATTTCGAGGCCATTCTCCAAGTAAGAGGCACCGGCAAATCCATGGACGATGAGATGGAGCAGGAACTCAACACCTTCGTCACCGAGAGGATGAAATCGATGAAGGGGAATAGCCGAGACCTCTTCATAAGCAAGATCGAGCGGGTGAAGGGCGGCCTGGACTTCTACTTCAGCAAGCCGCAGCCCGCCAGGAACGTGGCCAGGGAGCTGCAGGACACCCGATGCGCCGAATACAAGGAGTCATCCAGCATGTGGGGGATGCGTGAGGGGGAGGAGGTCTCCAGGATGACCTATCTCATAAGGATGCCCGGATTCGACAAGGGGGACATCATCGAGTACGACTCGAAAGACTACTTCGTCCGCAGCATGTCCAAGGGGTCGGTCCATGGCATCGACCTCAAGCAAGGGGACTCCAGACCTCTGAAGATGAAAGAGGCATCAGACTTCAGACTCTCTGTCCGTGCCTCCCAGATCAGGAGCGCGATCGTGCTCATAGAGACCGATAAGGAGATCCAGGTGCTCGATCCGGAGACCATGATTCCTTTGGACCTGAGGAAACCCGTGGGATTCCTTCGCGAAGGTGAGCAGGTTCGCCTTGTAAAGACGAGGCTCGGCGTGTATGTGCTCAGCGACAGCTGGTAGTCGTCTCGTTCGCGCTGAGTTCCATGAAAAGGCATTAATTCTATCGTTGCCTACCGTGAGCGGAGACAGTCATCATGGTCACTGAAGCCGATATCCAGAATGCGGTTGTCGAGCTGCTTAGGAAGACCGTCGTCAGACTTCCATCCGATGTCGAGCAGGCCTTGAATAAGGCCTATGAGACTGAGACCGACGAGGTCCCCCGGATGCAGCTGAAGGCAATCCTGGACAACATAGATCTCGCGAAGAAGGGGAACACACCGATGTGCCAGGATACTGGCGTAACGATATTCTATGTGACCCTTCCCAAGGAGTGCAAGGTAGACGTCGAGAAGGGCATCATCGAAGGTGTGAGGAGGGCCACGAAAGAGGTCCCTCTGAGACCGAACGCGGTCCATCCGATAACGAGGAAGAACCCAGGAGACAACGTCGGAGACCGAATGCCGTACATCAACTGGAAGGTCGGAGACAAGGACTACATCGAGATCACAGTGATGACCAAGGGTGCAGGGTCAGAGAACATGAGCGCCCTGGCGATGCTCACTCCCAGTGCGGGATTGAAGGGTATCAAGGAGTTCGCGATCAGCACTCTCCTGAGGGCTGGTAGCAACCCGTGCCCACCGACCATCATCGGAATGGGTATCGGTGGTTCATCGGACATCTGCATGAAGTTGGCCAAAGAGGCTCTACTGCGGCCGTTGGACCAGAGGCACGCGGATCCGGAGATCGCAAAACTCGAGACGGAGCTATACGAGGCGATCAACATGCTAGGCATAGGTCCCATGGGTCTGGGCGGCAAGACAACGATGCTCGGACTCAATATCGAGTATGCATACTGCCACACTGCTAGCTTGCCAGTCGCGATCAATGTGCAATGTTGGGCCGGAAGAAGGGGCAACGTCAGGATCTATCCGGACGGTAAGACCACCTTCCCGACCCATGAGGGGTGAGAAAGATGCCTAAGAGATTGAAGACACCACTGTCGGAAGAAGACGCTCGCGGACTCAGGGCCGGAGAGACGATCTACCTGGACGGAGTCATCTATACCGGCAGGGATGAGGTCCATATACACGCCTTGGAGCACCTCGAGCATGGCAAGAAGATCCCCGTCGATTTCAATAGGGCGACGCTATTCCACTGCGGGCCGATCATGAAGAAGGTCGATGACAAGTGGTTTGTAGTCGCTGCTGGTCCCACGACATCATCGAGGATGAACTCTCTCGAACCACAGTTCATCGAGCAGTTCCGGCCAGGCGCCATCATAGGAAAAGGCGGGATGTCCCAGCCGACGGTCGATGCCATGAAGAAGTATGGATGTGTCTACCTCGCCATCACTGGCGGCGCGGCCGTGCTCGCAGCCAAGGGCATCAAGAATGTTCAAGGCGTCGAGTGGTATGAACTGGGGATGCCGGAGGCCATATGGATAATGGATGCGTATAACTTCGGACCTCTGACCGTCGCGATCGATGCACACGGCAACAGTCTTTATGCCGATGTGGGTGTCAAGATCAAGGCGAACGAACCGAAGGCCAGAGAGCGGCTCGGTCTCAAGTGAACGATCTCAATCGACTGACCGGATCATTCGTACCGGTCAGCCTTCTATCTCTGTTTTATCGATCTCGCGGTCAACCGTCTCGTCCAGTTTCTCTTTCTCGGGCTCAGGCTCTTCTTCGTCATACACCGCAGGGGCATTGTCTGGCGTTTCGAAAGTCCGTATCCTTAGGATGACGGCGAGAGCGAGTATTATTATCGTCAGGAATAGTGCGAGTATCATCATCGAATGCGCTAGATCGAAACCGAATATGAACCCACCGAAGCTCTCGCTTGCTGGTTCCATCAGGACTTGATCGAGCGTCGCAGTCTCCTCCTGAATTATCTTGACCGGTCCAAGTTCCTTCGATTTGTACCCTTCAAGAACGAACCTTAACGTGTAATTGCCAGCGTCCATTCCTGTGAACTCGAACTCCCCATAGATGTTGGTCACGGTCTCCCGCTGCATTATGATGTTGATGATCGTGACCTTGACCCCCGATACCGGCTGACTGGTCTCGCTGGAGATTACCTTTCCGGACAGCGACCCTGGCAACCCTTGGAGGTCGACATTGAGCAGCCTCTCCCCGCCTCTCGGGATTATTACATTGATTACCGTGGTCGTGACGTATCCTTCCCGCGATGCAACGATGGTGTATGCGCCCGCGGTCACATTCAATATCTCGTACTCGCCATCGATCGACGAGTTCGTCATGAACTCGGTGCCCACGATCGTGATCAGTACTCCGGGGATCAGAAACGTGCCGGCTTTCACGACTCCATAAAGGCGCGTCGGTTTCTCTGTGAGCAAGATGTTGATGCCGATAGTATGCACACCGCTTTCGACCACTACGTCTGAGATCGTCCCCGAATCGAACCCTTCCAACGAAGCGTTCAGCGAGTATGATCCCGCAACGAGGTTCGGTATCATGTATGTCCCGTTCACATTCGTCGTCGCTGTGACAGTCACAGTTCCAGCGACCACCGAGACGGTCGCACCAGCGAGCGGTTCAAGGTTCTCCGAATCCCTGACAGTCCCCGATATCGATCCAGTGAGCGAAGTCAGAACGAAATCTGATTGCGCTACGCCTCCGGTGCTGAGATACACGTCATTCGTCTTGTTCACATATCCATGAGCGCTTGCAGTCAATGCATATGGAAAGGTGTTGCCAGGTACGCCATCCAGTCGATAGTGCCCAGAACTATCGGTGATGTTCGAGTATCCCAGGGAGGATATCGAAACCAACGCGCCCGTGACCGGTCCCATGGAATCGCTGACGGTGCCAAGCACACTGCCTCCATATATCGTCAGTGTCACCGAAGTCACGTTTCCAGGCGTCGTTACGACCCCTACGACCCCCGAGGGGGTGTATCCAACCTTCTGGGATGAAACATTGTAGAGGGTTCCATTCGTATCCGCCATCAACCCTGTGAACACAGTCACGCCGCTGGTGTTTGTCTGATTGCTGAGGGTTGTGCCAACCAGTTGCACGAGTACTCCTTCGATTGTTCTTCCTACGTCGTCAGTGACGGTAACGACGATGGTCGAGTTGTATCCAATCGCCTGAATAGTGGCACGATCGGAATCTGCTACCTGAAATTGGAGCAGGCTCCCGGCTGGAATCATCGAAAGTACGAGGACCGCAGCGAGCAGGACCTTGACGGACCGAGGCCTTGGTTGAGGCGTCATGCGTATGTTCCAGTGGTCATCAATCACGTAGTTGCGATAAATACGTTTGCCGAAACCTCCCATACATGATTCGTACACCCTTCTGAAAACGTATTAATATGGACACCTGATAACGAAGCAGAATCGACGGTCAGGATGACATCATGAGAACGAGAAAGAGTAGTGCGAGCACAGCAAGAGTCCTCTCTCTCATGCACCCGATCATCGCAGAATGGTTCAAGTCCCGATTCACGGAAGTGACCGAAGCTCAGGCCATGGCGGTCCCGCTCATCCATTCTAGGGAAGGCGTCCTGGTCTCCTCCCCCACTGGCTCAGGAAAGACCCTGACTGCCTTCATGGCGATCCTGAACGAACTCACCCTCATGGCGGAGAAGGAGAAACTAGAGGACCGGGTCTATGCCGTCTATGTCTCTCCATTGAAAGCCCTCGCCAACGATATAAACGCGAATCTGATCCGCCCGCTCGATGAGATCTCAGAGCTGTTTCGAAGCAAAGGGCGTCCAGTTCCACGGATCAGGGTGGGCGTGAGGACGGGAGACACTCTTCCCAACGAGAGGCAGAAGCAACTCCGACTGCCACCGCATATATTCATCACGACTCCAGAATCGTTGTCCTTGGTGCTGTCCACGCCAGTGTTTCGCAAGAAGTTCGAGCAAGTTAGCTATGTGATCGTGGACGAAGTCCACGAGCTATGCGATTCGAAACGCGGCGTCGCTCTTTCTCTGGCTATTGAGAAGCTCAGGAGTATCTGTCCCAAAGATTTCGTGAGGATCGGACTCTCAGCCACGGTAGCACCCATTCAGGAGGTCGCGGATTTCTTGGCAGGTGTCGAAGGCGGGAAACCCCGAGCGATCAAGATAATCGAGGTATACCGTCAGCGGTCTTTGGACCTGCAGGTTCTGTGTCCTGCCAGTGACATGACTTCCCTTTCATTCGAGGTGGTCAACTCCAAGATGTACGACGTCCTCAAGGACATGATCGACTCTCACAAGACCACTCTGGTCTTCACCAACACGCGCAGTGGCACGGAGAGCGTCGTGTATAAATTGAAGGAGCGAGGCCTCGAGAACGTGGGCGCACACCATGGCAGCCTGAGCCGGGAGACCAGGCTCGAGGTCGAGGAGCGTCTCAGGAGGGGCGAGCTCAAGGCGGTAGTTTCCTCGACATCCCTCGAACTTGGAATCGATATCGGATCCGTCGACCTGGTTGTCCAGATAGGTTCTCCGAAATCCGTGGCGAAGGGCTTGCAGAGGATAGGTCGAGCGGGGCATCAGTATGGTGGCACGTCCAAAGGGCGTATGCTCGTCTTCGACAACGACGATCTGGTGGAATGCGCGGTCCTCTCGAGGGCGGCTCATAAGAAGCTGATCGACAGGGTCTCGATACCAGTGAACTCCCTCGACGTCCTCGCGCAAATGATAGTCGGCCTGTCGCTCGATCGACCATGGACCGTTGACGAGGCATTCTCACTGATCACGCGGTCCTACTGCTACAGGACCCTCTCGATCGACCAGATGCGCAGCGTGGTCAAGTATCTCGCCGGCAAGGACGATTTCGAAGGAGTCTACTCCAAGATATGGTATGATGTCAGTACTGACACGTTCGGCAAGAAACGCGGTTCCAGGATGATTTTTTACCTGAACCAGGGCACCATTCCTGAGGAAGCGGATTACAAGATATACTCCGAGCGTGGCGCCCCGATAGGTTCTCTGTCTGAGAAGTTCGTCGAACGCCTCTCAGTGGGGGACATATTCGTCCTCGGGGGGCGGAGCTACGAGTTCGTTCGGGCGAAAGGCACGAAGGCATTCGTCAAGAGCGCGAGCGGCAGGAAGCCCACGGTCCCATCATGGACTGGAGAGACGCTACCGAGAAGCTTCGACCTGTCCGTTCTCATCGGCAAGTTCCGCGGGGAATTCGAGGAGAGGCTCGGCAGAGACTCGGACGATATGATATCTAAGTGGATCATGGACGAATTCATGGTGGATGAGGGTTCCGCTACTACGATCATCAGCTATTTCCGAGAGCAGAAGATGGTCGCGAAGCTCCCGACCGATGATCGCCTCGTCATTGAAGGGTACATTGATCCCTCCGGAAACAGGAATGCCATATTCCATTTCCCATTCGGCCGCCGGGTAAATGACGCGCTCAGTCGGTCATACGCGTGGGTGCTCTCCAAGAAGCTCGGGTGCAACGTGACAGTATCTGTGACAGATGATTGCTTCATGCTCACGGCGCCCAGGGATTTCAAGTTGGATGGCATAGAACGGCTGCTGAGTTCGCGGGACATAGAGGACATACTGAGGGAGGCGGTCAAGGACTCCGAGCTGTTCCATCATAGGTTCAGGCATACGGCGACCAGGAGCTTCATGGTCCTGCGCAATTACAAGGGCCGGCAAATGTCCGTGGCGAGGCAACAGCTGCGCTCTCAGCGATTGTTGGACGCATTGCACGAGCTATCAGACTTCCCCGTCATGTCCGAAACATATTCCGAGATTCTTACCGAGGTGATGGATCTCGAGCACGCACGGGAAGTGCTGTCGACGATCGAGGGCGGTACTCGTTCGGTCGAGTACATCCAGTTCTCCGGGGTGCCGTCCCCTTTGGCGCACAACGTGATACTGATCGGTGTGTCCGATATTGTCCTGATGGAGGATCGGAGCATGCTCCTGAGAGACCTTCACAGGAAGGTTCTGGCCAGGGTGCTTGGCGACGACGCCCTATCCGAATACACCTTCGACGCGGATACCGTTGCGGAATACTTCGACGCCAAGTTCCCCTGTATCCGGACCAAGCACGATATCCTGGATGCGTTGCGACTCGTGGGCCCCATGAATCTCTTCAAGGAGAAGGGCGAGAACATATACACACGCTCAAAGGGGGACTTCGACGCCCTCCATTCATGGTCCACCGAACTTCTAAGGGACGGGAAGGTCCGTTCCGTATGGATCGGCGAGGACGTCTATGTCCATTCTGCCGATTGGTCACTCTATTCGAGTCTACATAGTCGCCCGCGCACCCCTTCCGTCGTTGATAGGGCGTTGATGGATGAGCTGTCGGATGGACCTCTTGATATCTCGATGCTCATCGAACGCCTCGACCTAGGCAAGGATGACGTGAAGGATATCGTCAAACGACTGGAGATTGCCAACCTGGTGCATAGGAGCGGCATCCGCGGAGGGCGTTTCCAGTACTCGCTATCCACGCACGATCCAGTCGAAATCGACGATTGCGCCAGAGAGGCGGTGATGAGGCACCTCGCATACCATGCCCCTCTGTCCATCGAGGATATAGCTTATGAGGTCGGCACAAGCGAGGAGGCGACCGAGAAAGCACTGAGGTCGCTCCTTGCGAAGGAGCTGGTGGTGTCCGGCAGGTTCGTCATAGGCGAGCAACAGCAGTTCATGCTCGCCAGGGATTACCTGGCGTTACTCTCCAAGGAACGCCCGGTGTTCGATCGGGAGACAGTCCGCTCCTATGTCGAATCCAAGCTACTCGGCGACATCCACTCCGCGCGCGAATTCTTCGATCGGTTCGGCGACGTCGGCATGCCATACGACATTGCCGTCAGGGTCCGAGGATTCTCCATAGAGGAATTTGGAGGGATGAGGGACCGCGGGGAAGTGGTGCTCGGCAGGTTTGTCCGGGGGAGATTGAGGTATGTCCTGGCTGAGGAGGCACAGTACTATCTCGGGGTTTTTAGAAAGGGTCGTCTGTCGAAGTATGAGAGTGCCATCCTGAAGGCAGCTGAACGGTTGGGGCCCGGCACCTATCAGGAGATCGCCGAGGCGGCCAACATACCTGGGGAGGTGATGCGGGAACACTTCGAATCCCTCGACCGAAAAGGGTACTTCTTCAGGATGTTCGACGGATCTGATGTATGGACTTCGAGGAACGTGTATGCCGTCTGCACGGTCGAGCCTGAGGTCGACGGCGCGTTCGAACTCGTGCTCTCGAAGTACGTCCGTGGATACGGTCCAGTGACAGCCTTTCAGGCAGCGTCCCATCTCGACATCGAAGTCGACGCGGCCCGAGCTCTCCTGAGGAAGATCGGAGCGGAACCGATAACCGTCGGTCTGGAACAGACCGAGATGTTCGTGATGAAGGATGAGTTGTCGGATATCGGAAAGAGGCGAGGGGCCGACACACGGGTTCGCGTGCTATCACTATACGATCCATTTCTTGGAGATCGATGGGTCGAGGTCACATCGAAGTACGGCGAAGGCTGGATATTCCCCGTCATCCACAACGGCCAGGTTGCAGGAATGGTGGAGGAGTGGTTGATGGCGGGAGCGATCGACATACGTGATATCCGACTGGACGACCGGAGCCTGCTCGGGCCTTTGCTGGACGAGCTGGACGGCGTGATGGAGTTCTACAGGTCGATCAACGTGGACATCATCCGAGTCAAACGGGCCTTCGGATCGGATGTCATGGAATTGGATGCCGAAGTGCTGAAGGAATTTCATGGCCACGGTTATAGAGCGTCGAACGGGATGTTGGTCAAAGGCTCTCTTGTGATGGATTGTCACGAGAGGTCGGAGTTGCTGGACGTGGTATTCTCGTTGCAGCATTGGAATGATCGGGAGATATTGGATGACATGTCGGCGGCCCTTGCGAAGTACGGTGGCCTGAGGAGCAACTCCGAGGCGCTCATCCGCGTCGACGGGTTCGTGCCCCTGAAGATACTCCTGAAGAAGGGGCTGGTCGTCCGTGGCCGCCTCGTGCCTGACAGAGTCGGATATTGCACCAAGGATGACGCATCGGTCTATCGGGCAGCCAGGTCCCGCGACCTGACCCAAGCGGAGAAGCTGATCCTGAGGATCGTGAAGGACCAGCAGCCGATCCGTCGGGACAGGGCCCTCACTATATCACCATTGGGTGCTGAGGACACGATCGAGGCCCTCAAATCACTGTATTACTCCTCAGTGTTGTATCTCGATACCTCCAATGGATACGTCGCTGCTCCAAGGACGCGCCTCTCCAGAAGATCTGCCTGGGTGAGGATAATCACGCGGATGTTCCAAAGCTACGGCATCTGCACAGCTGAAGCGCTCTCGACGATGATAGGTTCGGAGATTCCCATGCGCGAGCTGAGACGCATCCTGAGATTCCTTGAGGCGGAGGGCATTCTAGTGAAAGGCCATCTGCTCCGTGGCTCCACTACCTTATACTGGGCGACCGAGGAGGCACACGCGCTACTGGGGAAGGCGGAGTCGCATGCCCCGGTCGTGATATCTCCAGAGGACAACATCGTCGGATATCTGCGAGCCAACTTCAGAGACTCCCTTCCAGAGACCGGAAGATATGCGGTGTATTCAGGGTCCAACCTGATCGGCTCGTTCGTCGGACGCGTGGAACAGAGCAAACTCGCGGTCGAGGACCTTCAGGGTGATGAAGGATGCTCGGAGATCATAGAGTCCTTCGCGAAGAGACTGGGCGTCGCCCTCGCGGATAGGGAGGAGGGCCGTCTATCCGAGTGGGAGATCATGGAATTCTATAGGAAGAGCCACCCTGGGATGGGTTGATTCCATCCTGCCATCATCCCTGATCTTGTGCGCATCTTGAGAATTCGCAGCCGCTGCTCTTTGCCAAGGCCCTCTCATTGAAGTAGAGGTACTCCTGCGCATAACCAGCGAAATCTCCCCATCTCTGGGTAGCGAACCCTCTGATCGTCTTGTACGACCCTTCGAGATTGAACAATCGTGAGATCGCACGTTCTATCCAGACGTCGATCGGGAACGCATCCAGTTTGCCGAAACCGAACAGAGAAACACAATCAGCGACCTTCTCTCCGACCCCCGGCAAGGTCATCAGCTCTCTCCGCAGGTCCCGGTACTCGAGCAGCTTCAATCGCCTGATCTCCGCTCGATCAATACATCTGGAGATGGAGTGGAGATATTTCGCCCTGTATCCAAGCCCGCACTTCTGTAGTTCCCCCACACTGGCTTCTCTTAGGTCGGAAGGTGATGGGAACGAGCGCACCCCATCCACGATTTCGTGGCCGAACCGCATGGAGACCTCGTCGATCATCTTCGCGATCCTAGGGATGTTCGCGTATGTTGCCAACACATAGCTCGCCAGGCATTCCCATTCATCCATTTTGACGATTCTGAGTCCTCTGAACCGTTCGAGTCCAGAGGACAACACCGAATCACCGGAAAGCGTCGATTGGATCTCCATGATGTCATCCGACGCCCTCAGAAACTCGGAGACTCGTGCAGGCATCCTAGTTTCTCCAGGCTGAGCACTGACGGACAATCGGCCGTTCTCCCATCCTAGAGTGACCAGATGTCTCCCGATAGGACCGATCCAATCGCCCCTACCTGTCCTGGACCATCTGAACACCTGTCCACATCCAAGGGTCAGGTCCAGATCCAGAGGCTCGATCTCTAGCGTGAATCTCATGATGGTATCTTCCAATCACCGATCATCTCTTGTATCCGAACTTGCGGAGGAGAGCCTTCCTGTCGTCCGCATCTTTCTCGGTCTCCACGCCTTTTGGTCTTTCGCCGTCGATCACTCCGATGATCCCTCTTCCCCTCTCGTTCTCGATCACGACCACGTCCAAAGGGTTCGCGGTGGCGCAAAATATGGTGCATATCTCCTGCACATCACGAAGCCTGTTCATGATGTTGATCGGATACGAGTCCCTCAATATGATGACGAAAGTGTGTCCCGCGCCGATGCTCATCGCATTCTCGGATGCCGATTTCATCAGGCTTTCATCATTCCCGTCCACTCTAACCAGGCATGGACCCGAAGCCTCGCAGAACGCGACCCCGAACTTGGCCTGTGGGACCGTACTGACTATCACCTCATAGATGTCCTCCACCGTCTTGATGAAATGGCTCTGCCCTATCACGACATTCGCATTGTCCGGGAGCACGATCTCGACTGATTGCATTTTCATGACAGCAAACCCATTTAGGAAGAAGGCCGATCGTCGGGAAAAATCTTTCTCCGCATGGCTGGCAGACGCATTGGCGTTTCGCCACCCTCCTCCCTGGTTATCGTCAGCCGGAATCAAAATGGTTAACTATTTATCCAGGCATACCGTAGACTTGTAAATCATGTCTAAGGAGGCCCTGCGAATTGCCAAATTCTAGCGGGGACAAACTTTGCCCCATCTGCGATTCTCCACTCCAGCCCGGATCGAAGAAGTGCGGGTTCTGTGGGACAGATTTGTCCATATTCGATATGGATGTCGAAGAGCCTGTTCAGCCCATGCCTAGCGCTCCGGCTCCAAAGAAATCAATCGATACGATGGTTCGCGAGGTCTTATCAGCTCCTCGCAATGAGCCCGAGGTCCCTGAGACCCCCAAGACAGAGGTCTCAGATGAATCCGCTGCGACTGCCGCGTCGCTGTTCTCGCAATCCATATCTGATGCCGATCCTGAAACGGAGGAACTGGCAGCTGTCGAGGAAGAGGTCCCTCCCAAGGCACAAGTGACCGAGCCCACCCAGGAGGACCAATTCGCATGTCCAGAGTGCGACGCAAGAGTGAGCATCACCGCATCATCCTGTTCGAATTGCGGTGTTATCTTCTCAGACGAAGGTACAGAAGTATTCCAATGTCCTGCATGTAACACGCTCGTCAATGTCGCCGCCAAGACCTGCCCTGGTTGTGGCGCCATGTTCGTCGAATCCGAGGAGGAAGCGGCTGCGTCAGTGGAACCTCAGCAGGAGCTCGAACCACCGATCGCTGAAGTCCCGGCCGTAAGCGAGACTCCAATCGTGAATGTGGAGGTCGAACCAGAGGATGCCGAGGAACCCTCTTTTGATGAGGAGGAAGCGCCTGAGAAGGCTGCTCCTAAGGAGAAGAAGACTCGCTCACCATTCGGCTGGCTGAAGAAGCGCAAGAAGGACGATGCCCAAGAAGAGGCGGAGCTAGAGCAAGAGCCCGAACCTCTGGACAAGCATGACCACGTCGAGGCCGGGCCATTGCGCCATCTGAAGGACGAGCCGCAGCCAAGGATACACGAACCGGAGTTCACCAGACCTACCCCAGCCCCGAAGACCACTCCCATGAATGCGGAGCTGAAGGACAAGGGGAAGGAGCTTGCGAGGATGGTGGCGGAGATGAAGCCACTCCTGTCCCTCGCCATGCAGAATGAGATCGAGATATCCGAGAGTAAGCAGCTCATCGATGACGCGGCCATAGCTGGAAGAGAGAGACAGCTCGAGAAAGCCCTTGAGCTCGTTAACACCGCACGCGCGTCCCTCATGGATTCAATAGATGCGAGGCTGGCCGAGACGCTCGATCAGCTGAGGGAAGAGGTCCAGGTGGCCGAGGAGCTCGGCGGCGAGGTATCTCGATCGAAGACATACATAAGCGAGATGGAGAAGGCCAAATCCAGTGGTGATGTGGAGGCCGCCTTCATCTATTCAGCCAAGGTCTCGAACGAGCTCCTTCCGATCACTGGCAGATACAACGAAGCGAAGACGAAACTCAAATCATTGAAATCACTGCTTTCGGATTGCGAGATGCTCATACTCGATACAAGGGAGGCACGTGCATCTTTCGTCGAGGCCAACAAAGCCTTTGATTCCAGGGACTTCGATAAGGCCGAGATGCTCATCACGCAGACGAACGAGCGCCTCAACGCGGCCATCCCTGAGCGACTCACTGAAGAGATCAAGAACGCTCGTCACCTGCTCGTCGATGCGAAGATCCGAAACGTGAACATAACGCCTATGCTGACGATATTGAAGTCGGTGACCAACCTGACGAAATCGAAGAACTATTCGCAGGCGCTCAGAGAGCTGAGGGAATTCAAAGAGATGTCGAAGAAGACCATGTGACCTCGATCGATGAGGTCAGGTCAGGTTCAGAACCTCCATCTCCCTCTCCATTATCGATATCTCCTGCTCCTTCATGGTCTCAGGACTTATCGAGACTGCGAATATGCATTTCGATTCTGACACTTCATCGATTATGCTCCTCAGGAACCTGAGCACTGAATCGAAATTGGTGTTGCTGATAAGGTATTGTATGCCGTCGAGGACGACCATGCTGTTCCCCTCCTCCGACATGAACTCCTGGATCTTGTGAATGATCATCTCCAGTGATGGCGGGATCGTCTTCTCTATCGAACTATCCTTGTCCGTAAGCCAGAGTATCCGTGGGTCATTTACGAAAGCATCTCTGATCCTCTTTGGGTTCATCCTCGTTATTATGAGCCCTCTGTAGTTCTCGGCCATCATTCGTTCCATCAGGACATTGCTGTAGGTCGGTTTCTCCTCCTCTATCAGGTAGCAATGGCCAGGCTGGATATTGACCTCCTTCATGATCTCCTTCCTAGTCTCTTGCACGGGGGCGAGCGGCTTGAGTATGTCTGAGATGAGGGTCATGTCTATTTCCATCTTCATTATGGTAGAGAACGCGACGACCTTGTTCAGCGTGCTCTCTATCTCACGGACATTCTGAGTGACCTTTTCGGCGATGTACTTGACTATCTCATCGCTGAGCTTCAACTTCTTCTCATGAGCCTTCACCCTGACGAGCTTGACCCTGGTGTTCTCGTCTGGCGGCAGCAGATCGACGGTCAATCCCTTCTGGATCCTGGCATTCAGCCTGTCGCTGAAGCCTGGGATCGCCGTGGGTAGCCTGTCGCTAGCAAGCACGACCTGCTTTCCGGAGTCGATGAGCGAGTCGATGATGTGTACCATCTCGCCCTGAGCCTGTTCACTGGCCCCTAGGAACTGCATGTCGTCGACAAGCAGGAGTTCGGCGTGGTTCAGCTCCTCCCTAAGCTTCTTGATGGCATCTGAAGTCGCACTGTGTTCGACTGCATCGACTAGCTTGTCGGCCGGCGCGTACAGGACGACCAATTCTCTGTTCTTGTTCAGTATGTGGTTTCCGATGGCTGACAGAAGATGTGTCTTTCCCAGGCCGGTCGCACCGAATATCAGTAGCGGGTTGTATGCCTTGCCTGGATTCTCAGCCACCGCGACCGCGGTCGCTGCCGAGAACTTCGAACCCGGTCCTATCACGAAGTTGTCGAACCTCATCTCTGGCGTGAATGACCTGGTGAACCTCTGCTCCTTCTCGCACTTGCCGCACTGTCCATCTTCCATCTCCCCGCCGCAGATGGGGCACTTCCCGCCTTTCGCTGCCTCCTCACCATCGGGCGTTGTCTGGTACTTGAGGATCAAGTCGTATACATCCGACGCCTTCTCATCCCTCTTCTTACGTTCCATCTCCTGCTTTATCGAATCCTCTTCTGCCTTCCTCTTCTGTATCTTGCGGCGGATCTTCTCCTGCAGGAACTCGATGTCCGATTCTATCTCCGCGATGCGAGTGCGATCGTTCAGTTTCGTCCTTATCTCAGCAATCTCCGGCTCGAGTCCGAGTATCGGGAAATTGTTCAGGATCGTCTCGAACTGCCTGAGCTTGTTCGTATCGCGCTCGAAGCCAGTCAGTTCCTTGGAGATCTCCTGAACACCTTGCTCCCTCGCCGTCTCAAGAGTCTCCACCTTGTACCCCTTCCTGCGCCATTGCTCTATCTTATCCGCATACGGGTCGATCTCCGTCTCTTCCTTGACCTTCGCTTCGTCTCGGGCCTTAGGGGTCGGTCTGGGGGCGACTCTTCCAGCAATATAGGCATCGGGGAACCGGCGTTCGAACTCCTCTTTGGGGACACGGCTGTGGAGTTCGATGTTGGACTCCTTGTCCTGCGAGTCTTCGAGTATGAATCTCAGCGACTTCTCTCCGGTGTATATCCTCCGCAGCTCCCTGGGTTTCGATTTCTCAAACTCGTAGATCGCCATGACTGGCGTCCCAAGCTCCACCACTATGTAACCCGTGGAGTTCATCACGGACTTCTCGAGCGTGACCTTCAGGTAACCAGTGAAACTGTATTGTTTCAGATCCGACAGTATGCCTTTTAATGAATCAGGGCCTCCTTTGGCGGTCCTTACGATTATCCCCTCAGGGATTCGGAGATCACTAGCCATGTCTGGGTCCGTTCCGTGAATACTGTCGAAACCTATTAACCCTTGTTGCTCGTCATAACCGCTGGCGTGGACCGATGCTGCCATTACCATGTCAAAAGGCTTAACTACAGAGACAATCTTCCCAACATTCCGTCTGCCACTGTAGCTCAGCGGTTGCGCCTGCGACCATGCAGGTGCCGCTAGAGAGCGGCAGTTTCGTAAACTGCAGGCCGGGGGTTCGAAACCCTCCAGTGGCTCCATGTCCACCCTCGTTGTCCAAGTGACAACTCTAATATGTCAACGAGTCAATCGGCCTTTTTGATGTCGGGCAAATCCGTTGTGTTCATCCCCGATTCCAAGTGCTCGAACTGTGGCACCTCCATCTCGGACTACTTGCAGGTCCAGGGTGATGGAAAAGCCAAGTTCGTCTGCCCCAACTGCGGTAGTCCTGTTATCCGCGAGATCGTAGCCGGAGTTGCGCCACCGACCCATCCTGACGAGGTTATCGAACTCGGGGGTGGCCAGACGACCAAGAGCCACTATCCTGGTCTTTACATTCAACCCAGACACGCTCCACGATTCGACCTTCGGAACATGGTCATGACATCGATCCGTCCGACCAAGTCCTTGACGAATCTGTATCTGTCCACCGATCTGAGACACGCGATCGCGATGGTCCTGGTATTCAGCGTGATCTCCACGATATTCAGTGTACTCATCACGCACGATATGGCTGAAGTGGTCGGTTACACCTCAAGGGATGCAGTCGGCATCGTCCTACAGGGGGTCGTGGGATGGATCGTCACCCTGTTATCGTTCCTCATATTCGGAGTCGTGGCTGCGCTTCTGTCCTTCGAGATCTTCGGAGGGCGGGGAGACAAAGGATCGACCCTCACCCTGGTCGCTCATTGTTATCCCTGGTTCGTTGTACTTTCGATAATCCTGTTGTCCATATTCGACTACGGGTTTGTAGGTCTCGATCTCGCGGGCGTCGATAGCTGGGCGGATGATGAGATTCAACAAGCCATGGTATTCGGCACGATATTCCTGGTCTTGGTCCTTGCTGGTCTGGTGTGGATCCTGCGTATCGTGAGCAAGGCGATCGGAATAGCAAACGACATATCGACGGGTTCCGCAGCTCTGTGCGCCATCCTCGCAGGTGTCGCTGCAGGAATAATCGCGCTCATCGTCGGCTCTTTCATGCGATTGCCGATAGGGATAATTTTCTGACGACCATCATTCGTCTAGGAGCTTGTCTACCATCCTCATCGCGCAGAGATCTCCGCACATCGAACAGACATCGGGGCTCTTCGACTTGCGACGGTCTCTGTAAGTCCTTGCCTTCTCGGGATTGAACGACAGTTCGAACATGGTGTCCCAATCGAAAGCCTTCCTGGCACATGACATCTTCCGATCCTTGTCGCCACCCCTGCCTCTTGCGAGGTCGGCCGAATGGGCCGCTATCTTGCTCGCGATGACACCTTCCCTGACATCGTCGACGGTCGGCAGTGAAAGGTGTTCCGACGGGGTGACGTAGCAGAGGAAGTCCGCACCGTGATACGCGGCCAAGGCTCCACCGATCGCTCCGGCGATATGATCATAGCCTGCAGCCACATCGCAAACGATCGGCCCAAGGACATAGAACGGCGCTCCCTTGCAGATGGTCTTCTCCGCCACGACATTCGCCTCTATCTGGTTCAGAGGCACATGTCCGGGCCCTTCGACCATGGCCTGGACGCCGGCTGCACGCGCTCTCTCGACGAGTTTCCCGAGGACGATCAGCTCATGAAGTTGCGGTCCATCGGTGGCATCGGCGGTCGACCCCGGTCTCAGTCCATCCCCCAGGCTCAGCGCGAAGCCATGTTCCCTTGCCATCTCCAGGAGGTAATCGTATTCCTCGTAGAGGGGGTTATCCCGATCGTTCTCGTGCATCCATGCGACAAGGATCGCCCCTCCTCTGGATACGACGCCAGTCAGCCTCTTGTGGCTTCTCAACGTGGAAACCGTCTCTTTGGTTATGCCGCAGTGCACGGTCATGAAATCGACACCATCCTTCGCATGCTTTTCGATGGTTTTGAAAAGATCGTCGCTGGTCATCGACATCGGTCCGCCAGATTTCGATGTCCTACATATTGCCTCGTAGATCGGGACGGTCCCCACCGGAGCGTCGCACAATCCGATGACCTTCTTCCTTATTTCATGAAGGTCTCCTCCAGTGCTGAGATCCATCACCGCATCAGCACCATATCGCAGAGCGACCCTGACCTTCTCCAGCTCCTCGGGCAGATCGATTCTGTCCTTGGAGGTGCCTATATTCGCGTTGACTTTGACCGTCAACCCTTCACCGATGGCTCTCGGTCGGAGGTTCTTATGTCTTGGGTTGGATGGGATCACCACTCTCCCGTCTTCGAACAATCTGGTCAACTTGTCTGGCGCGATTCTTTCCGCTCTGCAGACCCCCTTCATTTCCAGTGGAGAATTGATCTTCTTTCTAGTCGCCATCTGATACCACTGCTACAAAACGACCAATCAGTATAAAGCCTTTGATTGACAAGGCGATTCACGGTATCTGACAAGAGCTTCTGGCCACAGCCAATCGATGACCTTTCTTTCGGTCCGTGACTTCTGGTCCACCTTGCGCGATTCGCTCCCATCATCGGCCATTCCCCGCTCTATCGGCACCTGCCGATTTTTCGAGTGGAAACCAGCCGGATGAATCGGCGATATGCTGCAATGGAAACGGAGGTGGATTTTTGCCGTAGCCAGATAGTATTCTCAAAGATTTTATATACGCAGGCTCCATTTAAGAAAAAACTAACAGAAAAAACGCCGAACAAACAGGATGGGATGCAGCAGACCATTTACGGTGTTTGAGCTCGTCTTATGGAGACCGGAATCGGATGAATAAATCAGTTGAGGATAGCACATATGATACGGAGAGGATTCAGATCCTCGAAGGCTTGGAGGCCGTCCGGAAGCGACCGAGCATGTACATCGGAAGCACGGACTACCACGGTCTCCATCATCTGGTGTATGAGGTAGTGGACAACAGCATAGATGAGGCGATGGCTGGTTACTGCACGACGATCAACGTCGTCCTCAACGATGATGGCAGCGTCACTGTGGAAGACGATGGGAGAGGAATCCCTGTTGGCCTTCACAAGAAATACAAGCAGGATACCTTGGAGATCGTTCTCACCAAACTGCACGCTGGGGGCAAGTTCGATCGGAAGACGTACAAAGTGTCGGGAGGTCTCCACGGCGTGGGTCTCAGCGTGGTGAACGCCCTGTCCGAATGGTTGGAGGTGAAGATCAAGAGGAATGGTAAGGTCCACCTGCAGCGATATGAACGCGGATTTCCGGTAACCCCTGTGAACGTCGTCGGCGATGCAGATGACACAGGCACAACAGTCTGCTTCAAACCGGACGCTCAGATATTCGAAGAGACCATACTCAACTACGAGATCCTGTCCTCCAGGTTGCGAGAGATCGCATTTCTGAACAGGGGTCTCAAGATATCGATATCCGAGCCGAAGACGCAGCTGACGGCGACTTATAGGTTCGATGGCGGGATAGCGGAATACGTTCAATACATCAATAGGAACAAGACCTGCCTACACGAGAAGCCCATCTTCATTGCAACTGAGAGGAATGGCGTGTCGCTCGAATTAGGCATGCAGTACACTGACAGTTATACCGAGAACATACACACCTTCGCGAACAATATCAACACGATCGAAGGTGGCACGCACCTGATCGGTTTCAGGGCGGCTCTGACTCGCACGATCAACGATTACGCCAAGAAGAACAATTTCATGAAGGGCAGCGACGACTCCCTCTCGGGCGAGGATGTTCGAGAGGGACTCACCGCCGTCATAAGCGTCCGCCTTCCAGAGCCACAGTTCGAAGGTCAGACAAAGACAAAGCTGGGCAACAGCGATATGCGAGGGATAGTCGAATCCGCAGTCGGTGAGAAGCTGTTCGAGTTCCTGATGGAGAACCCGAAGATCGCCCAGGCTTGCATAAGCAAAGCAGTCCTTGCCTCGCAGGCCAGGGAGGCCGCTAGGAAGGCCCGGGAACTGACAAGGCGCAAGGGGCTGCTCGACATAGGCAACCTTCCTGGAAAGTTGGCGGATTGCTCGGAGAAGGACCCTTCGAAGTGCGAGCTGTTCCTCGTCGAGGGTGATTCTGCGGGTGGCAGTGCGAAGCAGGCGAGGGACCGCAGATTTCAAGCGATACTGCCGTTGCGCGGAAAGATACTCAATGTAGAGAAGGCCCGCCTTGACAAGATGCTGAGGAATGCTGAGATACGGACCATAATAACCGCACTGGGGACCAGTATCGACGCCGAGTTCGACATTTCCAAGGCGCGGTATCACAGGATATGCATAATGACTGATGCGGACGTCGATGGCGCCCACATACGGACCCTCCTGCTGACATTCTTCTTCAGGCACATGGAGCCGCTCATAAGGCACGGATACATGTACATCGCACAGCCGCCACTCTACCGCGTGCGCAAGGGCAAGACCGAACGCTATGTCTTCTCCGACAAGGAGTTGTCCGATTTACAGCAAGAGCTGGGACAAGGCTGCGATGTTCAGAGGTACAAGGGTCTGGGCGAGATGAACGCCGACCAGCTGAGAGAGACCACGATGCGTTTAGATACACGCATACTGAAGCGCGTTACCATCGACGACGCCGTGGAGGCGGACAACCTGTTCAATCTCCTCATGGGTGATGCGGTGGAGCCGCGGAGGCGGTTCATACTGGAGCACGCGCGCGAGGTCGAGGTATTGGACGTGTAGGTGATCACTCATGACTGAAGAACCTCAGGACTCTCCCAAGTTCGCCGGCAAGCTGATCATGCGCCCAATCGAAGTCGAGATGAAGAAATCCTACATCGATTACGCCATGAGCGTGATCGTCGGCCGTGCGCTGCCCGATGTCAGCGACGGTCTGAAGCCCGTTCACAGAAGGATTCTCTTTGCCATGAACGAGATGGGGCTTGCCCACAACAAGGCCCAGAAGAAATCCGCCAGAGTGGTCGGAGAGGTCCTTGGTAAATTCCATCCCCATGGCGACTCGGCGATATACGACACTATCGTTCGCATGGCTCAAGATTTCTCGATGAGGTATCCTCTGGTCGATGGCCAGGGCAACTTCGGCAGCGTCGACGGCGACTCCGCTGCGGCGATGAGATACACCGAGTGCAGGCTCTCGGCGATCGCATCGGAGATGCTTATGGATGTGGACGAGGACACGGTCGATTTCATCGACAACTTCGACGGTTCCCTCAAAGAGCCCATCGTGCTTCCGGCCAAGTTGCCGAATCTCCTCGTCAACGGTTCATCCGGGATCGCCGTGGGCATGGCGACCAACATCCCGCCGCACAACCTGGGTGAGGTCGTGGACGCCATCACACTGATGATCGACAGGCAGATCGAGGGATCCGATGTCGAGCTCAAGGACCTGATGGATGTCGTCAAAGGTCCGGACTTCCCGACCGGGGGCATAATCTACGGTGCCCAAGGCATCGTGGAGGCATATGCCCAGGGTAAGGGCAGGATACGGGTCAGGGCACTGAGCACGATCGAGCACGACGAGGACACGGGCCGCGGTCAGATAATCGTCACCGAGATCCCGTATATGGTCAACAAGAGCACCCTGATGGAAGAGATCGCGGAGCTCGTGAAGGACAAGCGCATCGAAGGTATCAGCGACCTCAGGGACGAGTCCGACAAGGAGGGCATGCGCATAGTCATCGAACTCAAGCGCGATGCCATCGAGGACGTCGTCATGAATCAGCTGCATGCCCACACGCAGCTCCAGACGACCTTCGGGATAAACAATCTGGCTCTCGTCAACAACCAGCCTCGTATACTCTCCCTCAAGGAGATGCTGGAGTACCACATCGAGCATAGGTTCGATGTGGTCAAGAGACGCACGGAATACCGTCTGAGGCAAGCTGAGAAACGTGCGCACATACTGGAGGGGTTGCTGATCGCCCTCGACCATCTGGACGAGGTCATCAAGCTCATCCGGAAGGCGAAGACGAGGGAAGAGGCGAGAAATGGCCTGATGGCCAAGTTCAATCTGTCCGAGGAGCAGACCAAGGCAATACTGGAGATGCAGCTTCAACGCCTCACTGGCATGGAGATGCAAGCGGTCCGCGAAGAATACGACGAGGTCTCAAAGCAGATCGCGGAGTTCCGTAGCATCCTCAAGGACGAGAGGAGGATCCTGGGCATGATCAAGGCCGAGGCGCAGGCCGTCAAGGAGAAATACGGCAACGCGCGGCGGACCAGGATCGAGTCAAACGCGATCGATATGGACATCGAGGACCTGATTCCGATGGAGAACGTCCTCGTCATGATCAGCCAGACCGGCTACATCAAGCGCGTCTCGCTCGACACGTATGCCGCGCAGCACAGGGGCGGCGTCGGCCTCATTGGCATGGAGACCAAGGAAGAGGATTACATCGTCGACATGTTCGTCACATCCACGCACGATTACGTGATGTACTTCACGAACAAGGGTCGGGTGTACTGGCTCAAGGCCTACAAGATACCTGTGGGCGGAAGGCACGCGAAGGGCAAGCCCGTGGTGAACCTGCTCGAGCACCTCGAAGAGGGCGAGAAGGTCATGAGCATGATCCCCGTCAAGCATTTCGACGAGGAGCGGAACCTGGTGTTCTCCACTAGGAGAGGTCTCATCAAGAAGACGAGACTCATCGCATATTCCCATGTCCGCCAGAACGGTATAATCGCCATAAAGTTGGAGGACGGAGACGAGGTCGTCGACACTGCCCTCACCGACGGGTCGAAGGAGATAGTCCTGGCGACCAAGAAAGGTTTTGCCGCCAGGTTCAACGAGACCGATGTCCGGGCGACCGGCCGGGCGACATATGGCGTGCGCGGCATCCGTTTGAGAAAAGGAGACGAAGTCGTCAGCATGGCGGTCGTGGTGCCGAAGGACCAGCTACTGACTGTGACGGAGAACGGCTATGGGAAGCGCTCCTTGGTCGAGGACTACAGGAAGATCAGGCGTGGCGGCAAAGGGGTCATCACGATCAAGAGCGGCGGCAGGAACGGCGATGTCGTATCGGTCCAACCGGTCAGTGACGATCACGAGATCATGGTGACAAGCGTGCGCGGGATGGTCATAAGGATGCCTGTGAGCGGCATCAGCCTGCTCGGCAGGGCTACCATGGGTGTCAGACTCATGCGCCTCAAGGATCGCGACAAGGTCGTGGCGGTCGCGCACATGGTCGGAATAGCTGAGGAGGAACGGATGATCGAGTCGGGACTGACCATCACCCATTGCGCTCCGGAGAACGGCGACCTCATCGATGACGAAGAGAAGGACGATGCGGAAAACGATGTCGAGAATGACGAGTAGCCAGGTGGATTTTTCTACCATCTGGCCCGCGTCTCACTCTTGATAACGACCCGCAAACCTTTATTAGTAGACAATCTATTGAAATCCGCAGAGGAGTCCGACTCGCTCGAACAGGGAGGGCTGCACTTTGTTTAGAGACTCGATACAAGGTCTGGAAAAGGTTTTCAAGAACGACATCGAGAGGCCCAAAGTCATACTCGTCACCGGTCCTCCAGGATCGATGAAGACGAGCTTCTGCTATTCTCTGATGTCGCACTACCTGAGAGATAAGAACGAGTTCGGCCTCTACGCCACTCTCGAAGAGACGGTCGACAGTCACCTGAAGAACATGGAGAGCATGGGTGTGAAGCTCTCCGCGAAGATGCAGATATCGGATATGACCGACCTCAGGGAGATCGACCAGATCGACGAGGTCATCGGCGATTCGGCACAGACGGATTACGTGCTCTTCATTGAGAAGATGATACAGCGTTTCAGGAGGACCCATGGGGACAAGTTCTCGATATTCGTCCTCGACTCGCTGGGCGCGCTTTACTCCCTGATGGAGAACGCGGAGGACATGAGGAAGAAGATGTTCTATTTCTTCAAGATGCTAAGGGACAACAACCTCACATCATTCATTATCATGGAACGGTCGTTGACAGGTGAGTCGCAGCTTCTCGGAAACGAAGGCTTTCTCGCAGACGGCATCGTGATGCTGGGCCTTGACCGCCAGAGGGGTAAGCTGGTGAGATACCTCCAGGTCGAGAAGATGAGGGCCGCGGAGCACAGCATGGAGAAGCACGCCATCGAAGTCAACAACTCCGGGATGCAGGTGCTGGGCCCGTTGCTCAGCACTTGACGAGGCGACATGGCCGACGCGGCTCGTGTTGCGTGAAACCCTACGAGTACGCGCCTTCCGTCCCTCTGGGATTTGGCGCGTATCACGAATGACATTGTCAACAAGGTGAGGAATCGGCGATGACAGAAGACCAGAGCATTTCGCAGATAATCGAAGACGCAGTCAAGAGCCTCAGGACCCAGGAGGCCGAGGTCCGCAAGAAGGACCAAGACGTTCAGACCCAGAAGTCCGAACTTCAGAAGATGAAGGCCGAACTGGAGTCAGGTGAGCAGAGGCTCCGCGAGAAGGAAGATGCCTTGAGGGAGAGAGAATCGTCCCTCGAGATCAAGGTGTCAGAGATCACAGCCCGTGAGGAGTCCGTCCAGAATAGCGTAGCTCAGATGGATGCGAAGAATGCCGAGGTCCTGAAACTCGAGGAACGATCGAAGGTTGCACTGGCGAGCGCGGAGGCGAGGGAGCTGGAAGCCGCGACCTCGTTATCGGAATCGTCGCGCGCCCAGGCCGAGGCGACGCAAAAACGCAAGGATCTCCTCGATCGGGAAGATCAGATGAAGAAGTCCGAGGAGGAACTCCAGAGACTCATGGAACAAGTGGCATCGAGGCGAGATTCGCTCATATCGCGTGAGCGTTCCCTGGCAGCGGAGGAGGAATCCATCCGGAATGATCGCGAGAGACTCTCGGAAGATGCCAGAAAACTCCTAAATAGGCAGACCGAAGTGATCGAGAACGCCTCTATGGAGCAGGCCGATGCCATGGAAACGGCAAAGCCTGATCTTGGCGACGATGAGACCGAATGTCCACGGTGCAGGACCGTCATTAGCAAGGATGCCATAATGTGCTATTCATGCGGTCACCAACTGAGGGATGTCGAGCCAGAGGAGATGTCTGAGGCGCCATCTGACCAAGAGACCGATGCCGAATCATCCGAGGAGGATGAGGTGTCCTGTCCGAAGTGTAAGACGCTGGTCAGCAAGAGTGCGATAATGTGCTACGCCTGCGGCTCTGATCTGAGAGCGGCACAATTAGAGGCGGATGGCGAAGGGAGTCGCGACGAGGCGAAGATCTCAGAGGAACAGAAGAAGCCGCCGCAGGTCTTTGTCAAGAAGATCGTCAAGAAAAAGGTTGCTTAGCCAGCATCTACTCAAACCCTTCTTTGTCATGAAAATGTGGCAAATAGCTTTTTATATAGCCGAACTGCTTACTTTGATTCGCAATACCCAGCATCTGGGTGGGTGAACTTATGGAACACAGAGCTGGCCCTCTTCAGGCCAACAGATCTCTGAGCGCATTGATTGTCGCCACATTCGTGCTGTCGGCGTTCGCGGGGCTATTCGTAATGTCGAATCCCGCGCCTATCGCTGCACAGACACCTATCGGTGACCTGATTGTAACTGCCGGCACATACACAGTCGAGAATGTGGACCAACCTGTAGATGGTGATATTCTCGTCAGTGGTGGGGAGCTGATTGTACGGAACGCCTCTTTGCTGGTGATCAGCAACGTGGGTGTTCAACGGACGGTGACGGTCACTGCCGGTGGAACCATGACTCTTGAGCATGGCACTCTCACGACCTACCTGGACCAGATCGATCCTTGGCCGTTCCTTGATGTTGATATCGATGGAGGGACGCTCGTAGCGTCCGCGAAGTCGTTATTCAGTTTCCCAGGCACGATCACCGTACAGAACGGTGGCGAGCTGATACTGTATGACAGTACAATCGAGGCGCTGTCTGCAGAGGATATATCGTTGTATATCTCGGGATCGCCAACAATCGCCACTGACACCGCGGATGACGGACCCGCGATCTCAGTCATCGACGGTTCGATAATGATGTTCGACTCCGAGATCACAAGTATCCCAGAATATCCTGTCCTGGGTCTTGTCGCCAGCAACTTCACACTGAGTGGAGAATCGACTCTGTTGGCAGTCAACAGCTACATCAGTGTCGACTTCGGCCCTGCGCTCAGCGCATACGACCTGTCCACTCATAATGTGATGGTCATAAGCAATACCTCACATGCATATCTCTATGGTTGCACCTTTGACGAATATTCTGGAGCATATGCGTCACGTGCCCCAGCTATTTTGTCTGATGGTGAGGACACAACGCCTGCAAGTCCTTTGACAAAAGGTGTCGCAGATAATACTGGCCAGAGTATCGCAAGTCTTGCGATTGTCGATGGTTCAACATACGAAGTCGCTGCCCAGGAGACTCTCGCTATCGATACTTGGGGTCCAAGTCTATTGGGCGCTGCATTAGAAGTGAGCTCCATTACTCTCGTAGCCAGCTATTCAGTCTCACCTACATATGCGGGGACAAATTCGATTCAATGGGCACCTGACGGTGGAAGCTATTCATCTACTGGCATAGCACCCTCGGTATCTAGTCCATCTGGGACTTGGTACTCCGAACTTCCAGTAACATCATTGCAGACGGTTGGAGATGTACTGGACACCGACATTCGATTCATCAACAATGGTGCCGCAGGAACAGGTTCTATCGAATTCGACAGACTCTGGCTGATGTTCACGGTTGGAGGAGATGCATACATTTATCGATGGTTAAATGTCACAATCGGAGATGAATACGGCGTCCCGATTCCAGGTGCGACCATCAGTGCTACATTCACTGGTTCGACCGAACTTGAGGGCGAGAATGCCTTGTACTTCACGGCGAATGGAATTGGCGAAGCTCCTCCGCTCGAAATTCTCAATTATATGGATGAGACTTCAGAAAGTTACCTTGTTACGAAGGCTGATGGAAGAGCGACCATCCCATATCTCACAGATATGATAACAAGTGGCGGATCTAGCAACTCTGTCTTTGTAGGATCATACGGGATCACTGGCAGCACTGAGATTGATACAGTCACATATAGTTCCACTGAGACCTTCTCATTCCCTGCCTATCCTGCAATGACTTCCTCGGATCAACAATTCGATATGACTGTCGATGTTCAGGGCATATCTGCAGAGAGCCCCGATCCGTCCAAGTGGCTTGTTGTTCCACCAGACCTATTGATTGAGAACATGAGCTACTACCACGCGGGCGATGTCATCGTAGCATCAGATGGGACTCTGACATTGAGGAACGCGGTCTTTGAGTTGGTCCAATCAATAGCGAATGAGAGGACCGTCTATGTCGATGGGACTGCAAACCTCGTGATCGAGGACTCTAAGGTCAACAGCGCACTCGCGATTAACATCATTGTGAAGGGTCACGGCACGCTCGAAGTCACAGGATCGACCATGAATGGCGTGAACATAATCGCCATGGATGATGCACTTGTGATTCTCAGAGATACTGCCTTCGAAGGCAAGATAACCACTTCATGGGACTCTTCGGCTAGGATCGTGGTCGTTGACTCAACGCTTTCTGTGGCGCCAGTACTATCTGGCAATGCATTGGGAGAGTTTACGAACTCGACTGTACCATCAATCGTGGTGAAGGATGATGCAATAGCATTGATCTACAGGTGGATTCACGTCACCGTCCTGGATGGCGGAGAAAATGAGCTTTCTGGAGCGACTGTTTCGGCATGGTTCTTCGTGAACAATACATACTGGTCGAGCGCAGTCAGCAACGAATCAGGGATAGCACGAATCAATTCCCTAGGGACAATACTGACATCCGAAGGCTCAACGTTCATCGGCAACTACAAGATCAATTCGACATACTTGAGTGACGGTGTCCTACACTTCTCGGATCAGACGATATCCATCGGTGTCATGCCGTATACGGCGCCATTGACGGAGAATGCAACATTCGCCGTGCTGAGGATGTCCACAGTCATACTTCCCGATCTCGCCATAAATTCTGGTGCTATCTCGTTCGAGCCGATGAATGTCGTGTATAACACTCCATGCACAATCTATGCAACAATCGAGAACTATGGTGATGCTGTCGCAGAAGATGTCTTGGTTGAGTTCTTGATCGGAGTCGAACGCACGACAGCAACTCTTCTGAATTCGACAGAGATCTCGACTATAACACCGAGCAGCCAGGTGACCGCCCATATAGCATGGACTCCGAGCAGCGTCGGAACTTTCACAATATGGGTTGTGATCAACGGTGGACTGGGCGGAACCCCGGATTTCGATGAGCTATCATTCACCAACAACCAGCAATCAGTCCTGATCCGAGTCATGGACTATGCCGATCTCACATTGGATACCATAGAATTCATGGCCGGCAACCCGCTAGACACTGCGACGAACGTGCCTGGTGGTCAGGTCGTATATGTCCAATCGGTGCTATACAACATGGGCGAGGCTCCTGTCTCGAACCCTGTAGTATCGTTGACTGTGAACTATGGTGACTCATCGGAGGAGATCTATTATCAAACACTGTATGGCATTCTCAACGAGAATGATCAATTCTCGGTCGAGTTCGCGTATTCCACACCTACTGTGGTGAACGATACTGTGTTTACGTTCACCATGGAAGCGAACCCCCTTGGGGCAGTGATGGAGACCGACCTGACAAACAACGTCGAGACCGCCGCGATAACCGTCCTTGATATCCGCGAGGACTTCAAAGTCGGCGTAGATGACATCTCCGTGGACGACGGCTCGAATGCTCATGAATTCGGGAGACTGATCACGATCACGGCCAACATCTACAACCTGGGTGGGACAGACCCCGGAAGTGTGAGCATCAAATTCAACCTCACATTCGGGTCTCTGGTGTATGAGATTGGCATAAGGGAGACAAACATACCTTGGGGTATGGGTATGATGACGCCTGTTTTCATGCAGTATACGATAAACCAGACGATCGGTGGAACATATTCCATATCCGTACACGTCGACTATGATAACAACTATACGAATGAGAAGGACGAGACGAACAACGAAGCAGCGATTGATTTCGAAATCGTCGATCTCGTGTATCACATCGCCGTGACTGCGAACGCCGACACGGGCGAGTACAAGGCGGGCGACAACGCCCTCGTGACCTTGTATGTCTACTATGGTGCGACTGCGCCGGATGTTGGTAACGAGGAAGCGGTATCTGGGCTGCCAGGCGTTTCCGTGAACCTCGTGAGCCCTGATGGCATCGTCCTCGTGCGCGCCGATCCGATTTCGACATCCGCTACAGGCCAAGCATCATTCACAGTGGTGCTCCTGACAAGTCTGGAGACTGGTCAGTACACGCTGGTCCCAGTGATTCTTGGAGACGAGCAGCCTAGCTTCTCGCTTACGATAAGCATAGATGGCGAGGTCTCTGGACGCGGCATCGCGTTGTGGGTCTGGCTCGTGATAATCGGCGTGATCGTCGGGTCCGTCCTCGGTGTCACTGCTTATATCTATTTCAGAGGTCTCGGCAAACTGGTCGAGTGTGGAGAATGCGGCGCATTCATCCCGGCTGGGAACAAGAGATGCCCGAAGTGTGGAGTTGAGTTCGAAGTCGGCACGATGAAATGCTCTGAGTGCGGAGCATGGGTGCCTGCGGAATCGACCGAGTGCCCCAACTGCGGCGTGAAGTTCGTCGGCGAGGAGATTGGCGAGGAGGATTACCTCGAGAAGATGAGGCGCGAGTACGATGAGATGGTCTCGAAGTACCGTGAGTTGGCGAAGCCCGAACTCGGCAAGAAGTTTAGCGACAAGAAGTTCGAAGAGTGGTGGGCAACCCAGCCGACATATATCTCGTTCGATGATTGGCTCGCGAAGGAAGAGGAGAAGCGGAAGGAGGGACCAGTACCGTGCCCTGTCTGTGGCACGATGAACCCGAAGGAATCGACTGTATGCCACAAGTGTGGCACGGTCTTCGGAGTCGAGACGGAAGTGCCTCCCGGAAGGCAACCTCCCACCCCACCGTCCTCAGACGAGGCGTTGCCAGAATCATCTGGAGTCGAACCCGCCCCATCAGGCGAGAGAACTTCAGAACAACCGCGCCCTCCCCAGGCTGCAGCACCGAAGATGGTCATCAGAAGGCCCATCGATCGAAAGGTGGTCCCGAAGAAGATCATCAAGACTCCTATAGCCAGGGATTCGGGTAACGAAGGCAACGGATCCTACACCGACGAGGATCAGCAGTAGGTTGCTGCCATCCTCAAAACTCACAAACCCTTTGACGGTTTTTCATTTCTTATGTTTCAATGCCACTAATGTGTATTGTATCGAGCCGCGGCTCATTGCATACATGATGTCTATCGAGAACGGGATCATCGAAATCAGGTTCGCTGAGGAGGTCCAGTCTCTGCCAGTTTCGCCCGGACCTCTTTCATCACCTTGTCAGGATCCTTGTAATATGCAGATATGATGGTGGCAACCTTCTTGTGATTGTCGATGCTCATCTTCTTCATGTACTCGAGAATGTCGACACGCCTCTTGATCTCCCTTTCCATCTCGCGAGGTGCCCAGTTTCTGGCCATTCTGACCTTCTCGTACACGTAGCTGTGACCGCTGTAGTTGAAAGTGTCATCTGCTGGATTCCACGTGTAGACGGAGTTTGTGATCAGCTCATCGGTCTCGGGGTCGATGCCGACGATCTCCGTCAGTGACTTGACTCGTCTGGTCATCTTGGTCCCGACCTTGACCTGAGCCTGCAATAGCACGATATTGAGGGCGGTTATCAATGCCCTGGGCAGGTTGATGGGGTCGTTCTCCATCCTGTGAACCATCGCCTGGACATCCTCTGCATGGAACGTGGAATAGCAGGTCTTGCCAGTTGCCATGGCCTGGAACACGACATACGCTTCCTTGCCTCTGACCTCACCGACCATCAGATACTGAGGCCTCTGTCTCATGGCTGCCGTGAGCAAGTCGAACATGTCTATCTCGCCGGAAGATCTTCCAGTGATCATGCTCTTCCCACCGAAGCCTTCTCGGGTCAGTCCCGGGACCCAGTTCTCATGTGGTAGGTTGAGCTCCCTGGTGTCCTCGATGGAGACGATCTTCATCTGCGGGGGGATGAAAAGGAGAACGGCGTTCAAGGTCGTGGTCTTTCCACTCGCGGTACCTCCACACACGAGCATCGATTCTCCATGCTCGATGCCTATCCAGAGGTATGCCATCATCTCCGTGCTCATCGTCTTGAATTTGAGTAGGTCGAGCGGAGTGAAAGGGTTCTCCTTGAACCGTCTGATTGTGAATGACGAACCCCTCTTCGTGACATGCTTCCCGAGGGTCGCCTGCAGTCTGGAGCCGTCCGGGATCGTAGCGTCCAGAAGTGGGCTCGCAACCGAGATGTGCTTGCCGCACTTCTGAGCAAGCCATACAACGAAACCATCGAGTTCCACCTCCTTCTCGAACCTGAGGTTGGACCTGATTGAGCCGTATTTCCTGTGATAGATGTACAACGGGACGTCGACTCCATCGCACGAGCAGTCCTCAACATTGGGTTCGGTCATCATCACGTCGATGACGCCGTAGCCGAGGAAATCCCTGAGGAGATAGTACATCACCCTCTCCTTGGATACTGGATGCAACGAGATGCCCAGCTGGTCCATGAGCTCCTCGATAATCCGTCTGAGGTACTTCTCCTTCTCGGAAGGTTCCTCCTCGGTCATCTTCTCGACAGATGCGATGAGGGTCTCTTTCAGCAGAGCGAGCACAGCCGCCTCGTCCCCCAGCAGCTTAGGCTCGATCACCTCATATGTGTACTCGTTGGCCTTGTTGTCGTACCTTATCCTGACATATGAATAATTCTGTTTGACCGGGACCATCTCGACCTCGTCGATGTTCGGCTCGGTCAGCTTGGGTATCTCCGTGATCTGGCTGATATCGACCTTCACCTCGTTCTTGGTGATCGCGATCATCGCAGGTCTGGGCTTTATCTTCATAAGGAAACCGTAGTACGCTGCGAAAAAGCCTCCGCTCTTCGCCTTCTCCTCCTCTGGCGGGGGAGTCTCATCTGCTTCAGGCGCGTTTGGCTGCTGTTCTTCCGTTTCTATCTTGGCCTGCTCGGTTTCAGACATCTCAATCACGCAAACAGTATTCTGAGGGAAACGAATCCTGCGACCAACATGATGAAGCTGTGCCTCATCCCTATGGGGATGCTACCCTTCTGAATCACACCAGCGAGTATTCCATCCCCGACCGCATGTACCACTATCGCAAGCAGGAACACGAATCCGACTTCGTCGATGACGGCAACCTTGATGTTGACTCCTGGAATCTCCTGCAACCCCATTTCCTGAGCTGATTCGTTCACAGTCGTCCCTGCTTCCTCCATCTTGGGCAGGAACTGCAGGTTGAGGATCAATATTGTCGCAATGAACACGAAGAATGAAATGTAGACGACCATCACATAGGTCGACATGGTCACGTTCCTCTCCTCCTGTGTGAGGATGGATTCCTTGGCATCATGGGACACCATGGTGAGGACATCGGCGACGTTGCCACCAGCATCGTTGGCCTTCCTGATTATCGATGTCATTCTTATGACCAGAGGTGTCTTGACCCTTTCCGAGAACAACCTGATGGCCTCAGATGCGGGCACACCCCATTCTATCTGCGCAGCCATCTTCTTGATTTCCGGAGTCAATCGGCCATATCTGCCGGACGATGCGATGACGATCGAGTCCGCCAGCGTCATGCCGAACCTTCCGGCCTCCGCCACATCTCTGAGGAAATCGGGTAGTCTGGTCTCGATCTCCCTGATATGCTTCTCCTTCGCCGATGTGTAGAACCCGTAGGGTGCAAGGAATGCCAATATCCCAAAGATTACGTAATCGATCGGTTCGAACGGGAGCGAAAGGCTGCCTATCCCATCTATGATCGCCAAGAACACGCATATGCCCACAGCGGCGAACGAACCTGCCAGGATGGTTCTGGTCTTGTCGGACTTCTCAGTGGAAAGGATCTTCTTGATTGCCCTCTCCTGTTCTGCCCGGCTGAGCTTCTTCGTTGCCATCCTACATCGCCCCTTCCTGTGACATGTTCCAAATGACAAATATGAATCCAAACTGCGAGATCGGGATCATCCCCAGGACGATCAGGTACAGGAGCGTGACCATCATGTTGGAGTCACCTCCACCGACGATTGCCATGATCGCCATGATGAGAACAAGGAACAGGGGGAAAGCAACGACGACAGTGACGAAGGATTCGGCGAGCATGCCAAGCGTCTCCATCTGGGACTTCATGGCGAGCTTGTTCTCCTTCTGGTATTCATCCGCCTTGAGCAGGAAGTACGGCTTGAGTTGCCCACCTGATGTGGAAGTGGTGACGACACCCTGCAGGAACTCCTGGAACTTGGCCGAGGGTGACCTCTTCGAAGCCTTCTTGATGGCGGTCAGGATATCCGATCCCAGTAGTTCCGTATCACGCGTGATCCACGAGGACTCCGCCGAGATCTCACCGTAGACCTTCTGCCTCGAGAGTTCCTTGAATATGACATCTATGTTGACATCCGCCGATGCCATGGCAGAGATGAAGCTCATAGCAGCCGCGATCCTCTTGTCGATATCCCTGCCCCTCGACTTGGCCTTGGAGGCCGGTGATCCCATGAGCATCATGAACGCCATCATGGGTAACAGACCGATCGCTATGCCTGATATCATGATCCTGACGATTATCGATACGCCGAGCACCCCGAAGAGGATGATGCCGACGACCACTGCTATGACCACCCCTATGGCGAATGCGATGATAGTGCTCATGAGCACATAGGCATAGTATTCTTCGACCCGTATCCTCATATGGGCCTTGGTGAGTGATTCCTCAAGGGCCTGGTTGTTGGCGCTGGTCATCTTATCGCTCGCGAACTTGCCCATTATGCGCCAGGACAAATCCTGAAACTTGGTCAGGCTGACATAGTCGGGGACGGCGCCCTTGGTCAATCGGACCCCATGAGGTCCGATGTCCTCCCCTCTCTGGGTCAGCTTCGTCTTGAGGTACTCTCCCTTCTTGGTCTCGACCCTCTCGAAGACATCGGAGACTTCAGGCAGAGTCGACACCTCCTGTCGGCATCTTCAAACCACTCTGGGAGGCTGCCGGGTACATTTCCTTTCGAGCCATTTCCGCCACTCCCTTCGGGTCCTTGTAATATGATTTGATGATGTTCCAGATGTCCACATGGTCAGACATGTCCTTCGATACCATGTATTTCACGATATCCACACGGCGCTCGAATTCCTCCAGCAGTTCCTCGTGTGTCAGGTTCTTCATCTCCATGATCTTGTCAAACAGGAAACTGTGGCCCTTGAAGATGAACTTGTCCGTTGCCTGATCCCATTCGTAGACCGTGTTGCTGATGAGCTCGTTCGTTTCGGGTTCGAAACCGACGATTTCGATGAGCTGCTTGACTCTCCTGACCATGTCCATTCCCACTCTTGCATGTGTCTGGATGATGACATTTCTGAGGGCAGTGAGCAGAATCCTGGGACAATTGATCGGTGGGTTCTCAAGCCTGTTGACCATGCCCTTGACAGAATCCGCGTGCATGGTCGAGAAGGTCGTGTGACCGGTCGCCATCGCTTGGAACATGGTGTAGGTCTCCTTTCCTCTCACCTCTCCTACGATGATGTAGTTCGGCCTCTGTCTCAACGCGGCCCTGACGAGGTCGTACATGTCTATCTCACCAGCGGCCTTTCCGTCCGGCCCTCGCTCACCTGAGCCAGATCTTGTCGTGCCGGGAATCCAGTTCTCATGAGGTAGGTTGATTTCTCTTGTATCCTCCATGGTGACGACTTTGGCACCAGGGGGTATGAATAGTGACATGGCGTTGAGCGTCGCCGTCTTTCCACTCGCCGTGCCTCCGGCTATGATGGCCGACTCTCCATGCTCCACACCGAGCCACAGATACGCGACTATCTCTGGTGATGCCGTGCCGTACTTGATCAGTTCGACCGGCGTGAACGGTTTCTCCTTGAATCGTCTGATCGTGAACGAGGCACCTCTCGTGGTCACTTCTCTCGCGTAGGTCGCCTGGACTCTGTGTCCTTCCGGCGTAGTACCGTCTAGTATGGGGTTCGAGACGGAGAGCTGTTTCCCACATCTCTGGCCAAGCGATATGACGAACGAGTTGAGGTCGTCCTCATCCTCGAACACGACATTGGTCTTGATGGATTCGAACTTGCTATGGAACAGGAACAGCGGGATGCCTACGCCATCGCAGGATACGTCTTCGACATGAGTATCGCTCATCATTGCATCTATGGGGCCATATCCGACGAAATCCCTCGTGATGAAGTACTTCACCTTATCTTCCGAGATCGGTTCGAGTCTGATACCCCTCGACTTTATGTAGCTGTCCACGCTCCTCTCCAGGTAGGTCTTCTTGTTCATATGGTCGAGCTTGGCCCACTCGTAATCGAGGATCATCTCGAAGGTGGTCTTGATCTTCTTCAACAGCGCATCTTCGTCTTCGGTCAGCACTGGCTCGATCACGTTCATTATGTAATCGCTAGTGGCTGCATTGTAAGTTACCCTCACATAGCTGAACGGATCAACCACTGGATAGAATGCCATCTCCTGGATATCAGGGTCCGTTATGGGGGGGATCTCGGTGTACGGTGACCCCTTCCCGTCCTTCCACTGCTTCCTCCTGGCAGCTGCACCCTTCGCGGATTTGATTTTGATGGGTTCGGATTTGAGCCTGCTCACAGCGTTGATGTATCCATGCCAGATGCGAGCGCCTATCGGCTGTTTACGGGCTTTAACGGGTATGTCATATTCAATTTTCGCATCTGCCTCAGACAAAAGCTCACCTCTAAGGGGCCACCTCGCCCAGTGTTACCAGGATCGTCGCGTGCGTGTGGTCCAAAACGTTCACATCCTTGATCGTGACTGTCAATGTGTAGTAATCGTTCTGGGTGCCTTCCGAATCATGTAGCGTGAGAGGTCCTATTGAGAAGTCAGTATCGTATGTCAAGCCCGCCATCGAGTTGTTGAGCGCCTTGTTGAAATAGGTCAGCCAAGCGTTTCCGTGCTTGCTCACTATCGTGAACGTGAGGTCCGCTCCCACATCGCTTTCGTATGCATTGGTGTTGGCATAGAGGAGATCCACATATATCCCCTTCGTGCCAGTCCCACCCACGGTCTTGTCCAGGCCGAGCATCGAGACCTGTGTCAGCTTGACAACTCGGCTCGTGTCAGCCCCTGCAACGATATTCGTGACCGAGAACTGGAGCCCTGCTATGATATATTCTCCATCTGACTGGTTGAGTATCAGGGCACCGCAATCATAGGTCAGATGCTGCTCGACATAGTACCTGTTAGGTGCATAGAAGTCGACGTATCCGCCGGCGTGTCCGTCATCGTTTGTGCTCAATGTCTGCTCGTCGCCCACAAATGTCGCATTGAACGATGGATACCCGGTGGTGGATTGAGAACCGAACTGTAATATTCCAGCTGTCGGTGCAGCGAATATTGGTATGCCCTGGGCATGTAAAGTTATCGGGACGAAAACGGGAGTAGGGGCCAGAAGGCTGTTCGAATAATCTGCGACCAGCCCGTCGACCTGGGACTTGAGGTAGATCATCTGCTGGACAACTGTCGCCATATGCGCGCTCTCGTTATCGCTCATCCAGACAGGGACGAACTGGTTGGTGAACATGCCCATGAACGTAAGGAACACAAGCAGCGACATGATGGTGCCGATTGTAGAGGCAACCCCCTCATCATCGTTCCATCTTGGCGATCGCTTAATACGGCCAACAACGGAGTTTCCAGAATAGCTATTTCGAATTTCTGACAAGTCCATCCTACCACCGAAGGGGGGTTTCTGAAGCAACCTAATCAGCGTCTGAAACATATTTAAAGCCTTCGTTTCTGGTATCGTCTGGAAGACACCTTTTTTGCCACCCCAGATTGAGCGGATTCGCTTGGTCGTACGGACCATCGATGCTGATCAATCTCGTCCGAACCCCTCATCGATACCGTCGATTTCAGTTCTTGCACTCCGCATGATGCGAATCACCGAAGATTTAATACCGAGTTCCGCCTAACTGCCCTTCCCAGCATCGAGCCGTGGTAACTCAGTTGGGAGAGTGCAAGACTGAAGATCTTGAAGTCGCTGGTTCGAGTCCGGCCCACGGCACCATTCCCTTGTCCAGGATGGTCGAGGTATTGCTCTTCGACCTGCAACCCTTTATTGGAATAGATTCATGTCCTTGATATGTTCTATACGCGACAGGACGGAGGAGAACAAGAATGCCGATCAAATCATTCGAACTAGTATCGCTCGATGCGAAGAGATTCACGAAATTGGGGGAACGGGTTCCTCAGCTCAGGGTCGATCACAATACTTCAGTGACGAGCATATCTGCGATGTCCGAGAAGGATGCCCTGGTGGAATTCACTTTCACCGTCAGCTATGTCGGCGTCGGAATAATCAAGATCGAAGGTAAAGTCGTATGGGACGGGGAAGCCCAGACAATCGCGTCCCAATGGGCCAACAAGAAGGAGCTCCCTCAGACCGTATTCAACCCTATCCTGAACGCGATCTTCGCGAACTGCATGCCCGCAACCGTCACCGTTGCGCGGGACATAGGCCTGCCGCCGCCGTTGCCGCCTCCGCAAGTAGCGATGAAACGGAACGCCAAGATGCCGGGCGGGAAGGACCATAAATCGTCGATGGAAGTGGCCTGATAGGCCTGCGTTCTCTCATCTTATGTGGTCAAGCGAGAACGATCCGATGTTCAGTCCGGATTTGGTGAAAGAATATCTTATGAAGGCTCTCGACTGAACCTCGCAGATACCTTTCACAGATAGGAACATGTTCAGGTTCTCGAGTTTGAACTCGATCATGCCGTCCATGAGCGATCCGAGCATCTGGATCTCCTGATCTCCATGGACGCCCTTCTCGATCGTGTACATCGAGACCGCCTTGTCTCTCTTCCTTCTGCCGGCGACTGGACTGAGGAATCTGAATGCTGTGTTCGGGTCAAGATACGCTATGAGTGTGGAGATCGATCTGAACGCCATCCTATAGTATTCGTGGTCTTTCTTGAACCCTTTGGCGGCCTTCTCCAGCGCCTTCTGGATCGATTCATAATCAGTGGGTGCCTCGATGTATTCCGTGTACGGGTCCTCGGTCTCGTCACCCATGCTCCGGGAATAGGTGTCCACGTACCTGACGAGCCCCCTGCTCTCATATTCCTCGTATCCCGAGAGCACGAACATCATCTCGTTTCTGATCTCCTTGGGTGATTTCTCGGTGATGACCCATATCGCAGGGATGCCTTTCTTCAACCCCTCTGCGATGAATGAATTCATGAGTACTTCCTTGCCCGTGAAGGGCGGACCATAGATCAGCATGTTCGATCCGAAGGGCGCGCCGCCCAGAAGCAGATCATCGAGTCTGGTGGTTCCAGTCTTGACCTTCTCCTGCTTGAGTTCGATGAGCCTGTCCTGCTCCCTCTTCTCAATCTCATCTGTTATGAGCCCCTGCTCCCTCGCACGGAGTTCGTCCTCCTTCATCGAGAAGTACTTCTCCTTGTTCCTAATCTCTTCTTCCTTCTCGGTGATCTGCCCCTGCAGCTCTTCGAGGCGTTGCTTCGTGGTTAATTCGTCAGTGTTCATTAGGCCGGCTTTCTGCTGGGAGACCCTCTTCAGTTCCTCCTCTAGGAGCCTCTCCCTGAACATCAGGTCCTCCTCTCGGCGGATCATCTCCCGCTCTTTGTAGGCCAACGGTTCCTTGAGCTTCCTCGTCTCGTCGTCTCGTATCCTCAACTCTTCCTTCAGCTTCTCGATCTCTTGCTCTCTCAGAGCGAACGATCGCTCGAGGCTCTGGGCCTGTTCCAACCTCTTCATCAGCTCTGGGTCCAGCACGGAACCCTTCGCCTCTGATATCTTCGCTTTCTCTTCCAGATGCTTCATGTCGAATTCTGTCCGGGAGAGCTTCGCCTCCAATTCGTGTATCTGCTCGTTGAGCTCGCGCTCCTTGGCGGAGGACTCCTCCAGCTCCCTGATGCGTTCTTCACTGTCCGAAGGCCCTCTGCCATAGGATATTATGCCTTCCTGGAGCGTGTCTTCCTTGGCCTTGAGCTGTAACTCATAGGCATCGATCTGTGCCATCCTCTGCGATAGCTCGATCTCCTGGCGCTTGAGGGTCTGTGCGTCCACTGGCATCTCGGCGATACCCTTCTCCGTCTTTTCCTTGAGATCCCTCAGTTGGTTCTCGAGCTCCATGACTTTCAGCTCGAGATCCTCCTTCTGGGCCATCTCGGACGCGAGCTTGTCCGCGAGGTTCTCCGCATCAGCTGGCGCCCCCTGTTGCTTCTTGATGAATTTGATGACTGCGATACTTCCGCGTTTGACGTTCTCCAGCTCCTCCTCCAGCTGTTTCCTGTGAACGCGCTCGGCCTCGACTTCGCTCTTCGTGTGGGCCAATTGTTCAAGGACCGCCTGAGGATTGAACCCCTCCGTCTCGAACTGCTTCAGCGTCTGTCTCAGTGTTTCGCGGAGTTGTGTGATCTCCTCTCCGTGCTCGAGCATCTCCTCGGGCACGCTCTTCTTGGGTTTGGAGACTCTCTTGATCTTGGGCTCATCGAGCCATGAATCTAGACTATCCTCGGTGCCGGCGAGCCATTTGGCCAGTGAATCATCATGGTCGAGTCCCGGTTCGGTCGTGGCCACCGCTTCCTTCTCCCCATGGTTCTCGCCCGAGATCCATGCGGACAGACCTTCGTCCTCCCCGGCCAGCCAATGGGCGAGTTCCTTGTTCTCAGGGTTCACCTGCGATCGGGCGCCTTCGAGTATCTTTGCGGCCAATTTGTCGCCGATGCCTTTGATCCCGGCCAGTTCGCCAAGGTCTGCGTTCTGCAGGTCATTGACATTCCTATAGCCCGCTTTGAGCAATAGATGAGCCTTTGCCTCGCCGACTCCCGGAACCGACATAAGTCTCTCGACGTCCCCCTCGCCTGAAGGAGAATCCTCTACCAAGGGAGCAGCACAGTGCTCACAACTGCCCTCGGAAACGGAAGACTTCCGCCCGCAATTCGGACATAAGGCGTGTCGTTTTTCCGCGTCATCTTTTTTCGGCATTCCTGTTCTCCTCTGAGCTTCGAATGGATCGGACTTGTGAAATCAACTCTAGGGGTTATCATTAACCCCAATATAGCACGTTTTCCCATAATGTGCCTCATGTTGTGCATTCGAGACTATGGACACGCTAAATAACCTGGCCTCCATATATATACTTGCCCGGCCCGTGTTCGGAGGCCAGTTATTGTGAATTCATCTATCGGTTACTTCAGGCTATACACATCGTATTACGTGGTTATAGGTCGGTCCGTACCTCGCACCCCTCTATAGACTCGACCAAAAGGCCAATAACCCACGCATTGATTCTTAGATGCAAAATGACTGGAGACAGGGGTACGAAGGACAAGAGGGAACGGATCGGAGTCTATGTGTGTCACTGTGGCACCAATATAGGTGGCACGGTGGACTGCAAGCTCGTGACGGACTATGCCGGCACTCTGGATGATGTAGTGGTCAGTAGGGATAACATCTACACATGCTCCGAGCCAGGTCAGAATCAGATAGCCGAAGACATCAAGAAACATGGTCTCACGAAGGTCGTGGTCGCATCATGCTCTCCGAAGATGCACGAGAAGACCTTCAGGAAGACCCTCCAGGACGCAGGTCTGAACCCGTACGTCCTTGAGGTGATCAACCTGAGGGAACAATGCTCATGGGTGCACAAGGACAAAGCTGAGGCGACCAAGAAGGCCAAGGACCTCGTGCGCGCCGGCGTGTCTCGTGCGGTCCACCTGGAATGTCTCAATCCCAAAGAGATAGAGCTCTCCAAGGAAGTGCTTGTCATCGGCGGCGGGATCGCGGGGATATCATCCGCACTCCAGCTGGCAAATTCTGGATATCAGGTCCATCTGATCGAACGGAACCCGAGCATTGGTGGGAGGATGGCTCAGCTCAGCAAGACCTTCCCCACCCTCGACTGTGCCCCGTGCATCCTCAGCCCGAGGATGGTCGACATTGCATCGCATCCGAGGATCGCGCTGTACACAAGGTCTGAGGTCTTATCCGTATCCGGTTCTCCAGGCAACTATTCCGTACGCGTGAGGGTGGCGCCGAGGGGCGTAGATCTGAAGAAATGCATCGGGTGCGCGAAGTGCGAGAAGGTGTGCCCGGCGAAGGTCCCCAACGAATTCGAGGAGGGATTGTACGAGCGCAAAGCGATCTACAAACCGTTTCCGCAGGCAGTCCCTGCGGCTTATGTGGTCGATTTCGACAACTGTAAGGAGTGCGGAGCATGCGAGAAGGTCTGCTCCGCCCATGCGATAGACATGGATGAGAAGGAGCGATTCGAAGACATCGAGGTAGGTGCGATCGTGATCGCGACGGGCTTCGACCTCTTCGATGTCAGGAAGCTCGGAGAATACGACACGTCGATTCCCGATGTCATCACAGCGACCCAGATGGAGCGGCTGATGATCAACGAGTGCGGAGCTGGGATGGTCCTCAAACGCAAGACCGATGGCAACAGGGTGAAGAAGGTCGCCCTCGTACTATGTGCAGGTTCGCGGACGCGCAAGGTGGGCATGCCATACTGCAGCAAGATATGCTGCAACTATGCGATCAAGCAGGCCGTGATTCTCAGGAAGACCTTCCCATACATGCAGGTTTACATCTATTATATAGACATCAGATCGGCTGGCCGCGGGTTCGAGGAGTTCTATGTCCGCTCACAGGAGGAATTCAATGTCAAGTACGTGCACGGCCGTGTTTCCGACATCCAGAATGGTAAGAACGGCATCATGGTCCGAGCGGAGGATGTCACCCTCGGAGAGATCATAGAGAACGAATTCGACATGGTCGTCCTATGCACCTCGATGACGCCTTCTGAAGGGACCGACACACTGGCGCGCACACTCAAGGTACCTCTCGGGGAAGACGGGTTTGTATCGGAGAAGCATCCAAAGCTCGATCCCGTGTCCTCGCACCGGTCGGGCATTTTCGCTGCGGGTGCGATTCTGGGGCCCAAAGACGTTCGGGACAGTGTCGTGGATGGGAGGAGCACCGCTGCCCATGTGATCGAGTTCCTCGGGTCCGGGAAGATGCTGCTCGACCCGGTCAAAGCTCTGATTGTGGATGCGAGCAGGTGCATTCAGTGTGGAGCATGTGAGCTAATCTGTCCTGTACATGCGATAACCGTCAGCGACATGCCTCTGATCGATCAGATCGCATGCATCGGTTGTGGCGCCTGCGTATCCGAGTGCCCTACACATGTGTTCGATCTCGCGCACTACACTGACGCGCAGATCGATGCCGAAGTCCGCGGCCTTTTGGCAGAGCCGTCAGAAGATGTTAGAATAGTCGGCTTCTTCGGTGACATCCTGGCATACGTTGCAGCCGACTCTGCCGGTACTGCACGCATGGAATATCCGACAACCTTGAGGATTCTTAGGGTGCCTTCTGCAGCCAGAGTTGCGCGGAGGGAGATACTGTTGACATTCGCAAACGGTGCGGACGGCGTCATGCTGTCCGATGAGGAAGGGGGCGAGGTGGCGGAGATTATCGAGCGCCGCGTGAAGGCGCTCATCCCCGAATTGGACCAGCTTGGGATTGGCAAGGAACGCCTAACCTTCGTCCCGATGCTCCTGCCGATCTACAAGGTTCTGCCGAAGTTCGTGGACACTTTCGACAAGAAGATCAAACAACTTGGCCGGCTTCCGAAAGAGGCGAGGAAGAACGCTCTTGAGGCCGCAGAAGAGCAATACGACCCCGTGTTCAAGAAGTGCCCTGAATAGCCTTCGCGCATGCATATGCGCATGCGCCCGACAATGACGAGTGCGCATGGACGTGAGCCTGCGCATGCGTGACTCCAGCCTGAGTAAACCTATTTATATCCAGATTTCCCATAGGAATCTATACTCCTCGCCTGGCCGAGCGCAGAGGTGTACTATGCAGAAAAGGGTTCTGATCAAGATAAAGAAAGACGGCACAGAGCTCAGCCTGCGCGAGGTGCTCGAGAAGATCAAGGAGCTGCAGGACCAGAACCCTGATCTGGATGTTTTCTTCGACGGGGACGAATATGCGATTTGCAGCAGACCAAGGGACGCTCCCCAATAACCGTGATCCGGCCGGCCATCGATGCCTCTCCCGGCCTCTGCACGAGGATGTGTGACACATGCCTGGACGAGTCACGATCGGTCTCTTCAATTCCTACGACCCAGTGAAGTTCCGTGAGGCTCACAGGCGCGTATTGGCAAGAGCCGGGCCGCTGGCACTCGCATTCGATTGCAACCTCGCCACTTTCGGTTTCCCTTACGATACAGAGTTGTCAACCCCGGTCGAAATAGCCAAATGGGTCTCGACCACGACTACCATCGGGGAGAGTGGGGGATATCTCGTGGAACTCTCGGAGAAGGGTAGATTCTCCTGCTTCGATTTCCCAAAGAAAGGCTTCCCGCCGCAGATGGGTGAAGTGATCATCACCACAAGAAAACCGCAGCCTGCGAATGCGGTGTCGACCGCTCAGGTGAGGTCTATGGTCGCATCTGGGAAATCAGCGTTGCTCGTATTCGGTCTGGGCCCTCATGGGTTGCCAAAAGATGTGTTCAACATGGCTCGCATGCACATGGACATCACTGGACGCGGTCTATCTCTGGAAACATGCACCGCATTAGGAGTTGTCATCGGATCGCTTCTAGGCCGATGATGATCGAAACGGTGATTCAATCAATATACGGTGTATTCGAGTCCCAATTCCGGGACAGTGACACTCCTGCTCTTGGTCACGCGACCTATGATCTTGGCACCTTTGCCTGCAGTCCTCAGAACATCGTCGGCTTCCTTTCCTCTGACCACGATACAGAATCCCATGCCCATGTTGAATGTCTGATACATCTCCTGGTCAGTTACATTCCCCAGCTCCTGGAGCACTTCGAACACAGGATTCGGGGTGATCGGATCCGTTATCTGGAACCCTACCCCGTTCTTCAACCTCAGAAGATTCCGCAATCCGCCACCGGTGATGTTTGCCATTCCTTTGACTTGGTGCTTCCCGATGATCTTCAGGACCTGTTTGACATAGATCGTGGTCGGTTCCAGGAGTTCAAGGCCGACCGGTCTCGCGAGTCCCTTGACTCTCTTCCGATATCCGATCCCGTTCCTCTCGATTATCTTCCTGGCGAGTGCCAATCCATTCGAATGGATCCCTGAGCTCGGCAGTCCTATGAGTGCGTCACCAGGCCTTATCCCCGCGCCTGTTATGATGCGTTTCTTGTCAACGATCCCAAGACACGTCCCTGCAAGGTCGAACCCATTCACGAGTTCTGGGAGGACTGCGATCTCGCCGCCAACTATGGTCATGTTGGACATGCGCGCGCCTTTCTCCAGCCCCCTACCTATCTCGGATGTGACCCTGGCGTCGGGTCGGTCGATCGCTATGTAGTCTACGAATGCGATCGGTTCAGCGCCGACGCAGATGGTATCGTTCACGTTCATCGCTATGCAATCGATTCCGATCGTGTCCCATTTCTTCAGGGCGTCTGCGATTAGCAGCTTGGTGCCGACCCCATCCGTGCACAGTGTGAGCGCTCGGTCCCCAAGGTCGAGCAATCCTGCAAAATGACCTGGAATATCGAGCGGCTTCCCGACGCCTTTTCTCTTGTACTTCAGATGCTTGACAAGGGCGTTTATGCTGCTCGATTTCTTGTCTATATCGACTCCAGCCTGCGCATAGGTCATACCTTTTGGCACTGGGTTCGCCTCTAATCAGCATCGCATACCACTTCTATACTTTTTGCCCTCTCGGTGGGAATCAATAAATCCGATCGAAGGAATGGGGAGGGTCGTGTCGAAGCAATGGCGGGCCCAACGTAAGAGGGATTATTACTACCGCAAGGCCAAGGAGGAGCAATATAGGAGCAGGGCGTCCTACAAGCTTCTGCAGCTGAACGAACGCTTCGGGATGATCCATCCTGGTGACACGGTGGTCGACCTCGGGGCCTCTCCTGGAGGCTGGTCACAGGTGGCGGTCGAGCTCGTAGGCGAGGGATCGAGAGTGTTCGCTCTGGACATGGACCGCTTTGCTCCGATTGATGGGGTCACGTTCATACGAGGGGACATCCGGGATGCCGATGTCGTCGCTGGCCTTCTCGAACTCATACCCGAGGGTGCGGATGTCGTGATATCTGACATGGCACCAAACATAAGTGGCAACTATTCATACGACCACGCCCGGTCGATCGAACTATGCGAGCACGCTCTCAGGTTCGCCTCCACAGTACTGAAACCGAACGGCAATTTTGTTGCGAAGATGTTCTTCGGGGATCTGAGCAAGGATTATGTCGCGTCCGTGAAACGCTTGTTCTATAGTGTGAACGTCCATCATCCACGCGCTTCTAGAAAGACGAGCTCAGAGGTCTATGTCATCGGCCTGGGGTCAAGGAAGCCGCGGTCTAATCCCAGAACCTCTTAGTCCTGGCATAGGTTATCTCCGCCGCCAGGAGGTCTCTCAGGAATTCGTACTCCTCCATGTGACATCGAGCGAGTATCCTCGCTGCCGTGTCCACACCCACTCCTCTTCCTACGAGGGCCATCACCGCCTTCTTCCCATGAGCCGTGACCAAGTTGGCGTTCTTGTATATCCTCTTCAGAGTCTTACGATCCTCTTCACTCGCTGCCCCTTTCTTGAGTATCTTCAAATCCTTCTTCACGTATGGCTGTATCGCAGCGATGACGACTCCACCGCATCTGCTGCACGAGATTCTTTCAGGAAGGTTTGCGACCTTCCCCTTCCGTTGACTCCTGCAATTCATGCAGACCATCACGATCTCCTCGGCCTGCAACCTGTCACTCAGTGCTATCAGCACGGTCTTGTCTGCCCTCTGCGGCTGGACGATATGCCTTCTCTCGCCTATGGCCTCGAACCCCATCGGCGACAGCTTGCCGGTGACTAGCTCTATCGCCCCATCTTGGATGCGTTTGAGCACGGTCGCCGTGTCCTCGACATCCATGTTCTCCCATAGGGTCTTGGCGATCGCCTCCTCGAACATCGGCGAGTATTCGAACACGTCGACCAGCTTCGAAACATTGAGCATTTTGTAATCGGCATCCTTCCGAACCGCGCCGAACTTCTTGGCTACATGTACGAACTGCCAGCGCAGATCGGAAGAGTTCCTGACGATCAGCCTCATCAGCTGGTGCAGGGTCGATACGTCGGTCTCCTTGATCACTCGGACCACGTCGCTCACTCCTAGTCCTCTCGGTGTCTCAAGCACGATGGAATATGGCTCCGTGTTCACACCGATGCTCTCACCGAACCGCGCTGCAAGTAATGTGGTGATCAGCTTCGCGATGGTCTCATTGACCTTGGTGCCGAAGCAGCAGTTGATGACTATCACACCGTCTCCCTGTTCGATCGTGATCAACTTATCGCTCGGAACGACATGGTCCTTCTGACCAGACACCCATTTGATGATCTCCTTCTTGGTCTCCTCGTCAGCCGGATATATGTCCAGCGGCAGGAGCCGCCGCATGGCACCGACCTCTTGCGCGATTTCATATGGTACCGGTATCTCTTCGCCTATCCAGGACGGGGTCGCCCCGATCTCGTTTATCTGCTCAACGATGACTTCATCCTCTCCGACCTCCACCACCCTCCAAGTCCTCCCCCTCGCGACGAATGTGGCATATGGTTCAGCGTAGCTGGCAACGAAACTCTCATCGAGGGTTCCGATGATACTTCTCGAGGATACGTCTCTGATCTTGTAGGTGCGCTCGTCTGGTATCATAGAGATGTTGTCGAAGAAATGTCTCATCCCTGTGGTCTTGCGACGGAATTGGTCTTCGTCGTTCCAGATGATATGCAGCTCTCCCAATAGGCGCAACACGTCGTCAAAATCCTTTCTTATGAGGTTTCTGAATGGGTAAGCCCTGCGGACGATCGCGTACGCCCATTCCTTGTCCACCTTCGGTTCGGTCATCGTCATAGCGACGATCTGATTGGCTAGGACGCTGAGTGGATTCTGCCTTATCCGATAGCGCTCGAGCTCCTCTACCATCGCCTTCCTCGCTATCACCATGCTCTCCGCGGTTTCCGAAGGCGTCGTCGTTATGATCTTGCCAAAGGAGACAGCGTCGTGTCGGTGTCCTGACCGACCAACCCTCTGGATCAGCCTCGTGACCTGTCTCGGGGAGTTGAACTGCAGCGTGAAATCGGCTGAGCCCACGTCGATCCCCAGTTCGAGTGACGATGTGCATATCAATGCCTTGAGCTTCTGCGATTTGAAATCGTCCTCCATCTGCACTCGAATGTCTTTCGACAGAGAACCATGATGCACGCCCACAGTGAACGACTCGTCCCAAAGGTGGTATCTGACTCCCAATGCCTCTGCGTAGTCTCTCGTGTTGACGAAGAATAGGGTGGAAGTGTTCTCCTCTACCAGTTGCCTGCTCCTCTTCATGCAGGCCACATGCTTCTGGTCGGTCTGAAGCCGGTCCGCCAGCGATTTGTCGCCGTCCTCCACGGTCGGGCTCTCGACAGATATCCTCATATCCTTCATGGCCGAGATCCTGAGTGAAGTGACCGTCCTTCCTTCGCCCGCGAGGTACGCCGATATTTCTTCCACGGAACCAACGGTTGCCGAGAGTCCGATCCGCTGGAACTCCCCTGCTAGGTGCGTGAGCCTCTCAAGGGCAACTGATAGTTGAGCACCCCTCTCGTCCTCTGCAAGTTCGTGTATCTCATCGATTATGACGTGCTTCACACCTTTCAGATGCTTTCTCAGGTTGCGGCCAGTGAACATTATTTGGAGCGTTTCGGGCGTGGTTATGAGAACATCTGGAGGATTCTTCGATTGCGCCGTCCGTTCAGATTGTGACGTGTCGCCGTGCCTTACAGCGACCTTGAGCCCGACGGAATCACCTATCTCATCAAGGCGCTTGAGAAGGTCTCGGTTGAGAGCCCTAAGGGGTGTCACGTACACGCACCTGATGCCCTCCCTTTTGCCTATACTGAGCATGTGCAGTATGGGAAGCATCGCAGCCTCGGTCTTCCCTATGCCCGTAGGGGCAACGAGCAACACGTGCTCTCCTGCAAGGATCGGAGGTATCGCCTTCGTCTGCGGCTCAGTGGGCGCGAGGAACCCTCGATTCGCGAGAAGATTCTGGATCCTCCTATCTAGCCTCATGAAGACGTTCATCTACTCTGACTCAGTCCACATTTGGGTATAAAACCTTCCGCCTTAGGTGGATGAATATCCCTGTCTTACTCAGATGATTCTTGCTCCGACAATGCTCCAACCACATGGAACGTCTGCAATCGGATTCATCCACGTTTGCGACCTGGACTCGTATGTATATTCTCGGATCCGTCAGTATAGTTCTATTCTTGTACCAAAATGACTATCTATCGCCACTTTCGATTTGCGGCCAACGAGGGGGAAAATCTTGAGAAAGAGAATATCTGGAATAGCTGTGTCTATGCTCATGCTGATCGCTGCCATATCCATGGCAAGTATGGCCGGGCTCGCGAAACCCGACCTTTTGAACAAATCGATGACTGGAAGATCCATTGATGGTCCAATCGATGGAGCCGAATGGACCATTATGGTCTACTTGGATGGCGACAACAATCTCCAGCAAGACGCGTTGAAGGATCTTGCAGAGATGGAAGTCGTCGGTTCAGTCGGTGGCGTCAACGTGATTGTCATGATGGATACATATGACGCTATCGAGGGCACGCACTGGTACTTCATCGAAGCTGGCAGTGATCATGTCAATGTCGAAGAGGGGATAAACGCCTGCGAATGCGAAGCGATAGCTGGCGTATGCCCGGGAGAGCTCAACATGGGTGATCCCGCGACGCTCACTTACTTCCTCGAGACGGCCGTCGCATATGCACCTGCCGATCATTACATGCTCGATCTTTGGGACCACGGCGGTGGCTGGTGGGGCGTCTGCTACGACGACAACTCTTTCCTGCCGAGTGGCAGCAAAGACCGGCTGACCATGAATGAGGTCGCGACCGCAGTCGAGGCAGCGGACGTGCACCTCGACATCATCGGGTATGATGCATGCTTCATGGGTATGGTCGAGATAGCCTACGAGAACAGGAACATCGCAGATTACATGGTCGCATCGATCACCACAGTGCCTGGTTTTGGCTGGGATTACACTGGATTGCTGAACTCGATTCAGGCGCTGGATGAGAAGACTGCTGAGGCGGTCTCAATCGCGACCGTCGACGCGTACATAACATCGTACGAGATCTGTGCTGGAAACGGGATAGCAGGATATCCATATGTCAGCGCATCTGCATTCGACCTATCCAAGGTGACTGATCTGGTGATCAACGGCATCGATCCGTTGGCCGCGGCACTTCTGGACCTCGCGGACGACTACTTCCTCAGGGGAGCCATCGAGTCTTCTGAGTCACAGACACCGCAGCTTCAGTTTGCAGGTGAGCAGTTCCCGTTCGTGGACATCGGTTGGTATGTGACGCTCATGGCCGACAAGATACCGGATCTGGCCGCGCTCTGTGATGAGACCTTCGCACTGCTCGATGAAGTGGTAATCCATGTCCGATCGGTCACTTCCGTATCCGGCGGAGTCCTCGACACATATGGCATATCGATCTACTTCACATGCTCGTGGGACAAGCTGTACGAGAACTATCTGACCAGCGACCTCGACCTTGTAGACGATACGCTCTGGGACGAATTCCTGTTCGAGTTCTCGATGGTGTATGTCGAGTGATTCGACCGCTGATCGGCGAAACCTCTTACGAATCAATTTCCCGGGAGGAAGAAAGCCTCCGACCTTCCGGGCCTTTCATGATTTTTCATGGTGTTGATCTTATCTGGGAGTATGGCATGGGCTGCATGCCTCCGCCTGCAATCGTTTTTATCATGGACACCTCTTAACCTACTCACGATAACGATGTCGAATATCAAGTCTGTAATGGCCAGGGAGATACTCGATTCCAGAGGTAATCCGACTGTCGAAGTTGATGTGATCCTCTCCAATGACAAGATCGGACGAGCCGCCGTGCCGTCAGGCGCCTCGACCGGTGTGCGCGAAGCCGTCGAGCTAAGGGACGGGGATAAGGCGCGTTTCATGGGCAAGGGTGTACAGAAAGCGGTCAATAATGTGAACAAGGTGATCGCACCAAAGCTGAAGGGCAAGGATCCGTGTGACCAGAAGGCCATCGACGGGCTGCTGATCTCCCTCGACGGGACTGAGAATAAATCAAAACTCGGAGCGAACGCGATTCTGGGGGTATCGCTCGCTGTAGCTCATTCCGCAGCTTCTGATGCCGGGGCCCCTCTCTATCGTTACGTCGGCGGTGTGAAAGCAAAGACGTTGCCAGTCCCGATGATGAACATTCTGAATGGTGGAGCGCATGCTGACAATAACCTGGATTTTCAGGAGTTCATGGTCGTGCCGCTTGGCAGGACCTTTCGAGAGTCACTCAGACAGGGAGCAGAGATATTCCACTCACTCAAAAGTCTGCTCCGCAAGCAACAGTTGAGCACAGCCGTCGGAGATGAAGGTGGATTCGCCCCGAAGATAAGCTCCAATGAGCAGGCACTGTCCTTGATAGTCGAAGCGGCAGAGTCGGTGGGTCTCAAGCCCGGACGGAACGTGTTCCTCGCGATGGACCCCGCTGCCAGCGAGATCTATGATGGTTCGAAGTACATCTTCAAGAAGAGCACAATGGAGCAACTGTCGTCAGAAGAGATGGTCGATCTATACGCAGATCTCTGCAAATCATTCCCGGTCGTATCGATAGAAGATCCCATGTCCGAGGATGATTGGGTCGGCTGGAAGACTATGACGAAGCGGCTGGGGCGCAGAGTTCAACTGGTCGGTGACGACGTGTTCGTCACGAACAAGAAGATACTCGAACAAGGTGTTGAAGATGGGATCGCGAATTCCATTCTGATCAAGGTCAATCAGATTGGGACACTGACCGAGACGCTTGACACGATGAGGTTCGCGTCCAGATCAGATTACAGATGCGTCGTCTCGCACAGGTCCGGTGAGACGGAGGACACGACCATCAGCGACATAAGTGTCGCCACTAACGCTGGCCAGATCAAGACCGGCGCCCCTTCCAGAGGCGAGAGGACTGCGAAATACAACAGGCTCTTGAGGATAGAGGAAGAACTCGGTTCACGAGCAAGATTCCCGGGCAAGGAGATATTCTCGAGGAAATGAACTCGTCTAACAGGGCTCTGCAATCCGTGCCCGCGAGAGCTCGATCATACTTTCTATGTCGATAGCGGAAGCCTGCCTCCGAATTCGAGAGGATTCGAAATTCATATGAACACTATATTGATGCAAGAGTGGACAATCGCCATTTATCGAAGTCATATTCACGACATACAGTCTATATATTGTAAGAATAATGGGCATAATGATAATCATGGGATTGGGCACTTTCCCGTGACGCAACCAGCCACTCCCGAGGTCGTTTGTCCTCATCGAAGGATGGAAACGCTGACCAAGTGGAATGGTCGACCTGCGCCGTCGAATCGAGGTGATCTATGTGAATGCGAAAGACAGAACGACCATTGGATCGAACAATGGCTCCTGTGGGAATGATGGGATGCATGCTGGAACGAATTCTGTTGGCTCAGGGAGTCCTCGTCTCGGGGAAGTGCGCATCGTCGACACCACTTGCCGCGACGGAGAGCAGATGCCCGGAGTCGCATTCACAGGTGATGACAAGTTGATGATCGCCGGCGGGTTGCAGCAGATAGGGGTCGAGCAGATCGAGACATTCGCGACCTACAACGACAGCGACAGGAAATGCGCGAAGCAGCTCCGGGCACAGATGGGAAGCATATCGATAATGGGCTGGAACAGGCTCGTCAAGACCGATATCTCCGATTCCATCGGCCACGATGTCGATGCGGTCTCCGTTTCCACAGACACTTCCGACATCTCGCTATCGACAAAGCTCAAGATCACCAGGGAGCAACAGCTCTCTCGTCTGGTCGATTGCATCGAGTTCGCAAAGGATCATGGAGTATACGTCTGCTTCAATGCTGGAGATGCCACGAGGACGGATCTGAGTTATCTCATAGAGTTTGCAGAGACTGGGTTGGATGCGGGTGCCGATCGGTTCAGAATATGCGATACAATCGGCATCCTAACACCTTCGACTTCAGCACGGCTCGTCCATTCTCTCATGTCACGTGTTGATATCGATTTGGAATTCCACGCTCACAATGATTTCGGACTCGCCGTCGCAAATGCACTCTCCGCATGCGAGGCTGCTTCTGCCTTTGATGGTCGTCGGATATGGATATCGACGACGATCAATGGTCTGGGTGAGCGTGCTGGAAATGTCCCACTCGAGGTGCTGGTGATGAACCTGAGAACACATTATGGTCTAGCGAAGTACAATGTGGAACACATAGTGTCTCTTTGCAGGGGCGTCGAGCGCGCCAGCGGGCTCCGCATCCCACTGAACTATCCGATCGTGGGTGGAAACATGTTCACCCACAAGTCCGGGATACACGTCGATGGCATTCTGAAAGACCCTCACCTCTACGAAGCATTCGATCCATCCATCCTCGGCGTCTCGAGACAAATCGTCATAGGCAAGCACTCTGGCAGTGCGTCCATCAAACACAAGCTTAAGCTGCTTGAGCTGGACGCTTCAGCTGATGCAGTGGAACGGATTCGGATAGAGGTCAATCGAATAGGGGAGCTCAAGAAGGACAATCTAACTGATTCCGAGCTGATCGCGATCTACAGAACCATCGTGGAGGATGGTGCGTTCAGGGACTCTACCCACGCCGACATCGAGACGCGGATTTCCGCGGTCGATGCAAACAACGAGTGGAAACACTGATTGGAGTGTGATGACGCATGGGGAAGACCATCGCTGAAAAGGTACTGTCATCTCATTCCGGGTCGGATTGCCGTCCGGGGGATATAGTGATCGCGGATGTCGACTTCTGCATGTCCCAGGACGGGACCTCGTCGATGATGATGAGGGAACTCCGTTCGATGGGGTTCGTTTCTCCGAAAACGAAGCGCGGAATGGCCATGGTGATAGATCACAATTCACCATGTCCATCAGCGGATGTCTCTGTGATCCACAAAGCCATCCGTAGCTTTGCGGATTCTCATTCAATCCCTCTGCATGATGTTGGGGAGGGAGTCTGTCACCAGGTCGTTTTGGAGCAGGGGAAGGTGCTCCCGGGGGACCTCGTGATCGGGGCGGATTCCCATACATGCACCTATGGTGCATTGAACGCCTGTTCTACTGGGCTGGGGTCAGCCGATGTTGCCGCGGCTGCTTACACTGGTAAACTCTGGTTCAAGGTCCCTGAAACAATGGTCCTTCGAGTGGATGGAGACTTCGGTCTGATGATCGGGGCAAAGGATCTCATACTTACCATAATCGGAAAACTCACAGCAGATGGTGCGACGTACAAATCTCTCGAGTTCAAAGGTGCCGCAATAGATTCCATGTGCATGGACGGCAGGATGACCGTCGCCAATATGGCGGTTGAGATGGGGGCCAAGTTCTGTCCGTTCGAGTTCGACTCCACCACCGCCAAATGGTTCTCCGAACGGGGTATCCACGCAGAACACGGTCTGTCTTGTGATCCCGATGCACGAGTCGAGAGCGAGATGGATTTCTGCACAGACGACATCGTCCCCATGGTTGCGAGACCGCACAGTGTGGATAATGTGTGCCCAGCATCCGAACTCGCAGACGTCCTCGTGGACCAGGTCTTCATCGGCACCTGCACGAATGGGAGATTGGGTGATCTAGAGGCTGCAGCGCGAATTCTGAAGGGCAGGACCGTGAAGAGGGGGATGCGACTGATCATCGCACCCGCCTCGAGAGCGATATTGTTGGATGCCATCGAGGCCGGCATCATGCATCAATTGATCAAATCGGGCGCTGTCGTGGTCTCTCCGGGATGTGGGCCTTGTGTCGGCACGCATGCTGGTGTGCCATCGGATGACGAAACGGTCCTATCTACCGCGAACAGGAACTTCAAAGGACGGATGGGCAACAACAAAGGTGTCAATATCTTTCTCTCTTCTCCGGAGACAGCCGCGGCAACCGCAATCAGAGGTACGATAACGGATCCCAGAGAGGTGATGTAGTTGACGATTCTTCGCGGGCGAGTGCATAGGTTCGATCCGAACGACAACATCAACACTGACTACATCATCTCGGGAAGATACAAGTTCAAGATAGACGACATCCGGAAGCTGGCCGAGCATGTGATGGAAGACATCGACCCTGATTTCGCGAGCAGGATCGAGAAAGGTGACATCATCGTGGCAGGTCGCAATTTCGGATGTGGTTCGAGCCGAGAACAGGCTCCCAGAGCTCTCAAGGCTGCCGGAGTGTCCGTGATCATAGCAGAGTCTTTCGCACGCATATTCTACAGGAGCGCGTTCAACATCGGTCTTCCTCTGTTGACATGCGAAACCGGTTGGGTGCGCAGTGGTGACCTGATAGAGGTAGACCTGTCGAAAGGCGAGATTCGCCGGGGATCGACCGGCACAGTCATGTCCACTTCCAGGATCCCGCAGGTCATGCAGATTCTGTTGTCCGATGGTGGTCTCACGTCTCACATAATGAAACACAATGGTTTCTCATTGGAGACGGATAAGATGGAGTGATGATGAATGCCTTCTGAGGACAGGGAACTGCTCGTGCCATTCATCCCAGGTGATGGAATCGGTCCAGATATCACAATAGCTGCCCAGACCGTGATCGAAGCAGCCCTCAACAAGACCACCGACAATCGGGTCAGGATCAAATGGGAACATCTAATGGCCGGACAGGAATCCTTCGATATAACTGGCGAATGGCTGCCTCGCGCGACGATAGACAGGATAGAAGCGGTCGGAATCGCGATCAAAGGTCCACTGACGACGCCCGTGGGTGGGGGGATAAGGAGCCTGAACGTCGCCCTCAGGCAAGTGTTGGATCTCTATTCATCTGTCCGGCCAGTTCGTCACTTCCGCGGGGTTCCTAGCCCCGTCAAGAATCCCGAGAAGATGAACATAGTGATATTCCGTGAGAACACGGAGGACGTTTACAAGGGTCTGGAGTGGAAGCGCGGCTCTGAGGAAATTGGCAGATTGAGACAGTTCCTCCGATCTGACCTGGGCGTTGATATCTCTGAGGACTCCGGCCTCGGTCTCAAACCGATATCTGAATTCGCCTCGAAGAGACTGATCCGAGCAGCCATGGTGTATGGTATCCGACATCACAGGAAGTCGGTGACACTCGTCCACAAGGGGAACATAATGAAGTACACTGAAGGGGCCTTCCGCGACTGGGGATACGAACTCGCGAGGGACGAATTCTCGGATGTGACGATATTCGAAGGAAAAGACGAAGGTGCCACAGATATAGATGGCAAGATACTGTTGAACGACCGGATAGCGGACAACATGTTCCAACAGATACTGACTCGGCCAGATGAGTACTCCGTGCTGGCCGCCCCGAACCTCAACGGTGACTATCTCGCCGACGCGTGTGCCGCCCAAGTCGGGGGTCTGGGGTTCGCTCCAGGCGCGAACATCGGCGATGGTGTCGCAGTCTTCGAACCTGTCCACGGGACGGCGCCCAAGTATGCAGGGAAGGATATCGCGAACCCAAGCGCTCTGATTCTCTCCGGCGCGATGATGCTGGATCATATCGGATTTGCAGAAGCTGCTAGGTCGATAGAAAAAGCTCTTGAGATGACAATATCCGATGGGTTTGTGACCTGGGATGTGGCGCGGCAGATCGGATCAAGCAGCTATGTTGGCACGAGGAAATACGCCGCGGAAATCGTTGCGAGGATATGAGGGGAATCATGCTTTTGTCAATCTCTTCCTCAGTTCCTTTCTCTGTCTGCTATCGATACCCTTCTCGGTCATGACGCTGAAGATCGTGGTCAGGAGTGTAGTCCCGAATATCACGATGAGCGTGGTATTAAGGATCAACACGCCGAGAGCGGGATCCCATATGGCCGAATCTGCCAGAAGAACAGCCGGCAACGTGGCTAGTACCGCAGCCGCCAATCCCCTCGGCATGCTGGCGAAGACCGTTTCGGCATCCTCTATGTTGAGATTCCCCAACTTCAATGCGAGCATTGCGGCTATCCATCGAACGAGGACTATGACACTTATCATCAGCAAGCCAGCGATCAGGTGTATCTCTGTGAAGGTGCTGAACCTGAACAGCAATCCGAGGTAGACGAAGAAGAAAGTCCTGACAAAGAAAGTGATCTCAGAATGGAATTGCTGTATCTGCACATTTGAGGATAATGTGAGTGATATGTTGGATAGCCGTCTCTTGATGAACTGACGGTTCCCTACGGCTAGGCCAAACGCGAGAGCGGCGACCGCTCCAGAGCTGCTGATGGGCGACAGCTCGACCATCCCCGCAACTATGAACAATGCTGCGATCGTGATCATATATGACAGCGGTTGATTCTGAAGCTTCTGTAGCACGAAGAGCCATAGTATTCCTGCCACGAAACCAATGACCCCTCCGAGCATGAACTTCGATGCAAGGTCCCTTGTTATCAATACCCAATTCAAATCCTCTGTCAGTATCACACGGATCAGGGACAGGGAGACGACTATGACGAGCACATCCGTTGTTATGCTCTCCATTATCAGCATAGCCTTTGTCTGCGGTCTTATCCTCATCTTGCTGACGATGGGTATCACGATCGCCCCGCTCGTCCCACCGACTATGGCACCCATGGTCAAGGAAAGGAGGATATTGATGTTCATCAGGAAGTGGAGTGCGAGGGCGATGGTCACGAATGTGAGGAAGAAAGCCACGATGGACATGAATGCTGACAGCCGCATGGATTCAATGACGGATCTTATGTCTAGGCTCAACCCCCCATCGAAGAGGATTATCACGAGCGCTGCCGAAAGGAACAGCTCTTTGAAATTGTCGATGGCTTCTAGGGCGTCATGGCTGACCAGATTGAACCGTTCACCGAATATATCTGGGCCGATGACCATGCCAAGGATTATGAGAATCAGTACATCTGGTATCCTGTATCTAGTGAAGATCACATTCCCGAAGAATCCTAGGAATATGATGGAGCCGATTGCCATGAATGCCGTTATCGTCCCCGTATCCATATCCATGCACACCGTGAGTGATTGTCTTCTCTGACGGAAATCTGTCTTACAATCCGAAATATCTCGACATTCGGAGAAACGCCCAGGTTAGTATTTTATTGTATTGGCCTCGCAGCTATCATGCATGGATATCTCATTGCTCATATTGGGTGGCCCAATCGTTATTTATCATACTGTCGATTCACGTCGTGATGACAATCGAGGGCGTGTCCTCAGATTCCTCGGATATCAGTCCTCAGGAATTCGACGTCGTGATCATTGGTGCAGGCCCAGCGGGACTAGCCGCTGGAATATATGCCAAACGAGCCGGCTTGAACTGTATCATCTTGGAGAAAGGAGTTCCTGGAGGCCAGGTCCTCACCAGTCCGATGATCGAGAACTATCCTGGGTTTCCTGAGATTGAAGGCATGAAGCTGATGGACATAATGGCCGAGCACGCGAGAAGGTATGTCGATATTAGAGAAGGTGAGGACGTTCTGCGCGTGCGCAGCGGAGAGCGGTTCCAGCTCTCGACCACATCCTCGAAATATGTTTCCAGGGCACTCATACTGGCAACCGGGGCCACTCACAGGAAGTTAGGCGCGCCTGGCGAGGATAAGTTGGCGGGCAGGGGCGTAAGTTACTGCGCGACTTGCGATGGGTTCTTTTACAAGACGAAGGAGGTCGTCGTCATCGGGGGCGGAAACACCGCATTGACCGACGCACTGTACCTTCATTCGATTGACTGCAAGGTGACCATAATACACCGCAGGGGATCGTTCAGAGCGGACAAACACCTTCAGGACAGCATTGCGGAAAGGAATATCCAGATGCTATTCGATACTGTGGTGGAAGAGATACTGGGAGAGAACGGGGTAACTGGCGTTAAGCTGAGGGATCTGAAAACCGGGGTCACGCAGGATATGGTGGTCAGCGGCGTTTTCGTGGCGATCGGTGAAATCCCCAGCAGCCAGCTCGCATCCGAGCTGGGGTTGAACCAGGACCCAGGTGGCTTCATAATCGTGGACCAGTCATTCCGGACGAGCGTGCCTTTCATCTATGCTGCGGGGGATGTGTCGGGAGGTATCCGACAGATCGTCGCGGCGGTGCACGGAGGAGCGGCGGCCGCTCTATCCTGCTTTGAAGACCTGGTCAATCCATACTATAGGAAGACCTGAAACCACTCGTGTCAGGGTCCACGATGATTGTCGGCGACAAGCCACTTCCAACAGTCTATCTCTCTCCGATGTCCAACTGCAAATAATGTATTTCCGAGTCGTGAAGCTCCTCCATGACCAGCAGACCCTTGTCCGCGAACCCCTTCCCCTCGAACCAACTCAGTGGACCATTAGGGAACGTGCCCTTCTTGGCTGCGGCTACGGAGATCCTCTTGAACCCACGGTTCTTGAGATCGGCTACCAGATGTTCTAATGGATGGGTCTTGTAATCATAGGTCTCATGTGACTGATGCACGCAAGTGAGAAACGCATCACCCTCCTCCTTGTCCAGAATCGGATACGGTACCGCCATAGAAGGCAGGAATTCCGCACCTCCGATGCAGGAACCGTCCTGAAAGTGCATGTATCCGATATGGTCCAGATGGTGAGTCTCGAGCATCGCTGCTGTCCACTCGGCCTTACCTCTGCAGAGCCCTTTGTCCTGAGTGTTCGTGCAGGGCTCACATGTTGACAGAACCGATTCGGGTGTTATCGGCACCAAGTCACCCCGGACTATTCGGTCCCCCTGTTCGATGTCAGAAGGGGATGAATCCACATCCTCATCTTCGAGCAATTGCCGAACTCGCTCCTTGGTGAAGGGACCATGCAGACGATACCGATCGTTCACCAAGAGCATCTGAGGCGAGAACACCCTATATTTCTCACATGCCAACCAGTCCTCTGAGATGTCGAACAACTCAAGTCGCACACCCTCCTTCCAGGCGATGGTCTTGATTCGAGCCAGCAGATAGCCGTTATGAGGACACTGGTTGCCGAAGTAGAAGAACTTGATACTCCTCGTCAATCTTACCAATCCATCTTCTCAACACTTGAGGCTAGATACATGCCTTTCGGCGATTCGGTTCTGTATAGTTATCGGGTGGTGTTGTTGGCGGGGCCTTTTTTCGATGCACACATTCCTCATCGATCGTATGTGTAATGTGCATGTAGTCATGGAGACGATATGCTAATGGCCAGATACCTTCTTCGATGCTCCACAGAGCAGTCGTCTTCCACATTCAGGGGGAGCTCCCATTTGAGGCTAGGATGCTCATGGAGGATTTCCGCCTGGCAGTCAATTCTGCGATAAGAGTCGGCCTCCAGGCGAGGGTCACCTCCAGGAATGCCCTAGCGAAGCTTGCGTACAAGAACTTCAGGAAAGAACATCCGAGCATCTATTCTCAGCATCTGGTCTCCTCCTTCGAAGTTGCGGGTTCGATACTGAAGAACCTACGAAGGCGTTGGGGAAAGGGTCCGATTCATCGCATTCCATATGTGCGTAGACGGATGATGAAGGCGGAGAACCAGGCATATAAACTCGACCGGGAGAATGGCGTGGTCGACCTTCCGATACGGGCCGGATGTCACGTGAAGCTAAGGCTCGTCCTGAGCGATTACCATCGCGTCTCTCTGAAAGACGAATCCTTCTCTCTCGGTATACTGACACTCCTTCCTGACAGGGTCATAATAGCCTTCAGGAAGAGTGCACCTAAGTCATACACCCCAGAGACGGCCCTGTCGCTCGATACCAATGAGCGGAGCCTTGACGGCGTGTTCCTGAGCAAAGGGGAGAGCCTGCCAGTCCAAGCAGCATATCCCGATATTGCAATCATCCAGGCACGGCATCACGACCGACGTAAGCGCCTTCAGAAGAAGAAGGCGCATGATCGACGAACATCTAGGCGATTATGCAACAGAGAGGGGAGAAGGGAACGCCATCGAATCGAGTATCGTATGCACCAGGTGGCCAACGCAGTGCTCGGCTTCGTGGAGGAGCACAGGGCGGCAGTCGTGCTCGAGGACCTCACGGGGATGGCCAAGCGGAAGAAGGACAGATCTCTCAACAGGAGATTGAGTTCGTGGCCTCGGAGGAAGCTACATAGCATCATCGAGTACAAGGCAGCCTGGAAAGGCGTGCCCGTCATCAAGGTCGACCCATACAACAGCAGCAGGAGGTGCCCGATATGTGGGAGAGTGAAATATTCCCGAATGGGCACCGAGTTCGAGTGTGAGAGCGGTTGGCGTGCGGACAGGCATGTCAAAGCCGGCATAAACCTGCTGCAGACAGCCTTCCCAGAAGGGATGGCAGGGGGCTTACGGTTCAGCCCCGGCGCGTTCCAGCATGACGTGGTGATGACCCTCTACGACCCAGAGATGGGCGCACGGT
>JAHIRF010000004.1 GCA_018818785.1 Thermoplasmatota archaeon | reverse complement strand
TGAGATCCAGACCGAACTACATAATAGTGGGCGAGATCAGAGGGAAAGAAGGAAGCGTCGCATTCCAGGCAATGCAGACAGGACACCCTGTCCTATCTACCTTCCACGCGGCGTCCACCAGGAAACTCATCCAGAGGTTCACGAGCGACCCGATCAATGTTCCGATAACATTCATCGATAACCTCAATGTCGCTTTCTTCCAGGGAGGAATATATCGTGAAGGCAAGTTCCTCAGAAGGACCCAGTCCATAGATGAAATCGTAGGGTACAACGAAGAGCTCGGAGGGATAATGACGAGAACCATCTTCCTCTGGAACGCCGCCGACGATAGCCATGTCTTCAAGGGGATGAACAATTCGTACATTCTGGAAGAGAAGATCGCGATCAAGAGAGGATATAGTGACAAGCGCAGAATCTATTCCGATTTGGCATTGCGGACGAAGATATTGGAAGAGATGGTTTCGAGGAAGATTTTCAAATATAGCGAGGTTGCCAAGCTCTTTATGGAGTTCCAGAAGAAGGGGGTGAGTGGCCTACCGTTCCCCGTATAGGCCAGGTCCATGCAAGGCAGCAATTTCAAACGGCTTTATCAGTCCCTCGATATGCCTGTTGAGAAGTACTTCACGAGGTACGCGCTCCCACTGATGATCATCGGAATAGGGATCACGACTGCCGTAGTCGTCATATTTCCTGGCTTGGCCGCCGATCCTACGTTCAGATACGTGATCCTGGCCATACCAATCCTCTTCGCGGTAATCGCAGTCATATTCCCGGCACTCCAGGGAGAAAGACGAAAGATGCAGATAGAGAGGAATATGCATCTGTTCATAATCAGAATGAGCGTGCTTGCGAGCTCCAAGCTCCCGAGGAAGAAGATGCTGGAGATCCTCTCGAAGGTGAAGGAATACGAGGCGCTAAGCATTGAGGTCGAGAAGATCTACAAACTAATGGAATATTGGAATATGGGCTTGTCAGATGCTGCCAGAACAGTCGCTAGGAAGACGCCATCGCCTATGTTGGCAGATTTTCTAGACAGGCTTGCGCACTCATCGGACGCGGGTGAGGACCTTGAAGGGTTTCTCAACAAGGAGAGGGATGTCGCTATGAGCGTCTACATCAACAAGTATGAGACGGCTTTGAAGGACCTCGATCTCCTCAACGAGATATTCGTCGCCGTACTCATCTCTTTGATGTTCATGCTCGTGTTCGTATCGCTACTGCCAGTGTTCGTGGACATTTCGATCGAGCTGATCCTGCCAGGCGTAGCCCTCCTGTTCGTCGTTATAGAATTGATGGTGCTGTACTTGGTAAAATCACTGCTACCATCGGATCCAATATGGCATAATATGGACGAGAAAACTGGTGTGGATAGCACCCTTAAGACTGTCCTTCCTGCAACATACGCTGCCTGCATATCACTCGCCGTGTTTGGAATAATGGTGAACGTACCGCTCACCGCCATAGTGGCACTATTCGTCACGCCGCTGCTCTATCCAGGATATCTCATCAGGAAGGAAGAGAGCAGAGTGAGGGCCAGAGATGAGAATTATGATTCGTTCATGCGAGCTGTAGGGAGCTATGCATCAACATCTGGTTCCGCAGTGACGGAAGGTGTTGGACGGCTAAGCAAGCATGATTTCGGGGAGCTGACCGACGCAGTCGTGACATTGTTCAAGAGACTCCTGACCAGAATAGACCAGATACGTGCATGGAACTCTTTCGCGGCTGAGAGCGGGAGCAACCTGATATCGAAGTTCACCGAGATGTATGTGGTCGGACTGTCGGTCGGTGGGAAAGTAGATGATGTCATAGAGATAATCAGCGACAATTTCGTTAAGCTAATGGGAGTTCGAAGGAAGAGATACCAGTCAGCAGATAACATGCTTGGGACTCTGTACGGCATGTCCGTTGGTATAACGTTCACTCTTTTCTCAGCGCTATCCCTTATGCAACTCCTCAATCAGATGAACGACCAGTTCGCCCTCTCGGAGACGACTATCGCCCTACCCATTGCGCTGAAAGGGTTCAATCTTGACATCGCAGAGACGGTCTTCCTGCTCATCATGCTCGCGCATGCACTCATCTCAGCGAACCTGATATCATTCGCAAGCGGCAGCCACAAACACAGTTTCTACATCAATTTTGCGATACTCACGTGGATATGCACTGTGACCGCAATTGTCACCCAATTGATGTTGGACAAGGTTCTAAGACTGTCCTGAAGAAGAGTGGGAAGCGCCTGCGTGTTCCCGGCTGCGGCCCAGATAAAGAATTTGGCCACCGAATTTGCCTTTCCACATCGTTCTCGGGACAGAGAACGTTAAGTTGCGGGCCATCGCCGGTTTACGACAGACGCTTGGATGCACGATTGAAAAAACCCGAGATAAGCATTTGTTCAGGAATATCTTGAATGAAAATCTCGCGAGATTCTTTCATCGATGTTAATGACGCATATCTGGCCAGATTTCGTGCCGCTTGGCCTCGGTGATAGTCAGGAGCGAGAATTGAGTGCTAACCCTTATGAGTATAGGAGCGTGATTTTTCCATATGGCCACCGTGAGCCGGACGACGCTAGCGAGCTGTTTGCTCTGCGTCCTGCTTCTTCCGATGACGCTGATGGTCCTGCTCCAAGGACCGACTGCGCCGTCCGCTCACGCATTTCCCATAGATGATTTTGGAGATAGTATCAGACTTACATTCAATCCGGACGTGACGACGAATATCTCAGCCGCCGTGGATACCAGCGGGGATATCCACATCGTATGGGAGGACTATAGATCTGGCAACGGCGACATATACTATGTCAAGTTGGATGCCGAAGGGAACAAACTGACCAACGATGCCAAGATATCTAACGATTCGGCTCGGTCGATACACCCGACCATCGCGGTCGATTCTTACGGACATGTATATATCGTCTGGGAGAGCGTGACCAATGACACCTCTGAACTGTATTTTGCGAAGCTGTGGTATTACGCGAGCAACATCACGTTCCTCGAGAACGGGCTGAGAGTCTCTGACTCGAATCCGGCAAACTCGACTGAACCAGATATGATCGTCTGTCCAGATGGGAACCTAGCTATGGTATGGACAGATGCGAGGAACGACATCGGTGACGGCAACCTCGAGATATACTACAAGAGGTTGAGAGCCACGGGCACATCGCTCACCACGGACACTAGGATTACTGGCGACGTCGGCATATCAGAGCATCCGAAGCTCGATATTGGCCCCGATGGAATGATTCACATCGTTTGGTATGATTTCAGAGACTCGAGCAGCGGACTCGTGATCAATCACGGTGTCTTCTATAGGAAGGCTCTCCAAGACGGAACCACTGTCACGAACGAAACAAGAATCACCTTCGCATCGCCAATATCAAGGCCGGACATAGCAGTCGACACTGATGGAAATGTCCATGTCGTCTTCGACGATGACAGATATGCAAGCTTCGACATATTCTACACATTGTTGGATCCGGATGGAAACACACTAGTCGACGATAGGAACATCTCTCCAAAGGATGACTATCAATCAAGATATCCGAGGATATCACTGAGCGATTCCGATGCGGTCGATGTCGTATGGCAGGACAACGCGACAGGATCGTGGACCGTCCATTACTCAGCAATGTCATACATCGGGGCCATCGAGGTTTACGATCAGCCACTCACGACGGATCTGGTGGGAAATGCCACTATACCCATCGTCATGTGCGCCAGAGACAACAACACCTTTGTGTTGTTCAGAGGTGACTCCCCGAATCAGGAACTCTTCTTCCAGAGGACTCATCGGCCTGACCCATGCATCCTTGCTCCGGATTTGCGGGTCTCCACGGTCCAACCATTGGTAGATTCGACGATTTGGATCAACGCTACCGTCCGGAATCTCGAAGGTGACACTATCACGGATCTGGTCGTAGCATTGAAGGTAGATTCGGTTATCGTGCAGGAGACGACCCTGGCGTCGCTGCCAAGTGGGTCAGCGACCCCTGTCTCTTTCAGCTACGTGGCGCAGGAAGGGGACACGAGTGTCGGGATCGCGGTCGACCCGTATCAGCAGGTCAGAGAGATAGATGACGATAACAACGATATGACTTCAACCATCACAGTCAGGACGCTTGGGGTCAGCGTGGTATCCGATGCGACGAGCAGACAGGCGAATCCGGGAGAGGATGTCGCCTTCAACCTGACTATCATGAACGAGGGGTCCTCGACATTCAGCTTCGTTCTATCCAATTCGACGCTCGAAGACGGTTGGAAGATCGATCTCGGTGGCAGTCCTGCAGATCATTACACAATTCCGACTACGACCAGCACAATCGCGCAGGTAATCGTAGCAGTCCCACAGGATACTCTACCAGGCCCGAGACGATTCTACATAGATGTAAACTGCACTGAGAGGAGTTCCGTAAGCGCAAACATGTCACTCATGATAGACGTGACCAAGACGGGGGCCCTGTCGATCATATCCCCAGCAGGAGGGAATGTGGAACCTACGATCCCAGTCACCTACACGTTCACTGTGTGGAATACCGCGAACTCGAACGACAGTTTTGAGATATCAGCCACGGATGAGAGGGGATGGACCCTCGAACTCTCCCAGGAGTCAGTAGATCTTCAGCCAGAGGAAAGAGTGGAGATGTCCCTGACCGTCAGCCCTGCGAGATACGATCCGCCCGGAACAACAAATATGATCACATTCAGTATCGAATCCACCAATCTATCGGAGAACACGGCTGAAGCGAATCTCTTGTGCCTCCAAGGGCATCACAGAGAGGTCGACCTGCGAATAACTCAGCAGGCATACACGAACCTATCTGTGCCAGAAAGTAGGGAGATTGTATATGTGCTTCAGGTGCAGAATCTTGGGAACTCGAATGATACATTCAGCATCGGTCTATCAGAAACTTCCTCGTTCTGGATGTACCTGAACACGTCGTACCTGTTCTTGGGGCCAGGAGAGAACGGCAGCCTCCGATTGACCATGGTTCCCGGCATAGACATCCTTTCGGGATTCTATGAATTCAATGTCAGTGCAGTCTCGGAAGCCGACCCTCAGGCATATGACACCCAGGAAATGGGTGTCAATGTACTACCATACTATGACCTGCACGCTAGCGTCGACCGTGCGGAGATACACGCGCGCAAGGGAAACACAGTATTCGTCAACCTTACGATCGAGAACACAGGCAACATAGTGGATGTTGTAGACCTCTATGTCTATCTAGACGTATTCAACACCTCGGTTGCGGTGATCGATGACCTGGAGTACAACCTCGAATCCGATCAGCTCCCGCAGATCTCTTTGAACCCGAGGGGTTCGATTACGATCATGCTCATCATCCCTATCACGAGTAACGCCTCGCTTGGAGTATACGAACTCTATATCGATATCGGATCCCTGATCGACCCTACAGTGACGACTAGCGAGAACATCGTCATAATCGTTGAGAAGGCCCCATCTTGGCTCAACGTATACGTTATAATAGCCATCGCAGGAGCTGCGGCAGCGGCTGGGATAATCATATTCCTACTGATCAGACGGAAGGCGGTCATGGAGCAGAAGAGAGTTGAGGAAGAGCGTAGGAGGAGGCAGGTCAAACGACGTCCGGCAGGTCCCCCGAAGAGGCAATCTAAAACGATTTGACGTGTGCCAGGAGTCGTGGATTGCAGTGTTGGCAGCTCGGAAAGCTTTAAGTATGGCACCAGATTATCGGGATTCAGGTGATTTAATTTGATGAAACCCCTGGCGGTTCTGAACAAAGCGATTAATCAGCAGGTTATCGTAGAGCTGAAGGGGAAGAGAGGATACCGCGGTATCCTCGACGGATACGACCCTCACATGAACCTGGTGCTGAAAAACGCAGAGGAGATCCGTGACAGTCAGGTCACCCGTAAGGTCGACTCGATCATCGTCCGCGGCGATAATGTGATTTACATATCCCCATGAGGTAGGATCAGATGACAAAGGGTACTCCATCGATGGGTAAGAGAAGCTCAAAGAAGACGCACATAGTATGCAGAAGGTGCGGCAGAAGAGCGTACCATGCCAGGCACAAGACCTGTGCGTCCTGTGGTTTCGGAGCTTCGGCAAAGATAAGGCATTACAACTGGGCCAAGCAGCATTGAATGATAAACTCATTCCTATGATTTGGGGGGTTGAGGTTAACGGAGCCCGAGCACCACCCGCGTGAGGAGTGCGGTGTTTTCGCCATAGCGTCGGTTTCCAGTGTTTCAATTGATATTTTCTATGCACTCAGGATACTCCAGCATAGGGGTCAGGAGTCCGCAGGGATCTCCGTCTACAACAACGGCATAAAATCAATCAAAGGAATGGGTCTGGCACATCAGGCATTGAAGGCTGATGACATCCAGAATCTGAAAGGAGACCTCGGCATAGGACATGTGAGGTATTCAACGGTAGGTTCGTCGACAATCGAGAATGCCCAGCCAATAGTCGTCTCGACCAACTATGGCGACATTGCTCTGGCGCACAATGGAGAGATAGTAAACGCAGACAAGATTATGAACGACCTTAAGAAGAAAGGATGGGCGTTCATCACGTCTTCGGATTCTGAGATCGTCATCAGATTGCTCGCCAACGACATAGCGAACACTGGCGACCCAATCAGGTCGATAAGGAACCTGATGTCTACCATACAGGGAGCATATTCCCTGGCAATAATGATCGATAACCGTGTGTTCGCAGTGCGTGACCCATATGGCATACGACCGCTCTGCGTCGGCAGGACGAAGACAGGCTATGCAGCGGCCTCTGAGAGCGTCGTGTTCGACACCCTTGGAGGAGAGCTGATAAGGGACGTCGAGCCAGGAGAGATCGTCGAATTGCTGCCAGGCGAGATAAAATCCATCAAGACAGGGTTGTCCAAAGGACAGGCCCATTGCATGTTCGAGTGGGTGTACATCGCCCGGGCGGATTCGTTCATGGATGGAACGCTCGTGTATGAGGCAAGACGCAGGATAGGAGAGCAGCTGGCGAAGGAGCAGCCTGTTGACGCCGATGTGGTAGTCCCGATCCCTGATTCTGGAAGATCGCACGCGATGGGCTATGCCGAAGCTTCTGGTATGAGGTATTCAGAAGGGTTGATGAAGAACAGGTATGTGGAACGCACATTCATCATGCCGGACCAGGCGGATCGAACGACTGGTGTCATGCTCAAATTGAACCCCATAAAGAGCGTTCTCAAGGACAAACGAGTGGTGTTGGTTGACGATTCGATAGTCAGGGGCACGACGATGAGGAAGATCGTGCAACTGGTGAGGAATGCAGGGGCGAAGGAAGTCCATGTAAGGGTAGGATCGCCCCCGATCATCGCTCCGTGTTACTTCGGAATCGACATGAAGACCAGGGACCAGTTCGCGGCCACGGGACGAACGGTCGAGGAAATAGGCAAGATGCTGACAGCAGACAGCCTCGGATACCTATCCGTGGAAGGACTTGTAGGAGCCATCGGGCATAACGCGAGTGACCTGTGCCTCGGGTGCCTCACGGAGGAGTATCCCATCCCGGTTCCTGGAGAGAAGGTCAGGTACCAGAGGAAGCTGGATTCTTTCACCTGACCGAGGTTGGCTCTCGGCAACATTTAACTACACCTACCATATACATCGCCACTCAAATGGGCCGGTAGATCAGCGGCAGATCGCTCGCTTGGCATGCGAGAGGTCGCGAGTTCAAATCTCGCCCGGTCCACATCCTTGCGTTTTCCAAGATGATCATATTGACGCGGGTCAGTCTCGGCTGCAATCATGATTAAGGACTTGTGCGATTCGCGATATTCTGACCATCTTCGTTCAGTAGATGCTTCCATCAGGCTGAGTCGAAGTAAGTACACCATCCTCTACGGATAGGGTATAGGCAGTTCCTCCGATTCCATCCCAAGTCGCTAGGTTGAATGTTGCCGTTCCCGTCATACGATACACGGAGATGCCGTGATAGGCCAACGTGGTCTTGGGTTCGCAGACTTCCGGTGGACCTGGTGTGTTCAGGAAGTATGCCACTCCACCCTCGCATGTGCATAAATCGAACAGTGTCACATCCCCGTTCAATTCGACACCAAGAGCCGTCTTCTCATCAATGCCGATACCCATGGCCCCGTCAGCCAATCCATCTTGTACGATGCGAGCCAAGAATGTCACGAGCCTCCCCATCCGATCCCTTGCAACGAAATGACTATCGGTGATCTTGCTGTCCATATTCGGCAAGCTCAGGAAGTCGTCGCCGATGGCAACGCGACGGTTATACGGATTCTTGAGAGCATCATCAGAGTCGATTGTATCGTTCTCAGCGGTGAACGCGAACTCACCCAATATGGCAAGGCCTGCGCTCGTGCCGCCAACAGGGGCTGGCTTGTTAGCGACATAATGTATCGCGTCCTCGACCGGTGTTCCCTTCCACATGCGGACATAATCCCATTGGTCGCCACCTGCAATGAATAGCGCCTCGGCGTTCCGTATCTTCTCAAGAACGAAGGCATCGTTGCACGCTTCAGATGACAGGAAGATTATGGTCTCGCATGAATCAACTCCACCGAGCTGCTTATAGATCCAGGGATTGTAAGCATCGGTTCCAGCACAGCGAATAACGACGAAATCACCGCCACCAGATTTGTCGATCATCCACTTCATTGCCGCGGCGATGTCGTTGCTCCCACCGGCCAATAACAAGCCTCCTGAGGTCGGTGTCACCACATCGTCCGATTCTCCGGCAACATAGTACTCGTATGTAGCATTTCCACCAGATGCCGGTATCGACAGCATCATGGTCGATGACAGCATGAATATCACAAGTACCCCAGCCGTTGCGTGTTTCCCGAAATTCATGATCCTCTCCCCTATCCAGTAGCGGGTGAATTGTTACATTATGCTTGCGATTCTCTCAACCCACCCCATATTTAAAGTCAGGTCAACCGACAAATCGGGGATTGGGATGCGGGTGAGGGATAGGCGGCCCGCTATCCGAGAATATTGAAAAAGCAATGGGTCTGATGATTCGAAAGCAATTCGGGACCAACCTTTGACAGCATCTCTCACGACTACTTCGTTCCCGTGGAGGATTTCATGGATTCAGCATGCTCAGCAATATTCCTGAGTGCATGAGCTCTGTCATCCAAATTCGCAGAATACATCGAGATGAGTTGAGATCCCTCGATGACTCCTGACGATCCCATCGATACTGCCGACCGTACATGCTCAGGGCGGGATATCCCGAAACCAATGGCGATCGGCAGACTAGTCTTGCCCCTTGTCTTCTGTATCAGTGATGGGACATTGTTGTGGACATTGTCCCTCTGACCGGTCGTTCCAGCAACTGATACGGCATAGACATATCCGGACGCATCGGATAGAAGATAGTCCAGACGGGACTCTTCCGTAGTAGGGGTAACCAATCTGATTATGTCAAGGCCAGTGTTTCGACAATGGTTCCGGAGATACTGGGATTCTTCAGGTGGCAAATCCACCACCAATAATGCGTCACCGCCAGAAGATGATAGGTCTTCGCAGAATCGCTTCACGCCGTATTTGAAAATCGGATTGAAATAGCTCATCACAACGAATGGCTTTGACACGGAGGACTTCCTCATGTCAGATATTAGCTCAAAGACCTTCTCTGTTCGGAATCCAGCTGCCAATGATCGCTTCATCGCAGCCTGAATGACCGGACCATCGGCGATGGGATCGGAGAAGGGAAGACCGATCTCAAAGATGTCGGCTCCGTTCTTATCGAGAGTCCTCACCAATTCAGCGGTGAAGTTCAAGTCGGGGTCGCCAGCACATATGTATGGGATGTAAGCACACGATCCCCGACGCTCGAGTTCTGCGAACGTCTCGGCAAGCCTGCTCACAATTTCCCCTCCATTGCAGCTATCTGATTGACATCCTTATCACCGCGTCCGGAGAGGCATACGATAATCGATTGCTCTCGACTCATATCATTGGCCAACTTGGATGCGAATGAGATCGCATGCGCGCTCTCTAGTGCGGGAACGATCCCTTCCGATTCCGACAGATGATGGAATGCAGATACCGCTTCGTCATCGCTTATCGCCCTATATTCGACTCGTTTCGATCTGCTGAAGAATGCGTGCTCAGGACCGACCGCAGGATAATCGAGTCCAGCGGCTACAGAGTGTGTTTCATTTATCTGCCCATCTTCGTCCTGAAGGACCAGAGTCATGGCCCCATGCAAAACACCATCAGTTCCCTTGACAACGCTCGCTGAATGCATTCCTGAGTTGATCCCTTTCCCACCTGCCTCCACCCCGAACATGCGGACAGAAGCATCGGCCACAAAAGGATGGAAGAGTCCGATTGAATTACTGCCTCCGCCCACGCAGGCAACAAGTGCATCAGGCAGTCTGCCCTCAAGGGACAATATCTGGGACCTGGCCTCTCGACCAATGACCGATTGGAAATCTCGGACCATGGTTGGATATGGATGAGGTCCGACCACGCTTCCGATGAGATAATGTGTATCATCACTTGTTGCGGCATAGTCTCGCATAGCTTCGTTGATGGCGTCCTTGAGGGTACGCGAGCCGCCCTTGACCACGTTCAACTTCGCACCCAACAGATTCATCCGATAACAATTGGATTTCTGCCTCTCGACATCCACCTCACCCATGAATATCTCGCATCTGAGGCCAAGAAGCGCACATGCAGTGGCGGTTGCTACTCCGTGTTGACCGGCGCCCGTCTCCGCGATTATACGTGTCTTTCCGATCCGTTTTGCCAGCAAAGCCTGGCCAAGCGCATTGTTGATCTTGTGAGAGCCAGTGTGCAACAGGTCCTCGCGTTTGAGATAGATCTTCGCGCCTCCACATTCTTTTGACAGGTTCTTTGCGGAGAACAATGGGGTCGGTCTGCCCGCATATGTCTCAAGAAGATGACTCAGTTCATCAGCGAATTCCATATCAGTTGACAACGATCGATACTCCCTATCAAGCTCCTTCAATGCACTAACAAGTATCTCTGGAACGAAGAACCCGCCGAAATCTCCGAAGTAACCATTCTTGTTCATTCTCTGCATCTCCTGATGAATTCTGATAATAGTCCCCTATCCTTCACACCGATGGACCTCTCGACTCCAGATGAAACATCCACTGCATATGGATTCATGGCTTTGGCCAGGTGGACGTTCGATGGTTTGAGTCCGCCCGCAATGATCGTTCGAGGATGACAATCCATTGGAACGGAACTGTAGTCGTATGCGCTTCCAGAACCGGGGATCCCATTCTCGAATAGAAGCGCATCGGCCGCTTCGGAGAACGGGAGGGCGGTGGAACGATCCGTCTTCACGGCTCTTATCACCATAAATCCCGCGTCGCGTATATCGACCAAATCCTCTGGAGAGAGTGTGTGCGATTGAATGGCATCCACCTCGCTCCTTCTGCCAAGATCGATGGCATGTGACGCGGACTGTGGATAGCAGACAAGAATCTTGGTCAGGTCTTGACCGAGGCATGATCCGATCTCAGATATCGACTCTGATGATACGCTCCTGGCCCGACCATCAACATGGACGAAACCGAGCATGTCCGCTCCGAGTTCCTCGCACATGGCAGCATCGGACAGATTAGTGATTCCACATATCTTGACCTTCAACGTACCACACCCCGCCCGACAGATACCATGTCACTTAGCAGGGCTTGTAGGTCATCTGCACCCATCAAGCTCGAGCCCATTAGAACTGCGTCGAATCCTCGGAGCAAGCGAAGATCCGTAGGAGAACGTACTCCGCTCTCGGCGATCAGCAATTTCCCGGGCGGGGCCTGCTTTCTCAACTCATTCACTTGTGCAAGATCAACATCCAGGGTTCGTAGGTCCCTGCTGTTTACCCCGATCATGTCCACCGCATCTCTGCACCGACATGAGGATAGCTTAGCAAGATCATCAGAATCGTGCGTCTCGACCAGAGGCTCGACACCGTTTGATACGCATGCTTTGATGAGAGTATCCAACGATTCGCTCGTCAGCGCCTTCGCTATCAGGAGGATTGCATCAGCTCCGAGCGATCTGGCGATTCTGATTTGGCTTTCCTTCACAACAAAGTCTTTGAACAGCATCGGCTTAGATGTGTTCGAGCGGACGCTCGCAAACAGGTCTTCTCCGCCTCCAAAGAAGTCCGGTTCAACCAGAACAGACACGCCTGAAGCTCCAGATACATCCAATATCCGAGCTGCAGAGATCGGATTCGGAGGGACTCTCAATGGAGGGGTCGAAGGTGATCTCGGTTTGTATTCAGCTATCAACGATAGCCCATCCTTCGAACAAATCGATTCGGACATCTTCGTCCTCGAATGATTGAGTTGGACCCCTTCGACGCTTGGACTTTGGGATAGTCTCAATATTCTATTGGCCACTATGACAGAGAGGACATTTGGGGTCGAGAATAGCGTCTGATCGAGAGTACCTAGGATATCATCGCCTTGATCAGTCCCACGTATCACCGATAGCAGATCGGCAGTGAGATCGGAACATCTAGACCTCAGGACCTCGGGGTGTATCCTAAACCCTCGAAGATTGGATGCGTCCTCGGACATCTGGCGAGCCTTCTCGAGTTCATTTGCGAGAGATGAGAATTCCATCAGTTTCCTAAACGCGTGACCATCGTGGATCATCTTGAGGGCAGTCTCTATCCCATCCTCGATGGTCGCTGAGTGACCGGATACGTAGAGTGCAGCACCGGCATTCATCGCGACGATTGGTGACCTCGCATGGTCTTTATCCTTCAATATGGAGAGGGCAATCCTGGCATTCTCTTCGGGACTCCCACCGACAAGGGTGGAAGCATCATGAACATCGAATCCGAACGATTCTGGCGTAACCTCATACTGGCTTATTCTGCTCGCGTTCAATTCGACAACACTGGTCGGACCAGTATCTGTGATCTCGTCCAATCCATCCCCGTGGACCACGAGGGCCCTTTCAGTCCCGAGATCCCTGAGGACACCTGCGACATTCATGGCGAGTCCCGGGTCATAGATTCCTATCAGCTGGTGCCTTACGCCGGCGGGATTGGAGATTGGACCAAGGATGTTGAAGAAGGTTCTGAACCCGATCTCACGTCTCGTGGCAGCGACGTTCCTCATCGCTTCGTGGAATCTAGGGGCGAACATGAAACCAATCCCCACTGCCTCTACACATTTCTCGACCTGATCAGGACCGAAGTCAGCTGGGATGCCGAGCGCTGTCAGGAGATCCGCCGAGCCGGACCTGCTTGAGATTGCACGGTTGCCGTGCTTGGCAACCGGAACTCCAGCGGCAGCAACGACGAATGAAGAGACTGTGCTGATGTTGAATGTGCTCGACCCATCCCCACCTGTTCCGCAGAGATCGACCGCATTCGGAGGACAGGATACCGGAGTTGCACGTTCTCGCATGGCCTTGGCAAAGCCAAGGAGTTCTTCCTGAGTTTCACCCTTCATGCGCATCGCGGTCACGAAAGCCGCGATCTGACTCGAGGTGGATGCGCCGGTCATCATCTCGCGCATTACTTGCTGGGCCAACCCTGTGCTCAAGTTTTTGCCTTCGACGACTTCCCGAATCGCATGCTGTATCATCGTTCGCACATCCTTGCGAAGTTATGGAGCAGGCGCTTCCCATGAGAGGTCATTATGGATTCCGGATGAAATTGGACTCCGTAGACAGGCTTTCCCTTCACCCTGAGGCTCATGATCTCTCCTCGTTCCGTCTCTGCCAGGATCGCCAAGGATTCCGGCATCGTGGCTCTATCGACCAGCAGCGAATGATATCTGGTCGCAGTGAACGATTGGGGTATTCCCTCGAAAAGCGGATCTTCAATATGCGTTATCCTGCTGACCTTGCCATGCACGACCTGGTCCGCGCGAATGACGGATCCACCGTGCACATGTGCAATCGCCTGATGACCAAGACAGACACCGAGTATGGGTCTTCCGAATCCGTCTTGATTCAGGATATCGAGGCTTTTCCTTGTGGATCTGGGGTGGCCAGGGCCTGGCGAGATGACGAACCCATCCGCGGCATCAGTCAACTCATCGATGCGATCTGAGTCGTTCCTCTCCACATCCACATCAGCGCCCATCTCTCCAAGGTATTGCGCGATGTTGTACACGAATGAATCGTAATTATCAACGAGTAAGATGCGCATGACCGCCCCTCCTTGGATTCCCGGATTCGAGGGCCTCCAGTGCGGCACCCATCTTGTGCTCAGTCTCCGCGAACTCGCGCTCAGGTACGGAATCGGCCACTATTCCAGCACCTGCCTGAAGCCTCGCGTGATTACCGTTGACCACTATCGATCGGATGGTGATTGCGAAATCCATGTTCCCTGTGAAATCGAAGTAGCCAACGGTTCCGGCATAGAGTCCTCGATGCGATCCCTCCAGATCGGATATTATCTCCATGGCTCTGATCTTGGGAGCGCCAGTAACGGTGCCTGCGGGAAAACAAGAACGGAGCGCGGAGAAGCCATCAGCATCTGGCCTGATCTCACTTTCTACGTTGCTTACGATGTGCTGAACATGGGAGTACTTCTCGATCTCCATCAGTTCTGTCACTTTCACGGTACCATACTTGGACACTCGTCCCATATCGTTCCTATGAAGATCGACCAACATCAAATGCTCCGCCCGCTCCTTCTCATCGAGGAGTAGTTCGTTCTTGAGTTTCTCATCGTCCTCGATGTCTGGAGACCTTGGCCTGGTGCCTGCCAGTGGACGGGTGGTCAATCTGTTCCCCTCTAGTCTGACCAACATCTCTGGCGAAGAGCCAAGGAGCTTCACCTTCCCGAAATCAAGGTAGAACATGTACGGCGAAGGATTGAGTGCTCGGAGCGTTCGGTACATCTCGAGAGGATCGCCATCCACGGTGAAGTCTGTGCTGCGGGAAAGGACTACCTGAAAGATCTCTCCATCGAGGATCTCGTCCTTTGCAGTTGAGACCATCCTCTCAAATTGTGTCTGGCTCACCGATGACCTTCCGGACGATATCTTCAGATTGGATGGCAGAACCGGACGAGCCTTCGAAAGAGCATCCTTGAGGTCGGCCATCCTTCCGTGAGATACAAGGAACGTCCGTGCGTTCAGGTGATCGAGACACACCAAGTGCTCTGGGACCATGAAATGCATATCAGGCAACGCTTCTCCTTCCGTAGGTGGCATGGGGATGCCATCGAATTGGTTCACCATCCCATATCCCAGGTAGCCGACCATGCCACCCGAGAAAGGCGCGACCTCAGAAGCACCCGATCTGAGTGATTTGAAATACGATCGGAGCGCACCGTACGGGTCGGGAACGGTGGCAGTCTGGTCACCTATCTCGATCTTGTTACCTATCGACTTGAATTGTGATACTTGCCCAACTCCGACAAACGAATAGCGTGCGCTCTTCCTTGTGCCTTCCACCGACTCGAGCAGGAAACACTCGCCATCAAAGCTCGATCGGAGGGACGAGAATACAGATATCGCATCTAGACTGCATTCCTTCTCGATTGACAGGCTCGTGGTCAAGTGAGAATCAGATACTGGCGAAGGCTGAGCGTCTGGGTTCGATACGCCAAAATAAATCTCCCCTGCGCGCCATTGCAACTATATGATGCGCAATGTATTATTAATATCCTTGTGGTTCGCATTTGTCCATTACTGACCGTGAATGTCTTGACGGACGCACAGATTTGTACGTATCGGGAATTTGACCCGACAATATGAGACGGCATTGCGAATCAGGGCTCGCCAAGTTTTAAGGGTCAGTCTACAGATATCGGGAGCGGGCCAGGACTCAGAGAGTGGACTTAGGGAACTCTTGAGAACCATGACTTCCGAGTCGTGGTCCACTTCGGGGGAGGGGTCTTCACCATGAGTGAAGCTAAGGATTCGCAAGCAAACCTGCAGAGGGATTCCTGCAGCGCAAGCTCGGCCGGGAATCAAGTAGGAGATCGGAGCCAGTATCATGAGTCAGCGTTCCAAGCAAGGTGTTTTCCATGATACTGAGACATCATAGGGCAGATAGTGCGAGCCATACCATGAGATTCGTCAGAGGCAAACTCGTCGGTGAGGGCAGAGGGATCGATTTTCATTATCGTCCAAGGTCCACTAGCGTGATATCCGTCCCGATCAAATCGTTTGACATCAGGGCGAAGGTCAAGGCGAGATCGAAAGACATGCAACCCGTCAGCGCAGAGGTTGAGGTCATTTTCAGGATAGCATATCCAAGAATCGCCGCTTCGACCTTCGACTTCGAATTAGACCCACATACGGGAAAGCACAGATCCAGTGCGATGAGCAGCCTCAGGAATCGCATCCGATCCATCATGACCGATCTGATCAGAGATGAGATCAGAACCATGTCCGTTGAGGATGTACTTGTGAGTGGCCCGAATCTGTCTCGAGCGGTCCAGGTCAGGATGAGACATGAAAGGGAGATCCGAGCCATGGGCGTGCATATAGGGCGAGTCCTCGCCATGTGTTTGGAAACATCCCAGGAAGCCACAAAGGCAATCGAATCTGCGCACCTCGAACGGTCCATTGTCAGTGCCAACATACCTACGAGCCAGGGCATGATGATGGCCTCTCGTCCCTGGAAAGAGGCGAAGGATACGGATGATGAGGATGCTCAGGACATCACTGAGATGGACTGCACGGATAACTGTCCTTTCAGCCATATGTGCTCGGATTACAAGCGCAACATAAGCGACGGAAGGGCGAGATGCACCCTTTTCAGGGAGTTCAGCACATAGGATGCCGCGATTTGGTCAGTCATGCATGGCATGGTCATCCAAAACCGTTAAGTGGTCTTTCCGTGTTGTCTCTTTTACATAGACAGAGCCAGTGCGGAGGATGAACCACTTGGCAGAAGCACATAACCGATTGATGATTTCATGGGTAGCCCTGGTTTTCGCAGCAATAGTATTGACCGGTCCATTGTCTAGCAGCAGTTCCGGGGAAACGCCCGAATTCATGCAGATAATAGAAATCGACAGTTACGCTAAAGAGGTCCACGCAGGAGAGAGCGTACTCTACAACTGGACGATAAGGAACGTCGATTCTGGTGCCAATCTCACGATAGAGATCGAAGCGAGCATAGCAAATGAAGGATGGACCGCAGACCTGAGCACCTCTTCAGTTCTGCTCGAAACAGATGAACTGACCACAATCACCGCCACCGTGCACGCGCCTTTGGAGCGCGGAGATCTGGATTCGAATCTCACAGTGGTGTTCAGAGTATACGAGGAGGGGTATCTCGTTCAGATCTCGTCAGATAACGCCTACACTGAGATCATAGGTGCGTTCGCAAGCGCGAACAAGGTCCTCGGATATTTCGAGAATCCACTCCCAGACCCACTGGATAACGAATGGGGCGTCTTCTTGCTCGATGTGATCATCTGGCTTGCAATCGCCTTCGGAATCGCCTATACCATGGACGGTATCGCTCTGGCCATGACCCGAAGGACGGCATCGATGTTGGATGACATCATCCTCGGAATAATCAGGACCCCCGCCCTGCTGTTAGTGTTCGCTTATGGAGTAGTCCAGTCCCTAGACGCATTGCACATGCACATTCCGATCGGTATACGCGACCTTGTCCTTACTCTGTACGGAGTCGTCATAGTCCTCGTCATATTCTATCTGGCATACAAGCTGTTCAAACAGATTCTCGTATACTATGGCAAGATGATCGCGAAAAAGACTGCCAGCAAGATAGACGATGTCCTGATCCCAGTAGTAGAGAAGGTCGGAGTCGTCGTCATTGGCATCGCAGCTCTGGGTTACGCGCTCAACGTCCTGAGCGTTGACCTAACGATGTTCGTAGCGGGCGGTGTCGTCATATCCATGGTGTTGGCATACGCAGCCCAGGAGACCATTTCGAACTTCTTCAGCGGCGTCTTCCTCCTTCTGGACAGACCATTTGCAGAAGGGGACATGATAATACTGTCCGATGGAGATTGGTGCGACGTCAGGAGGATAGGGCTACGCACCACGCGCCTGTACAGATTCTCCGATGCGACCATGATCAGCATACCGAATAACAAGCTGGTCAATGAGAAGATCGTGAGAGTCAGCAATGTCAACGATCCTGCGAGGGTGAATGTGGATGTTGGAGTCGGCTATGGATCCAATCCAAATGAAGTCCGGACGGCCATCACGAAAGCCATAGAAGCCAGCCCCTACTCGCTACTCACGAGAGATGACAGGAAACCATTGATCCTGTTCGATTCCATGGGTGATTCGGCTCTCGTGTTCAAGGTCCTGTGTTGGATCAACGACAACAGCAAGAGAATGGCAGCGAAGGATAGGTTGATCGAGGAGATATATCTCAAACTGAATGAAGCTGGAATAGAGATCCCGTTCCCGCAGAGAGTGGTTCATTTGAAGAAGGAGGAAAACTGAATGCTGGAGGATTGTGCAAATGTCTTTGGATAAGCCGATAAAAGACATCAGAGTCTCTGATGTCCTGGATAAGTCAGGGAAGGTCGTCGAGCCCGCAAAGGTTCGTTCAGATGCGAGCCTGCGGGACGCTGTTCTGGCTATAGTCAAGGACAGCGAAACAAGGAAAGTGTATGTTGTGGACGACAAGGACACGCTGGTTGGAACCATAACCCTCGAGACGCTGCTGAGACATGCGGGGTATAGGATGGGGGTCAGAGAGACAGGCATGACTTCGTTCCTGAGGATGCTTGCGGAGATGTCCAACGACAAGGTACACGACGTCATGGCGAAGCCAATCAGAGTGCGAAAGGACGAACTGTTGGTCAATGTGACCAAACTCATGGTGGAGAACCACCTCAACGATCTGCCCGTCGTCGATAATCAGGACAAACTCGTCCAAGAATTGAACGGCCTTGATATCCTCAAACTCAGCGCAGAGCAATGGGAATGACCGAACTCGATACCATAGCTCGTGTAAGGTAATCACACAGAGTCAGCACGTGCAGCGAGGAGTCGATCAGATGGGGACAGATATCATACACGCTTTCGGGGATCATCCAGACTGGAATGAGACTCACTATTTCAACTTCTACGACAGAAAGAACGATATCTGCGGATTAATGAGAATAGTGCTGTTGCCGAATCGAAAAGAGAAGATGATGGCCTGTTTCTTCACGATGCCAGATGGTTCCGTTGTCAGCTCGAGGCACAAGCTTGATTTTGACAAAAAGGAGCTTGCGGCGAGGAACCTACGGTTCGAGCAGATAACACCGGATAAGAATTGGACCCTCACGCATGCTGGAACAATGACGAGGACTGCAGGCAGCAAACTCAGACAGTCACAGGTCGAGATGAACCTCAAATTCGACGGTCTGAATGATATCTTCGATTACAGGGAATGTGCTCTAGATGGGGTCACGGAGAGAAGAGACAGTCGCTCCGACGGACACACCGAACAGTTCGGCAAGATTACGGGGAGACTCTCCATCGGACTCGACGAACTTGACATCGTTGCACTTGGCGGAAGATATCAGACTTGGGGGGTCCGGGACACGACCGAGTTGACGTCTTGGAAGTGGCTCAATTGTCAGTTCTCGGAGGAATGCGCTCTGAATGTATCCAAACTGACGATGGGCGATTCCGAAATCGATGCGGGGTTCGTGTATGATGACGGAAAGAACATCCCGATCACTTCGGCCAAGATTGATACTGACTATCATATCGGGAGGAAGCCGCGATCATTCAGGTTGTCACTGAATGGCAGGGATGGACAGATATTCATCGTGACCGGCAGAGTCGTGAAGAACTTGGAGCTGCCCTCCGCGAACGCTGATGACGCGGAGGGATCGAAGACTTTCGAGGCGCTTGCGAAGTATGATATGGGAGAGAAGATGGGGTACGGAATGTCGGAGTACCTGCTCAGATGATCGGTGCTGCATGACAGAACACAACAGCATCAACGGCCAAGATCCGTGAGACGCCTATTCGCAATCATAAGCGCATCAGAATTTCCCAATGTCTCGGCGTGCCTCGCGGCATTCACATAATGCTCCCTGGCGGATTGGATTTCACCGCGCCCTTCATCAATTCGGCCACGGATCATCCGGACTGCTATGAGCCCTTCCTTGTCTCCTGCTGCGAGCAGGAGTCCTTCTGCTGTTTTGAGTTCATTGATGGCAGATTCGATGTCTCCAGATTCCTCTTTGAAGAGAGCGATTTCGATCCTTCCCCTTGCGCGCAGGCTATGGTCATCCAAGGACTCTGCGATATCCATCAATCTATTAGTCTCTTCAAGACCACGCTTGACGCTACTAGAGCTACGGAACAATCCCATCAATGCAAATGAAAGCGCTGCGTCACCATAATCGAATGCAGTCCGGCCCATCAATCCTTTCCGTTTCCTGATTTCTTGCCGCGAGAATGCGGTGACGCATAAGTCAATGCCATCATCGATCATTCCCTGCATACCAAGGGATTCTGCGCATGCCGCCAAGAGTCTCTTGTAGTCCTCGATCTCATTGGCCCGTCTGAACGCCTCGGCCGACTCATGGAGAAGGCATGTCATCTCAGACAGGCGGAGCTGAACTCGGAGCAATTCTGCTAGATTCTCAAGCCCTTTCGCCTCTCCGCGGTGATCTTTGACCGCATGAGCCAGACTGACCGACTCCTTCAACCTTCTTTCGGCGTCCTTCATTCGCCCTTCATCCCAATCCAAAAGTGCGATATTGTTCAAGCATGCCGCCTGGGCGGGACGGTCTTCCTTCTTGCTCGCGAGGGTCAGAGCATGCGAATATGCATCTCGAGCATTCCCAAACTCCCGCCGCTTTCTGAAATCCCCACCGAGGTTCAACCATTCCCGAATCTGTCCCCCTATGTTGTTAGATTTCTCGTAGAGTTTCAATGCAGATTCATGCGCCTTGAATGATTCATTCCATTCTTCAAACTGCGATTTCAGATTGCCGAGGCTCTCTAGTATGCTCGCTCTGAATTCGTCGTCATCTGTTATGAATCCGAGTGCTGAAACGTAATCGTCGACAGCTCTAGAGTCGTCATTACTCATCTCCTTCAGTTGGCCGCGTAAGAATGTCGTCTCGGCTCGGGTCCGATCATCTAGCCCATCAAGTGGAACCCTCGACACCAACGAAAGAGTCTCTCCGGGGAATTCATGAGCGATATCGATTGCATGCTCCAGAGAGTATTTCAGCGCAGAGTCCCAATCACGGGCTTCCACATGATGAAAGAGGGTCTCGAGTTGCCAGTCTATCCCGGAGTTCTGACTGCAATAGGACACTGCATTCTTGTGCATCAGCAGCTTCGACTGAAGACTCAACCTCGAAAGGAAAAAATCTCTGAGGAAATCGTGAGTCCATAAGCCCGTTTCTTGTTCGGTGATCAATCCTTTGCTCTTGAGACTCACAAGTGCACGATCGTCCTGGTCGATGATCGCGATAGCCTCGACAGGGTGACGATATATCGAGAGCAATTCCAGCAATGACCGTTCATCTGGCGAAAGGGTGGCGCAGACCTCATGCTCTATGAAGGTGACCAGATCCTTGGCGACAGCTGTGATCCCACCTCTCGACATCAGGCTCAACAGAAGCGGATGGCCTCTGCTCATGCTCACTACTAGAGACGGATCGACCGCCTTCGCGCTCTCCGCATACTTCCGAGCGGACGCATCATCAATGACCTTGAGTTCGAGCTCACAGCTGCCAGTGGATGCCTTTGAATAGAATTGTGGGCGCGAACGGGATAGCAGCACGAGCTTCGATGAACCCGACGCCCCAACAGCATCCTGAAGAACGGCCAATAGCGATTGGAGTGGGTCAGAAGCCTTATGAACGTCGTCCAGGAAGATGACTGCTCCAGCCCCATTGAGGTCTGATACCAGAGGAGTGAAAAGGTCTCCGAGGGAGTAGCCTCTGCTCACGCACTCGCTAGCCTCTGACCGGCCAAGAGATCTCAAGAAACTCGTCAGGACGGATAATATGCGTTCCTCTGTATCCCAGGTGTGCAAAGAATACCAGAAGACATGGCTTCTCCCTGAAAGGTCCTCGAAAACCCTGGATGCTAGTGAGGTCTTCCCTATCCCAGCCATGCCAGATATCAGGATGGAATGCGTCGAATCGTCTCCGATCCACTCCTGCAGATGACCGAGCTCCGCATCTCTCCCAAAGAGCATTTCTGCAATCGGACGACCCATTCCGATTGCGACATATTGACGAACCTTCTCTCCGACTCCATACATGGCTATAATCGTTTCCGAACGCAGTATCTCGTTTTCACAAGCATGATCCACCAGATAGAGGAACGGTATTGCGCCCCCTCGTCCTTTCGAGAGGCGGTCAGATATCTCTGAAAGACTGATCTCGACGGTCCTCCCGTTCTCCTCAAAGATAAGCCGCCCTCTTAGAAGCTGGTCGCGAATTGAATGGGCGGCCTTGTGACCTTTGTCAGTGAGAAAATAAGTCTTCCGTCGTCTCGGCGCACCTCTGACATGGGCCAGGCGCCCATTGACAAGACCTTCTGCCTGAAAAGATGATAGAGCTCTCGAAACGGTGTGGATCTGTATCTGCAACCTCTGAGCGATGCCTTCCTGACAGACCGCCAGTGGGACTTCTGGCTCGTCACGGTGTTCGTCGAACTCCATGAGATGAATAAGCAGCCTTTCGTTCTGGGACACAACCAAGCGTGCCATTGCGGACAGGGAACCGATTGGTTACTTAATACTCCTTTCGGGACAGATATCAGTTGCCGGTCCACCCAGCACGACCAAGAGCCTACTGCAAAACTAGTACAAAACCACGGTGACAGTTCATATACCCCGAATGAACCTCGTCGAAGATAAGCAATCGATAACAGCGGAGGAAGAACATAATGAAAAAAACCGGATTGAAGATGTCTGTCGCATTGGCAGCCACCCTCATGATGATGTTGGGTGCTATCGCCATACCCGCTCCCACATCCGCGGCACCCGTCGCGCTTGAGGACCAGATCACCGTTGAAGACGGAACTACCGAGATACTAGGCGGTGGTGACCACTTCTTCGTGAAGTTCGGCACAGATGCGGCTTTCGGAATAGTATGGGGTTCAGACGAGTATGAGAACAATGTCTACTTCGTCGCAATAAAGGCAAGATACCTCGGCATGGCTCAGGTTTATGACAATATGGGAGAGCTTGTTGAGGACAACAGGACGATCAAGGTCTATTCTATGTACGCGGTGAAACTGGATTCGATCATAGAATTCAATGACATAGATGACAACGGCTTGCTTCAGTATAACCGAAGCTACGATGGAGAGGATTTCATAGATTACCAGTCTCTTGAGCCCATTTACAAGAAGGTGGATCTGACGACTTCATGGAACGCATCCGAGGTGATTGAGGAATCCACGGATGACCTCAAGACCTGGGAGTTCAGCCTGACCGCCAATGACTTGCCATACGAACTTGTCGATGCGAACGCAACGGAGTATGTTGGGGACAATGTCCTGAACAATTTCACATTGACATTCCATCTCGAGGCAAACCTGACCCAGGTCGATAATCTGGACATGCCACAGTGGAGGATTACCGTGAGCAAGGGTCCGATGACCATAATCAGCGCGGACAGACTCAACGATTTGCAGGTGAACGGAAAGGTGTTCAAGTACGATGTCAAGTGGGACCAGATGATTGAGGGGTGGGACTATGATTCCAACAACACCAACCCTGCATTGCTGCTCGAATTCCGAAGCATAGTCGGCAACTTCGTATCACCATTGATGGCCGCGTGGATGCACACGAAGATGTATACCTACATGAACCAGATCAGTGTGATGAACTGCGAATCGACTGCTGGTGAGCTCGAAGTGAACGAAACCACTGGCACGTTCATCGCTCCGAAGCAGCTCATAAGAACGAGCCTCGAGTTCGGAACGGATTGGAACAGCGTGGGTGCCCTCGCATGGGTCGATGATGTGACGGTCGATGGAGAGCCGGAACAGGTGATGGCCCAGATCATGGCGGGTCACAGAGTATTGGCGATGGCGAAGCTCGCCGGCATATGGATGCCATTCGATGGTTTCGTAGTCCTCGGAGGCATGGTGTTCCCAGGTGGAGATATGATCATGCACGATCCGACCTTCACAACGGAAGCGCTTGTGGACATATCTTCGGATGATGGTGGAACCCAGCTTCCGGTATTCATGTTGCTCCTTGCAGGTGCGATAATCGTGATTGTCATAGCTGCTATTGCAGTCGCGACGACCAGCGGGAACAAGCCCCGCAAGGGATCACGAGAGAGCTACGAAAAGGGCAAGAGCTCCCAGCCGGGCGATTGGTCCAAGTACTACAACAAGAAGTAGCCGACTGATAACGCTTGAAAGAACAGCGCGTCCAAGAAACCCTTTCCCAGTCTCCATTTTTTCATATCGGCAGTCATGCTATTGAATCAATCGTTGATAGAAATATGAATGAGGCGTCCGTCCCAGCCCAATCGACCAGGAGGCGCCTTTGAAATGGTTTCCTACGGACTATCGCCGATCATCACAGAGTAACTAGCTCCTCATCCGTGACGGGGTTGTATGACGGGAATCCGATCTCCTCAGCGTCCAGGATAAGGCCGGTCAGAGGCACTCTGAGCATGACGAGGAAGGAGACCATATCATAGGACTCGTACGCATATTCAGTGTCCGTCAAATCGGGCATGACGAGATCTATAGTGATTGAACCGTCAGCACAATCAGTGACAACCGTAATGCCATCGACGGAAATCACGGTACCATTCAGGGAAATAGTATGCGTCATGAGCTCTGGAATAAGCCCGAAGCCAGATACATTCAATGATGCGACTTCCAATCCTGCAATCAGGCCTTCGAACGGCGCGGTGTGGCGCAATTTGACATTCACTGAATACACGAGTTTGGTGTATACCGTCCCATCGCCAGGTGTATCAAATTCCCCGGTCCTAACCTCGGATGTCCTCTTAACAACGAAGTCATCTTCGGCTCCAATTTCATCCGCGTAGATGAGATCCGTATAGGTCGTGCCCTCACTCAAATCGTAAACCAGGTAATCTGTCTCGTCCAAGAGATTAGTATATTCAATCCATGGACATCCTGCTGTGCTAGAACTCATCGAGAGCGTGACGGCTGTCGCCCCAATCATGATAGCGCTCGAGATAATGGCCAGCACAAATACACTAGCCTTCCTGCCGGAAAAGCCACTCTTCGACCGAAGAGATACCTTCTCCGCCAGCTCACTTTCGAACTTCCTTTCCATTCTTACACCCCTGGGTTGGCAAATGACTGCCCATCATGCTTGACAGGGCAACCGATTCGCCTAATCCACGCAACTGCGGAGGTATTCAATCAGTTCCGAGTTGTCTCGGATGTCCCCTCGCTACCTCTCTTCGCGTGTCTGAGGTGTCACCTGCAAACACCTGCTATACTCGTTGTGGTGCAAGTATCAAAAGGTGGAACGAAAGTAGAATGATTCTTGGTAAGCCAGATTATGAAGATACTGGCGCAACGCATCGCCTATGTGTTGCTATATAAAAGGTGCGGAAATCGGTTTGGTTTCAAGTGCGCGAATCGTCTTCTTCGCTCAACGTTTCTTCTTGCCTTTTGACGCAATCTCGTTGAGGGCTTTCAAGAGCGCGATCACTTCTTTCTCCGCATTATAATGAACGAAGGTGGCTCTCAGCATAGTATCTGCCTTGTACAACGCTGGCACTCTGGAGTAATAATCCTCGGCACCGACGGCCAATGAATATTTGTTCCATAGAATCTTGGAGACAGCTCGGTCATCTTTTCCATCCAGCTTGAAGGAGAAGGTGGGATCCCTGCCGATCTTTGGATTGATTGCTTTTGGTCCGAATAGCGTGAGTCCGGGAATGTCGTTCAGACCCTTCAAACGGCCTCTTCCATTCAGTGCGAGCGTCGACAGGCTCTCCTCATAATCCTCGATCGATTTGAACGCCTTGGCCAATCGTGACATCCTCTGCTTGCCAGGATTAGGGGGATATTTGGCTGACGGGTTGCCGATCCAGGATATGTAATCAATCGCACCGGTTATGGCAGCGAACATCGCTTGGTCACGCGTGCCCATTTCCCACTTGCCAGGACCGTGTTTCGGTGAGGGTAGAACCTTGTATGGACTCAACTTCTCCATCAGGTCCGGCTTCATGTACATGAAGCTGCCATGCCTCGAGAATAGCTTATAACCGGAGAAGACGAGGGCATCGCACTTGATGGATCGCACATCCGTCGGACCATGGGCTATATGATGGACTGCATCGACAACGAAGTAAGCGCCGGCATCTCTGGCGATCTTGGCTATCTTCTTTAGATCTGTTCTAGAGCCCAGCACGTTCGACGCCGCGGTTACGGAGACCACCGTTGTATCCGAATCGATCAATGATTCGATCTTCTTCGAATCGAGCTCGCCTGTGTTCATGTCGAATTCGGCAAACCTCAATTCCTTGATCTTCCCATTGGTCCCCAATTCCACCCAGGGATTGATATTCGTGTAATGCTCGAACCCGGATGTGACTACATTCTCTCGGCCAGTGAATTCTTTGCCGAGTGCGTAGCTGAGACCGAAGAGGAGGGAGGTTGCGGACTCACCGGAGATTATGGTGTCAGGGCTCTCCGCGTTCAACAAATCAGCGACTGCCTGCCGGCCCTCCAGGATCGTGTCTTCGGCACCCTTTGATTCGATGAAGATGTTGCCGACATTTGCGCTCCAGTCTATTCTGGCAATGGCTTCTCGCTGGGCACTTCTGATCGCGACAAGTGTACCTGCGCCATTGTCGAGGAATGCGCGTTCGCGACCGTATGGGTCGATCTCAGCACCAGGGAACTCCTTCCGAACTTGTTTGATGAATCTGGAATCGATCTTCATGAGCATGGGATATGTCGACATAGATGATAAAAATTGAGCTGGTGTGGATTTCACCAGCATAAGCTGTTTTTAAGAAAATTGGGTGGGCAGGAATTCCGCTCAAAGACAAAGGAGACTTTGGGGGAGACCCTTTGCACGAGAGTCGTGTGTGCGGTTATTCCTGTCCACATGCAGATTGGTACGGAGGTTCTTCTTCAGTTTCGCCGTAGAGGAAGTTCCAGTCGTAGAGATAGTCGTTGCAGGAGTCGCAATCCTCATCGACGATCTCGTCTGGTACGTCTTCGGTCAAGTCATCCTGACAGTTGTCGCCCGTTCCGTCCTTGAGCTGCAACTGATCGCAGTCACCGTTCATGTTGCCGAGCGCGGCAACAGTCGCAACACCGGCAACCATAAAGACTGCTCCCAGTGCTATTGCGAGCATTGTTTTCGCAAACATATTTCCTTCACCTTCTCTTTCGAAACGGTATCGACCGCTTCTGAGACGAGCAACAAATGGCACTTGATAAGTGGTTTATGGTACAAGTATCAAAAGCTAGCACAAGTCTCTATTAATGAATCCAGATAATGAAAAATCATAAAAGAAAGGGTTTATTTCGGGGTCACACGCGCGCGTGAGACCTACCTTCTACGACCATTGCCGTTCTGACCGAGTTCGTGGTCGCCGTTCCCGCCACCGTTCTCGCCATGGCTGCCGCCGCTATCTTCGCTGTTGCCGCCACCAGAACCCTGTGGGATCAGATCACCCAATTCGATCCACGCAACTCCATCGTCGGTCACGTTGCCGATACCGATCTTATAATCGACGTATACCGGATCCGACTTGTCAGAAACTAGGTTGACGAACGGATGGTCAGGATCGTTGAGAAGACCCTCGCCAATGTAGAAGTGGGCGATGGCGAAATCAACGCTGTACCACTGACCTATGACTCCAGTCCATTCTCCGAACTCATCCTCTACGGCCGCGCCGAGTCGGACGCTGACGGTGTATGTGCCCTCATCAAGTCCAGTCGTGTCCCACAACATACCGTAGATCACGTGACCAGCCTTGTTGACTTCTCGGCCCAGTTCGTCGCCAATGACCTTGTCCCCAGTCTCAGGGTCCCAGCCAGCTTTGAACACTTCAGGTTCGTCAAGCGTATCCATGGTCATGGTGACCTCGATGTAAGAGACCGATACCATCCTTGTCTTCGGAAGGATGTTTATCGAGTCCGTCATTATGGCTGCCTGCTGTGCCAGACCATCGTATACCATTACTGGTACGCCAAATTCATCGAAGATCAGGTTACCGTCTCCGTCGACAGCTTGTTTCTGATAATCATCGAACAACTCAATATCAGACGTCCATATCTCTTCGGGCGCTGAATAGCCAGTCATGTCGATGACAAGCATCTCTATGCGCACGAAGTTCCCGATCCGCCACTGTGGTCCGTAGACCATGTTGTCAGCAAAGAAGACGGCACAGTCCATCGTCGCACCTTCGTCCGCCCCGTCAGGGACGGTAATCATTATTGGCGTGCCCTCGTCCTCGTGTGCACTCACCACCATCGACAATGGCAGAATCAGCATGAAAGCTGCCACAGCGATAGCTGTCACTCTCGTGTTTCTCATCTTTGCAATCACTCCCCCAATTTTCTTTGTCCTGCGTCAGGTGTTATACTGACGTGAGGAAAGGATAATACGGTCATAGTAGAAAAGAACGTTAGTACATTCATAGAAATAACATCGTTTATTCTTGGAGTACAAGGGGGTACTGACCCCAATAAAATCAGTCGCTTCAAATAGAATACTAATGCTAAATGTCAACACTTAGCATAAAACCCCGGAATACGACATGTGATATCCACATCTTCAAAAGCATGAAAAAGATTCATCCGAAAACGTCGCTTTTCGACGCCAAATACCATCAAGTTCTAGCTGTGTACCAAATGAATTAATAAAGCCAAGCGTAATGTTGTTATCATAATGAGTAAATCTTTCCTGGTAGCCGTTTTCATAGCAACCGTGCTATTTTTCGGGGCTCTGACCAGCCTGAGCACCACTTCGACTGCTACGACGGCGATCGACGGATTGACTTACTCCGACAACGGATTTATCATCATCATCCAGACCGATGACATGGAAATCGCAATCAACAAGACTCTTCCAGCGGTCGTCGTCAGAGAGCAGAATTCCACGAATGAGACCGGATATGGCATGATTGTATCATCTGTATTGGGATACAACGAAACCGAAGATGGCCTCCTGGTGCTTGAAGATGTCCCGTACCATGCATCTTTCGAGCATGCCACATGGACCGTTGACGACCCTGTCCAAGAGACAGATGACCGGGGAAGTGTGATAACCGTCGCCCTGCACTCCTCAGTGGCAATGAATAAGAGACTATCATTCGACGGTGGAAACCCAGAGCCAGGTTCTCCAGGTATCCAGATAATCGATAACTGGGCATATGCGACGGTCGAATTCACGATAACATCTGGCAACTACTCCTCCAATTATGATGTCGATGACGCACCAGATTACCTCGTCAACGGTTCGAGCGAGCTGAAATTCGATGTCAGCCTTGACTTCAATGTGCCCATTGATTCGGATCATATCGCCTTGGATATCGGCGTGATGAAGATGGATTTCGAGACATTCGTCCCTACGTCGATGGATGAGCCGTATCTGTTCCAGGGGTATCAGAGCGATGAGATCAGTATAAGCGATCCACTCGTCAATGAGACCGATGGCACCACGCTCATCATGCACCCGTTCCAGAACAGGGGTCAGTTCAAGCAGATATTCACATTCGTCGATGAGAACGGGACAATCGAAGAGACGAACAGCTTCTTCTGCTGGGCGAGCGAAGCGCTCCAGGTCTGGGAAGACGGGGACGAATCACTTGAGAATGTCTCCGCATTCTACAGAACTGACGGCACTGCATTGAAGGTGTATCTCGCTACGCCGATAGACAACGAGACTGCCAGTATCTTGCACGATCCGAGCCTCGGCCTATTCGAAGCGCCTGGAGGTGGCGACGTATACCCCATTATTCTGCCCGACGGCAGCTTGGTGGGCACATCGGTCATGTCAAGCATGGTAGGAATTCTCATCGGTTTCGTTGCTGCTGGCGGAGTGGGCGTCTACGTGGCAGTCAGAAAGAAGAGCTCAGACGAAGATCCGGCAGATGTCGTCTCGCTCGAGAAGAACCGATACTACAGGAAGTAGTGGACGCATATCATTCTTGGCCTTCTGGCGGTCCATCCTTCTCGGAAGGGAATGACGCTACATGACCCTTCTTTTCGACATAGAATGCGACGAACTCATCCACCAATCTGTCAAGGAAAGTACGCCTATAAACGATGAGAAGATCCGCGACCTTCTCTGGATCAATGACCGTCAACTTTGATTCGCGACCCATCTTCTCGACCTTGATGACACTTTTGTTGGCCATCTTCTTGAGATGATATGATAAGGTGCCTCCGGAGATCGTGAAATTCTTTAGGAGTTCGCCGTGCGTAGAGTCAGGATTCCTTAGTAGGAAGAGAATGATTCCCCGTGGTATCTCCTGCCTCAGGGCAGACAATATCCTCTGCTTGTCAGCGCTCATCTGACCTGCGGGGAAGTATCTGGAAAAACTCTCCTGTTTATCGAGGGTCAGTATGTCCTTCTGCACGAGATAATTCAGATGATATTCCAGGACTCCGATCGGTTGATTGGTTCGTCTCTGTATCTCTCGGAAATGTATGCCAGGACTGCTCCGAATACATTCGAAGATCCTCTTGCGATTTTCAAGTTCAAGTGGATCCGGCATTAGTCCTACCTCCAACTATGCCGAGGACCAAAACCGCAGCAAGAATCGCAATATCGGCGATTGCGAGAGTCGTCACTTCGACATTCTCCAGCCAATCAGTCGCATATGATGAGACAATGACAATAACAGAGAAGGAAATGTGGATGATGAGCCCCTCGGAGAGCAAGAGCATGCGTCTTACTCCACTCCTCCTGTAGGCCACAAAAGAGAGCAGGAAAAGGAATGCAGATATGCCCAACAGCAGTCCTATGACTGTGTCCACTGAGGATACCATGTCACACCTTACATCCATATGTCTTCACGGTGTATAATAAGTACGCTGGCACCACCACCAGAATAGTCTGAAAACTGGGCCTCACAGACAGGTAATAGGTCATGGAGATGTCAGGGACGATCAATCAGAGGCAACTATGCCTCGAGACTCGTCGGATTAGAGTATCTTCTTCATCCGGAACAGTACCCAGAGACCGATGACGCATATTGACGAGATCCCGATTACGTAGAGGAATGCGTTCGGATCATCTTTGAACGGCAGCTCGACGTTCATCCCGAATAGGCTCGCTATGAGGGTCGGGAGAATGAGGATCAAGCTGATCGTCGTCAGGGTCTTCATGATGGAGCTCAGGTTGTTGGATATCGCGGATTCGTAGGCGGTCAGGATGTTGGACATTATCTCCCTGTAGATCGTCGTCATCTCGTAAAGCTGGGCGACATCGTTCTCGATGTCCTCTGCGAGATCCAATTTATCCTTCGTCATCTTGAGTTGCCGCATCCGAGATATCATGGATATCGCATTCAGATTCGAAAGCAATGATGTGTTCAGAAGGATGAGTCCGTTGCTCAACGCGAAGGCGCTGTTCGCCATTGTCGCACTGTTGGCTCCGAGATTCATATCCTGGATCGATGAGATCTTCCGCTCCATCGGACGAACAGTGCGTTCGATATCGCGATGGACCTTGCGGATCAATGAAAGGAACAGGTCTTCCTTGCAGTCGAAATGTGGTTTCTTCTTGAGGTCGGAGGTGATCTCGTGACCGTGGAAAGATGCTCCAATCCTCACCGTTATGACATGCTTAGGAGTCACTATGATACCGATAGGCATCGTCTGAATACGATCTGGGGAACGCTCGTCGGTCAAAAGACTCCTGAGCACGAGCAGATCGTACTTCTCATCGATATCGACCCTGGATCGCTCGTTAGGATCGAGACAGTCAGCTAGGTCCTGGAGAGAAATGTCGAACTCCTTATGGAGTGTCTCTACCTCTTCAGGAGAGGGGGCCACGAGGTCTATCCAGAGGACTTCTTTGAATCCGGTCTTCTCTACTTCCTTCAACTCACCCTTCTCTGTGCGGTAGAGCCTCATCATAAACGACACACCTCCTCGATCAAGTCCCCATGGTAACAGGCAGGATATATGTCTTCTCGACGGCCAGTGGAGAGGGCAAATGAGATGAATCGATGAGCTAGGCGTATTCGACCTCAATCAGCGGACGATCTACCCCAGGCATCGAAGAATATGTTCTCGCCTTCTGGCTTGCGCACTGGACGTTCCTGCTCCGCGGTCCTCTGCTTCTCAGAGAGCATCGAATCATCTGAGCCAGGATACCCACATATTACCAGCGTTATCACCACATATTCTTCCGGAATCTCAAGAGCCTGTTTAACACGTGTTGGGTCGTATCCGGCGATCGGATGCGCGATCATGCCCAGCTCAGTCGCCCTAAGTTGGAGCTGTCCGATCGCCAACCCGCAGTCAAATAGCGAATAGCTTCGTCTATCGCTCAGGTCACAATCGTCCGATGCTCTGGCTGCCACCACGATAATCATCTGGGCGCTCGTCGCCCATATGTTCCCCTTGGCCAGACACGTCCTCACGGACTCCAATGACTCAGGACCTCGACAGAACACGAGTCTCCAAGGCTGATTGTTGAAACAAGATGCTGATAATCTAACCGATTCGACGAGTGCATCAATCTCGTCGCCTCCAACATGTCTATCAGAAAACACGCGCTTCGCACGCCTAGCCCGAATCGCATCCTCCACATTCACGGCCCTCACCCGTGATGAAATCTACGAATCAGGATTTAGTCTTAGTTCCGCACATTCAGAGATGAAATGTATTCCACGATATCTCGTATCCCGTCTCGGATTTGAGTTTCGAAACGGCCTCGATCATCAGATCTATTGACTCCCTCGTCCCACAGAAGACGACATCCACCCCTTTGCTCAGGGCGCTCATCGAAGATTCCACAGGAGCGTGAATGGTGAGCATCTCCCCGCTTGCCTTCATCAGCAAGGCCGCTCCGACGGTATCACCCGCTGCGAGCATCCCCGGAGAGAACTCTTCGACCCTCTGTCGAGCCGTCTCAATGTTGGCGGATTTCGATCCACCGTCTAGTTCGGATGGCGCCTCAAGAACCAGCAATCTCCCCAGTTCCAGATCCACGATGCCTTCGAGATTGCCGACCAGTACATCATCACCTTCGGATGCGGACTCACGCGCGACCCCCGTAGAATGACCTTCGCGTCCAGAATATGCCAAGAGCATACCATCTTCCATGGTGAGGGCGACCTGCTGCCCCGCCTCGATGCTGCACCCTGCGACGGCAACGCATCTGTCTACTACGCTTATCTTCCTGAGTACGGAATCCACATCCTGTTTGATGCGACCAAAATGCTCCTGCAGTATCTGCATGCTCTTCCTGGTTGGCCTCAGAATCCCTTTCTGCTCTCTGAGTAGCCCCTCCTTCCTCATTCCAGCGATGTATTGGCTGACCGCTTGTACTGTTATACCCATCCTGCTGGCGATATCCTTGAGCTTGATTGACGGAGTCTGGAGCATCTCTACGAGTATGAGCAATTCGGTGTTTCTCTTCAGATCTCTCAAAGGAAGTTCTTCCAAGGGATCATACCACCCTATGAACGGATAGAGCCGAGGGCCTCTTCCACGGTGCTGACCTTATATGCACCTCGGCTTATCAAGTTCTTCACGAAGGTCGTCGCCTTGCCCCCCACGAAATCTATCGCACCGGCGTCGCTCGGCATGATCACGACCACACGCTTCCCCATCACCAATGCGTTCTCCGCGGCTTCCAGGTTTTTGAAGTTCCCTGGGCCGACCGGGAACGGGGACACAATGACAAATGACGCTTCGTTGAGCAATCTCAAGTTCTCCATATGGGCCTCGTCGCTTATCTGGGCGAACGGGACCTCGGCGACGACTGGAATATGCAACTCGTTGGCGATTTCATAATCTGAGTCCAGCACGTTCAGAACTCCGGTAGAGACAGAATATCCGTTGTCGAATAGGGTCTTCATGAGAGGACCTCCGGACCCGCCACCGCATAGCAGATGTACCCTGGTCCCGTGCCGAGCGACTGATGTGGAGATGGTTCTTGGCATTACGTAAATCGAACTAGTGAACGGATCGCGTCTGACCGCGACCTCCACACCATATACGCTCTGTATCATCTCAGGCGTCAGAACCTCACTCGGAGACCCGATTATCTCGAGGCGCCCCTGGTTCAGTAGCGCGATCCGGTCGCAATATCTGGCGGCGAGGTTTATGTCATGCAGGACGGCGAAGATGGTCAGGGATTTTTCCTTGTTCAGCCTCTTGATGAGGTCCATCATGTCCAATTGACCGCTTATGTCGAGGTAAACGGTCGGCTCATCCAGCAGGAGCGCGGCAGGCTCCTGTGCAAGAGCTCTGGCGATCACGATCCTCTGGCGCTCACCGCCACTCAATTGGAAGAAAGCCCTATCCGCCAGATGTGCAGCCCCTGTGATATCAAGAGCGTTCTGCACCGCATCTAGATCACCCTTCCTTGTCCCCGAGAGCCTGCTCCGCATATGGGGGAGTCGTCCCATGGACACAATGTCCCTGCCAGTGAAAGGGAAATCAGTTGAGGAGCTCTGAGGAACGACGGCGAAGATGCTGGCGACTTCGCGATCCGTCAGGGTGTGCAAGGGTTTCATGTCGACCAACACTGCACGGGATTCAGATGGAAGAAATCTGGTCAGGCATCGCAACATGGTCGTTTTGCCTGACCCGTTGGGACCCATGAGCCCCACGAATTCTCCGTCGGATACCTCCAGGGAGATATCCTTCAGCACTCTGCGTTGACCGAAGGAGAAAGAGAGTCCGTCTATCTTGAGATTCATGATATGCCTCCGGTTCTGCTTCTTCGCAACAGGTATAGGAAGAACGGTCCTCCGCACAGAGCTGTGATGATACCCACTGGCAACTCTTGGCCAGTTATTATGGTTCGCGCAACAGTGTCTGCCGCTATCAGGAAGATGGCACCAAAGATCGTTGATGCCGGGACCAATATCCGATGATCCGCGCCCACGATCAACCTCATCATATGTGGGACAATCAGACCTACGAATCCGATGATGCCGACGAAGGCCACGGCAGCGGCGGTCATGAGCGCAGAGACGGCGAGCATCATCTGTTTCAGCGATTCTGGATTCGCACCAAGATTGTGGGCGGTCTCCTCGCCGAGTAGAAGGGCATTCAGTTCCCTGCCGTAGATGAATATTATGAAGACACCGATAATGACGGGCAGTGCGACTATGCCCACCTGAGTCCAAGTCACGAGCGGAAGGCTTCCCAGGAGCCAACCTATGAGCTGATCGAACTGCTGTCTAGCTATGAATATGAGGAAGGAGACGACTGCCCCTAGGAAGGATGCGATGGCTACCCCGGATAGCAGCAATGTATCCACATAGACTCGGCCATGAGCGGTCCCCATCTTGTAGACAACGAACACTGTGATGATCGCGCACACGAACGCGAGCAATGGCGAAGCATACACTCCGAACACAGCCGTCAGGCCGATCAAACCCGCGCTAGCAGCACCGACGGCTGCCCCCGATGAGACTCCGATTATGAACGGGTCAGCCATAGAATTCCTGAATACTGCTTGCATCGCTGTTCCAGCACACGCAAGACCTGCGCCAATCAGGCCAGCAAGTGCCACTCTCGGGATCCTGACGTCCCAGAATGTCCATGAATCGGATGTGCTTCCGAATATGCCATCGATTGCCTGTCCAAATGACATGTGGTCGCTCACGGATGGTCCGATAGGCCCGCGATACCCGACCAGTATGGCTACAAACAAGGTCGCGGCAAGCACGGCACATAATCCTGACAATACGAGGACTGGACGTCTTCTACCCGTCCTGAGGCTTTGTCCGTCCTGACCTGATTGTTCTTGCGCCGTGCTGCCGACCAAATGATCACGCCCTCATTCGAAGAGTTCGGGGTGAATGAGCTCCGCCAACTGCTCAAGACCGTCCACGATCCTTGGACCATACCTGCTGACGATATTGTCATCGATCGAATAGATCGCATCATCAGCAATAGCGGTTATCTGGTCCCATCCTGGTCTCTCGGATATCTCATCGGCGGTGGTCGTCGTCATAGCCCCCAAGGTGAATATTATGACATCGGGGTCAGACGATATCACGAATTCGGATGTGACCTCAGGATACTCACTAGTTGTGTTTGCCGCGATATTGATGCCACCCGCGAGGCGAATCAGGTCATCACCAAAGGATCCCGGGCCATACGTCCATAGAGGGTAATATTCGACATACACCTTTGGCGTCTCAACGCTGGAGTCGAGCGTCTTCTCAGTTATCGCATCGATCCTGGCCCTTAGACCATCGAGCAGGGCCTCGGACTCCTGCACATGTCCAGTGAGTATTCCTGCAAGAGCTATGTCCTTCAATACGGCGTCGATAGTGCGCGTGGCGAACACGAAGTAGGGTATGCCTTGCACCTCAAGAGGTTCGAGGTCATCGACTGGAACGAGATCGCCGCAGACAATCAAGTCAGGTTCGAGCGAGAGTATCGTCTCGATACTGAGCTGGAAGCTGCCGACACGGGTCTTGGTGAGCGCCTCTGCAGGATAATCGCTATAGTCATCAACCCCTACCACCTGATCGCCGGCGCCGACTGCAAAGAGTATCTCGGTCGTCGTGGGTGCGATAGACACTATCCTCTGAGGAATACCAGGCAGGGTTATTGTCCGGTTGTAATCATCGGTAATCGTCAGGCTCACTACATTTCCAACATCATCCAGTTCGATAGATGTCAGACCATCCGCTTCCTCGATGAATTCCTCGTCATTCATAGTCCCCAAGTAGTATCCTCCAGAGAAGGACGCTACTGCAGAGATGACGACTGCAACAACAATGATCATGCTGCTCGTCATCATCACACCGTTCCGTTCTTTCATCCCTCATACCTCCTTGATTGATTTCGAAACCTTGGCGCCTTCGAAAGTCGCCATATCCCTCAGTATCTTACAGGACGCCTCAGCGATAGACATCGCCAATGCGGCACCTGTGCCCTCACCCAACCTCATGTTGAGGTCCAGGAGAGGAAGTAGATCGAGGTGTCTCAGAAGAATCGCATGTCCAGGCTCGACTGAAAGATGAGAAGCTATCATGTAGCTACGGCACTTTGGAGAAATGACATCGGCGATCAGTGCAGCTGAGCTCGAAACGAACCCGTCCAAGAATACCGGAACACGGCTGGCCGCGGCGCCTATTATTATCCCTGCCAGACCCCCGATCTCCAATCCACCGATCTTCGATAACACATCAAGACCGTCATATGGATCCGGAGAATTCAGTCTCAGAGACCTCTCGACCACGGCCACCTTAGCTGCAAGCCTGGTGTCGTCGATCCCTGTTCCACGACCTGTCACATCCGACACTGACCGACCGGTCACCACGGATGTTATGGCGCTTGCTGCCGTCGTATTGCCGATTCCCATGTCACCGATGGCTATCGCATTCACACCATCAGCGACAGCAGATTCTGCGAGTTCGGCACCGATTTCGATCACCATCCTCGCTTCATCATGAGTCATTGCTGGGCCAATCGCGAAGTTGTCCGTCCCGTGCTTGACCTTCTTCCGGATTATGCTGGGCGGCCACTCTGTTTCGGATTTCACTCCGACATCTATGACCTTGATCTCGGCATCGACATGTTTCGCAAGCACATTGATCGCGGCGCCGCCATTGGCGAAATTCATCACCATCTGGGCCGTCACTTCCGAGGGGTATGCGCTGACCCCCTCCTCCGTGATCCCATGGTCAGCAGCCATGGTGAATATCATCTTCCTGCCGATCATCGGGGTGCTCGTCCGATATATCCCCGCCAACCTGATGGATAGGTCCTCTACCTTTCCCAGACTGCCAGGAGGTTTTGTAAGGCAACCCTGTCTGATCTTGGACGCAGTGATTGACGAGACGTCTGGATCGATTGTCGATTCGATATACGAATTCAGAGGTTTCATCGGCACACCTAAAGCAAACTTGAAATATTGAAAGTATATTTTACTCTTTCGCCGCCACGGGGGCGTAAACGTCGATGAATGTCACCAGGACTCTGGAAAAAAATGGGGCCAGTATCGATGACCTCATAGAGACTGGCTTCGAGCTATATGCCGGAGATGCAGAGGATTCGCTTGTCCAGAAGCTCAAGGATAGGTACCGGAAACTTCTGGAACGGAACCTGCGAGATCCCAACGTATTTCTGCTCATCGAGGCCGCGAGCCATCTGGACGACATCATGACATCGGATTCGAAATGCATCTTCAATGGTGCCGACGACCCCGCCTCCCTTGTCGCGGACGAGTTGATCGGGATGTCCATAGCCGAATACATCGGTGGGAAGAAAGCCCTGTTCAACTATGTCCGATATGACCGAGAGAAGCCGGGAGTGATAGGCAGATTACCCCCATTCATGGATGACGCAGTTGGGGCCCTCGTGGCGGCGACCATGACTAGATTGTTCGAGGTTCACGATGACGCTTGAGATGTTCGCCTTGCTCACAAGGATCAGGATACCTGGAGCCACGATGGATCTGGGGAAAGCGGCCAGGCAGCAGCAGTATTTCCCTCTGGTTGGTTTTGTGGTCGGTCTCTCGGCTGCCATCGCTGCGATGTTTCTTCATTCGATATTGGGATCAGGAATGTACCTAGTATCCGGTGGGCTGGTCATCGTACTCCTGTACTACATCAACGGGATTCTGCACACTGAGGGAATGGCGGATTTCGCGGACGGATTGATGACAAGTGGGGATCACGACCGCAAGACGAACGCGATGAAAGACGTCCACTGTGGCGTTGGTGGAGTATTTGCAGTCGTCATCTATCTGGTCCTCATGTTCGCCATCGCCAGCCGATTATGCATGAGTGCTGAAGATACACTCGCTCTGCCCTGGCTACCATGGGGCGTTTCCGTGGTCGTCGGATTCGCGATTGCAGAGATGGGTGGGAAATTGGCGTTGCTCACAGCGATCCGCATCGGTCCAAGCGCGCATCCTGGGATGGGGCGGACTTTCGTGGAGGAGGCCAGTTTGAAACGTCTTTTGGTCGCGATCGTGATCGCGGGAGCCGCGGCGTTCTTGATCTCAGGATCATTCTTTCCGATCGTATTCGTCGGAATGTTTGGTGGGCTTTGGGTAGCCCTCAAGGCTAGAAAGAACTTCGGAGGAGTATCTGGAGATGCCTTTGGCGCAGCGAATGAGATAGGCCGGCTCCTGACACTCCTTGCATGGGTGTTGGTGATTTGAAGGGCGTAGTGATGGCCGGTGGCAAGGCGACCAGATTCGGCAGACCGACCGAGAAAGCATTATTGGAAGTCAATGGGAAGACATTATTGCATCGTGCAGCTGAGGCTCTGCGATGCGAATCACTCGATGGTGTGCTTGTCGCTATCACGAACAAGAATGTTGGAACAAGAGAGTTGGCCGATAGGATCGGGATCGAGATTGTCATCACCTCCGGAATCGGGTATCACGAAGACACGCTGGAACTCATCGACCGACTCGGGAGGTTTGTGAGCTTGAGCGTGGATGTTCCATTCGCACGCGTCGGGCATACAGAGACATTGATCATGGATGCGACGGAAGGCAGCTGCGCTGCAGTCGTCCCGGTCGAGATTGCCATAGGAGAGATAGATCACGAATCAGTCTTGGTCTCACCGGATGGGAGAAAGATGGTTTGGGCGGGATTGAATGTCGTCTCCAATGAGATAGAGACGAGATTGATGACGATCGATGATCCCCTTCTCACGATCAACATCAACACAGAAGAGGATCTGGCCAAAGCAAATGGAATAGCCGCAAAGCGAAACCTGTGACCAGTAGAATGGAATTGGAATGAATGGAAATGGTTTCGGAATCTCGTCCGATCGAGATGATGTGATTATTTCTTAATCACTTCCTCGAAGCTCTGCTCTAGCAGGTCCATCGCCTGTTCGAGCGTCTCCGGGGACATCACCATCGAAGGGTGGAGCCTGATGACGTTGTCGTAGGTGCCACAGGTCAACAAGAGGAGGCCACGTTGAAGCGCAGCAACTTTGACCGCCTTCGTCTCCTTTGCAGCGGGAGCCTTGGTCTTTGCATCGTCGACCAATTCCACGGCCATCATGGCACCCATTCCACGGACATCTCCGATTATAGGGAATCTCTTCTGTAATTCCAACAACCTTCGGGTCATGTACACGTTGATCTTGGAGACGTTCTTCAGCGCTTTCTCGATGAGGTCCATCTGTGCGAGAGCAGCGACGCATGCGACCGGGTTCCCGCCAAAGGTCCCGCCCAACCCGCCGACCTGCGGAGCATCCATTATCTCTGGTCTGCCCGTGGTCGCTGAGACCGGGAATCCGCCTCCGATGCCCTTTCCGCTGACGAGCATGTCCGGTTCGGTCCCGGGCCAATGCTCCACGCACCACATACGCCCCGTTCTGCCAGCGCCAGTCTGGATCTCGTCGTCGATATAGACGACCCCGTGATTCCGGCATATCTTGGTGATCTTGGGGTAGAACTCCTTCGGCGGGACTATGAATCCACCTTCGCCGGATATCGGTTCACCGATCAGACATGCCACCTTTCCCTCGAACTGTGGGGCGGACCATATCTCATCGATCTTGTCTGCGCATGCGATACCACAGGATGGATAGCTCATCTGTAGAGGACATCTGTAACAATACGCGAAATCGACCTTGTACGTCTCAGGGAGGGGACCGAAGCCTGCTTTGTAGGGCATCTCCTTCGATGTGAGGGCCATGGCCATCATCGTCCTCCCATGGAACGCGTGGACGAACGAGAACGCTGCAGACTTCTTCGTGAAATGCCTCGAGATCTTGACGGAGTTCTCGACGGCTTCGGCGCCAGAGTTGAAGAGAACGGATTTGGTCAGATCCTTACCAGGTGCAATCTTGGCGAGCTTCTCAGCAAGCCGGATGTAGCTCTCGTACGGAGTCACCTGGAAACAGAGGTGCAGGAACTTGTCCGCCTGTCCCTTCACGGCAGCTACGACCTCAGGGGGCCTGTTTCCGACATTATTGACCCCGATCCCACTGCCCATATCGATGAACACGTTCCCGTCCACGTCATTCAACAATGATCCTTCGGCTGTCTCAATGAAGATCGGCGCGACAATCCCGACCCCCTTTGAGAGGTACTCCTCCCTAAGCCTTCCGAGTTCCTTGGACTTCGGTCCGGGGACCTCGGTCTTGATTGAAGCTTTTTGCGCAGTCATGAACATACCTCGAAGTTTGTGCGATAACTAGCGTCTCCATCTGTGCATGGTTGAAACAATAGATATTTCTTTAGGAACACCGGGGGCCTCTCACTTGACACGGGACGCGAACAGGCCAGACGGTGATCTCAAGGATCCGGTGCTTGAGAGGGTGGGGTCTTGGTGGTCTCGAACTCTTTGTCCCTCAGCACGATCACATCGCGGTACTTGAGGGCGAGGAATATCCAGGCGATGCAAAATGGCGCCAGCGTGCTCTTGACCGAGACGAGCAGGAAAACGCTGAGGAACAAGAGGACTCTATCGTTCGACGAGCGCAGGAGCAGGCCGATGAGGACTGCTGCTGCCATCGTTCCCAAGCAGATATAGGAGTAGTATGAATTGCCTCCGATGAGTTCGCTCAGAACCGTCCCTCCGATCGGCATGTCATCGCGGACCTCACCGGACGAATAAACGAACACCGTGGAATCGAGCACATCGGACATCCCGAACGGTGCTATGACAAGAATGGCAATTATGCAAGCGGCAGCGATTGCGACAGCGGCCTCCACGATTTTTCTGAGATCGCGATTCTTGATCTCCCTTTGAAGAATGAAGAGTGCGAGAACGATGAATGGGATCACGGCAAAGATCTTGGTTAGACATGCCAAGCCCATTGCCATCACGGCTAGTGTTTCGGGGATGACCGGGGACCGTTCTTTTAAATATAAAGCTCCGATTATTAAAAGCATGGTCAGACTGGTGTTATCGAACGCATAGAATATCACGAGCATTATGGCAAATGGAGAGTACAGATAGGGATTCTTGATATCGAGGAGCCTGTAAAACAGGAAGAGCGCGAAGGATGCGCATATGATATTGGTGATGACGAACCAGACAGGGGTTCCGAATTCTCCAAGAGCTGCGTGGGCAGCTGAATAGAACATCAGATCGAATGGCAGGTAATTGTATGTACCATTTGACCACACGGCGATGCTGTCCGAATTATCGCCAAAAATGGCAAAATGCCCCATCTCGCTGAACCTCGGAACGACGAATTCCGTGTAAGGATTGATCCCGTTCGTCCAATTGACGACGGCGGCATCCACCGCATCGTCCACATCACGACTATCCCCGAAGTAGTCGAATTCGACCACGAATACGGCCACGAGGATTGATGTCAATATCCATAGCGAAAGGCCCACGACCAATGCGTTCTTCGATACGAATCTCCTGAGCCTGCCTGGCCTCTTCGTCTTCTTGAAGCTAAGAAGCCAAAAAAGGACCATCAGGATGATGAGGAGATTGTAGAGAACATCTAGCATCGCACCACCTGCCAATCCATTGCAGGTTGCTTATCATGAACGGTCCCAGTTCCTTCGCGATTAGATGAAATCAGAGAATGTCTGAACTTGGAACCGCTGGCCCGCATCACGGGAAGAATCATCAGTATATCTAATAAAGTTTGGTAGCTCGCGCTCTCGGTACTGACAATCGAAAGCACGATGGTTCGCAAGTTCGAACGGTCAATGGTAACCGGCGAGATCCGGCCTCTGACCATCGCTCTTCTTCTCTGCATCCCTGTGGAGGACCTTCAGCTGTGCTTCTAAGCGTTCGGCCTCCTTGCAGAGTGGTTCGACGTTCAGGTTGAGATGGAGGACCATCTGGTCTATCGCAGCGAGTATGAGTGCTGCGGCCCGAGCGTCTGCCACATCTGGACGGGCTTCTGCGAGCAGTGTGACGACATCGACCCCGCGCCTCGTGCCTTCATTCAATAGAACGCCTGCGGTACCCGAGATCACGCCCTCTATGAACGGTTCGGCATCGGCCGACTTAAGCAGCTCCTGTGCGGCTTCCGTGCTACCAATTCCATAGACCGCGACCTCACCTGAGGAGTCTTCTGGCTCTTCCTCGCCCCGTTCGACGATCAGTCCGCCCGCGGATATCACGAGCCTGCATTTCTGCTCGATTGCGAAATCTATCATCGCTGTCCCGAGAGGCCTCAGCAACGCTCCGGATGGCTGCAGCTCGGTCGAGAAGACGACAATCTGCTGCTCGCCCTCCTTCAGGTGCGGACGAGCGTATATCCTAGCAGGACCCAGCGGTTCGGAGTTCTTTATCAAGGAGACGGTGGGGAACATGTCTGAATCCATCACCGCGATGTATTCCATCTTCAGGAGAGCTATCATGTAACTAGCCACTATCGAACTGACCAGTCCGACACTGGGGAAACCGTCTATGACGACGGCATTTCTGAGATCGGTCTTCTTCAATTCGAATATGTTTATGTTGCCCATGCAAGAGCCCTGAGGGATGTGCTGTGTTTTTAAATTAACTCATTAAACGCCCCGACCATTGATCGGGAAGAGTAAGGGTGTGCAACAACCAAGGTTTTATACATAAGCGAATTATCTGGACTTTGGCCAGCATGGGCCGGTGGCTTAGTCAGGATATAGCACTGGCCTTCTATGTCCCCTCATGGGGGACGGAGGGAGCCAGTGGTCTCGGGTTCGAATGGCGTCAAAAACGCCCGAAATTCCCGACCGGCCCGCTTGGCCCGCCAAAAGGCATATTAAAAGGGAGCGATGTACGCCCAAACGACGTAAGGGAGTCTAACTCATGAAACGAAGCTCACGCGCCTGGAAGAAGAAAGGCAAGCAGCGCTGGAAATGGCGCAAGAAGAAGATGAGAAGAAGAAAGCGAGCACAGCGGCTTAGGAAGAAGTAGGCTCGCCTACGTCCCAAACCATACGGGGGTATGGGGTAACCTGGTATCCTTACGGGCTCCAGTTATGGGAATGATTTCCATTGGGTTGCTGACCGGTGATGAGTAACTGGAGCGATGACCCATGATGTCCGTAACACCCGGAGTCGCTCTCCGCGTGGTGGAAACCCGTTGATGGGGGTTCAAATCCCTCTGCCCCCACTCCTAGGCATGGCCAGTATAATCATCAATCCGAGGAATCAAGGCTTTTTCTGTACCGGGGTGCCTGGCGTGGCGTCGTCCAAGGCCCTTAATACCTCGGAGTTCACCGTGTCTTAGACTCTTTTGGCAATAGTACGCTTGCGTGGTCTTTACACTTCTGTGTCAAAGGGCTATCGAAGCTGTCGCTATCGAAGTCCCGCTGTCGAGCGGCATCTGTCCTGATCAAGGTGATACCCCGAACCAATCAGTGAATGCTGGGCCATGGCACAGCATTTTAAGGTGCTGAGACGATCGAGGATCTGGAGGAATTGGTGGTTGGGACATGCAGAATGATGCAGATCATACACGGGTCACCCATGCAGTACTCATTGTCGGTCTGATCGTGTTGATACTGGGTCTCCAATACCTTGCTGGAAGTCTGTATGGGTACTTCTGGATGGTTCCTGAGGATCGCGACGAAGTCAGTGAGGCGGCGGAAGAGATGGGATTGACTGAAATCCCAGGCGTATCGCTCGATTCTACCGCCAGATTCTTCGTTTTGAATATTGTCGTTGGATGCTTCATGGTAGCTATAGGGGTCATCATGACAGCGATTGCCGTCTTAAGAATGCGGAAGAAAAGGGATATCTGATCTGCACTACACCGCCCTCAGCACGAAACCCTGCCAGATTTTCACGGACGTCCGACATAATGACTCGGCAGAGATTCAAATCCTCCCTCATACACTCTTAGGCCTAGCAGCAGAGTGCATGCCTGACGCATGGTTCGGCGCACACTCGAAACAACCGATCGAAAGTGCTTCTCAACCGTACAACCTCTCACGCAGATGGCATCATTTTGATCCTGTTGGTGCGAGGTTATTTCTATCAGCTGTTCAGTAACGCCGTTCATGAAGCTCTCGAAGCCACTCCTGGCACTTATCATCGTGGTCATAGCTATTGTCGTGGTCCTCGCGTTGATAATTGTGACCTACAATGGTCTCGTCGACTCCGAGCAACAGGTCGATTCTCAATGGGCTCAGGTGGAGAACCAGTACCAGAGGAAGATAGACCTCATACCTAATCTCGTGGATATCACCAGCCAATACACTCAGTTCGAAGCCAGCACGCTCATAAACATCACCAATCTCAGGACGCAGTGGCTCTCCGCGCTCACGGACGAAGACAGGTTGAACACATCGATGGCACTCGATGGCGAAGTGAATACGATCGTCCTGGCATATTTCGCTGCTGAAAACTACCCAACCTTGAGCACCATTCCGCTCGTGGCCGATCTGATGGACGAGATCGCTGGCACTGAAAACAGGATAGCCACAGAGAGGATGTGGTACAACGAGGATGTCAGGGAATACAATAGCAAGATCAAGCGCTTCCCGGGAGTACTGTTCGCGGGCATGTTCGGGTTCGAGGAGAAGCGATATTATGACCCGATTCCCGGCGGCGTCTAGGCATTGCGGAATCTCCGAGGATGGCAGATGATTGATAAGAGGCCACTTCTAGCGACCATTGCCCTCGCGTTCCTAATCTGTCCCGTAGTCTCGGGAGCCCAAGCGGTGCCCGAGATATACCTCTATGCGAACGACTTCGTGGGTGTCCTGACATATGATGAGATAGGGATGCTCGATGAGATATGCTACGAGCTCGACCAAGTCACTTCAGACGAGATCGCCATCGTGATCGTGAACACAACCCAACCCGAGGGAATCAACCTGTTCGCGGTGGAGCTGTTCGAGGAATCGGGTATAGGGAAGGAGGATTTGGACAATGGAGTCCTCATCCTGGTGTCGACGGACGAGGGTTTGTGGAGGATAGAAGTGGGCTACGGGCTTGAGGGCATCCTGAACGACGCCAAGGTCGGGGATATCGGCAGGGAGAACCTCGAACCATACCTTGCCGATGGGGATTACTACCCAGGCATATTCTATACGCTCGCTGCTCTCGTGACCGAACTCACGAATGATCCCGATAGGATCAATGAGGACGGATACGATGTCGAGTTCTTCAGACTCGACTACTGGCAGTTGGCCCTGGCAATCAGCGTGATCATCGTGGTCGGTGTGTTAACAAAGGGGAGGGTGTTCTTCTGGATAGGAGGGATCATCACTAGAGGCAGATTCGGCGGGGGCAGGTCTGGTGGTGGAGGGGCCAAAGGAAGGTTCTGAGGCAATACGGTAAATGACACACCACCCCGCATCATGAATGCGACCGCAAGAGTCTGGTAATGCTAATCGAATGCGGGCACCGAACCATTGAAGAGATTCGGGTGCTTGCGACGGTCTTCCAAGAAGCGAGCTGGAAAGGATTTGTCACCGGCACAAGAACCCACTTGTCTTCTCTGGACGCGTGATAAAAAGATCCCCCGAAGATTGATATGCATCGGAAGGATTGTCAATCCCCATCCAAGATTTGGTTCAGCGAAGGTGGATGTGGATGACGAGCAATGAGAGACAGACAGATGATTTCGAGATCGCAGACTTCCCAGCAATTCGTGGACTGATACTCCGCCGTTACCTTGGAAATGAAGACATCCCTGCGATGGCCTCAGTGATAAATCAGAGCAGACGAACCGACGGCGTCGACTTCCTCACAACCGAGGAGGACCTCGCGGCAGACTTCAGCAATCCTCTCGATTTCGACCCAAGGACCGACATCCTTATTGCGGAGGCGGATGGGAAGATGATAGGCCTGGCGAGAGTCGGATATGAGGACAGAACGGATGGCAAGAAGAGTTACCGCCACTCAGCAGAGCTCCTGAGAGAATGGCGCGGCCAAGGCATCAGAGAGGCACTGTTCCTGCACAATGAGAGACACATTCTGAGAATCGCGAAGATGGACCACACAGGCGGAGCAGGACACCTAGAGCTGTGGGCAAACGACGCAGACAACGAATGGAAGTCCATCATTCTGAATAACGGATACGGAGAAGTCCAACACGTCATAGACATGGTCAGGAGTCTAGACGATATTCCGGAAATGCCGCTTCCCGATGGCTTCGAGATACGCCCAGTCAGCCCTGAGCACCATCGCAAGATATGGGAGGCGTGCAAGGAATCCAAGCAAAAGGAATGGGATTACTCCGAGAATATATGGGACGACGAGCATTTCGGGGCATTCAAGAAGACGCATGGTTTCCAGCCAGACTTGTGGCAGGTAGCATGGAAAGGGGATACTCTGGCAGGGATGGTTCTCAACTATATTGTGGACGAGGAGAATAAGCAGGCCGAAAGAAAACGCGGACATACGGAACACGTCTTCGTCAGAGAGCAGTATAGGGGCCTAGGATTGGCACGTGCCCTTCTTGCGAGGAGCTTCCAGGTCCTCAAAGACCGTGGGATGGATGATGCCACTTTGGGCATGGAAGTCGAGAATCCGCACGACCCTATGAGGCTCTATGAAGGCATGGGGTTCGGGATCGTCAAGCATTACACGTGGTATCGCAAACCTATCGCATAGGAGATTGATCTGAGTCCTGTGATTCGGTCTTCCCCTTCTTGCTACGACGCTTCATGAATACGACAAATACCAGTAGGGTCACCGTCACGGGAACGATCACCTCTCCGAATTCGGGGATTGCAACTGTATCGTATCTCTGACAGAAGATTCCGAAGCCGTCACCGTCCTGCCCATACGAAGACCACGCAATCACGTAATTGCCCAATGAGTCTGCGGAGATTACCGCATCCTTCTTTTCTCCAGATGCGTGCGAATTGACCCTGAACTCGGGACCGATTGGAGAGCCATTCGAATCGAACTGTTGAGCATAGATACCGAAAGTGCTCCCATCCTGACTCTGCGAGCTCCATGTCACTAGGAAGGACCCGTTCGAACCAGGAGCAACACAGGGCTTCACCTGATCGCCAATTACATGGGAGTTCACCTGAAATTCTGATCCCAATGTGATTCCAGAATCATCGTAGCGTTGGCCAAATATCCCGTAGCCATCTCCGTCCTGATCATGAGAAGCCCATACGGCCATGAAAGTGCCAGAAGAGTGAATCGCCACAGAAGGAGAGTTCTGATCATCAGGAGCATATGTGTTCACACGGAACTCCGAACCTCGCATGGCTCCACCGCCAGAGAAGCGCTGCCCGTATATGCCGCCCTCGTCGCCATCTTGAGTGTATGAGTTCCACATGACAACGAAATCTCCGGAATCACTCATGGCGATCGCTGGCTGGAATTGAGACCCGGTTGTGTATGTGTTGGCCTGGAAGTTCAGAATCCTCTTGCCCATCTGATTGAGCAATTTGCCGAAGATTCCGTTCCCACTTCCATCCTGTTCAGAATCGGTCCAAACCGCAACGTGCTTGGAATTAGGTGCGACAGCAATGGCAGGGTCGGACTGGTCACCGGCCGTCTGATCGTTGACTAGCTGCTCAGCAGCATCCCACGGAGTGCCAGAACTATCGAATCTCTGGATGTAGACGCCCAGTGTGGAATATCCCACGCCGTCCCAATAATCGCCGGGCGACTGCCACACTATCATGAGGTTGCTGTCCGAGTCCGTGTCTGCGCATGGATATCTCTGATCGCCGGTGGTGTTGGTGTTGACACCGAATTCAGTCGCTATCGGCGTTCCAGCGCTGCCGTACTGCCGCGCGTAGATGCCATATCCATCCCCGTCCTGGCCGTATGTTTCCCATGCGACGGCGAACTCACCTCCGGAGGCCATGGAAATCGAAGGAGCGTCCTGATCAGCAGCTGTGACGACATTGGCCTGCCATTCACCACCGATTGGTGCACCGACGATCGAAAGAGTCAGAACGAGACATGCCGTGCAGACCAAGACCATCATTAGCGAGAGCGGTGCAGATACGACAAACCTATGGGTGCGGACTGGAATCATCTTACGAGTTATTCTTGGTTTTTGGGGCCCAGAGCTACTCGATTTGGGGATACGGTTCCCAGATATGCCACCGCCAGACAATTCACGCATTAGAGAGGGCTTTATAGAAAATCGAATATATATAACAATGTGATGCACGGCACGAACCCGACTTCGCGGAAATAATCAGAGTTAAATAATACCCGTTCCGAAGCAATCTTGAGCATAGACGAGCCATAAATAAGCCGGCGGTTGACAATGCGGTGCTCGCAAATCCGAGGGATGCGAAAAGAGGCGGGTAGCTCTAGTCCCGCCAGTGCCCGAGGAGATCACAAGATCGATCAAAAATGCCATGAACAATGATGTTCACGTGGTTGTGACGAGCCGGCACCTGAGCCCGAAACCGTAGACCCCGAAGGGAGGGGCAAGCAGTAGGCGCTACCCTCCAATCACATCTTTTTTATGATTACAATCATCGACCGTTTCAATCCAGAATATGCAATGAGGTCTTAGAATCCGGCCATTGTCTGGGCCAAAATATTAAAGCGAAAGCTCGGATTCACGAGCATGCACAAAGTCGTCACCGTGGACATGGAGAAAGATATTCTCGCGGAGAATCGCCGGTTGGCGGACGAGAACCGCGCCCTTCTGGAAGAGCATGACATAAGGGCGTTCGACTTCCTCGGTGCGATAGGTTCTGGGAAGACCCTGATCATCGAGAAGTTGGTCGACCATCTGAAGTCCAAGGGCAAGGAGAGCGCCGCGATCGCGGGAGATGTCTCCGGCGATGACGATTATCAGAGGCTAGTGGCCCATGGCATACCAGCAGCCAACATAAGCACCGGAAAGGAGTGTCACTTGGATGCCCATCTGGTCGACCACGCATTAGAGGATCTGCCGCTAGATAAGATAGACTATCTGTTCATCGAGAACGTCGGGAACCTCGTATGCCCGGTGGATTTCCCGCTCGGGTCTCATGTTCGAGTGGTCGTGATCAGCGTCACAGAAGGTGACGACATGGTCAGGAAGCATCCTGCGATATTCGCGTTCTCGGATGTCATAGTGATAAATAAGATCGACCTGGCCGAAGCCATGCAGGTCGATCCGAGGATACTCGAGAGGGATGCCCGAAGAATAAACCCAGGCGCGAAGATCGTCAAGATGGACGCAAGGCACGGGAACGGGTTGGATGACCTGATCTCCGCGTTGGGACTCTAGAGGATACTTGATGAAGATAACGGTCTATGGCATAGTCCAGGGCGTCGGTTTCAGACCGACGGTGTACAGGGTCGCGAAAGCGATGGGGCTGCGCGGCTACGTCCTGAACAATGGTTCCAATGTCGTCATTCATGTAGATAGGAACGCGGATGAGTTCCTGAAGAGACTCAAAGAGGCTCTGCCATCCCTTGCCAGGATAGACCGAGCAGACATATCCGAATCCGACGAGGAGCTTGGAGAGTTCGCGATATCCCAGAGCACAGATGGTGTCAGAGTCTCTCTGATACCAACGGACACTGCTATTTGCGGGCAGTGTATGGATGATTTTTCAGCAAGAGGAAACAAGAGGCACATGTTCCCATTCACGAACTGCACCGAATGCGGAGCGAGGTTCACGGTCATCGCGGATTTGCCGTTCGACCGGGCTAGAACGAGCATGTCGGATTTTCCGATGTGTCCCTCATGCAACAATGAATATGCATCTCCGGAAGATAGACGGTTCCATGCACAGACGATCTCATGCCCAGAATGTGGTCCGAAATATCGCCTGTTCGAAAGAGAAGGGAAGGAAATAGGCGGTGATCCCTTCGCTGAATTCGCAAAGAGGATATACGAGGATTCCGTCGGCATTCTCAAAGGCTGGGGCGGGATGCACATTGTCTGTTCCTTCGAGAACGCGTCGAGACTTCGTAGCATCTACAGACGGGGGGAGAAACCCTACGCGGTCATGATGCGTGACCTAGAAACGACCATGAAATACGTGTCGATGGATGATGACGAAAGGGAACTCCTGACATCACCTCAGAGACCGATCGTTCTGATGAAAAAGGTTGAGAGGCATCTCGAAGAACTCGAAGGAGTGTCACCCGGTCTGAACAATCTTGGAGTCATGCTTCCATATTCAGCAGCTCACCTGCTTCTATTCAGACATCTCAAGCAAGATGGCGTGATCATGACCTCCGCGAACCCACCAGGTGAACCGATGGCCATCGACAACGAAAAGGCGTTCGACCTTGGGCTCGACGTTTATCTGATGCACGACAGGAGGATTATTCATCGATGCGACGACAGTGTGGTCAAGGTCAACTCGGACGGGATGAACTTCCTGAGAAAATCAAGAGGGTTCGTCCCTGTACCAGTTGAAGCGAACCACACGCACGCAGTGATAGGTGTCGGCGCCCAATGGGACGTCACCGGGTCTGTCACTAGGGACGGTGAGATGTTCCTCACGCAGTATGTGGGGGAATCGCAACAGCATCCGACCCTGCAATACCTGGATGATGCAATACACCACCTCGCGAAACTTCTCGGAGTGAAAGAGATCGACGCGATAGGGCTAGACAGACATCCGAGATATTCGACCAGGATCGTGGCGAAGAGGTTGGCGGACGAGTTCGATTGTGAGATGGTCGAGACACAGCACTATCACGCCCACGCTGCGTCGTTGATGATAGATAGGAAGATCGATGGACCACTCGTGTGCCTGACATGGGATGGGACTGGCTTTGGCGATGATGGCACTTCGTGGGGAGGCGAGACGCTCCTCGCGGATTACTCAGGATATGAAAGGATCGGGACGATGGAAGGCATACCGCTTCTAGGAGGAGACAAGGCGGTCGTCGATCCGAAGAGGGTCGTATCCGCCATACAGCTCATGCGGGAGAGGGAGACGACCATGGTAGACAGCAAGACCAGCGATCTATTCTCGAAGATGATGGCTAAGAGCGTGAAGGCGTCCAGCATGGGACGGGTGCTGGATGCGGTGTCGTGCATACTCGACATAAGCTGCAGAAGGACCTACGAAGGAGAACCCGCGATAAAACTCGAGAGATGGCTCGAGGTCGGCGAACCGCGATTCGAGTTCGACCTAGGGTTCGAGAGATCAGGAAAGCTGGAAATCGCCAAGACCGTCCCAATGTTCGATACGCTCCTGGACATGAAGATCGCATCAGATCAGGAGAGAGCAGATGCGGCATCTTCATTCGTAAAGACCCTGGTGGTCGGTCTGACGGAGAGGGCGTGTGAGATAGCCGAGAAGAAGGGGTTGAAACAGCTCGGCCTCACTGGAGGAGTCTCGTACAATGGCCCGATCACCGCATGGGTCAGGGAGACCGCGACGGCGAAAGGATTGACATTCGTTGGTCACAGACGCATCTGCAACGGAGACGGGGGCATATCGACCGGGCAGAACGCGATCGTCGGAGCCAGACTTGGCTAAAACTTTATGAACGGACCCCGCATACTGACCGCCAGATGTGCTTAGCAGTTCCAGCCGAGGTCAAGTCGATCGACGGGATGATGGCCACCGTCGATTTCGGAGGAGTCTCCAGGACCGCCAACATCAGTCTTGTCGATGCAAAGATAGGAGACTATGTCATCGTCCATGCGGGTTATGCCATCCAACTCCTCGATAAAGAAGAGGCAGAGAAGACCCTCGAACTCTTCCGCGAGATGCTAGAGCAGGAGAATGCTGGGGCATAGACCATGCACGAATTCTCAGTGATGAGTCAGATCATTGAAGGACTTCTGGAAGAGTCCAAGAAATGGAGTGCCGTCAAGGTGGAGGAGGTGTTCCTGGATCTCGGCGATTTCACGATGCTCGGCGAGGAGCAATTGAAGTTCTCCTACGAGATCCTCTCGAAGGACACAATTCTTCAGGGTTCCACTCTGACAATAAACCATGTCAAGGGCACGATCGAGTGCGATTGCGGATTCAAGGGAGAGATGTCACCGTCCGAGGATTCCCCGCACAGGATCGTGCCGATTCTGGAGTGTCCCAAGTGCAGAGGGCCTGCCAGGATCATCAGTGGCCGAGAGTGCACTATCAAGAACTTGCGGTTGGTGGTCCCGGATGTTTAGATTGAGAGACAGGGAGATGTCGAGGAAGATAATCGATAAACTCGAACGCATGAGCCTCGACCTCACATTGATGCATGTCTGCGGGACCCATCAGGATACCCTCGTCAGGTTCGGCTTGGACAGCGAGTTCAGAAGAATCGGGATAGACATACGGCAGGGACCTGGATGCCCGGTATGTGTCACACCACCAGGAGAGATCGAGGAGATCTTGGCCATCGCGCGTGCAGGTGTGACCGTGGCTGTTTTCGGAGATATGATGAAGGTCCCAGGCGAGAAAGGTTCCCTGAACGACGCGAAGGCGGATGGAGCGGATGTCAGAATCGTCTTCGGGGTCGATGATGCCGTGGCCCTCGCCAAGAACAATCAGAAGGAGGTCGTATTCATGGGTATAGGCTTCGAGACGACCTCTCCCACTATAGCGGCTGCGATCCGGAGCGACCCGCCCACCAACTTCAGTGTCCTCAGCTGCCATAGAACGGTACCTCCAGCACTGGCAGCCATAGCAGAGATGGGCGAGATCCGTCTCCATGGGATGATACAGCCTGGCCATGTCAGCACCATGATTGGGACCAGACCGTACGAGTTCCTCTCTGAGAAGTACAAGATGCCGCAGGTCGTGGCGGGGTTCGAACCTCTCGACCTGATGATGGGAGTGTACATGCTGGCGAATCAAGTGAGGGATGGAAGAGCCGAGGTGGAGAACGAATACTCCAGAGTCGTCCACAGGGAGGGCAACTTGACCGCCATGAAGGTGCTTGAGGATGTGTTCGAACCATCCGACGTGTTATGGAGAGGTTTCCCTGTGATCAATGGAAGCGGGCTCTCCATCAGGAAGAGATTTGAAACTCACGACGCGAGAAGCAGATATTCTGACCTCCTCGCCTCTGTGCATGAGAAGGAGTTCTCCGAGGTCGAGGGATGCAGATGTGGGGAGATGTTGAGAGGCATCCTGACCAGCGAGGAATGCCCATTGTTCTCAACCGGATGCACACCTGCGAACCCTCTCGGCCCATGCATGGTCTCAAGAGAGGGTAGTTGCCACATATCATATAGATACAGAAAGAAGCAAGCGGTTAGGTGAATATGCGCTGGGTCACCTCGTTCATGATCGTGTTCTCGAGCACCGAAATGATGAGGACTCACCGCAAATAGGACCAAGACGATGAGGGGGTGCGACGGACCTCGAGACGAGACTTCCTCGTGACGGTATGTTCGTCGTGATCTCGACTTCACGGGCATTCGGTTCGGACAGGAATCTGCTGGTTCGTAGCCACCTATAGTATCGAGAACCATCAATTAAACGATTTTCGAATTTGCCACCCGATTTATGAAATAGAAACTGCAATCCCGAGGAATCACTTTGACGATTGTCGTCTCGACACCTGCGTTTTTCGAAATGGGTCCGTCGAAATCTATATTAACCACTTGTCAGTTATCCAAATCCGTCAGACACTTGGGCCGAGTGGAAGCGCCAGTCTGTAGGAAATGGCGCATTCGCGGGGTCATTCGGCCGGATAACTTCGACACGCTCAGGTCGAGGAGGGGGGACGATGGGCTCGCCCGAACCTCTGGAAAAGGACTCTGTTGAAAGAACGCCGTCACAAGGGACACGCGACGCGACCGAACCACGTATAGGAGTTTTCGTATGCCACTGCGGTAGCAATATCGCGGGCGTGGTAGATTGCGTCAAAGTGCGAGATGCAGCTGAAAAGCTGCCGGGCGTGGTGGTCGCCCGCGACAACAAGTACACCTGCTCAGATCTGGGTCAGGAAGAGATCCTGAAGGCGATCAAGGAGGGGGATGTCAACAGGGTCGTCATCGCCTCGTGTTCTCCTAGACTGCATGAACCGACATTCAGGGCATGCATACAGAGAGCAGGGCTGAATCCATACGTGTTACACATGGTCAACATACGCGAGCAGTGCTCGTGGGTCCATGCACATGAGAAGGAAAACGCGACCCAGAAGGCGATCGACCTCGTGAGGATGGGGGTCTCCAAGGCGGCCAGGCTTGAACCGCTGGAGGCGAGGGAGGTCCCTGTCGAGAGGGCTGCGCTGGTGGTTGGCGGCGGGGTTACTGGCATACAGTCCGCACTCGATCTGGCAAACATGGGATTCAAAGTGTACTTGGTCGAGAGCAAACCCAGCATCGGCGGTGTGATGGCACAGCTTGATAAGACATTCCCGACAGGGGACTGTGCGATATGCATACTCGCACCAAAGATGGTCGAGCTGTCACGAAATCCAAACATCGAGCTGCTGTCATACTCAGAGGTCGAGGAAGTCAAGGGATACATCGGCAATTATGATGTGAAGGTAAGGCGGAAGGCGCGCTTCGTTCACGAAGACAAGTGTGTGGGATGTGGCGTATGTACTGATGTCTGCCCAGTCAAGGTGGACAACGAGTTCGATATGGGTTTCGCGAAGAGGAAGGCGATATACGTTCCGTTCCCGCAGGCAGTCCCGCTGAAATACACCGTAGACAAGGAGAACTGTCTGCATTTCAAGAAGGGCAAGTGCCAGCTCTGCGTGAAGGCGTGCACCAACAAGGCGATCGACCACAAGATGGAGGATGAGGTGCTCGACTTCAAGGTCGGGACGATAATCGTCGCGACTGGTTCCGAGACCTATGTGCCGATGAGGAAGGGCGTCTACAAGTACTGGGAATATGAGAATGTGATATCGGCCCTCGAACTCGAGCGGCTGTTGAACGCATCCGGTCCGACCGGTGGGCATCTGATCAGGCCTTCGGACAAGGCCACACCGAAACGTGTGGCGTTCATCCAATGTGTCGGCTCCAGGAACAAGAAGATCGGCAATAACTACTGTTCAAGGGTCTGCTGCATGTACGCGATAAAGAATGCGCAGATAATCAAGGAGCATGAACCGGATACCGAGATCGCGGTGTATTACAATGACATACGAGCTTTCGGGAAGGGGTTCGAAGAGCTCTATCACCGCGTGAGAGAAGAATACGGAGTCGAATTCTTCAGGGGCAGGCCAGCCAAGTTGAGTGAGGACTCAGCGACGAAGAGCATAACCATCAGGGCAGAAGAGACTCTGCTCAACAAGATCACAGAGAGAGAGTTCGATCTAGTGGTTCTATCAACAGGTCTTGTACCATCCGAGGGCAGCAAGCGCATAGGGAAGATACTGAGCATCACCACGAGTCCCGATGGGTTCTTCATGGAAGCGCATCCGAAGCTGAGACCGGTCGACACGGCTGCCGATGGTGTCTTCGTCGCAGGTTGCGCGCAGGCTCCGAAGGATATCCCGGACTCCGTCGCCCAGGCCAAAGCCGCGGCCTCGTCCGCCGCAGCGCTCATGCTGACTGGAAAGGTGAGGATAGAACCGCTGACGGTAGCGATAGACGAAGACCTATGCGTCGGCTGTGGCCTTTGTGCAGAACTCTGCCCATATGGCGCTCCCGAACTCTACGAATCAGAGAAGGGCGGCACGAAGGCACGCATCATAGAAGCCCTGTGCCATGGATGTGGTACTTGCGCCGCATCATGTCCCCAGAAAGCCTTGACTGCGAAGCAATTCACTGATGAACAGATCAATTCCGAGATCGTGGCGGCATTGACGCCAATATGTGGGGCGCAGAAACCACCTCAGAAGAAGAACGCTGAGACGGAGGTGTGATTATGGGAGAAGTCGAGAAGACCTTCATTAGTGGACTCAAGGAGAAACTCGTCGAGGAGAAGGTCATCGACGAGAGCCAGCTGGATCGAGATTTCGCGAAGGAGATCACGAAGTACGGCGGCAAGGACGTCATGACCTGCCTCCAGTGCGGGAACTGCACTGGTGTATGCCCGATAAGCCTCAAGATAGATTACAAGACGAGGAGCATCATCAAGTACTGCCAGTTCGGACTCAAGAGCTACACCCTCGGCACCAGATGGGTTTGCGCGACCTGTTACAGATGCTACGAGCACTGCCCGGCCGACATCAATCCGGCCGAGGTGATGATAGCCCTGAGGCATATAGCCGTCAGGGAAGGGGTAATACCTCCGTTCATCAAGGTGGCCGCAACCAACCTCGTGAGGTACGGGCAGAGTGTCAAACCGGACGAGGAGATCAACAAGATCCGGAACGAGCTTGGTCTGGAGCAGGTGCATTCGAGCGAGCCTAGTTACAAGAAGGTACTGCGGGAGATTGGCGTCCTGATACATGCATCGAAGTACGACAAGCTCATAGGAATCGAAGAGGAGGTCAAGATATGACCTCTTATGCATACTTCTTCGGTTGCGTGATACCGAACAGATACCCAGGAATAGAATATGCAGTCAGATGGGTCTGTGGGAAAGAGGGCTTTGACCTCGACGTCATGGACATGCCGGAGTTCTCCTGTTGCCCGGTCCCTGGAATCTTCTACTCCACCGATAAGAACACATGGCTCCTGCTGGCCGCGAGGAATCTCGTGCTCGCCCAGGAAGAACGAAGGGACATCATGACCGTGTGCAACGGCTGCCTCACATCCCTCCTGAAGGCCACAGAATATCTACAGGACCCGAAGGCCATGGGCAGAGTGAACAGGGTGCTCGCCCAGATAGGCAAGAAGTACACTGGCGTCCCCAGGAAGACTGAAGGCAGGAGGAAGGTCTTCGAGCCAGTCAAAGTACGCCATTACATCGATGTGATGGCCAGGGACATGGGTTTGGAAACCATTGCCAGCAAGGTCAAGAGACCTCTGAAGAACATCACCGTGGCCGTGCATTATGGATGTCATTATCTGAGGCCGACAGAGAATCAAACGATAGATGATCCAAACAATCCAGTACTCATAGACCAGATCGTCGAGGCGTGCGGCGCGACACCGGTGGATTACGAGGACAAGCTGGACTGCTGTGGCGCTGGAGGGGGTGTGAGGTCCCATGTGGTCGATCTCGCCAACTCGCTCACGGAGGACAAGTGCAAGAACATCTCAGCGGTCGGTGCGGACTGCATCGTCACCGGATGTCCGTTCTGCCTCCTTCAGTTCGACAACGCGCAGAAGACCTTCTCGAAGGATGGCATCCCAGTCATGCATGTATCACAGCTCCAGGCACTCTCGATGGGCATAGACCCGATCTCGCTGGGCTTCGACACGCACCATGTGTCCGCCCATTCGTTGCTGAGGAAGCTCAGGGGGGCGTGAACGTGAGCGGACCAGTCACCAAGGATGCTCGGAGCACAGAGAAGACTCACGAACCAAAAATCGTCGCATTCTGCTGCAACTGGTGCTCGTATGCGGGAGCAGATCTAGCGGGCGTTAGCAGATTGCAGTATCCGTCAAATGTCAGGGTCATCAGAGTCATGTGCTCGGGAAGAGTCGATCCGGCCTTCGTGCTGAAGGCATTCGAGCTGGGTGCTGACGGTGTGATCGTCGCAGGATGTCATCCAGCGGATTGCCATTACATAAACGGCAACGAGAAGGCGGCGATGAGAGGGGACTTCCTGTCAGAATTCCTCGAAGACGCGGGCATAGAGGATCAGAGATTCCGGATGGAATGGATTGCGGGCTCAGAGGGGCAGAAATTCGCAGACGTCGTAAAGAAGATGGTGGCAGAGCTGGAGAGGCTCGGACCGTTGTGCGAGGAGGACGTTTGACATGGCAGATAGAAAAGTTGGAGCTGTGCTCGTGGTCGGAGGCGGTCCCGCAGGGATGCAGGCGGCGCTGGATCTGGCCGATTCCGGGTTCAAGGTGTACATACTCGAATCCGGGCTCAGCATAGGCGGCACGATGGCACAGTTGGACAAGACCTTCCCCACGAACGATTGCTCGATGTGCATCATCTCCCCGAAGCTGGTGGCGACAGGGAGGCATGAGAACATCACGATGATCACCAACGCGGAGCTCAAGGGTATCGAGGGCAAAACGGGTGATTTCAAGGTCAAGCTATCGCGTAGGTCCAGGTTCATAATCGAAGAGAAGTGCACTGGCTGCGGAGTGTGCGCCGAACACTGCCCGATCGAAGGGGCCAACGCCTTCGACAGGGACTTGGCACCGGCAAAGGCGATCTATGTCCCGTTCCCGCAGGCTGTGCCTCTAGTATACACTATAGACAAGGGACTGTGCATCGGATGCGGGGTCTGTGACAAATTCTGCGAGGCGAAGGCGATCAATTACTCCGATGAGCCGGACAAGGAAGAGGTGATCGAGGTGGGTGCCATCATCCTGAGCCCTGGATACGACGTCTACGATTCGTCGAAGAAGATCGAGTACGGGCATGGCGTATTCCATAATGTGCTCTCGAACATCGAGTTCGAGAGGATGCTCAGCGCGTCCGGTCCGACGGAGGGACACGTTATCCGGCCTTCGGATGGGGATGTGCCCAAGAAGATCGCGTTCATACAGTGTGTCGGCTCGAGGGACGCGCAGACATCCAATACCTATTGTTCATCATACTGTTGCATGGCCGCCCTGAAGCAGGCGGTCATAGGCAAGGAGCATGTCCAGGGGCTGGACACTGCGATATTCTTCATGGACACTCGGGCTTTCGGCAAGGAGTTCGAGGAATACCTGATGAGAGCGGAGAACGAATACGGCGTGAGGGTCCTGAGGAACAACCGTATATCAAAGGTCGAGGAGGACCCGGAGACGAACAACCTCATGCTTAGCTATCTCGAGGGTCCGGACATTCGAGAGGAGGTGTTCGACCTGGTCGTGCTCTCTGCGGGCGCGAGGCCCCCGGAATCCACGGGCAACATGGCGAAGGTTTTCGGACTCGACCTGAACAAGTTCGGGTTCTGCGAGACTGACGATCTGACCCCAGTGTCGACATCCGTCCCTGGGGTATTCGTGTGCGGCGCGTTCTCTGGCCCGAAGGACATTCCTGACTCGATCGCTCAAGCCAGCGGCGCTGCGGGGAAGGTGGCAGCGTTACTGTCGGAGGAGCGGGGCAAGCTGGTCACCAAGAAGGAGTATCCACAGGAGAGGGATGTCTCCGGAAAGGAACCCAGGATAGGCGTGTTCGTCTGCCATTGCGGCATAAACATCGGTTCTGTGGTGAACGTCCCAGAGGTAGTCGAATATGCAGCGACCTTGCCTGGCGTGGTATACGTCGAACGTAACCTTTACACATGCTCGCAGGACACTCAGAAGAAGATCAAGGAGGTCGTCGAGAAACACGACCTGAACAGGGTGGTCGTCGCGAGCTGTACGCCGAGGACTCACGAACCGCTGTTCCAGAACACGGTCAAGGAGGCGGGGCTGAACAAGTACCTTTTCGAGATGGCCAACATAAGGGACCAATGCTCTTGGGTTCACCGGTTGGAACCGGTGAAAGCGACCGAGAAAGCGAAGGACCTTGTGCGCATGGCGGTAGCGAAAGCGGCAACGCTTGAGTCTCTACCTCAACCCAAGATACCCGTCACCCCGGCAGCGTTGATCATCGGCGGAGGCCTGAGCGGCATGACCGCGGCCCTGGAAATAGCGAAGTCCGGCTTCGAGGTGCACCTGGTGGAAAAGGAGAAGCAGCTGGGTGGGCATCTGAGACGGATACATCATACACTCTCGGGAGTCGACCCCCAGGAGACTTTCGAACAGCTCGAGAAGGAGATAGCAGAACACAAGAACATCAAGACCCACCTCAACGAGACCGCCTCGGAGATAAAGGGATATATCGGCAATTTCGAGACCACTCTCAAGAGCGGCGAGAAGCTCAAGCACGGCGCCATCGTCGTGGCCACCGGTGGTGTGGAGTACGAACCAGTGGAGTACATGTTCGGGAAGAACCCGAAGGTCGTCCGGCAGACGGACCTGGGAGAGCTGCTCGCTGAGAAGGATTTCAAGGCGGACAATGTCGTGATAATCCAGTGCGTCGGTTCGAGGAACGACGAGTATCCGAACTGTTCCAGGATATGCTGTTCGACCGCCATGGCGAACGCGATGAAGATCAAGAAGGAGCACCCTGAGACGAATGTCTTCGTGCTCTACAGAGACATCAGGACCTACGGTTTCGCAGAGGAGAATTACAACGAGGCGGCCAGGCTGGGCGTCATCTTCCTCAGATACGATCCCGCATCTCCACCCAGAGTCGTTGCGACGAATGGGGACATCGTCGTGGAGATCGACGAACAGTTCATAGAGCAGACCGTGACGATCAAACCGGACTATCTCGTTCTAAACGCCGCGGTCCGGCCGAACCCAGACAACAAGGACCTTGCCCAGCTGCTGAAGGTGCCGTTGACCAAGGAGGGGTTCTTCCTGGAGGCACACATGAAGCTGAGACCGGTCGATTTCGCGACGGACGGGATCTTCCTCTGCGGGCTCGCGCATTCACCGAGATTGATCGACGAGAGCATATCGCAGGCGCTGGCCGCAGCTGCAAGGGTGAACACCGTCCTGTCCAAACCGTTCATAGAGGCCGAAGGGGTCGTGAGCGTCGTCAGCGAGGAGAGGTGCATAGCCTGCGGCAGATGCGAGGATGTGTGCGAATACGGCGCCCCGAGACTCGAGGAGATATCCCCAGGAGTCATCAAATCCAGGATAAACGAGGCTCTCTGCAAGGGCTGTGGCTCCTGCGCGGTCGCATGCTGTGCGCGGGCGATCAGCCCCAAGCACTTCAAGTCCGAACAGATAATGACCATGCTCGAGGCCCTCCTGGCTGACAAGGACGAGGAGGTGAAGGTTTGAGCGGCAAGGAGTTCGAGCCGAACATAGTGGCCTTCTGCTGCAACTGGTGCTCGTACGCAGGAGCGGACCTGGCAGGCGTGAGCAGGATGCAGTATCCCCCCAACGCCAGGATCATCAGGGTCATGTGCTCAGGGAGGGTTGAACCATACTTCATACTCAGGGCACTGGAAATGGGCGCGGATGGTATCCTGATCGCGGGATGCCACATCGGCGATTGTCATTACATCTCCGGGAACGTCGAGGCCGAGAAGCGCATGGAATCGGTCAAGGAACTCCTCGACAGGCTCGGGATCGGCAAGGACAGGATGCGGTTGGAATGGATATCCGCGTCAGAAGGGCAGAAGTTCGCCGCGACCATGAAGGAGTTCACAGAACAGATCAGGAAGCTCGGGCCGAACCCGATGCCGAAGGTCCCTAAGGCGACCAAGGACCCGATCACTCTGAAGCAGAGGATAGACACTCTGATCGAGGATACTGGCGCGTTCGACTGTGTAGAGTGCGGCAAGTGTACGACCGTATGCCCGGTCGCCAAGTACAATACGGAGTTCGCGCCCAGGACCATAGTCCTTAAGGCTACGGAGGGGCAGATGCAGACGCTCTCGACGGACAAGGACATCTGGACCTGCATCACCTGTGAGCAATGCAATTCGATGTGCCCGTACAAGGTCGATTATTCGGGATTCATCAGGGGCTTGAGGACCGAGGCGAGCTCGCTGGATAACGTGCCTGTATGCTCCCAGGGCGGATTGATGCAAGGGGTCATGCGGGTCATGGCCCACGGAGACTTCAAGCAGAACCGGCTGGGATGGGTCACGGATGATGTCAAGATCGCCGAGAAGGGTGACGTGTTCTTCTTCACCGGATGCGCGGTATACTTCGACTCGATATTCAAGGACCGGGAATTGGATCTCTCCGGCATACCCCAGGCTGCAGTAAAGATAATGAATAAGGGGGGTATTATCCCGGTCGTCAGTAACGATGAGGTCTGCTGCGGGCACGACCTCAACTGGACCGGGGACGAGACGGCCATGCAGAAGCTGATGAAGAAGAACCTCGAGGTCATAAAGGCCTCTGGGGCCAAGAAGGTCGTTTTCTCGTGCCCGGAATGCCTGCGCACCTTCGACCTCGACTACCAAGAGCTGATGGGGGATGCGGACTTCGAGATGGTGCACATCTCGCAGCTGATAGACGACCTGATCAAGGAAGGCAAGCTCAAACTGAAGAAGAACGCCCGGAAGCTGACCTTCCAGGACTCATGCAGGCTCGGAAGGCACATGGACATCTACGACCAGCCCAGGAACGCCCTGAAAGCCTCGGAGGGCACCGAGATCGTCGAGATGGAGAACACCCGCGACAAAGCACTATGCTGTGGCGTGAGCGCGTGGGCCACCTGTGACGAGACTTCGCGTAGGTTGCAGGTAGAGAGGCTGAAGGAGGCGAAGAAGACGGGGGCCGAGTGCCTCGTGACCGGCTGCTACAAGTGCCTCATCCACCTGAAGTGCGCCCAGGAGAACAAGACCCTGGTGCCCAAGGAGCAGATAGATATAAAGATAAAGGACCTGACTGTCGCGATCGCTGACTCGCTCGAGTAGCGGTCTTAATCTCAAGGAATGTTAAGATGACTCCAAAAACCACGACCAAGAAGGCAGATGCCAAGGGAGAGAACCCGCCGAAGAACGTAGGCGACAGGTTCGTGCTGATAGAACTGTCCTGCAAGGACACCAAGTGTTCTCCGTGCACGTACCCGAACTGCCAGAGGTTCGCCAGGTACGAACCCAAGAAGAAGCCATATGAGACGAAGATGTCCAAGATGTTCGAGATCCGGAAGCCCGTTACGAAGCCGGAGGACACCAGGGAGAGGATGTTGCTCGTGGAGCTCTCGTGCAAGGATGAGAAGTGCTCCCCGTGCACGTATCCGAACTGCCAGAGGTTCGTCAGAGCCGACGCGCAGACGAAGAAGAAAGTCCCGTTCAAGGTCAAGGTGACCGAGATTGAGAAGGGCGCGGACGTCAAGAAGGTGATTGCGAAGTAGCGCACATCGGCGAGTGCGAGACGAAAAAGGGACGAATGCAAGAGTAGTATGACCCGCAATCGTCGCGCATTCAACGAAACAGATAAGATTGAGAAGGGAGTATGGATGAAAGCCCGGATACCGAAATCAGGTTCAGGAGCATAAGAATCGCTGAAGATGGGTGGAACCCGTTGACGGAAATTTGTATTAGAAAACTCTCGGAGGTCTTTGAATGGAAAAGGCTGTTATGGTGATTGGAGGAGGAGTCGCTGGAATACAGGCGGCTCTGGACCTCGCGGACAAGGGAATAATTGTTCATCTGGTTGAGAAGACGCCCAGCATAGGCGGAAGAATGGCACAACTGGACAAGACATTCCCGACGAACGACTGCTCGATCTGCATCCTTGCACCGAAGATGGCTGACTGCTTCAGCCACCCGAACACCAACGTGATAACTTACGCTGAAGTGATCGGGGTGGAAGGAAGCGTGGGCGACTTCAAGGTGAAGGTGCTCAAGAAGGCCAGGTTCGTGGACGAGTCCAAGTGTACTGGCTGTGGAGAATGCCTCGAGAAGTGCCCGAGCAAGGTCGTGAGCGACTGGGAGATGGGGCTGACGAAGAGGAAGGCGATCTACGTCCCCTTCATGCAGGCCGTTCCCAGAGTGATGACCATCGACAAGGACAACTGTCTCATGCTGACCAAGGGCAAGTGCGGTAACTGCATGAAGGTCTGCAAGAGAGAGGCCATCAACTATGAGATGAAGGACCAGATACTCGAGTTCGAGGTCGGTTCGATAATAGTCGCGACCGGTTTCGATGTCTGGGACCCGACGCCGTCCTCAGAGTACGGGTACGGCCGATACCCCAACGTGTTCACCGCGATGGAATATGAGAGGATGATCAACGCGGCCGGCCCGACACATGGACATATACAGAGGCGGTCTGACGGGGAGAGGCCGAAGAAGATCGGATTCATACAGTGCGTCGGCTCACGCAACCCGCAGGTAGGGCATCCCTACTGCTGTTCCGTGTGTTGCATGCACTCCACCAAGGAGGCCATGCTCGCCAAGGAGCATTATGACGATATCGAATCCACGATATTCTACAAGGATATGAGGGCCTGCTCGAAGGGATTCTACGAATACGTCGAGCGGGCGAAGAGGGACTACAGCGTCAGATACATCAACTCCGACGCCACGGTCCAGGAGAACCCTGACACCCATAACCCATTGGTGGTGTACGATGTCGGTGGGAGACAGCAGTCCGAGGAGTTCGACCTAGTCGTCCTCGCGACCACCCTCGTGCCGAAGAAGGAGACCGCCGAGCTCGCCAAGGTACTTGGCCTGAAGCAGGACGAGTTCGGGTTCCTGGAATCCTCTGACAGGATCCTCGGACCCGGCAGAACCGTGGTCTCAGGGATATACCTGGCAGGATACTGCGCCGGCCCGGCGGACATACCCGAGTCGGTCGCTCAGGGCTCGAGCGCAGCGGCGAAGGCGATCGAAGCGCTCGTGCAGGCAGGAGGGGGATGATTCAGATGGCCGAGAACAAGGAAGCGATCCAGAGTGATAAGCCGAGGATAGGCGTGTTCGTCTGCCACTGCGGTTCGAACATAGGCGGGTTCGTCGATGTTCCGACCGTCGCGGAGTACGCGAAGACCTTGCCCGACGTGGTCTATGCAAATGACAACCTGTACACCTGTGCCGAGGACGGCCTCAGCAGCATAAGGGAGGCCATCAGGAAGCACAACCTGAACAGGGTCATCGTCGCGAGCTGCACTCCGAGGACGCACGCGCCGCTGTTCCAGGCGACCTGCGAGTCCGCTGGATTGAACAAGTACCTGTTTACATTCGTGAACATACGTGAACACTGCTCCTGGGTCCACATGAAGGAGAAGGACAAGGCGACGGTCAAGGCCAAGGACCTCATACGGATGGGCGTTTCCCGGGCCAGGTTGCTCGTGCCCCAGGAAGAGGTCAGGGTCGATGTGGAGTCGACCGCCCTGGTCGTTGGTGGCGGAGTCAGCGGGATGTCCGCTGCCCTGTCCATGGCGGACATGGGATTCCCCGTGCACCTCGTCGAGAGGGACGGCGAACTCGGAGGGTTCGTCAAGCTCCTGAACAACCTTTATGTCACGGACAAGGGAGCCGAGGAGACGATCGTCCCATTGATCAAGAAGGTCAACGAACACAAGAACATAACAGTATACACCAACTCGATGCTGAAGAGCGTCGAGGGATTCATAGGGAACTACGAGGTCGCGATAGGCCACAAGGGAGCCGAGGACAAGAAGATCAAGGTCGGTACGATCATAGTGGCGACGGGCGCGCTCGAGTACGTCCCCGAGGGGTTGTACGGCTACAACCAGTTCCCGAACGTGGTCACCCTGACAGAGTTCGAGATACTGTGCAAGAAGAAGACCCTCCCGAAGCTGAAGAGCGTCGCGTTCGTGCAGTGCGCCGGGTCAAGGGGACAGAAGCTCAGCTACTGCTCCAGGATCTGCTGCAATGTGGCGATCAAGAACGCGATCAATATCGTCGACAACTACGAGAACATGCTAGGACTGGCCGAGAAGCAGGGCACCGTGGTCGACAAGATCCCGGTCGAGAAGAAGGCGACGGACGAGATCCTCGAGCGTAGGCGCAGGAGACGCGGCCGGGGAACCGAGGGCGAGAGCGATGCCGAAGAGGTGAAGCTAGGTCCGTCCGAGAAGATCGAGGTCACCGTGTTCAACAGGGATGTCATGGCATACGGAGTTGAGCATGAGCTCAACTACAACAAGGCGAGGGAGAAGAGGGTCAAGTTCGTGAGATACACGACCGAGAACCTCCCCAAGGTGTTCATGGAGGACAACCAGTTGAAGGTGACCTACTTCCATGAGACGCTCAAGCTCGAGAGGACCATGCCGGTCGACATGGTCATATTGTCGACCCCGTTGGTCGCTCAGCCTGATGCAGGAGACCTGTCGAAACTGCTCAAGGTCCCGCTGGGTCAGGAAGGGTTCTTCCTGGAAGCGCATGTCAAGCTCAGACCGGTGGACTTCGCGACCGATGGCATTTATGTCTGCGGGACCTGCAAGGGCCCGGCGGACATCTCAGAGTGCGCCATACAGGGTGCCGCGGCGGCATCCAGGGCAGCAATACCGATGGCGAAAGGGTATGTGCAGGCTGAGGCGCTGACATCAGTCGTGGACGAGACCAAGTGCACTGGCTGTGGTACTTGTATCGCCGTCTGCCCGTACGGCGCGTTGAGAAAGAACGACAAGGGCCTGGTCGAGGCCATAGCCGCAGCGTGCAAGGGTTGCGGTGCATGCGGTGCCACCTGCCCGGAGGGTGCGATAACGATGACGAATTACACTGACGCTCAGCTGCTCGCGGAAGCGAGGGCTGCTCTCGATGAGGAGGTGTGAGAGATGACTGAAAAGCATCACACCGCCCATCACCAAACACATGCACATGAGAAGAAGCACGAGGGTGAATGGGAGCCGAAGATCATCGGATTCCTATGCAACTGGTGCTCGTATGCGGGAGCGGACCTGTGTGGAGTGAGCAGGTACCAGTACCCGACCAACATACGCCCGGTCAGGGTGATGTGCTCTACGAGGATCAGTCCGCACCTGGTGTTGGACATCTTCAAGGCTGGCGCCGATGGCATCCTGCTCGGCGGCTGCCACATAGGAGACTGCCACTACATCAGCGGGAACTACTACACGGAGAAGCGCGTGAACCTCATGAAGAAGCTGCTCAAAGAGAGTGGCATAGCGCCCGAGAGACTCAGGCTCGAATGGGTGTCCGCATCAGAAGGAGAGAAGTTCTCGAAGGTCGTGACGGAGTTCACGGAGACCGTGAAGGCCTTGGGACCGAACAAGGTCAAGAAGGATGAACGGTTGATGTCAAGGGTCGCGGCCGCGGACATGGCGTCCGAGACATTCAGATTGAAGGCGCTTGTGGGCAAGGAGCTGAACCTTGTCGGCAAGGGCAATGTCTACGACAACAAGCTGGACCCGGAAGAGATTGAGAAGATAATCACAGAGGCCACCTCAGATGAGTTCGAGAGGAGCCTCATACTCGAGCTGTCCAGGACCAAAGCGAGGTCCGTTAAGGAGCTCGGGGAGATAATGGAGGTCCCTACGGACAAGGTGCTCAGACACATAGTCCTGCTCAGGCAGAACAGTCTGATCGCCATGGAACACCCGGAGGGATTCACCCCCACATACAAGACCATAGAGATCGGAGGTGAGCAGTGATGGCTACTACTGACAAAGTCGGCGCGGTCATGGTTGTAGGAGGAGGCATATCAGGTCTCCAGTCCGCATTGGACCTTGCCGATTCCGGATACAAGGTATATCTGGTTGAGAAGAATGCGAGCATAGGCGGCACCATGGCCCAGCTCGATAAGACCTTCCCGACGAACGATTGCGCCATGTGTATAATGGCGCCCAAGCTGGTCGCCGCGGGCAGGCACCACAACATACAGTTGATCACGAACGCGGACATCGCCATCGTGGATGGCCAGGCGGGCAACTTCACCGTCACGGTGAGGCAGAGGGCTTTCAGGGTCGATCCTACGAAGTGTACTGGCTGCGGAAGTTGCGCCCAGAAGTGTCCGATCGAGGCCGTGGACGAGTACAACGAGGGAACGAAGATCAGGAAGGCGATCTATGTCGCATACCCACAGGCCGTGCCTCTGATCTACTCGATAGACCCCGAGAAGTGCATAGGTTGCGGGATCTGCGCAGAGGAGTGCAAGGCCAAGGCGGTCGATTACGATCAGAAGGAGAAGGTCCTCGAGATCAAGGTCGGATCGATCATCGTATCGCCTGGCTTCGACGAGTTCAACGCGCGCCTGAAACCAGAGTATGGTTACGGCGTCTACCCGAACGTCGTCACGAGCATAGAGTTCGAGAGGATGCTGAGCGCGACCGGCCCGTACTTCGGGACCGTGCTCAGACCATCGGACGGTGACATACCCGAGAAGATCGCGTTCATACAGTGCGTCGGCTCCAGGGACGAGCACTGCGGGAACGAGTACTGCTCCAGCGTATGTTGCATGTACTCGATCAAGGAGGCGATCATAGCCAAGGAACACGGAGGGAACATCAAGCCCTCGATATTCTTCATGGACATGAGGGCCTTCGGAAAGGAGTTCGATGAGTACTACAACCGCGCCAAGAACGAACACGGCATAAGATTCGTCCGATCCAGGGCAGCGGCGGTCGTCGAGAACCCGAAGACGAAGAATATGATGATCAAATACGTCGAGAACGGCGAACCGAAGGAAGAGGAGTTCGGCCTGGTCGTGCTGGCTGTCGGTCTGACACCGCCTGCGGACGCGGAGAATCTGAGCCGTGTCATGAAGTTCAGGCTGAACGACGACGGGTTCTGCCAGACAGGCGCGTTCTCACCTGTCGAGACATCCAGACCAGGCATATTCGTCAGCGGCGCGTTCTCGTCACCGAAGGATATCCCGATGACCGTGGCCGAGGCGAGCGGTGCCGCGGCCAAGGCGGGCACAGAGATAACGACCTCGAGGAACACCTTGGTCACCAAGAAAGTGTACCCGAAGGAGATCGATGTGGCCGGCAAGGAGCCCAGGGTAGGTGTGTTCATCTGCCACTGTGGCATCAACATCGGCGGAGTCGTCAATGTGCCAGAGGTCATGGAATACGCGAAGACCCTGCCCAACGTGGTGTACGCCGAACAGAACTTGTACACGTGTTCCGCCGATGCTCAGGAGAAGATCAAGGAGAAGGTCAAGGAGCACGACCTGAACAGAGTGGTCGTCGCGAGCTGCACGCCGAGGACGCATGAACCACTGTTCCAGAACACCATCAGGGAGGCCGGCCTCAACGCGTACCTTTTCGAGATGGCGAACATCAGGGACCAGTGCTCTTGGATACACATGCACGAGCCTAAGGCCGCCACGAAGAAGGCCAAGGCCCTTGTGCGGATGGCTCTTGCGAAGTCGAGGTTGCTGGAACCGCTCGAGAACCTCATGATCGACGTGAACCAGGACGCTCTCGTCATAGGTGGTGGGGTGAGCGGCATGGTATCCGCTCTAGAACTCGCCAAGCAGGGCATCAAGGTGCACCTGGTGGAGAGGGAGAAGGAACTCGGAGGAAACCTGAGGAAGCTTCATTATCTCCCGTCCGGGGACGACCCTGACGAGTACCTCAAGAAGGTCGATCAGGAGATCAGGGCGAACAAGAACATCACGCTACACCTTGGAACGACCGTAAAGACCATCGACGGATATGTCGGCAACTTCAAGACGCAGCTCACGGACGGCTCCGAGATGGAGCATGGAGTCGTCGTGGTCGCCGTCGGCGGACGGGAGTACAAGCCCGAGGGAGAGTACCTGTATGGCAAGAACGCCAACGTGATGACGCTCCTCGAGTTCAAGGGCAAGATGAAGAAGGGAGAGGTCAAGGGCGATTCATATGTGTTCATACAGTGCGTCGGGTCCAGGGAAGACAAGTTCCCGAACTGTTCCCGCGTCTGTTGCACGGGCACGATGACCGCGGCCAATAAGATCAAGGACAAGGACCCGAACGCGAAGGTGTATGTGCTCTACAGGGACATCAGAACCTATGGCTTCAGAGAGAAGTACTACAAGGAGGCCGCGCAGAAGGGCGTGACCTTCATACGGTTCGACGATGAGAAGAAGCCCGTCGTGGAGGACAAGGGCGGCAAGATCGAAGTGAGGTTGATAGACGAGGACACCGGCAAGGAGGTCGTTCTGAGGCCGGACTGCCTTGTCCTCGCATCCGGGACCAGGCCAGAGGAAGGCTCCGAGGAACTCGCGCCCATGTTGAAGGTCCCGCTGACCAAGGAAGGTTTCTTCCTGGAAGCGCACATGAAGCTGAGGCCGATCGACTTCGCCACCGAAGGTGTCTATCTCGCCGGTATAGCTCATTCGCCGAAGTTCGTGGATGAGAGCATCGCCCAAGCACTTGGCGCAGTCGCCAGGGCCATGACGATCCTATCCAAGACCACGCTGGAGGCCGAGGGGATAGTCGCGAGCGTCGACGAGCAATATTGCGACGGTTGCGGCATATGCGTGCCCACATGCGAGTACAAGGCGCTCGAGATCATCGATAACAAGGACATCAAGGACAAGAAGATCGTCGATGTCAATGTCGGTCTGTGCAAGGGCTGCGGCGCCTGTGTGGGAGCATGTCCCGCGGGCGCACTCACCCAGAAGGGTTTCAGAGACGAGCAGATCCTCGCTATGATCGATGCTGCGCTTGAGGAACCGAAGAAGCAGGAGGTGAAGCAATGAGTTCAGATGCTCACAACCACCAGAAGGCTGGTGCGGACCACGGATTCGAGCCGAAGATAATAGTGTTCTGCTGCAACTGGTGCTCGTACGCAGGAGCGGACCTGGCAGGGGTCAGCAGGCTCCAGATGCCACCCCATTTCAGGGTGATCAGGGTCATGTGTTCCGCCAGGGTCGACCCCGAGTTCGTCCTCAGGGCGTTCGAGAGGGGCGCGGACGGCATCCTGGTCGCGGGCTGCCACCCGGCGGACTGCCACTACATAGGTGGAAACTACAGGACCCGCAGGAGGATAGCCTTGCTGAAGATGCTCATACAGCAGTTCGGTTATGACACGGACAGACTACAGCTGGAATGGATCTCGGCTGGTGAGGGCGAGAAGTTCCAGAAGACCATGACCGAGTTCACGAACACGATAAACGAGCTTGGACCATCTCCGATCAGAGGTGGTGAATGACGATGACTGGGAGAAAAGCCAGGATCGAGGCGGCTAGAAGGACCGTCGAGGGCGAACGCATAAGATGGCTCCTCGGGAAGAAGGGGCAGCTCACGACGGTAGGAAATGTGTTCGACGAGAAGATCACGGACGCGAGATACAGCTTCATCGTGCAGAAGGCTGCGGCGGTGGAGCTGGAGAGGAACCTGCTCCTGACGCAGATGGAGAAGGGGCCCAGGACCGTGCACGAACTGCACGACTTCACGGGCATCGCGAAGCCGGAGATCGTCAGGCACATAATCGCCCTGAAGAAGTGGAGGCTGGTCGAACAGACCGGCATGAAAGGGCAGGCGCCTCAGTACTCGGCAGTTCCCGGTAAGCAATCGGACATAGGAGAGGTGAGCTGAAATGGCTGAGAAGATCAAGATCGCGCAGTACTGGGGAGCAGGCTGCGGCGGATGTGACGTAGCACTCCTGGACATAGATGCGAAGATACTGGACATACATGCGATAGCCGAGGTCGTGTTCTGGCCCATCGGGTTCGATGGCAAGCTGGAAGATATAGAGAAGATGCCTGACAAGTCTATCACGGTATCGTTCTACAACGGGGCCATAAGGAACTCCGAGAACGAGCATGTGGCCAAGCTGCTCAGGGCGAAATCGGTGATAATGATAAGCTTCGGATCCTGCGCCTGCTTCGGCGGGACGCCTGGCCTGGGCAATGTGACCAACAGGGAAGAGGTCTTCGATACCGTCTACAAGAAGACGCAGTCCACGGACAACCCCAAAGGGGTCTACCCACAGGAGATAACCAAGGTCCCCGAAGGTGAGCTGGAGCTGCCGAAGTTCTACAACGATGTGAAGACGCTCGACGAAGTGATAGACGTCGACTACTTCATGCCCGGCTGCCCACCGACGGTCAACCTGATCGCATTGGCAGTCGACGCCGTCGTCCAGCATGTGACGAAGGGCGCGCCGTTGCCCCCGAAGGGCACTGTGATCGCCAGTGACAAGACTCTGTGTGACGAGTGTAAGAAGGAGAGGGTCGAGAAGAACAGGAGGATAGACAAGATCTATCAGGCCTACGAGATCAAGCCAGACCCCAAGAAGTGCCTGCTTGACCAAGGCATAATCTGCATAGGACCGGCTACCAGGGCCGGTTGCGGCGCGATGTGCCCCAACGCGAACATGCCCTGCAGGGGATGCATGGGCCCGACCAAGGCGGTCATCGACCAGGGCGCGAGCATGTTGAGTGCCGTGTCCTCGCTCCTGAACATCACAGATTCGGAGTCAACCTTAAGTGAGGAGCAGATAATGGAAATGATGATGCAGGTCAAGGACCCGCTCGGCACGTTCTACGCGTTCACGCTGCCGAAGTCCCCGCTTAGAAGGATTGTCAAAGAGCGCAACAAGAAGGGGTGATTGCAATGACAGGACCTATCATCAACGATGCAACGGTGAAGACGAAGGAGAAGAAGATCACGATAGACCCTATCACGAGACTGGAGGGGCATGGCAAGATCGAGATATTCCTGGACGATGCCGGGAACGTCGCGAACGCATACCTCCAGGTCCCGGAACTCAGAGGGTTCGAGAGGTTCTGCATCGGCCGGCATGTGCAGGAGCTGCCCGTGCTGACGAACAGGCTCTGCGGTGTCTGTCCAGCTGCGCACCACATAGCATCGACTAAGGCTTTGGACGCGGTGTTCAACGCCGAGCCGACCGAGACCGCCAAGAAGCTCAGGGAACTGTTCTACATGGGACAGTACACCCACAGCCACATAGCGCACTTCTACGCCCTCGCGGCCCCGGACTTCGTCCTTGGACCATCGGCCCCGGCCAGCAAGAGGAACGTGCTGGGGGTAGTGGACGCGGTAGGCGTCCCGATCGGTGCCGAAGTGATAAAGCACAGGTCTTACGGTCAGAAGGTCCAGGAGATAATCGGCGGAAGGGCGACGCACCCGGTGTTCGGCCTCCCCGGCGGGGTCTCCAAGCAAATCAGTGAGGAGGAGCGCCTGCAGATGGTGGAGATGGCGAAGTCGTGTGTCGAGTTCGGCAAGTTCACGGTCAAGCTGTTTCACGATGTCGTGCTCGCCAACAAGGACTACCTCGGCCTCATCCTGAACCAGGACGCATACTACCTCGAGACCTACTATATGGGTATGGTCGATAAGAACAACAAGAGCAACTTCTACGATGGTGACATCCGCGTAGTCGACCAGACCGGCAAGCAGGTCGTCAAGTTCAAGCCCAGCGAGTACCTGGACATAATCGCAGAGCATGTCGAACCATGGACCTACATGAAGATGCCCTACCTGAAGAGCGTCGGATGGAAGGGCTTCGAGGTCGGTCCATCGAGCGGCATCTACCGTGTCGGTCCTCTGGGCAGGATAAACGTGTGCGAAGGATACACCACACCTCTGGCCCAGGCCGAGTACGAAGTGCTCGCGAAGACCATGAAGGACCTCGGGGTCAAAGGCCCGGTACATCACACACTCGCGTTCCACTGGGCAAGGGTGATCGAGCTGCAGTACGCTGGAGAAAGGATGCTCGAACTCGCGAATGACAAGAGCATCACAAGCGACGATATCAGAGGAGCGTTCAACCCGCCGACGGAGGGTGTCGGTATCTGCGAGGCACCGAGAGGCACGCTCATACACCACTACGCCTCGGACAAGGACGGGATCTGCACTAAGATCAACATGATAGTCGCGACGACCAACAACTACGCTGCGATCAACACGAGCGTGAAGCAGGCGGCCAAGGCCCTGATAAAGAACGGCGAGGTCTCGCCAGGTCTGCTGAACAAGGTCGAAATGGCCTTCAGATGCTATGACCCCTGCAACTCGTGCGGGACACATGCTCTGAACGGCGGCCCTGCGCTCGAAGTGAATGTGCACAGAAAGGACGGTTCCATCGTCAAGACGCTGAGCAACTTCTGAGAAACTCTGGAGGGGAGACCCTCCGAATCCCTGTTTTTCATTGAGAATCTGATTTGGCATGATGAATATGACGGAAACTGTGGCAAAGGGAAGGAGGACCTTGATCATAGGTCTTGGCAACCTGATAGTATCAGATGACGGCGTGGGCATACATGTCACCAGGAAGATCAGGGAGATGTCCATTCCTTCGATAGACGTGGACGAACTCCCGGCAAGCGGGCTGGAACTCCTCGACGCGATCCTGGACTATCGGAAGGTGATAGTTGTGGACGCGATCAAGACCGAACGCGGCAATCCTGGTGACGTCTATGCACTCCGAGAAGAGGATTTTGAGGAGACGGTGCACGGATCCTCCCCGCACGGGATAAACGTCGCAACGGCGTTCGCGCTCGGAAGGAAGATAGTGCCTGAGAGGATGCCGAAGGAGGTCGTGTTCATCGCCATCGAAGCGGAGGACCTGGTGAACGTGAGCGAAGAACTCACTGCCACGATCTCCAGATCCTTGCCCAAGATAATCGAGTTCGTGTTGAGAGTCGCGAACGAACCGACGCGTGCGTGACCAATCAGCATATCCTAGGGACAGGGTCGCCAACGGGGGGTTCTACGACCCGTTTGCCACCCGTGTGCGTCTCCATCATGACGCCCGAGAACTCTTTTGACACCTCACCGATTATGGCGGCGTTCCTTCCCTCGGGTCTGGAGCGTATGGTGGAGAGGACCTCGTCAGCCATGGATGGCACGACCGCCATCAAGACCTTGCCTTCGTTCCCTATCTCAAGGGGATCGATACCAAGCATCTCGCATGCCGTCAAGACCTCGTCATCTATGGGGAGGGCCTCCTCGGAGATCTTGATACCCACATGAGATTTCTCGGCCCACTCGTTAAGAAGGTTCGCCACTCCACCTCTTGTGGGGTCCTTCATTGCGGTGATGCCACCGATCTTGAGCGCATCTTCGATCAGAGAATTCAGAGGTTTGGCGTCGCTGTGTACGACCGTATCGAAACCGTATCCTTCCCTGAACGAAAGCAGCGCGATCCCATGGTTTCCGATTGATCCGGACGCGATGATCGTATCTCCGGGGCCCACCGATGAATCGTTCGGCCAATTAGGTTTGAACTCCCTGGATCGACGCACCATCTGGATATTATGATCGAGATGGTCGGACCGCCTCCCGATGCCGCTGGTGTTGATGAATAATCCATCGGCTGCGCCATTCTCGACCACTTTCGTATCACCCGTGACAATCCTGACATCTGCCGATTTCGCTGTCAGGCTGATACTCTTGACGATCCTCTGAAGGTCCTCCTCAGAGAAACCCTCCTCGATAATCATGGCGCATGAAAGGGCAAGTGGCTTTGCGCCCATGACACAGATATCATTCACGGTGCCTGCAACGGAGAGAACACCGATATCTCCCCCTGGAAAGAAGAGTGGTTTGACCGTATAGGAGTCCGTCGTGAATGCAATCCCGTCCACTATGGCCGCGTCATCCAACGCGGATAGAGGTATCTCGCCGAAGTCGTGGTCCAATTCCTCAATGACGAATTTGCGGATGAATTCCTGCATCCGCTCCCCTCCGGCTCCATGTGCCATCGTGATCTTGACCATACAATACTCACAATGATTGTTCGAAGAGTCATCCCGGTAATAATGCTTTCGGCATACTGGCATAGACACCATTGCAGGAATAGATTGATAACAAGCGTACTGGTTCAGGTGTTAGAATGCTGACAGGGATACTTCTCACTGGGGGTCACAGCACGAGGATGGGCAGAGACAAGGGACTCCTCAAGCTCGGACAGAAGCCCATGGCACTCCATGTCCTGGAAGAAATGTCCGGAATCGTGGATGAGATGGTTGTCTCAGTCGGTGTGGGCAGAAAGTGCGATTACGAACCTATTTTCGCTGGAAAAGCGCGCATAACAGAGGATTCGAAAGACGATCTTGGTCCGCTAGAAGGAATCAGAGCGGCAGTGTCTTCATCTAACAGCGATCTTGTGGCAGTCTGTCCTTGTGACACGCCTTTCGTGCGCGCCGAGATATACAAACTCCTCCTCGAAGAATCCGAGGACACAGAGGGCGCGGTTCCCATCATTAGGGGTTTCCCTGAACCGCTCCATGCGATCTTCAACAGGAACGCCGTCGAGAGAGCATGCACGAAGGTCGTCGAAAGAGGAGGATTCCGAGTATCAGAGATGTTCCAATCGATGGACCTAAGATTCGTTCAGGAGAAACGCATTCGCGAGGTCGACCCCGAATTGTCCAGCTTCTGGAATCTCAACTCTCCAGATGATTTTCGGAAGGCGGAGATGATATTAGCAGAGAGCGCTCTCGAAAAGTCGTCATTTTCTCTGGCGCACACTATCTAGGATCTGGTCCATCTTCTCCTTGGCCTGGTCGATCTGCATGGCATCGATAAAATGCTCTTTATTCGTATATGTCAGGTAATATGCACCGACGATTGCGACTATCAGCCCTGCCAAGGCATCGAAAAACAAATCCATCATAGTATCCGAAAGTGAGTATTGGAGGTGGCTCCCCGACAGCTTATCATTTGCATATTCCATGAGTTCCCACACGACGCCGATTGCCATGGTGAACATCGAGATGAATATGGCTAGGAATGGCCTGGGCAAGAAGATGCGATCACTGTATTTATCCAGCGCGACGACAACCACGAAGGCCAACGCAGCTATCAGGGAAGAGGACATGGCATGAGTCAGGTGATCCCAACCAGGAACGGAATCATAGAAGCCTGAGAATCCTCCGGCAACGTGCAGGAATAGAGCTATCACTATCCAGAAGTTCAGCTCTAATGGTAAGACTAGCCGCAAATCCTTCCGCAGGATTGCGGGGATTGTGCTGATCGCGAGGGAGATGAGCGCCGCAGGAACCCAGGTATAGTTGGCAGTTATAATACCTACCAAGGCAATGGCAACCATGCCCGCCTGCATGATTCTGGATAAGAATTTCAATCTTTCCTCCAGAGCCTCACCTCCCACAGATGGATCATGCCAAGAGCTTGGCGCCTCTCCTTTGACATCGTTTTCGTGTAAGCGCCATAGACAATACCCATCAGAACACCGCCGATCATCGTCCAGAGCAGTCCGTCCATGACAGCATCATTGGTGGTCAGGTTGTCTGTCCCGAACAACGAATCACCGATGAATTCCCCCAGATGCCAGAAGCCAGATATGGCTAAGGTGAACATGAAGACGAAAAATATCGATAATGGTCTGTTCATCCTGACCTCGGTGAACATCTCCAATTCTATTGTCAACAGGAAGCCTAACGTGGAGAGCGAGAACGCCATGGCGAGTGAGGTCATATCATCCCACCATGCGATGTTTTCGCTGAAGATCTCTGAACCCTCGGATATGTGCAACAGCATCGGTATGGATAGAAGCAGGGTCATCTCCCACGGGACTGCCCTGAAAGGATCCCTCGTCATGATTATCGGGAGTACGTACAATGAAAGAGCGAATATCCCGAATGCTGCCCAGAGGAGATCCAGTCTTACTACGGAATAGACGGTCGCAAAGAACAAGAGCAGACACGATATCCAAGAAATCTCGGCTTCAATGATCCGCCGTGAATTCTCCAGGAGTGTCTTCACTCCGCCATTCTGTCCATCATCGTTCACGGTTATCTACACTCTGCATGATGCGCCAACGGGTGTGCTGCTTCACATGGCATCAATGAACCTCACTGGGCTCTAACCTATATGCACCCTTTGGCACGTGTATCTCGAATCTCGCACCCTCGCCGTGCTTTCCAGTCTCATTTATCTTGATTCCAGTGATGCTAAGGATCTCGCGAGCCATGTAAAGACCGAGTCCGGTATGTTTTCCGAAACCGCGCTGGAACAATCTCTCTTTGTCGACACCAGATATCCCGATTCCATTATCATCATAGGTTATGACCAACCCATCGTCCGTCTCCCTCTGATGAATTCTTATCTTCGTCACCCTCTCGCCATGACGGAGTGAGTTCTCGACAAGGTTGTGAAACACCTTCTCGACCATCTGATCCACATATAATGAAACATCCTTCAATTCTACCTCTATCTCTACACCCTGCATCTCCAATCCTGAGATGCCATCCTCAATGGAATCATTTGCATTCACCCACATTGGAGCCTTCACACCCACTTCTTGATAGTCTGCTGTGAATTCGAGCTGGTGTCTAATCAGATGAGCAGCTTTGTTGATTGATTCCAGATGCTTGATCAGATTTTTATCGTTGGGGGATCCCAGAAGCATGTCAGACCAACCGAGGACTATCGAGAGCTGATTCATTATATCGTGGCGAGTAATGCTGCTCAGCAGGCTCAACTTCGTGTTCGCCTGTTCGATAGCCTGCTGATAACGTCTGAGCTCTGAGATATCTAAACGCACTCCTCCGATCACGAAGCCATCGCCAGATGGGTCAGGTATCGGAAACTTGTATGCGAGCCATTCATGGGGACCATCCGCTCCGGGGATGATCTCTATGTTCTCCTGAGTCTCCATCGTACCCAGAACCCTTTCATCGATTTCTCTTAGCATTTTGGCGGTTTCTTCGGAATACAATTCTGCGTCGGTCCTTCCGACCAGTTCTGAACCTCTGGCCCCGACTGTGTTCTCCATTGCCTTATTGACATAGAGGTATTTCCCAAGTGTGTCCTTCATGAACGCAACAGCTGGAGAATTGTCCATGAATGTCTTGAATCTAGCTTCCGTCAATGCCAGCAAGTCCTCGATTCTCTTCCTATCGGATACATCCACTACAATTCCTTGAAGATGGGTTACGGCTCCGGAGTTGTCTCTTCTGATTAGCGTTCTATCATCGACCCAAAAGACGTCGCCCAGTGGAGACACGATCCGGTAGAGCTGAGCGAAGTAGTCTACGTCCTCTGAGATATATTCTCTCACTTCCGATGCGATCCTCTGGATATCATCAGGATGAACCATATCCGCAAAAGGCACCTCACCTTTCATGAGCTCTGAAGAGGTGTAGCCGAATTGATGGACGTTCTCTGAGACGAATTCCACCGGCCATCCGCCGGAGTTCCGCCAGAGGAAGACGACGGCAGGACTCTTGTTAATAATGGCCTCCAATTCGCGTCTCTCCGCCAACGCCCTCTTAAGCGCCTTCTCATACAATATCCGCTCAGTCATATCCCGAAGGATGCCGATAAAGTAGACAGGATTGCCGAGCGGGTCCTTGACGAGGCGTGCTGATAATTCGCCCTCGAGTATTCCACCACCTGGAGTCTGGAGCTTGAATGGTATCTCGCTGATCTCGCCATGTTCCCGGATTTGCCTAGCGATCGCGAAGGCGTTATCACGATCGTCTCCCCCGAGAAGTGCAAAAGCGTTCTTACCGATGACTTCGTCCCTGGATTTGTAAGAAAATAGCTTCATGACCGCAGGATTCACATTGAGGATGAGGCCCTCCATATTCGCTATCACAATACAATCTGTAGAGGACTCCAGGACACTTCGGAGGATGTCGCGTTCACGTCTCAACTCGATTGGGTCGGAAGCCTCGTCGGTTATATCCAGGCCAGCAATCATTATACACTTCTCCCCGGCGAGTTCAATAGGTTCGATCAACATCCGTGCCAACCTCATCTCGCCGGATTTCGTCTTGAATTTGACCTCAAGATCGACTGCAGATCCTGTTGAGGACAATATCTCTTCGGCCCTATGGCAAAAATCATTCTCGAATGCGCCGACCTCTGAGAGTGTTCGACCGAGCAAATCGCTCCTCGCATAGCCAGTTGCATTCAAATATCTCTCATTGACCTCGACCACGTGCTTGTCACTCTGACGACAGATCAGCATCATGTAAGGGCTCGCACGGAACATGGTGGAAAACTTACTCTCGGATCTCAAGAGCGATTCCATCATCTTCTTGGTTTCCGTCAGCTCGGATGCGACAATCAATGCACCGAGATACTTGCCCCCGGAATCAAAGATCGAGGATGCGCCCAACAGAACCTGCAGGCGTGATCCATCTGATCTCAGGAACTCGGATTCCTGCTGCTCTCCGGAAGACCGGTGTCTTTGAAGACTGGCACGGACCATTTCTGACCAGGGTGAATCCAGGAAGGAGTACAACGACAGTCCATCGAGCTTCTCCCCTGGACGACCTAACATGTGGGCGATTCGCGGGTTCGCGAAGGTAATCTCGCCGCTTCCATCTACCATCATGATGCCGATATTCGCGAGTTCGACCAACTGACGGTATCTCTCTTCGATTTCAAGTAATGCTACGCGAGCGCGCTCGCTATCGCTGATGTCCCGCACATATTCGACAATTCGTTCAACCTCGCCCGTCTCCCAATTGCTCATGGGGAAACTGTAGAGTTCGAACCACCCAACAGTTGCCCCGGATTTGTCTGTCTTTGGCACAACTTCCCTGTGGGCGACTCCATGAATCAGCGTATGATGGACTGGGCAAATTTCACAGGGGATAGATCGTCCGTGGTATGCCTCGTAACACTTCTTGCCAGCCAAAGGCAGAGAGTGAGGGTACCATCGTTCCATGGCCCTATTCACCCGAATGATGTTGTAGTTGGCATCGAGCACGCTTATTCCATCCTGAATGCTGTCGAATATGCTCGACAGGAATCTCTCGCTCTCAGATACTTCGCGCTCGGAACGCTTCTGTTTGATGCTCTTGGTCAGCATATTCGATAGCTCGGGATATTGTGTCTTTGGGTCGCCACCCTTAGCAATGTAAAAATCCGCTCCGCTGTTCAATGCATGGATAGCGACATCTTCCCTGCCACGGCCAGTCAACATGATGAAAGGGATCATGATCCCCTGCGCCCGGAGTATCTTGAGAAACTCGAGGCCATCGATATCAGGCATCATGAAATCGGATACGACTGCTTCGTGCTCTCTGCTCTTCGCAAGGATATCAAGAGCTTTCCTCGCAGAAGTCGCCACATCCGCAACGAAGACTCCATCTCGCTCAAGGAAGAACTTCAAGACTTCAAGATAAGCTGGGTCGTCATCGACGAGTAGAATCTTCATCTGCAAGGTACCACCCACCTCGAGATTGCTTGACAATCGCGAACTCACCTATGGTCCATGAGCATATTTATTTTCTGCCATTCTGCAAATCTTGCGGATTCAATGATACCAGAAGATGAATAGGACGACAAAAGGAATATGAGCGCTGAGGGGGAGATTTGAACTCCCGAGGCGCGAACGCCACGAGCTAACCGGCCGCTTATAGCGGAGTTTCCAGACTCGCGCCTTACCGGGCTGGGCCACCTCAGCTTTCTAACCACCAAAAAGGTGGCCATATTTAAGAATATGCGCAATCAACGGGTGCAGCCATTAAGGGCCGACGCACATTCGACGGATAAGAGCCCCATTCATTTCTTCGTGTTTCCCCGGAGTATCGCCCCAATTCGATCGAATAGCTCCGGCCGACTGTCTCTGAGAAGCGGCCTGAATCTGCGAGCAGCATCCAGATCCTCGAAATCAATCTCATGCGTGACGATATCCTCCTCGAGTTCCTTGGCCCTGATGATCTCGTCTCCCCGAGGACCGTAAAGTACGCTTCCGCCTCCGAACACTAGGGAACCGTGTACCCCAACAAGGTTCGTATAGGCCAGAAATACGCTATTCTCAGCAGCTCGAGCGGGCATGACCTTCTCGAAACTCGGCCTAGAGGTCGTCGGGGCGGCGGATATGTTTATGAGCAGCTGGGCGCCCATGAGCGATTCGAGCTTGGCGAGTTCTGGGAAAAACATGTCATAGCATACCATCAGACCGATTCTTGCGTGCATGCCCTGTGCTACGACCGCGTCATTGCCAGGAGTGAAGAATACTCGTTCCTCGAATGGCCCGAATGTCGGGAGGTACATCTTGTCATATCTGAACAGCTTGCCATGGCCAGTCGCGAGGATGCTTGAGTTGTAAATCAAACCATGTATTCGCTCGTCCCTTATGGGTGCTCCAAAGACGATATCTTTCTTAGTTTCCTTTGCGAGAGAAGCCATCGCTCTTATGCTGGGACCGTCCATTGGCTCTGCTTGCTTGAAGAGATCGTCCCTCGGAAGATAGCCAGTCAGAGAAGTCTCAGGAAATATGACGACTCGCCCCTTCGTCTTACGAACGAAGGAGCTCATACGCTTGAGATTCGCCGATTTGTCGTGCAGTTGGCATGTGATCTGAGCGAGAGTCACGGTTGTGCGAGTCATACTATTCGGCATCGGGATACCCATAGATTAGATTTTACGGCTGACAATCGTCATTTCCGAACCATAACGGCTATATCCGAACCATGCCATCAGAGCGGTGATGAAGACCCCACAGCTCAAGGAAGGAACTGAAAGGATCATCGAACGGTTCCTGGCAGAAAAGCTAAGGAAGATAGGAGCTAAAGGCTTCGCAGTAGGAGTCAGTGGAGGCATTGATTCAGCAGTCGTTCTCAAACTCGCCGTGAGAGCGGTTGGAAAAGAGAAGGTTCTTGGGATTCTGATGCCGGAGCGTGATTCCCCCAAGGACGATGTCAGAGATGCCGAGGATCTGTGCAAAGCAGAGGGTGTGAAGCACAGGACCATCGATATCACGAAGATCGTCGATGAATACGCATCTGTGCTAGAGAAGGCAGATAAGAAGGCCCTCGCCAATGTCAAGGCGAGGTGCAGGATGACCATCCTTTACCATTATGCAGGAGCAGAATCAAGGCTGGTCCTAGGAACCAGCAACAAGAGCGAGCTCCTTGTCGGATACTTCACCAAGTTCGGGGACGGTGGTGCGGACCTCGAACCCATCGGAGATCTGTACAAGACCGAGGTACGTCAACTCGCTGAGAAACTGGGCGTGCCAGAAGGGATCAGAAAGAAGGCGCCCTCCGCGGGTCTATGGAAAGGACAAACAGATGAGAAAGAGATGGGGATTACCTATGAACGGCTCGACTCGATACTCCACGGAATCGAATTGGGGCAGAGTGATAAGACTATAGCCGAGAACGCCGAGACCACTGTGAAAGAGGTGCTCCGCATAGAAAGGACGATCAGGCTCTCATCCCACAAACGGAAGTTGCCGCCCGTTGTGAAGGTGGGCATTAGGACTCCTGGCCTAGACTGGCGAGAGGGCGATGAGGACCTCTGACTTAGCGCTACCGTCCTATATGCATCGGATGTGACGCTTCGGAATGGCCGCCTCTGACTCCAATCTATCCAGCCTGCGAATTCCTGCATTGGGGAATTTCGAGCATGATGCATTCTTCGCACTCATACTATCGATAGGATTCGATAAACAAACAGATGGTGAAGGGGGGTGTGAGGACAGACGATGGAATCTTGCTAGCCAGCGAGTTTTGAAGGCCTGAATAGAGGGTCCCAAACGTTTATGTAAGACTTTAGGTTTGCTTGGACCTACTGAGCTCCTGTAGTGTAGTGGCCAATCATTCGAGCCTCTCGTGGTCATCCGCAAGGATGGCCGGCGATAGCTCGATACCCGGGTTCAAATCCCGGCGGGAGCACCATTTTTCGTTCTTTCGAGTATGAATCATAGAAGAATCTTCGCCGGCACGAAGATGCGTCCGGGGGGAGGATGTTCCCATGAAGAACCGGCATGATTGATCAGATGATGAAAAGGAAATGGAAAAGGTTTGATGTTTTTCCTGAAAACTCAGAGGGTCTCGATCAGGTCTTCGATCTGACCGTTGGCGTCATCCAAGGCGGTCCACATCAACTCGAAGGAGTTCTCGAGTTGCACCAGCGAGATCGTCCCCAACTTCTCAGCCAATGAATCGATCACCCACGAGACATCGGCCAGCGTGACGGTCTGGTCTTGTTTGACCTGCTTCAGAGCATCGTATTCCCACCAGATATCCACAGCGAGCTGAAGATGCGTCTGAAGACCCCACGATGCGACCCTGTCACCAGTGAGCCTGTCCCTTTGGTCGAGGTAGTTTCCATAGGACATGTAGTCGTAGTACCATGTCATCCCTACCCAATTGAGCGTCCCCAGCCCCATATCACTCTCGCCATCGGAACACGCCCAGAGCTTCTGAAGGCCCCACCATAGATGGTAGACATCGTTGATAGGCTGCTGGTAAGGGTACCAATCCTGCTCCCACACACCGATCGCGATAAGGTTTCTATCCAGCGTTCCCGTGATCGACATCAACTCCTTGTTGATGTAGGAAGCCTTTGACGAATCCGCTGCGGATAAGTCCCCCTTCAAGAGCTCGACGTTGCCAGCGAATCTTGCAGCCTCGGTCACCAGTCTGTCCCTGTTCGCAGTGCTCATTTCGTAATAGTCGTATATCTCATCCAGAGCCGATACGCCCCATAGATTCTCGCCCAATATGTGGCTGTTCAGGTCCGTCGCGAGCGTGTTGAAGTTGTAGGGTATGATCTCGTACGAGGCCAACCTCACCGTCATATCGGATATCACCGCAAACAGCTGCTGAAGGTACCCATAATCGATGATGTCCGGCGCATCATGCTGGGTGTGGTAATAGTATGTCTCCCAATCCTCGGATGTGGTCTCGAACTCGATTCCCGGGACTCCGGCAGCCGAGAATGTCCAATGGTCCGCCCATGTATGAGCGTTGTTCACTGCGGATGCGCCATATGGAAGATTCTCTTGGTTGGCCGCAAGAACCTGCTTGACGAAGCTGTAGACCTCTGGGACGCAGTTGATATAGACCGGCTCACCGGCCATACCCATCAGTTCCATGCACAGATACGCAACGCTCTTTCCAATCCACTCGGGATGTTCGACATTTATCTGATAATACGCCCCCCAGCACCAGTCGAAATAGGTGTCGTCTATGCCATATTCCTCCGCAGTATGAGATGTGAATATGATCGTCCTCTCGAGCTCGACTTGGCTGTGCTTCAAAACATCGGCCATGGCTTTCGCAATCACGAGCATCGCGGCAATGCCGGAGGTATCGTCCATGGCGCCCTGGAACCACGCATCATGGTGGGGGCCGAAGATGACATACTCATCATCTGGCTGGTCATAGTTCTTGCCGGGGAGGAAACCCACCACGTTGTAACCGTAGCCACCCATCTCCATCGGGATCTTGACGATGTCACTGTACATCGTCACGGTGATACTCTCACCCGATTCCAGGCGCTCCACGATGACGGTCGCATGTTCCTTGGCGATCGATATCAGTGGAGGCCATCCAGGTACATACAAGCCATCGTGACAAGAGAGAGCCAATTCGTTCTGACCGACATTGCAATCTATCGTGGTCACGACTATTCCTGCAGCGCCGTGCTCCCATGCAGCATACGCGATCGAATCCACCCAGAAGTCATATCCGATCCAGTTGACGAGGACGAGTTTGCCCTCGACGTCTTTGTCGAAGTAATCACTATCGTATCCGTTCCCGATCCAGACGATCTCAGAGGTTATGGATTCATGGATTTTGTCGGTGCTCTGGTCGTCAGTTCCAGGGAATCCTCCAAACGAAGCGGCGGTCAGTTCGCCGAGTCCTGGAACTTCCAGATACGCTGATCGGAATTGCCACGAGTCCAACGGTACCTCTTCCTTCGCGATGTCTGAGAGACCGATCTTGCGCATTTCCTTCGCCACGTATTCGGCCACCTCTAAATCCGCAGGTCCGCCTGCACCTCTGAAACCGAGCGGGCTGTCGCCCATGGCACATACTTTCTCGATTATTTCCTGTGCATACTCCATATCGAGGTTCGCAACGACATCTGTATTCCAATCGACCTGCTTCGGGTCTGATGCCATCGTAGACATCGGCAACGCCAAGACCAGCGCGAAGAATGTCGATACAAGCACTCTGCTGAATCTGCTCTCCACCTGATTATCCCCCCAAACTCCCCCTGCATACAGCGGCGGAATCTCATCCGTATAGCACTGTTGATTAAAAATCCATTCTGGAACAATCATGAATCAAAGCATGAAATATTGATTTTAGCAACCAATGTACATTTTTGATGCGAAAAGGCAATATATAACCAGATAAGGTTGGCGAAATAGCATTTTAATAAGCATGAAGTCATACACCTGACCGGTGGGGACTCGGTTATGCAATTGGGAGATTGAGTTCTCACGAGGGGGAACAAATCTTGAACAGGAGGAATATCAGACTAGCCACCGCAGTCTTCCTCGCGGCCATTATGCTCGCGCCAGGAATCATCCTGGCCAAGCAGGTTCGAGGAGGGGAGACGGCATCTTGGACATATGCCCTTTTCGTGAACGGGGACAACGATCTTGAGAGATACTGGGAAGATTACAGCCTGCCCGCGCTGTTGAACATCCCCGCGAATCCGAATGTCAAGATCGTGGCATACATGGACAGGATGAGCACAGTAGGCACAGAAGTCATAGAGATCTCGGGAGGAACATGGAATGTCGTTGCGACATATCCGGAGATGAACTATGGGGACGGAGCGACATTTTCCTGGTTCATATCAGATGTCAACACGATGTATCCCTCTGATAAACTCGCCGTCAACGCTTGGGATCATGGATACGCATGGAGGTACTTCAGCAACGACCAGACGTCCGTCGATAGGATAACCATGCCCGAGATGCAGGCAGCCATAGAGAACGCTGGCGTCTACATAGACATCCTCGCGTTCGATTGCTGCAACATGGCGAGCGTGGAGGTGGTCTATCAGGCATCGTTGACCGGCCTGGTCGGAATACTCGTCGGGTCTGAGGAGACGATTCCGATGAACGGATTCCCGTACGATCTCATGCTGACGCCGCTCGCGTTGGATGAATCGAGGACGCCGCAACAAGTCGCAGTGGACATGGTCGAAGGATGGGCAGCGTATTATGATCCACTCAGTTGGGCAACGACAGTGAATCTCGCTGCGATAGATGTGGCGACGATCGGTGCAGGAGCCGCGACGCTACAGACATGGTCGAGCCTTATGCACCAGGACCTCGCACTCTACAAGAAGAACTACAAGAACGATGTGAGGGACTCATACGTCGCATGGGCGACATTATACCATGTCGATCTTGCAGACCTTGCAGAGACCCTGATAGCCGATTCCGGCATCAAGGATGCCGCCCTGAAGACCGCTTCGGCAAATGTGGTCGCTCTGATAGACAGTGCGGTTCTGGATGTCCAGAGCGGACAGGGGGCGGAGGATTCCAGAGGTCTGACGCTCTGGTGGGGTGTGAGAAGCGATTGGACCATGTATTCGACTGCGTACACAGACGTCGCGTATGCAATCGACATGGGCTGGTGGGCGTTCCTGTCCAGTTACAACGCCTGATCGGCGAGCGGAAACAAACCGGGGGATCAATCCCCCATTTCATCTTTTCTACTCAAGACAGCGCAATCACTCATCTACCCAGTCAAAAAAGATTTGAGCCATATTCTGAGAAGCTATTTTGTACTGCCACCCACATTCCTGGCTGAAGCCTGATTGGGGGATTCAGAGGCTTCAATAGGGGGGAAGAGATGAGAATGCGCAGCTTCAGTATTCTGATTAGCATTGTGCTTGCAGGCACCCTGATGGTCCCTGGAATCACAGTCGCGAAACAGCAGGAAAAACCAGTATTGTCTGAAGGGACATGGACCCTTGCGATTTACGTCGATGCGGATAACAACCTCGAGATGTATTGGGACAGCCCCAGCCTCGAGTATCTGCTCCAAATTCCAGCGAGCGATGGGCTGAGGATAGTCGCGATGGTCGACAGATTGAGCACCGAAGGGACCGAGAGGATAGAGATATCGGGCAATTCGTGGAAAGTGGTCGAAACCTACCCAGAGATGAATTTCGGTGACGGTGAAACCTTTGGCTGGTTCCTATCCGAGGTAAATGAACACTATCAATCCGACCACCTTGTGGTGATACCATGGGATCATGGTAGCGCATGGAAAGGGTTCTGCACTGATCAGACATCTGGCGGTGACAAGATATCCCTTGAAGAGATGGAGGATGCAATCGTTGGAGCGGGTGTATATATCGACATCCTTGCCTTCGACGCCTGTGCTTGCTCCAGCATGGAGCTGGCATATCAGGCTGCGAGGACTGGTCTCGTGGAACTCTTGGTCGCATCGGAGGACCTGGTCGCTGGAGATGGTTTTCCATATGATCTGATGTTCACACCGGTCGCTTTGGATCCCATCAGGACGCCGCAGCAGGTGGCAACGGATATGTTGGCAGGCTGGAGAGAATCATATGAGCCGATCAGCTGGGCATGGTACTGCACACTCGGCATCGTGGACTTGAAGGTCGTATCAAAATCAATCATCGCGATGTCCGCATGGACCGACGCTATGACCGAAGGATTGCCGGATTATGCGAGCAATTACAGAGCCGCTGTCAGAGACAGTTACTATGTATCGTGTGGATCGCATTATCAGGTCGATCTGATTGACCTCGGAAGACACCTAATGGCGGATCCCGTACTATCTGCAGATGCCACCATGATGGTTGCCGTGCAAACGATGGTGGACGCGATGGAGCTCGCGGTCATAGATGTCTACAATCCAGACCGGTCTGCAGCGGCAGGCGGGATATCCGTTTGGTGGGGTTCACACAATGATGCATGGAGAACTCAATACGAACTCTACAGTACGCTCGCGTTCGCACAGGACAGTGGTTGGGGAGATTTCCTCATCCTGTACAACGAGATGACCTGTGGCTGGGTGGCCGCCTAAGGCAATATCGCGTTGATATGCCAGACAGACATGTTGCGTAGCGCTAGCGTGAGCTGGGTTCGTTAATGAGACCGGTGGCATCACTTGGTCCCACTCGATGTCGAGATGAACCGTATCGATCTGACACCTTTGATGCTGCGAATCCTACGAAGGATCTCTCTCAGGGCCGCATTCTGTCCGCGAGCTATGAAGACCTCCATGCATTGGCCCTTCTCGAGATGCAAGTGAAGCATCATCTGTATCTCTTCGAACCTATGCTGAAGTACTGATAGCTCACCCCTCGGACCCATCTCGTCATAGACGAGGGTAATGACTATCTGGTTCTCCCCCGTTTGATTGTCCCACTCAGCTTCATCCACGAACGAGCGCATCGCCTCTCGCATGGCGTCCGAACGTGACCTGAACCCTTTGACTCCAGATATCTGGTCGAATCTCTCGATGAGGCCATCATCCACAGACATGCTGATTATTGTCATTCGATTACCGACACGGGAGCGACGACTGTCTATATGGGTTTTATTAAGAACGACCGCTCAAGTTAATACGATTCGGGCAGCGGTCAAAGCCGACCCAGCTTTCGCAGCAAATCTTCAGGGTTGGTGACGAGGGCGCGGGTCGCCTCATCTGGCCCCAATCCTGCCCCGAGCGCAACCTTCATGGCGAATTCCATCGAGCTGAGATCGCTTGGAGAGTGGGTATCGGTATTGACCAAGAGCTTGGCTTTGGCCGTTCTCGCCAAAGCGACCACATGACCATTGGTGAGAGAGTGCCCCCGCCTGCATGTCACTTCTACGAATATTCCGTTCTTGGCGGCCAGCTCTATATCGTCTAGCGAGATCATTCCAGGATGGGCGAGTATGTCCACCTCGGGGTTGAGTGCGGCCACATGGTTCGTCCCCGGTTCCACTGGCTCGACGGGCGTCTCCCCGTGAACGACGATGATCTCCGCGCCTGCTTTGCGCGAACGACTTATAGCATCATCGAGGTACCTGACAGGCACATGCGTGAGTTCGACACCAGGTATAGCTTGGATGCCCCAGGCATCGGCCTTCTCGCAATCCTTTGTAACGCTCTCGATTGTGCTCTCGATGTTTGAGAAGGATGCATGATCGGTCAATGCGATGGCCCTGTGTTCCGCTGCCGCGGCCCGGCGTATCAACTCCATAGGAAGGAGTTCGCCGTCGCTCAACATCGTGTGCGTGTGAAAATCACAGCGTTTCCCACTATTCATTTTCTCCTCTCCCCGAGTTCCTTCTTGATATCGTCCAGAGTGATACCTTCGTCATAGAGTAGAACCATCAGATGATAGATGAGATCAGCGGCCTCGTATACGACTTCTCCTTTCTGCTTGTCCTTGGCTGCGATGATGACCTCTGAACTCTCCTCGCCGATCTTCTTCAGCAGTAGATTCCTGTTCTTAAGCAACTTGCATGTGTATGATGACTCACAGCCGGTCGTCTTTCGCTCCTCGAACACCTGCCAGAGTTGGGAGAAGATATCGTTCTGCGGCAACGGTTCCTTGCAGAAGCAGGAATATGTCCCAGTATGGCATGCGACTCCCGTCTGCTCCACCCGGGCCAGCATGGCGTCGTTGTCGCAATCCATCAGCAGTTCGATTACTTTCTGGACGTTGCCGGAGGTCTCTCCCTTCTTCCAGATCGCGTTTCTGGATCTGCTCCAATAATGCATGAATCCAGTCTTTCGAGTGAGCTCCATCGCCTCGTCGTTCATGTATGCCAACATCAGGACATTGTTATTGCGTATATCCTGGACAACGACCGGAATCAGTTCTCCATTCTTATCCTCGCTCAAGAGCCCCACCTCACTGGCACGCCTTCCGACTCCAAGGCGTGTTTTACCTCCGCGACAGTGTGTTGACCAAAGTGGAATATGGAAGCTGCCAGGGCCGCATCTGCCTCTCCGGAGGTCAGTACTTCGACAACGTGTTCGATCGTGCCACAACCACCGGATGCGATGACGGGCACATTGACCGCCCTCACAACTGCTCGGGTGAGTTCGATATCGTAACCTTTCTTTGTGCCGTCCGCATCCATGCTCGTCAGCAAAATCTCGCCGGCACCGCGCTCGCAAGCCTCCTTCGCCCACGCTATGGCGTCAAGGCCGGTGGCGTTCGTCCCCGAATGCGTGTAGACCTCCCAAGAGTCGTCCACCCTCTTGGCATCCAATGCCAGTACGATGCATTGGCTTCCAAAAGACTTGGCGCATTTGTTGATCAGCGTAGGATCGATGACCGCCGCAGAGTTGATTGATGTCTTGTCAGCGCCTACTTCAAGAGTCTTCCTGACATCGCTGAACGACCGTATCCCACCTCCAACGGTCAGAGGGACGAACAGCTGCTCCGCAGTCTTCCTCACTGCATCATGGAGTGTCTTCGTCCCGGATACCGAGGCGTTGACATCTAGGAACACGATCTCATCGGCTCCCTGGAGTTGATATTCGACTGCGAGTGTGGGAGGGTCGCCGACCTCCTTGAGGTTCTTGAAACAGACACCTTTGACAACATATCCGTTTCGGACATCCAGACAGGGGATTATCCTCTTGGTCAATGTCGTGGTTCATTCCCCCCAAACGACGGAGGACTTGGTTGACAGAGCTGAAGATGCTGGGGTCATCGCTGTCCTCAGCGCAATCCCCAACGCCTTGAATGTCGCCTCGATTATGTGATGCTCGTCCTTCCCCCTGATGACGACAGAGTGGATCGTCGCCCTTAGTTCCATCGCGAAAGAGCGAATGAAGTGTTCGTACATGATATCGGGCATTTCCAAGTGCACATATGGCCTGTCGATCAGATCGACCGAGACTTGAACCAGCGCCTCATCCATGGGAACCGTCGAGCTGGCTATGCGCTTCACCGCACCTTCGCCAATGGCCTTCCTATATGCTTTTCCAAGGGTGATTGCCACATCCTCCACGAGGTGGTGCTCCATATCGCCCTCAGCGGTCATGTCCATGTCGACCCCGGAATACTTGGTCAAGGTCTCCACCATGTGCCGCAGGAATTCGTCTGGAATGATGCACTTACACTCCCCCGAACCATCTATGCTGAGCTTCACGAGGATTGTTGTCTCCCTGGTCTTTCGGGACATCTCAGCAGTCCTCTGCGTTTCCTCCGTCTTCACCTGAACTCCCTCACGACTTTCTTGAAATCGATCGTGCCAGTGTATATAGACATACCCAGGACCACGGAATCGACACCCATGTTCCTGAGGGTATCCAGATCGCTTCTGGTCGTTATACCCCCCGATACGATGACATGCTTCTTCGTAGCCTCTATCAGACTCTTGATCGGGAGCGGATCTATGCCCTGGAGCTTCCCCTCGACATCCACGTTGGTATAGAGGAATCCCCAGAATGGTAGATCCTCGAGGTCCTTCGCAACATCGCGCATGACCTTTCCTGAACCCTCCTGCCAACCTCTGATAAGGATCTCCTTTGAGGAAGAGTCCAGAGCCACCACGATTCCGTCGGTATATTTGCTCGCTAGGCGTTCCACGAACTGTCGGTCTTCGACAGCTCTTGTTCCGATGATCACGCGCTCGCACCCGATTTCGAATAGCCGATACACCTTTTCATCAGTCCTTATGCCTCCACCGACTTGGACAGGGATGGCTAGATCCGCGACTATCGTCTCGATCAGGCTCTCATTGTTGCCTGTTCCGAGTGCGGAGTCCAGGTCGATGACATGGAGCATCTCGGCTCCCTGCTCTTGCCACTTCCTCGCGACGCCGACGACGTCTTCTATGCTCACTCTCTCCGTACCTGGCTTTCCACCCACCAGTTGCACGCATTTGCCACCCTTGATGTCGACCGCAGGCACTATGATCATGCTGATTCCTCCGCAATCCTGACGAAATTCGAAAGCAATTTCAGGCCTATCGATCCGCTCTTCTCAGGGTGGAACTGCACCCCGCACAGTGGCCCATTCCTGACCGCGGATACGAACGTCTCACCGTAGTGCGTCTCTGATATTCCGATTTTCCCCATGGGATGGCAGACAAAGGAGTTCGCATAATAAAATTTACTTCCCTGAGGAACGCCATCGAAGAGAGGGTCGTCGGAGTGCTGGACATCGTTCCAGCCCATGTGCGGTATTCTATCGCCCTTCAGCCTCCGAACGTCGCCTCGTAGGATGGAGAGACCGGAGCCAGCAGACTCATCGCTCCTATCGAACAGAATCTGCATACCCAGACACACACCCAGCGCAGGGGTTCCAGATAATATGGCGCCTCTCACCTCGTCACTGACCGGACGGAGTTGCTCCATTGCGGCGCCGAACGCGCCAACTCCCGGGAACACTATGCACTCCGCCTCTGGAAGCTTGGAGAAATCACGGATAACCTCTACTCTCGCACCTGCTCTCTCCAGCCCTTTGGAGATGCTGTGAAGGTTGCCTACACCATAATCCACTATGCTGACTCTCATTCGATCCTCACCGTAACCAGTTGATCGAGCGCTTCAAGGAATCGATCCAAGAGAGCCCTGGGCCCTACGGTCACCCTGATGTGATCCTTCATCATCGGGAACGAACTGCAGTCCCTGATCGCTATCCCTAGATCCCCTAGGGCCGAGACCAAAGGGGTGACCTCGACCGGGCATTTTGCTATGACGAAATTGCATACGGAAGGGTATGTCTCGAAACCCATCGCTCTGAGCTTACCGTCAAGGTAAGCCCTCTGAGACTTCATCTCCTCGGCCATCGATCTCACCCAACCACAATTGTCTATGGCCTTGATGGCGACAGCCTCGGTGAATGAATTGAGGCCGAACGGTGTCCGAACCCGTCTCAACTCGTTGATCGTCTCCTCCCGCGCGAGCGCGAAACCCGCCCTCAACCCGGCCAGACCATATGCCTTCGAGAATGTGCGGATGTCGAGCGCTGATGGACTCATCATGATATCTTCGACCATGCTGGTCCCGCTGAAATCGCTATACGCCTCGTCCACCATGACCACGCCCTCGGATTCGGCCAATATCTTCCTGATGGCATCCATTTCGAAGAGGTTTGCAGTGGGATTGTTCGGCTGGCATATCGCTGTCAGTTTCGCATTCTGAGCGAGAATCCGGTCAACGTCCATTGAAAAATCAGGTCGGAGGGGCACCTCGCATATTGTAGCAAGATTGACTCGTGCATAGAACCTGTACATCCCGAAGGTCGGCGATGGCGAGCAGAACCTGTCCCCAGGGTTGATGAAGGTCTTTGATACGATATCCAACAATTCATCGGACCCGTTACCGACTATCACTTCATTAGGAGATAGACCGTATTCGGATGCGATACGATCCCGAAGGGCATCCGAGTTCTCGCTGGGGTATGCCCATAGCCTTGAAAAGTCGAATTCTTCTGCCACCTCCATCACGGCGGGATTCACGCCAAACAGGTTGGCATTGTCGTTCAGAAGGACCATGTCCTTCTTAGCAATCGAATAGGACGGCCTGGAGAGTGTCTCCAGGGTCCTCCGTCTGAGTTCTCCGATCGATGTCATCACCTCACCTTCCCCGCACGCGCGCACGCCGCATCGGCATGTGCGGGCAGTCCCTCGGATAGCGCCATCAGTCGAACCGTCTCAGATAGCTTGGACGCGCCCTTCCGTGTCAACATCTGGTACGGGACTATCTTGACGAAATCATAGGTCGATAAGGAGGACTTCATCGCCGCGACTCCTTTCGTTGGCAATATGTGATTCGTCCCTGTGCAGTAATCACCGAATGCGACCGATGAATAAGGGCCCAGGAATACCGATCCTGCGTTGTATATGGATTTCAGAACCTTCTTTGGACTCCGGACATCTATCACCAAGTGTTCGGGAGCGTAACTGTTGGAGAATTCAACCGCGGAATTCACATTCTTGACCTTGATGAAGATGGCTCCACACGACGATGACTGATCCACGATCTCTTTCCGAGCAGCGTTCGATATCAGGTCGCCAAGGATCCTCGACGATGACTCGATCATCTTTTTCGAGTCGGTCACCAGCACTGCCCTAGCTAGAGGGTCGTGCTCGAGCTGTGCCAGCATCTCCATTGCGATGAATCTTGGGTCGGCATGATCGTCTACGATCAGCAGCACCTCAGAGGGCCCGGCAAGGAAATCAATCTCGCAATCATTTCTCACGAGCAACTTCGCCGCTGTGACAAATGCGCCGCCAGGTCCAACGATCTTCTGCACCCGTCGTATCGTCTCAGTGCCGTAGGCCATAGCGGCCACCGCTTGTGCTCCACCGACGGAATACACTTCGTTTATACCGCATATTCCCGCAGCTGCAAGGATCGGATCGGCCACCTTCCCGCTTCTACCGGGAGTACACACTGCTATCTCCTTGACACCGGAGATCTTTGCAGGGATACACGCCATCAGCATGGAAGAGGCGTAGCTTGCGGTTCCGCCTGGAACATAGACGCCGACCCGCTCGAGGGGGACCACACGCTGCCCAATGATGCCGCAATCATCCTCGTATTCGAACGGCCGGATTGTCTGTTTGGAATGGAACTTCTCGATCCTAGCCTTCGACCTCTTAATAGCCTGAAGAAGGAGTTTGGGAAGTCTCCTCTGAGCTGAGACCAACTCGGATTCAGGGATCCGCATCGCATCGCCTCGAAACCCCTCGAATTGTCCTGAGAACCTCAAAAGCGCCTCGTCTCCATTCGCACGAACTTGGTCAATTATATCCATCGCGGATGAAAGGGCGGATGTCAGGTCCACATCCTCTCTCTCAAAGACCGATCGCAACTCCTTGGAGGTCATCCGGGACAATGTGTATTTCAGCATATCACAGTACCATCCTGTCTATCGGCATCACTAGGATACCTGTCGCTCCGATGCCCTTCAGCATCGCGATGACTCCGTTGACCTCATCCTCGTTCGCAACCGCGTGTATCGCCACGACGTCATCCCGACCTATGATGTTCATGACCGTCGGTCCGGAGACACCTGGCAGAAGTGTGTCGAGGCTGGTCAGCTTGTCCTTTGGGACATTGGCCATCAGGTAGCGCTTCCTCGAAGCGTTCATGACACTCGCCATAGCGCTTGTGATCTCGTCCATCCTGATCTTCTTCTCCTCGATGGCTTTCGGGTTCGCTATGAGGACTGCGACCGACTCCAATACGACGCCTATCTCCTTCAGGTGATTCAACTTCAAGGTCGACCCGGTCTCTGTCAGATCCGTTATTATCTCCGCCAGGCCTATCCTGGGCGCGACTTCCGTTGCCCCCGAGACCTCAGCGGTCTCGACCTTCTTCCCGAGGCCCTGGAAGAATTCCTTTGTCAGGTTTGGGAAGGATGTTGCCACGGTGGCTCCATCCTTGACATCGGACACGTTCTGAATAGATGATTCGTCAGGAACCGCGACGACCAATCGGCATCTCCCGAAGTCGAGGTCCATCACCCGCTCCACACCCCTCTTCGTCTCAAGAAGGATATCGAGGCCGGTGATACCAAGGTCGGCAGCTCCCATCTCGACGAATTCGGGAATATCCAATGCTCGTGCCATCAGAACCTGATACCTACCCTTGCTAAATTCGGCTAGCAGTGTCCTGCTGCTCGAGTCCGGGACCGAGAAACCGATCCTGTTCATCAATCTGACTGCGCTGCCGTTCAATCTTCCCTTGTTCGGGAGGGCGATCCTGAGTGCACTCATGCCAAATCCACCTCGGGTCCATTATTTCGTCGATCGGAAGGAAAGCTCAAGCTAGGCCATATATTCATGTAAAAACCATGTCTTGAGTTCTGGCTGGGGCGTGTGTCATCACGCGTGAAGACTACCATACACGACTCTTGATGTGGCCATGTCCTTTCGCCTCGAGCAGATTCTCGAAGACTGCAACGATATTTATGTGTTCCGTCGAGAATGAGACTCTGGCTGCACATGAATGTACATAGAGAATGTAACTGGTTCATTGGTCTGGCGTCGTGTCCCCTCAACATGGAGAGTATTCTCGTTCAACACAGAAAATCATGTCGGATATAGCGCCCCGAACACCAGGACTATGGCGGACGCAGCTATGCAGAGGGCCACTACAAGCCAAGGATGTACCTTGAGCGCCTTGTCATCCTCGGAATCGAAATATCTGATCAGACCGGCCGCGGAGTGAAACCCCTCGCCTTTCTTGTTCTTTGCCATAGGTCTCGTCAGGACCTATTGAAAGGTTCACTATATAAGGGTTTACCGGCATCGAATGATGCCATTCGGATGACTTTCGTGGGTTCTCGCCGTAACGAAAAGCATTATATAACGTGCAAGATAATTGACACAGCCCCATCTGGCTTGATACTCTTCGGACCTGATGATAGGGCAAGTGCGCATCTCGGAGTGCGATTGATGCCACGGAGTCGGAGGTTGTAATATAGTTACAGTGTTCCTCGTCGATGATGAGAAGTTCATAGTCGACCTGTACCGAGACATCCTTGAAGCGAACGGGCATTCCGTCGTCGCCGTCGCTTCGGACGGCGAGGAGGCCGTCAGGAAATACAAGGAGATGGCGGAGAAACCTGTGGTCATAATCATGGACCAGAGGATGCCCATAAAGGATGGGGTCAGTGCGACGCAGGAGATCCTCAAGATGGACCCCCGCGCGACAATATTCTTCGGGAGCGCGGACCTTCATATAGAGAAGGAAGCTCTCGCTGCAGGAGCCAAAGGATTCCTTCTCAAACCATTCAGGATAGAGGAGCTTCTGGTGGCAATCGCAGAGGCGGAAAAAGACAAGAAGCAGTAGCGGAGCTCGCTTTCCTTATTGCGGGCTCCGACCGAGGTGAATTGCATGAGAGCGAGTGGGAACGAGAGCGGGAGAATGACCCTGACTGGGGGTCGCTTACTTTTAAGTACGACCTTCGGCTATGAGAACGCACCCTTGGAGAGGGATGCCTGATGGCGGAACAGGAGAGCGATTTGAGGGCTCAGATGAGGAGCAAGCTCGAAGTCCTGAAGAGTAAGGGGCTTGACCCGTACCAGAAGTACAGGTTCATTCGCACCCATGACAGCGAGGGTGTGAAGCTGGAGTTTGGGGATATTGGCGCGGAGAAAAGCTCCGTGGAGATATCGGCTGCAGGTAGAGCCATGGCTGTCCGTGTCCATGGAAAGGCGGGCTTTGCTGATCTCGTGGACAGAGAGGGCAAGATACAGCTCTATTTCAAACTGAACGACATTGGCCAAGATGCCTGGGACATTTTCACGTCTCTAGATCGCGGCGACATAATCGGAGTAAAAGGTAAGGTCTTCAGGACCAAGATGGGTGAGGTGACCATCGCGGTCAGCACCCTAGAAGTCCTATCGAAAGCGCTAATACCGTTCCCAGAGAAATTTCACGGGCTGCAGGATGTGCAGACAAGGTACAGACAGAGATACCTCGACCTCGCAATCAACGATGATGTCAGAAAGAGATTCATAAACAGGAGCAAGATGATCGCCTACTTTAGGGAGTGGTTGAACAAGAGAGACTTCCTGGAAATCGAGACGCCGATACTTCAACCACTTTACGGAGGCGCTCTGGCGAAGCCTTTCGTGACACACCACAACTACCTAGACATGGATCTATACCTCAGGATAGCCCCTGAGCTCTATCACAAGAGATGCATAGTCGGCAACCTGGAGAAGGTCTATGAGATTGGCAAGAATTTCAGGAACGAGGACATAGATGCGCAGCATTATCCGGAATACACGTCGATTGAGCTCTATCAGGCATATGCAGACTATGAGGATATAATGGACCTGACAGAATCACTCATCTGCGACACTGCGATGCATATAACGGGAACAGACAAGATTCCATACGGAGATAAAGTGCTGGATTTCTCGAAACCTTGGCTCCGGATAACGATGCACGACGCAGTCAAGGAGCACACTGGAGTCGACATATCATCGTTCGGATCGGTCGAAGAGGCTCGAGATGCCGCTATGAAGATCGGCGTGAGGGACATAGCTGACTGTCAGGATATGGGCAAGATCGTCGCCGAAATATTCGACCAGAAGGCACAGCCACACCTGATGAATCCGACATTCGTGATAGACCATCCTGTGGAAGTATCCCCGTTGGCAAAGCGGAAGCGCGGGAACCCTGACCTCGTCGAGAGGTTCGAACTCTTCATAAATGGATGGGAATTCGCCAACGCATTCTCAGAACTCAACGATCCAGAGGAACAGGAACAGAGATTCAGGGAACAGGACAGGCGTCGTAAGGAAGGGGACGAGGAGGCACATCCGATCGACTCAGATTACATTCGGGCGCTAGAATACGGTCTCCCGCCGACAGGAGGGCTCGGCATAGGCGTCGATCGACTCGCAATGATATTGACGAATGCCCCCTCGATAAAGGAAGTCATACTGTTCCCGCACATGAAACCAGAGACCATGTAGAAGTGACACGAATGGCTTTGCAGGGTACATTGATTAGACACATGGACAGAACAGAGCTGGACGAACTAATCGACGCGCAGAACGAGATATTCGCGGACTACATCGTCCCCATGAAGTCGAGCAGGGAGTTCTGGATGGACTTCATCAGGTCCGTCGGAGGAGACTCTGCGAATGTATTGGTTGCCGTCGACAAGGGCAGCATAATAGGATATGTCAACCCGGTGATCGACGGAGAGGAAGCATGGGTCGGTGGAGTTGGGGTTGTCCCAGAATTCAGACGCAGGGGTCTCGGTCGGAAACTGATGCTCGCAGCTGAGGAATTCTCCCGTATGAGGGGAGCCAAGGAGATCAGCCTGGAAGTGATCCAGGGAAATGAGAAGGCAGAGGAGCTCTACAGGTCGATGGGATACCATCAGAGCAATGTCTATCTATGCGCCGATGGCAAACCCCAGCAGTCCTCGGGTTTCGGGATAGCGCCCGAGAAGGCAACGCTTCAGGACCTCATGGACCTCCATGACAGATCATATGAGAATAGTTGCTGGCAGAGGAGAAAAATCCACGGCCTCATGATGACTGCCAGAAATTCCGAATGCTACAGGGTCAAGGGCGGATTCGTCATTGTCCGAAGAGTCGAGAACAGCGGATTCATTCCATACCTCGGTGTCGTCCCGGAAAAACGCGGTCAAGGAATAGGGACCGCGCTCATGAAGTTCGCCCTGAACAGGCTCTTCGAGATGGGAGTGTTCACGACCGGCCTATACAACGTCAATGACGAGCTGCCAGTGCAACGATTGCTGGACAAGTTCGATTTCCATGTGACCCTGAAACAGACCGAGATGTGCAAGCGTCTTTGAAGAATCACCCTGCCCGATCAGAGGCGGGAAAAACGAAACGCAAATGGTTTTGATGAGGAAAACGAAGGGATAGTGAGGGTGCTCGAAATCCTCACTGTTTGCACTGGGCGTACTTCTCGTCAGCCGCCCATTTCTTATTGACCCAATCCTGAATCTTCTTGATGTCGTCCTCGGTCAGGTGTCTGAACCTTCCCTGTGGCTTCAGGTATTCGGTCACCGGAGTCATCTTCGGCTTACGGTTTATGGTGACCTTGCCGTTCTCCGACTCGTAGAGCGTCCACATGCCAGTATCGACCGCGAGCTTGCACATCTCGATCGTCTTTGCCGTGTCGTGCCTCCATCCGGTTGGACACGGGGTAAAGATCTGGATGTATCTGAATCCCTTGATCTTCTTGGCCTTCTCGAACTTGTTGATGAAGTCCTGGATATGACCTATGGACGCGGTCGCGACATATGGCACATTGTGTGCCATCATTATCTGCGGCATGTCCTTCTTGAAATTCTCCTTCCCAGACTTGACAGACCCGACCGGCGTCGTCGTCGTCCAAGCACCAAAAGGAGTCGAGCTTGACCTCTGGATACCAGTGTTCATGTACGCTTCGTTATCGTACATCACATAGAGTATGTCCTCGTTCCTCTCGGCAGCACCTGACAACGCCTGCATCCCGATATCCGCAGTTCCGCCGTCACCGGCGATACCCATCACGAGGGTGTCATCCATCCCACGCGCTTTCAGGGCGCGCTTTATACCTGTCGCGCATGCCGCTGTGTTCTCGAATGCGACATGGTGGAACGGGACCTTCCAGGCGATGTTAGGGTATGTCGCTCCGAAAATGAGCAGGCAACATGCGGGGTTGACGACAACGGTGTTCTTCCCGAGTATCTTCATCAGGTTCCTGACGGCCACTGCGCCTCCGCAACCAGCGCATGCGGTGTGTCCCCGAGTGAACAGTTCTTCATCTGGAAGTTCCTTGAGTTTCATCACTCCACCCCCCTTGTGTTGAGCCAGACGATCTCCTTCTTGACCACTCCGGTCTTTGCGATCTCCAGCAGTTTATCGAATATCGAACGGATATCGGCCAGAGACACATCGTTGCCACCGAGACCACCGATGACGTTCATCGTTGGCACATCGAGACCATATGTGGCGTTTCTGAACTCTATGAATGATGGTCCAGCGACTCCGTATGAAATCGCACGGTCGAAGACTCCGACGGCTTTCACCTTCTCCGCGATCTTTCGCAACTGTGCCGTAGGGTATGGCCTCCAGAACCTGAGCTTGACCATGCCCACTTTCTTGCCCTCTGCGCGCATAATATCCACGACCTCGTGAGTCGTGGACCCAACAGTGCCCAGAGTGATCAGAACCACGTCGGCATCATCACACATGTACGGATCAATCATCCCGCCGTAATCCCTGCCGAACTCCTTGGCGAACGCCTTGTTGACCTCCTCGATCACCTTTGGTGCCTGGCGCATCGCATTGTCCATCTGCCACCGGCACTCCATCATGTATTCCGGTGGAACGAATACACCGACGGCCGTCGGATCGTTGGGATCGAGTATCGGGCTTGGCGGACTGTATTTCGGGAGGAACCTATCGGCATCCTCCTGACACATCAGATCGACTGGCTCTACCGTATGCGATAGGATGAACGCGTCCAGACAGACAGCCACCGGTAGCGCGACGCGCTTGTCCTCGGCAATTCTGAATGCTTGCAGGATCATGTCCTGGACTTCCTGATTGTGGTCGCAGAAGACCTGCAGCCAGCCGGAATCCCGCTCGGGCATGATATCGTTGTGCTCCACCCATATGTTAATCGGGGCAGCGATCGCACGGTTGACGACTGACATCACGATAGGCAATCTCAGCCCGCTCGCGATGGGCAGAATCTCGTGCATCAACGCCAACCCTTGGGAAGAAGTCGCAGTGAATGTGCGAACGCCGGTCGCGCTCGCAGAGACGCATGCACTCATGGCCGAGTGTTCGCTCTCCACTTCGATGTATTCTGAGTCCAACTCACCGTTGTTGATGAACTCGGACAAGTGCTCGACTATGAACGTCTGAGGAGTGATCGGATATGCGGCCACCGTTCTGACTCTGCTCCTCATAGCACCGTACGCGGCTGCATAGTTACCCGTGACAATCTTGTGAACCATGCTCCTTCACCTCACCATCTTTATGGCTTCAACGGGGCACTCGTTGGCGCATATCCCGCAGCCCTTGCAGTAATCCATGTCAAATTCCATCTTCTCGCCCTTTCTGTATATGCATCCCTCGGGGCAGTAGAACCAGCAGAAGTTGCACATGGTGCACTTTTCGATATCATACTCTGGCCTGAAAACCTTCCAGCTACCAGTTTTGTTCTCTGTGAACGAACCTGGACCTACCATGCCCGCTTCAGTCTTCTTCAAGATGCCAGCGGCGCCCAGTGGCAGTTCATTGACATCGGGGAGCCACTTCTTAGCGGCAGTCAGAGGCCTGTGACCGTGCGATTCGCCCACGATGGTGCGCTCATAGGCGACCCTGGCAGCCTTAGCGTTCTTCTCACCGATTTTCGGGCCGAGCCTGTCACCGAACACCTGCATGATCCCCTTCTCGATGGATTTGATCGAGACAAGGCCTGTCGCTTTCGACAAAGCACCCAGGATCGATGAGTTCGTCGCGGGCTGTTTCAATACTTCCAACGCGACAGACGTGGCATCGATAGTGGCCATCTTGACATCGATACCCACATCGACCTCTTCAGGCATCCTGGCAGTGTTCACTATCACGATGCCACCCGCTTTCAGGCCTTCGACCACGTTGACCGAGTCGATCAATGATTCGTCGAGAACGACGACGAAGTCGGGTTCTTGAACCTGTGTCTTCCTGTAAATCCGGGTCTTATCAATTCTCGTAAACGCGAGCACCGGGGCACCCCTTCTTTCAGCTCCGAAAAATGGGAATGCAGTTGCATATCCGCTTTCCTGGTGAGCGGCGCTCGCGAGTGCTTGCGCAGCCATGACAGCGCCCTGGCCACCACGGCCATGGAATCGTACCTCGTACATCCTTGAGCCTCGCACCTGTTTGAATGATTGGACCTATTTTAAGGCTTTCTGAGCAACACCTAATGGCTCTGAAAAGCGCCCATAAACGCTGGTTCATGAGCAAAGCACAGATGTCAGAGAATGCCATCGTTCAAACGTCGAAAATCGAGTTTATCGAGAGGCGCGCCGGCGAAAACGCATTAAGTCGCTCGGAGCCAAACCTTTTTTGAGCTAGGAAGGGATTTGCCGGTAGATGGTGAAGAAGCAAGCGGATGGGATCACCCTTCGGGTCGCGAGAGCGCATCACCAATCCGAAGTGGGCCTCGGAAGAGCTCGAATAGACACCTCGACAAGGAAGGATCTCTCAGTTGATGTTGGTGAAATCATCGAGATCGTCGGCAAGAAGAGGACGGCGGCGAAGGTGTTCAGAGCGGCTCATGAGGACGAGGGCAAAGGGATCATCAGAATCGATGGCATGATACGAGGGAACGCTGCGGTATCAATAGGCGAGAACGTCGTTGTGCAGAAAGCCGATGCTCAGCCGGCCCAGAAGATAGTGGTCGCTCCCAAGATACCTCACGGAAAGCGCGTCAGATTCGGTCAAGGTGTCGAGGGATTGTTCAAGAAGGGGCTGCTCAATCGGGCCGTGATCAAGGGTGATGAGATCATCATTCCCAACATCGCTCTGATGGGGGGGTTTCTCCCGTTCATGGTCGCATCTACGGCACCCAATGGGATAGTCCAAGTGACCGAGCAGACGGAACTGTCTGTGAAAACCGAGCCGATAGAGATCACCGACCTTGCCCGCCCCTCTGTCACCTATGAGGACATAGGAGGGTTGGAAGGGGAATTGGAGAGGATCCGGGAGATGATCGAGCTCCCGCTGAAACACCCAGAGATATTCACGAGGCTGGGCATCGACCCTCCGAAAGGAGTGCTTCTCTATGGACCGCCAGGCACGGGCAAGACATTGATCGCAAGAGCCGTGGCGAATGAGGCGGGGGCCAATTTCTTCTCGATACAGGGGCCGGAGATAATGTCCAAATTCTATGGCCAGAGCGAAGAGAAACTCAGAGAGATATTCGCTGAGGCGGAGAAGAACGCCCCATCCGTGATCTTCATCGACGAGCTGGATTCGATCGCCCCTAGGAGGGACGAGGTCCAAGGAGAGGTCGAGAGGAGAGTCGTCGCTCAGCTCCTCACCTTGATGGATGGGCTCACGAGCAGGGGCAATGTCATAGTTATCGCGGCGACAAACAGGGAGGAAGCTATCGACCCTGCCCTGAGAAGGCCAGGGAGGTTCGACAGAGAGATCGAGATCGGGGTACCTTCAACCGCTGGACGTCAGGAGATAATGCAGATCCATACAAGAGGAATGCCAATCGATGAGACTGTCAATCTGGATCACATCGGAGAGATGACCCATGGATTTGCAGGCGCAGACTTGGCCGCACTTGCTCGCGAAGCTGCCATGCGATCTCTGCGGAGATACCTTCCCGATATCGATCTGGGAAAGCCTATTCCCGCAGAAATACTAGAGAAGATGAAGGTAACGGGGCAGGATTTCGCGGATGCCAAACGCGACATCGAGCCCAGTGCCATGCGCGAAGTGTTGATCGAGGTACCGAACGTCACTTGGGAGGATGTCGGGGGACTTGATAATGTGAAGAAGGAGCTGCACGAGGCCATAGAGCTGCCCATCGAAGATCCTGAGTCATTCAAGAGACTGGGCATCAGACCGCCGAAAGGGGTGCTGCTGTTCGGTGCTCCGGGGACCGGAAAGACTCTGATCGCACGTGCGATTGCGAACATGTCTAACACGAATTTCATATCCATAAAAGGCCCAGAAGTCATGTCCAAATGGGTCGGTGAGAGCGAAAAGGCCGTGAGGATGATATTCAAGAAGGCGAAGCAGGTCTCGCCGAGCATCATCTTCTTCGACGAGATCGATGCGATCGCTCCGAGGAGAGGAAGCCATAATGATTCGGGAGCCACTGAGAGAATCGTGAACCAACTGCTCACATCCATGGACGGGCTGGAAGATATGGAGAACGTCTTCGTCGTGGGAGCGACAAACCGACCGGACATGATTGACCCCGCGCTCCTGAGGCCGGGCAGGTTCGACAAACTGCTCCTGATCCCGATACCGGATGAAAAGGCTCGGAGAAAGATCCTCGATGTCCATACGAAGAAGATGCCTCTCGAGGGCGTCGACCTGGCCCCGCTCGCGAAGCGTTTGGAAGGTTTCGTAGGCGCGGACATCGAGAACCTCTGCAGGGAAGCGGCACTCATTGCGCTCCGGGATAACAAGAAAGCGGACAAAGTCCGCTTCGAACACTTCGAGAAGGCGTTGAGCAGGGTTAGGGCGTCGACCAGCCCAGAGACGGTCAAGTTCTATGAGTCGCAGGTCCAGGAAATGAAGACCGCAATCTCTAAGAAGCGCAAAGATGATAATGGGCTTGGCTACTACAGATAGTCGGAGATGGGATGCAGATGCGCAAATTCATAACCGAGCTTAAGGGCAAAACGGTAATGACAAACGACGGCCAGATACTCGGCATGATTGAGAACTTTATGATAGACACGAAGACTGGTGAGCTTCAGAATGTTCTCGTGATCCCTGCTGAGGAGATCGAACCGAGATTGTTCAAGACCGATGCCCAGGGAAGACTCGTGCTTCCGTTCAGCGAGATGAAAGCTGTCCGCGATGTCGTCGTGATGAACATCGCGTGAGCGATTTCTGATCGGTGGAGTCGGCTGAGAGGATCTTGAAGGTTCAGCGGAGGCGCTGAAGTCACTTCTTCGGAGCCTGCCTCTTCGAGCGCAGGATACGCGATACCAGTTCGGACTTGGTCCCTCTGGCGCTTACCCCGAACGCGTCGCATATGGCCTCCAATTCGGCTTTGCGCTTCTTTCGGAGGTTCTTCGGTGTCAGCTCATCCATGTCCAGAGAAGATGCATCGTTACCTCCGACGACTTCCAGCCGCGGAGATCTGATTGGATCCTCGGTCGCGGTTGGTGTGTTGCCCAGCCCAGGTGGTGCCGACTCAGCTCTCTTGAGGTTCGAGGATGCGTCTCCGAACTTTGGAGCCAACCTCAACGCGTCCTTCAGGGAGACCCGGGCGTCGTCCATCTTGGACATGCGCATGAGCACGATACCTTTGTTATTGTATCCTTCAGGAGTCTCGGCCAGTCTGATCGATTGCTCGAACGAGCTGAGGGCCTCCGGAAGCATGTCCAATGTCAACTGCACGAACCCTTTGTTCGTCATCGCGACAGTAGAAGGGGCTATGAGCAATGATTCGTCGAAGCATGCGATCGCCTCCCTCATCCTGTCCCTCTTGTAGAGTATGCAACCCCTGTTGTTCCAAGCAGCCGGATCGTTCTTCCTGTGCCTTATGGCCCGGTCAACCTCTAGACTCGCCTTCTCGAATTCGCCCTTCTTCAATATGACGACTCCCAGGTTGTTGCACGCCTCCGACCTATCCAAAGGCAACGCGACGGCACGCTCGAACGCTTCGGCAGCGCCGTCCAGATCATCACATTCTAGTTTGGTCAGGCCGCGATAGTTGAGCAGCATCGCGAGGTTCTCAGTGGCAAGGGCATCATCGATTTCCTCTGTCGCTCCTGCAGAGTCGCCCCTGTGACGGGCTTCGATGGCCGCCAATGCGTGGCCCTGCCATCCCGCGGAAGAGTCCCGAAGCGCCTCACCGAGTCCGTGGGCCTTCTCCCATTCGCCCATCTCCATCAGCGCATTGTGCAGATTCATCAAGGCAGGGACATGTGACCCGTCGATCGATAAGGCGTGTTCGTATGATCTTATCGCCGCCTCGATCTTTCCCTGTCGGAAGAGGACGTTCCCAGCGGCGGTGAGCAGGCTCGGGTCCTCGCCCTCCAACCTTAGGGACTTGCCCAGGAATTCGAACGCTTCATCATGCCTGCCAAGAAGCAGGAGGAGCTGGGCACGGTCGCCGTAGAGCTCGTCCGCAAGCTGTTCGACCGTGGGTTCCTGGACACGAACGACCACGTCCTCGGCCATGACCGGTGTGGGTGTCTCGGGTTCGGCCTTGGCAGGGGCATCTGGAGCAGTCAAGAAGATGTCTTCAGCGATCCTGGGCACTTCGACGAACTGCTCAGTGATCATCTGTTTCACTTCCCCGAGGGCCTTCCTTGCATCGACATAGTCCGGATCGAGCTGAAGGGCCTGCTCGAATACAGAGTTGGCCTGTGTGACCTTGCCGAGCTTCTTGGAGACCATCCCTCGGAGATACCAGCCCTTGGGGTACTCCGGCCGGAATCTCGTGACTTGGGTGAATGATTCGAGGGCTTCCTCGTATCGTCCTATCATGTACAGCAGGTTGCCTTTGTTCATCCATGCCTCGACATAATCATGCTTGAGCTCTATCGCACGATCGTAAGATTCCAGAGCTTCCATCTGCCTGTTGAGCGCGTGAAGAGTGGCCCCCTTATTGTTATGGACCTTCTCCAGGCGATAGTTGATCTTGAGCACCTTGTCGTATGTGAGCAGTGCCTCCTGGTATCGTCCTAGTCTGTGCAGGGTGGACCCCTTGTTGATCAAGGCCTTCTGCATCATAGGGTTGTAGAAGAGGGCCTTGTCATAGCACATTATCTCCTCGGTGTATCTGGAAAGTGCGAAGAAACAGTTGCCGAGAGCGAACCATGTATCATCGCTCTCTGGCAGGAGTTCGAGAGCGTGCTTATAACACTCGAGCGCCTGCTCGTGGTATCCCATCTCATCCAGGGCCACTCCCTTGAGTCGCCAGGGCACGTCGTAGTTCTCATCGACCAATATGGCGAGATCGAACGCCTCAAGAGCGCGCATGAAATCCTTGCTCGCAAGGGCATCGTATCCCGCCTTCATCGCATCCTCGAGCCTTTCTCCGGAGATAGCTGGGTGTTCGGCCACGACCACTTCGGGTATCATGGACGTGATCCGTAGGACCTCCTTGTCCAGGTCGAATCTGCGGAGGATGGCAATGAGTTTCTTTCCGTCCGCGAAGCCGATTGAATGCTCACACATGAGCTCGACAGCCTCGTCAAGAATGGAAGCAGTTGTAAACACTAGGGCGGATGACGCCCCGGTCTTCTCCATGTACGAGATCAGACTCTCGACATCGCCTCTTCCCAACGGCTGCTCCCGCCTTGAGAACAGGATAGCATATCTGGCGTCGTCGGATCGGTGGATGCAATCCGCGATCACGAAAGTCTCCCTGAGTCGACTCCGGGACATCTTCAGCTCCAGATATCCAAGTACCTTCTCCACCAAGTTGCTGAACTCCTGGTCAGGGAGGTTGAGGACCGCGCCGATGATCCGGTCATCTGAGCGCTCGTCAAGGATCTTATCTAATTCGACCATCACTCATCCCCTCCGCCCAGGGTTTTCAGCCATTTCGCAGCTTCCCTGTTAGTCGAATCCAGCCTCACGGCCTCCTCGAGACACTTGCGTGCCTCGTCCTGCATACCGATGGCGTTCAATGCAATCCCCTTTCTGCCGAGAGCGTGGGAATCGTCTTGGTCAAGTTCCAGGAACCTGTCGTATGCCTCCACCGCCCTGCGATGCTTTTCCTTCTCGAACAGGATGTCTGCTTTCAACAGCCATGAATCCTTATCGCGCGGCTCCAGCATGTTATACTTATCCAGGCATTGGATCGCGGCCCCCCAACGGCCCAGCTCGCGCATCGCCTTGGCCTTTCCGAGCCAGGCTCGGGGATAGTTGCCATTGATCTGCAGCGCCCTGGAGTAGCTCTCGTCGGCACCGCTGACCTTGCAGTTCTTGAGCAGCGCGTCACCCATCAACACCCATGCGTCGATTTGCTTCGGATCGAGTGATACAGCCTTGCTGAAGTACTGAACAGAAGCTCCCCATTTACCCTCATTCTCAGCCAATACGCCCCGCCAATACCAGGAACGAGGGTCGCTTCTGTTGTTCTCGTAGAAGGTGTGCGCGACATGGTCTGCTCGGGCCAGATCATTTGTCTTCACAAGAGATTCGATCAGTGTCAATTGTGCATCCACAGAACCGGGCTCCTCCCGAAGGATGTGCTCGGCCATCTGTATCGCGGAATCGTAGTTCCCCGATCTGAGCGCTTCCCGGGCAAGCTCGGCAGGATAGGATTCGACTTGGACCTCCACTTTGGGTTCCTCTGCGATGTGTATGAAATGTCTCGGAGGCGCGCCCACCGTTGTCTCGGCAGATGCCTTCTTCAATTCGCTGATCAGATCCGTCACTTTCTGGTCCAGGTCCGGCGTCCTCGCCATGGCTCTCTGACGCTCGGCCACTGAAGCGTCCTCGGTCCTGCCCAACTCGTGCAGAACGACGATGATGTGATCGTAAGCTTCGATGAATCTTGAGTCCAGAGAAAGCGATCTGCTGAAGCAATCGAGCGCCTCCTGGGGCTTGTTCAGGTCCTTAAGGACCCGGCCTTTAAGGACCCATAGCCTCTGAGTCTCCTCCAGAGCCAAAGCATCGTCTATCCGTGCCATGGCATCCATCGGGTTCCCTAGTTCGAGTTGAGACTTGGCCAGGGATTCGATGATCTTCCTATCGTTGGGGAAATGCTTGAGGGCGTTTGAGAGATGCATCTCAGCGTCTGCCCAGTCCCCAGCATCGACCGCCAGCATACCCATGTTGTAGGTCGCTATTGAGCTGAGGTCGTCGGTCTGGGTGACCCGGGCCATGTAATCCCTCGCTCTCGACCGGAGCAGCTTCTTCTTCGCATTGGTCCAATCTTTGGACGCCGTCCTCATCAATATCCCATGAAAAGCGTACCAGTAGACGAGACCCATTCGCAAGTACAAGTCACTCATGCCCTCGTTGGGATAGTGTTGCTCCGCCTGCTCCACTTTCCTTATTATGGTGGTTATGGTCTGCGCAGCATCCTCAGTGATCAATATGAAAGGCAGGTCGAATTTGAGAGGAACGCCTAGATGTGCCAGTATCGTGTTGCATTGTTCGTAGAACCCTTTGAGCTCCTCCGGAGTCATGCCGTCGACACCTGTCTCCGAAACCATCTTCTGCAAATCGACTGACGGGATACACATCGTGTCTGAACAAGAAGTGGGGCCGAGAAGCATTGTGGCAGACCCTTCCGAGCGCATCCTCTGAAAAACGCTCCGGCCAATTAATGATGGGTTCAGAAAGAACCGAGGGTCTTCGAAAGATGCGTCGGCGCATGCATCACAGAGGAGCGGCCCCTCCTCGAACATGCAACCACATCTGAGACAAGCCACGCATTACCTCCTCGTTATGCGATACGGGTCCGGTGATATAATCATAACGTTCTCGTATTCATCTGCATTCAGCACAATGGCTTAGACATATAATGCCCTTTTCGATCGTATCCGAGCCCTCTGTAATATCCTCTGGCACCGACTCCGCTCGTTACAAACAGCTCGTCATACCCGCTTCCAGATGCGATCATCTCACATTCTCGAAGAAGGCTCTCGCCCAACCCTCTGTGCTGCCATTGACCTCCCGACCCCATACCGATGGGCACCATCTGGCCATAGACATGGAGTTCTCTAACGAGGGCATGATTACCAGATCCGTCGGATGGAAATCTCAGCCGGGCATAGCCGATCAGAGCATCCATGGATGGCAGCTCATATGATATGAAGAGCTCCTTGCCTCGCGACGCGGAATATTCGATCATTCTGAGTTCTGGAGTGTCGTCGGTGGTAGCCTTCCCCTTCCCTCGCATGTTGACGTGGCCTATCTCTCGACATCTGATACAACGACACCGCGAATCTTCCGAGGCGAGTCTCTCGTGAACGAGTTCTCTGAGATGGCTCTTCCTTATCCCGGCCTCTATCAGCTGGACGGGTATGTCTCGTTGAATCCTCAGGATCCTCACCCATGGAGGGATCTGCTTCTTCACTTCGGATAGCATCCTTGTACCATCCTCTACCGAAAACGGCGAATATCCACCCGCAGTCCAGAGCTCATACAGGTCTGTCCCTTTGACGACCAGAGTCGGGTAGATCTTCAGCATATCCGGTCTGAACCTATCGTCTTTGAACAAACGCTTGAATGATTCGAGGTCCTTCTCGAAGGTGCTTCCAGGAAGGCCAGGCATCATGTGATAGCATATCTTGAGACCTGCGTTCCTCGCCCTTTCCGTGGCATCGACGACCTCGCGAACGCCGTGGCCTCTCTTGACCCCGGTCAACACATCATCATCGAGGATCTGAACGCCGAATTCGACCTTGGTTGCACCGAAGTGCATGGACCGGCTCAACTGTTCCTTGTTGAACCAATCCGGCCGGGTCTCAACGGTGAGACCGACACATCTAGATTCGGCGGTCTCGTTCAACTCATGGGATGCCATGATATCATCGGAATCGCAACCGTTCATGGCATCGAAGCACCGTTTGACGAACCATTCCTGATACTCAGGTGGTCGGGATGTGAAGGTGCCACCCATGATTATGAGATCGACCTTGTCGGTATGGTGGCCTATCGCCTTGAACTGCTTCAACCTGGCCTCAGTCTGCCTGAAAGGATCGAATTCGTTCATCGTTGCCCTGAGTGCAGCGGGCTCCCTGCCAGTGTAGGATTGAGGGCTGTTATTGGAGACTCCGCCGGGACAGTAGGAACATCGCCCGTGCGGACAGTCGAAGGGACTGGTCATTACCGCAACTGGGGCGACGCCGCTGAGGGTTCTGACGGGTTTGTTCTTGAGAAGCGGCTCCGCCATGCCCCTTAGTTCATCCGGAACATGTTCCAGAATCTCGTGATTGGTAGGGACCCTTGAGAGGCCATGAAGCTTGCAGAGCTCAGTCTTCAGCTTCATTATGCCTTTGCGGTCGCTGACCGCTCCTGAGATTATCGCCTCTATGAAATCCTCGTAATAGTCCACGTCAATCTTCACAACGGAGTCATCATATCTATTTATCGGATGATGGGCAGAGTCCCCATCAAAGGAACATCATATCCTCATGGATGTCGGAAGGGTCGTCTCCGGTCTTGGGCCTCTTGCCCTTGGGAGCTATATGCACATCCGACATCAGAAGCCTGATGTACGTCTTATCAGGAAGATGATCCAGTGATATGACGCCTTTGAGAACCAGTGATTTGAGATTGCGGTCCAGCGTGTCCGGGCGCATTCGGAGCTCGTCCCGCATCTCCTCTACAGTGATAGGATACCAATCCTGAAGGATCTTAACAATCTTGGTCTCGAACTGGTTCAATTTGACTATCATGAACTTCAGAGTCACCCGAAGTAGACCGCGTTGCTGTCCTTATCTTTGACTTCTTCTTCCTTCTCGGCTTTCAGGACATCTATGGAAATGACCATGTGCGATGGGATCAGCCTCATGAACTTCTCCTTGCTCTCGCCAGAGATCTTCTCTACCTCCATGACCAAAGCAGTGTCATGCGCGAGGGCGGCGTATCCCTTGAACACGCCGGTGGTCTCCAATGGCTTCTCCCTTGATTCGAGGCTCTTTATTCTGTACAATGATCCCGGAGTCAACACGATCGCTTCATCTTTTTTTGCCATGCTTGTCACCCTTCTTGATCTGGAGCTCCTGTAGATGATCTATCGTCTTGCGATAGTTCTCCATGGCGACTTGGACATGGGCTTCTGTGAAATTCCAAGCCTTGCTCAAGTTGCCATACCTCATACGGTAGCCCTTCTTCTTAGACCCATCTGGCTGGTCGACATTGATCTCCTCGAGTAGATCGAATCCTTTCAGCTTGTTTATATGGCGATACACCGTCGCCTTGGTCGTCTCCAATGCGACCGCCAGATCCTCGACGACCCATGCCTTGTCCATACGACCGAGGAAATACTCCACGACCAGGCGATATGGGACACTGTCTCGGATGTCCGTGACATCTGTCTTAGGGTCGTAGCCCTTCGGAAAGTATCCGATCTGGTTCAGGAATAGAATGGCGACCTCGTCAATGTCACTCAGCGGGGTCAGGGGAGTGTTGCTGACGACATTTAGCTCGAAGCTCATGTCAGTATGAATCGCATGGATAATACTTAATCCATGTGCTATACCGTTGAACGGGTATCGGAGGAGATGGGTGCCAATGGGCAGGATGACATTGGTTCTTCAGATCATCATTCGTCCAATCCACGATGAAATAACGGAACGTGGGCGCCATGAAACAGGAATCATTCAGGAGATAACTCTTTCATCCTGGCCTTTTCGAATTCAGTTTCGAGTTCGGTAAGGACGTGACCCCGTATCTCGATGAATTTGGAATCAGTGCGGTCCCTCGGACGAGGGATGGTTATCGGGATGATCTTCTTCACGGTCCCAGGCCTTGCAGTCATGACCACGATCTTGTCGGCCAGGTAAACCGCTTCATCAACAGAGTGGGTCACGAATAGCACTGTCTTCTTTTCGGCGAGCCATATCCTGAGCAGTTCCTTTTGCATCAGGTTCCTGGTTTGGGCGTCGAGCGACCCAAATGGTTCGTCCATCAGAAGCACATCGGGATCGTTAGCCAGTGCGCGGGCTATCGCCACACGTTGTTTCATGCCACCGGATAACTGTTTGGGGTGAGCGTCCTCGAAGCCATTGAGACCTACGAGGTCCAGAAGACGCGTGGATATCTCCTTCCTCTTCTCTTCCGGAACGCCCTTCACTTCCAGTCCGAACTCGATGTTCTTCCTGGCGCTCCTCCATGGAAACAGAGCGAATTCCTGGAACACCATGCCGCGATCTGGCCCGGCGTTCTTGACTTCCTTGTTGTTTATCCGCACATTTCCGGAAGTCTTTGACTCGAGGCCCGCCACAATCCTGAGGACGGTAGTCTTTCCACAACCCGATGGTCCGAGCAGGCATACGAACTCGCCTTCATCCACTTCGAGGTTGAAGTTGGAGACCGCGACGACTCGATTCTTGTCCTTTGAGAATTCCTTGGAGAGGTCCTTCAGCGAGATATTCACTTCATGCCCATCCATCTGTAAACCCTCCTTTCGAGTTGTCCAGCGATGCCAGTCGTCAGAACACCGAGTATGCCGATGACCACCATTCCCGCATACATGTATTCGTAGTTGTTAGCGTTTGATGACGCATAGATGTAATAGCCTACGCCTCCGCCAACGGCGCCCAGCATTTCAGCGGCCACGATGCACATCCATCCGATGCCCAAACCGACCTTGATACCCGTCATGAGATAGGGCAATGCGAATGGAAGGATGACCTTGGAGAATATGTCTATCCTTCCAGCACCGAGCGTCTTCGCAGCATCGATGAGCACTGTATCGACGCTCTTCACACCGAACACGACGTTGAGTAGTATCGGGAAGAATATGCCCAGGAAGACGATCCAAATCGGCCCCCATATTATGCCGAATACGAGGATGAACAGTGGAATCCAGGCGAGCGGAGGAATGGGTCTGAACATCTCCACTATCGGCTTGCCGATGGCTTCAGCACCCTTCATCGCCCCCATCAGCAAACCTGCGGGAAGAGCAATCACCAGGGCGAGCCCGAATCCAAGGACGATGCGCTTAAGACTCGAAATGATGTGGTCGTGCATGTATAGTTGGGTCGATGAATCCTTAGTCACGAAGGAATCGATGAACGCTTCGCCGACAACCGATGGATAGGGTATGTACTCTGCGTAGCCTGACCCAGTATAGTCGAGATACCAAGCGCATGCATGCCAGCTGAGGATAAATACGCAGATCGACAGGAGTCCTAGGACTATCGTTCTCCCATTATCGCGGAGTAGGTTCGTCATCTGCGACAGGATATTCCCCATATGGCCCCCCATTTCTAGCGTGATGCAGTGCACGGAGATAGAGATTTGGGAATCAGGTCTTGAGCGCAAGACCCAAGCCCGCCTTCTGCAAAGTGATCTTCAGGAGAAGGAACTGTATTGAAGATTCGCCAGGAGTGGCGACGGTCTTGTTGACCAAGTCTGCGACGGTTGTTATCCCTGAATCCGCTCTGACCACTAGCCCGCTCCCCTCACTGTTCGCCTGTGAGATGATCGTGACATCGACACCCGCATTCAGGTGTTGAAGCAACGCAGGTGGAGCGCCGAGGTAGCCAATATCCACGTTGCCGGCTGCGAACTGAGTCATCACAGCGCCGCCGTTGGCAAATGGTGCGCCGATCGCATTGACCACATTGACCCCATACATCTCGAACATCGTCTGGTCGCCCATTATGCGCATATCCTTGGCAACGAATTGCGCGAGCTGGTGCAGATCACCGTTCAGGAATCCGAGTCTGATCGGCGAGTCGGGATTCAGGATGGTTGAGCTCGGTTCGATGTCAGCTGCGCCTTCTAGCAATGATTGGTCGACATATTCGTTCACGAAGTCGCTCACGGAAGAGTAGCCCTGCTCCTCAAGGGCGGCATCAGTCGTCATGTTGGTATCTATGTACATCTGAGTGAACTCCTCGAGTGCTGATGTGAAAGTCGTCCCCATCGCATAACCATAGATCATATGATCCAATGCAGCTTTGACGACCGATTCGCTCCTCAATGTGAAATCCATCGCCAGGGTGACGAGCAGAGTGTAATTCTCGCCCTCAGGATCCTGCAAGGCGTCGACCATCCAGTCCGTCGCGTCCATGTGGGCTTTCAGGAAACGCTCGGATAGTCCGATGCCATCTGTCGATCCAAGGAAATCATTCGACACTGCGATGATACAACAAGGATGATTGGGCATCATGTCCTCAGACAGGAGCAGTATCTCGCCCGCACCACCGACGACCGAATCGGAAACATATGGCTCCCAGGCGATGTATGCGTCGATCTGCCCAGATACCAAAGCAGCATTCATATTGCTTGGAGCCAGGGTGATGTAGTAGACCGATCCTGATGCATTCTTGCTGAGGAGCAGGGTCGCTCCGACTATCCCGATCACCACTATCGCTGCGATCGTTATGGCGATTATGACTCTCCTATCCATAGTATCGTCCCTGTGATGAGATTGATGGTCAGATATTAATCATTTCCCACCATTGTACCACATAGATGATACAATTGTATAAATATTGACCGAGATATTACTACACTTAGGACAATACATGGACAATTACAGGAGACTGCTGTCCGCATCCATGCAGTCGGACGATGCGCTCAGAAAAGAATTGGCCGAGGTACTGGAAGTTATCGGCTTGACAGTTCAGGAGTTCTCAAGGCGAGCAGGGGTATCTCCAAGCACAATCTACAAGATCGTCAACGAGGACCGTGCACCGAGCCTGGATGTCCTCAGGCGGATATTATCAACTGTCAGAGAAGCAGATGGCAGAAAGGCGGGGAAATTCATCGCAGTCATAGCCGCGAGGCACGTACTGGAAGAGGTCGTTGAACGTTCCGTGCAGATAGGCAATGGAAGTGTTAGGGTCAGAGAGTATCCAGCATCGACTGTGGAGGATGCGATCGTCGCTGCGATAAGGGCGGAGAGAGATGGTGCGATAGCCGTCGTTTGTGCGCCCATAGTAAGCTACACGATAGAGAAGGTCGTAGATGTCCCGATAGCAACCATCATGCCCAGAGACAGTGTCACGGAAGCAATTCGACTGGCTGCGCGGAAGTCGAGGAACTAGAGGTGAATGATCTCAGCATTCAAGTCGAGGTCCACCGTGACCAATTCACCGTTCTTGACCTCGTCGATCGGGGCCGCGTATCCCATATGCGTCTGCTGGTACACCATCACATTATCAGGGCATTTCGAGACATTCATGGTATAGTACCAGGAATCCTTTTCCTGCGAGTACCCCCTATAGCCATATAGCCTCTTACCATCAGATATCAACAGCATCAGACCGGTGAATTCGTGGCCTCTGACGTCCTCCTTCACCATGGTTTCGATGGCGGACCTCATGGATTTCTTCTCATCCAAGCGGTCGAGGAGAGTCATGAACACCCGCTCGCTGTCCGTCTGGCCCAACGGATTCCTCGAGGTGTTCGGATGGAATTTCTTGACGGTGCCGTTATGGGCGAAGACGATACCATCAGATATGAACGGATGCGTGTTTGCCAATGACAGACTGCCTTCGGAACCTCTACGAGCATGAGCGATCAGAATGTTCGGACCTTCCAGCTTAGCAACGTCCTCGAGGGCTGCATCGAACGATGGGTCCAAATGCATAGGCCGTTCGCTTTTGCCCAAGAGTCTCGAAGACCCAGATGAGAATGTGACAATCCCCCAGCCATCCCTATGACCGAGTTCTTCGGTTCCTCTATCTGGCACTTCCCCTAACTCAGACACATGCTGAAGATCCTTCAGGGCCCCGATCGGGAACTTGTCTCTGAACACACCACCAATCATTCTGCACATTGAATTCACCTCGTTCAATGACTCAGATCACACGGTGTTCGATTCTCACTTCACATGACATCGAATTGGTGACAAGGCATTTCCGCTTGGTTGCCTCCAGGGCTTTCTCTAGGTTCGCCATGTTCGAACCATGCTCAAATGATATCTCTGGATACATCGTGATCACGACGAACCTCTTGGAGCCCTCGACGGTTTGCAGATCACCAACGGCCCTGCACTTGTAGCTGAGCACTTTGAGTCCCAGACCTGCTGCAATCGATCTGAAGACTATCTGGTAACACATATTGGCCGCACCAATGAACGCATCCTCAGGCGTCATGGGACCTTTCATTCCGTTGAGTTCCACGGGTGGTGAGTACTCGACGATCATGCCATTCTGACAACGCATCGTCCCCGGAAAATCGCCTGCGAACTCCACGATGGTCTCGAAATCCATCTTGATCGGATTGACAAGAGGATATTCTGGATTTAAAATATCCCATCGGAGCTGCAGCTATTTGTCGGAAATAAAAAAAGAATGGGGGAAGTTGGTTATCCTGAGTTTTGTCTTGGTCTCACGCCAAGTGTTTCTTCAGTTGTGATTCAAGCATCGGTCTTGGGAGAGCGCCAACGGTCTTATCGACCAAAGAACCGTTCTTGAAATAGAGCAGGGTCGGAATGCTCATTATCCTGAACTTGCTCGCCACATTGATGTTCTCATCAGTGTTCAGCTTCGTGAAGACGACTTTCCCGGTATAGTCCTTGGCCATGGCATCGATCGTCGGAGAGAGCGACCTGCAAGGACCGCACCACGGAGCCCAGCAATCAACGACGACGTTCGGATACTTCTTGATCGTCTCTTCGAAATTCTCGTCCGTAACCACGACCGGTGCACTTGGGAAGCCATTTCCTCCAGATTGCGTGGAGTCGGCCGCCTTGATCAGTTCTTGTATCTTCTTCAGTCGTATCTGTTCTAGTTCTGATGACATGTATTCCACCGTAATTGCACGCTTGTGCCTTTTTCCTACAATAGCGATTGCATAATCAGTACTTAACCATTGCCACGTAATGGTGTGTTTCACGGCTCAAGACGGAGTCTTGAGAGGAGAATACTGGACCAAGAGAAACTATTTAACCGGAATAGCACGATACGGTCGATAGGGATGCAGGATGCTTTCAGAAGCTTCTGAGCTTATCGGATTGCAGGTCTATACAAATCAGGGTATCTATCTAGGGAACATCTCGAACCTCGTAGTTGAGGTCGACGAAAACAAGGTTCAAGGGCTGTTCATTAGCAGCACTAACCCGCTGTTGGTCGAGGGGTCCAAATCGGTGAATGTTCCGTTTAGATGGATCAATTCAGTCGGTGACATAGTCATTCTGAAGTACTTCCCAAAGAGGGTGGCACTAAAGAGGGGCTCCAAGAAGACCGAGAAGTCCAACAAGTAAATCGTTGTTTTCGCAAGGCATTTATCCTCTGCGAGCCCTCAACTCGTCTGTGTCAGAACCACGAGTAGACCCTACCTGCTACGTCGCGCCGGAATCGGTCATAATCGGTGACGTCGTCATAGAAAGAGGTTGCAGCATCTGGCCCTACGCAGTCATCCGAGCGGACCTATCTGAGGTCAGGATAGGGGAGGGGTCGAGTGTTCAAGAGCATTGTCAGATCCATGGCAATCCCGGCAAACCGACCATCATTGGGGAGAATGTCTCGATGGGCCATGGTGCGATCGTACATGCGGCGAAGATAGGGGATTATGTGATCATCGGAATGAATTCATCCGTGCTCGATGGTGCTGAGGTCGGTAGCGGCTCGATAATAGGGGCTAATGCACTCGTCAAGGCCGGCATGAAGGTGCCTTCAGGCAGTCTAGTGGTAGGGGTCCCCGCCAAGATAGTCAAGGAAGGTGACGCCACGCTCAAAGAAGCGGCCAAGAGAAACGCCGAGGAGTATCACAAGCTGAGGGACGCTCACAAACGCGGTGAGTTCGCTAGATACAAGCATTGATTTCGAAAAACAAACGGCACATCTTTGATTATGCCGGACAGCGATGATTGAACGATGGATACACGAGCCTTGACGGTCTGGGATGCGATAACCACCCGTAAGAGCATCAGAACTTTTGATGGCGCCCCGATAGAGAAAGACAAACTGGAACGATGCCTGGAAGCTGCTAGACTGGCGCCATCGTGGGCCAACAAACAATGTTGGCAGTTCGTCCTGGTGATCGGCAAGGATGAGATCGCAAGCCTTGGCATAGTCCCCGCACCCATCAAGAACACCCCCGCGCTCCTCGTAGCCTGCGGCGACCCGGCAAAGAGCGGGGAACGCGAGGGGAAGCAGTACTATCTGGTGGATGTGGCCATTGCGACAGAGCATTTCGTTCTGGAAGCGTTGGAGCAGGGGCTCGGTACATGCTGGGTAGGCGCGTTCAAGGAAGACAAAGTCAGGAGCGCTCTGGGCATACCCGATGGCATCAAGGTGGTGGCACTCGTGCCTGTGGGATATCCAGCGGAGAAGGACAGCCTCATGGCCAGAGTAACCAAGAGAGTCATCGGAAGCGTCAACCGGAAAGAGCTGTCGGAGATAGTCCATTATCAGAGATGGTGAATCCATCAGACACTATCGACATCGAGGCCACATCGCTCAGACAACTCTCTGTGGAGAGCGAGAATGCGAGATGCCTGGTCATGCAGATTCCTACGGACCATCGCAGCCACCGATTCCTTGACAGATATTCTCTTCACCCCATCAATGAGATTGTCAGCATGCGCCACGATCATCTCCTCGAGAGTCTTCGGGGAGTAGTCCTTCGGAGGCATTTCCAATCGCCGGGCTTCAGCCCTGTCGATGCCGGCTCCGACGTGCCTTTCGATTATCTTAACGACCTGACTGGGCAACTTGAGCTTTCGAGCGAGCTTCGCACCCTCGATCCCGTGGTCGATAGCGTGCGTGCGGCATCTCCCGATATCATGCAGCAGGCCTCCAGATTCGACCAGACATTCATCGGCATCGCACCTCCGCGCAATCTTGACAGCCAGGTTAGATACCGCGATGCAGTGCTCTACCACATCCTCGCTGCAACCGTTACTTCGAAGGAGGGAGATGCATTCATCCCTGCTTGGAAGGATTACGGGTCTCGACCTCTTCTCTGCTGTCAATTACAGTCTTCCCCCTTGGATTGGGAACGATCTTCATCGGTCCACCGAAGTCCTCGTTAAGGGCTTTGCCACTGGAATGCCGATCAAGCAGGATTGCGAGTGCGGCAATCTCGGAATGTGGCTGACTGCCCACCGATATGTTCCTGTGAGCAAGATCATAGACCTCTCGAGGGACCTTCTCCGCCCCCACCACGATCAAGAGATCCTGGTCCCTGAGCGTGGAGAGGGCATCGGATAGCCGCTCCCCATACATGGTAAGGTGAACGACGGTGCCTTTCCAGGACCGTATCGCCTTTCTCCAATCTACACCGGTCCTAATAGAGAAATCCCCGCCAAATCTGCTCACGACACCGCGCACTGACTTCTCAAGATCATGATCTTCGGTAGAGACCCATATCTCGTCTGCGCCCAGCGCTCTCGCTGTGAGTGCAACATGCGTAGTCACCCTCTGATCACGCTCGGGGCGATGGCCTAGCCTCAGGACGACAATCATCCTGCCACCTCAACCTCATACGCCAATGGGAATCATTCTTTCACGCGCTCAATCCTGTGACCGCGGTAGTCGAGCTTGGTACTGCGTTTCACTAGGCTCTTCAGCATCGTGAAAGTCACGCCTAAGATCTCTGCCACGTCCCCGGCGAATTTGCCCTGGGCGCCCACGAGGTCGACGATCTGTTTCTCGATCTTAGTGAACTCTTTCTCTTCCATCACCGCGGCTGCCAAGACATCGCTGATCTCATACACTGGCCAGGATGCGTTAATGTGAAAAGATGTATAGTAAGTATGGTAGGCCTTCTCTGGCTGTTGGCTCTCTGAAGTCTGCCACCTTGTCTCAACGAGCTTCATCTTCTCAAAGAACTGCAGGGCGTCTCTTCCTGCAGGACCGAACTGCTTCTCTATATCTCGGATAGTGTGCCATTCGAGGGTGACTAGTTTTAAGACCTCCCTCTTCACTTTTGTGTCTACCGCCCGGAACATCGGTACTAGTTCTGCCGGTTCGGTTATGACCTTAATCCTAGTCATGGACGGCCCCTATCTGAGTGCAAGAATATAAGGCTAATTGGAGTCGAAACGTAGGTTCCGCGGTGATGCTGGCTTATGCCTAAAACGCCGGCAAGGCACAGATGTGTAGTGTAAGTCGACCGCATCCAAGAATCAGAGTGAGGTTTAAGTATGGGGAGCAACTTCGCATCGATGAGAGGCGTGCTTCAATGTTGGCAAAAGACCTCAAAGATAAGGCGAAAGTCGACGAATTGACAGTCACCGTCGTCGAAAAGAGTGAGCCAAGAGAGTGGAAGTCGAACTGGAGTGGAACCGGAGGTAAGGTCTGCGATGCTGTCGGCCAGGACGAGAACGGCGACACGGTCAGCCTCACGCTCTGGAATGATGACATTGACAAGGTCGAGGTCAACTCCCGGATAAAGATCACCAACGGCTGGGCATCCGCGTACAAGGATAAGCTCCAAGTGAGCGCTGGCAAGTACGGGAAACTAGAAGTGCTCTGATCCTGCGACACGCACACACCGAAGGCATTCTTTTCTTCATAAAGTGAGTGCGAGCGCGGTCATCAGCATACCAGGTACCACGATCATGAGGAAATCATCGTCGAGGTACTTCGTCTTCCAGCGTTCGGACAGGATGGCCGAGACTGAACCTACAGCACACATGATCATTATCAACTCCCATGTCCAGGAAGTCATTTGAACAATTATCGTCAGGCATATCGCGCCGTAGATCGCTATTGGCGGAAGTATCGACGCCATGGGCGCCCTGTAACGCTTCCGGAGCTCGCCTGCGATGGGGTCCGTGACCGCCATGCCGACTATGCAGACAGTACCCACTTCGGATGGCATGAGCCAGAGTGCCACGAGTACTCCCACGGATGCCCAGACGTACGAGGCCACCTGATGGCGTTCATATGGACGCAGCCCCGGAAACATCAGTCCGAAAGAAAGGCGCACGCCCTCGATCACAGCCACCATAAGCAATCCGATGAAGAGGATTACCCAATGATCGGTTCCTATGATGGGCAGTTCGTCTGGTAGGGCATAATACAACGGTGTGAACCCGATCATCAGATGAATTGTCCGTCTCAGGAGCCCCCAGTTATCCATTCTAGTACCCCGTTGCGACACCGTTATCGAATGAGCGGGTCATAACTCTTGCTTCATTCACCGAAAGGTGTGCCTGACCATTTCGATTCGATCCCTTTGTAGAGGATCAAAGAAGTTATGAACATCGAGGAGAGCACCAAGGAAAGGCCCGCCAAGGCCACCGTCCAATCGTAGGCGATGCTGAAGGACAGTATGGCAAGGCACACGTCCGGCATGAATGACATTATGCTGAATCGGGCCAGGATCTTTGTGTCGAAGAGGAATGTGTTCGTCTTGAGTCCTGTGAGGTATGCCAGGACCAACACCATGTACAAGGAGGTCACGAACATGACTATCAGAGCGAGCCAGAGATACCTGGTCTCATGGTTCAATATGGCGATGGCGACGACGAACACGGCGGAGATTCCCAAGGTCAGGATGAGGAAGACTGCGACCCGCACGCGGATCAGTTGAGGAACGGTCACGGGGATCAGAGAGTAATATTCGGCTAGGTCGATGTTATTGAGCCAGCTATACATCAGCACCCCTATGAATCCTACCATCGCGGCGTAGAACACAGTGTTGAATCCAACGGGAATGGAGAGGCCGTAGTTCACGAACCAGGCCGTGAACGAGAGGAAGAGCAATGGAAGGATGAAAGAGAATGTCATTTTGGCGAGAGTCCCGCTCCTGCGGAGGTCCACGAACTCCTTTGCAGCGAGTGTACGAGAAAGTCCCTTGAAGAACGGGATTCGATTGTGATACCTGGGCAGAGTCTCAGGATATGATTGCGTTGACATGGTCATCCTGATCTCGACCAGGGTGTACGATAGCACAGTCATGACCACCGTCGCGAGAATGGATGCTGCCGCAAATATCGCAGCCGAGCCGATTTCCGAGCCGAATGGCTGAACAGACGTTTGGAAGCCCAGAGATGGGATCAACGCCTCAAGAGGCAACAGCCTGAAGGCCCCGTGAAGTGAGAAGAGGAAGACTATCAGGCCGGTGAAGGCAGCGAACCATCTGATGTTCCTGATGTAGATTACGGACGCCAGAAAACTCATCGAAAGGCCGAGCAGGAAAGTCATCAAGATCGCCGAGAAGAAGAGGCCGATGCTCACGTATGAATATCCCATCACTGGTGACGCCAGGAGCAAGCCGCACGTCGCTGGGATCAGCAGAAGGACGATGTAGAAGATGGCATCGCGGAGGTATATTCCTAGGAAGGTCTTCTTGAAGGAGATCGGAAGAAGGAACGGCATGGCGATCAGGTAGTTGCTCCGGCCATAACGTCGTTCGAGGTACTGCCGCCCCATCATGCCGAATGTGCCGACGCTGAGACCATATATGAATGCTGAAAGGTGCGCGAGATCGATCATCTGCCTGAACGAGACGGTCTCGAGCATCCTATCCAGGGTGAGCGCGACCACCGATGCGAGGAAGAACACGAAGATGGGGAAGCTGAGGAACCTGTCCTGACCGGAATAGGATGTATGTGTCCGGAACTCCTCTTTGAGCATCAGTTTCAGGAGGGTCTTCGTAGAGTATCCCCTCCGATCACACGCATGAACAGGCGTTCGAGGTCGTCATCTTCTTTGACCAGTTCGTCCTTCCTGCCCTGCACGACGACCCTTCCGAGATTCACTATCGCCAGCTTGTTGCACAGTCTCTCGGCTATCTCAAGAATGTGTGAGCAGAGGAACACGGTCCCCCCCTTCGACACATATTCTTCGAGATGTTCCCTGAGCAGCTTCTGATAGATCGGATCGAGGTTTATGAAGGGTTCATCGAGGAGGAGAAGCTCTGGCTCATGCATGAATGCCGATGCGAGCATGAGCTTCTGGCGCATACCCTTCGACATATCCTTGCAGATCGTCCCCTTCTTACTCTCCAGATCGAAGAAGGACAACCACTTGTCAATACGATCCTCTAGATTGTCGACTTTCCGGACCTTCCCCACGAAATAAAGGTACTCATAGGCGGTCAAATAGGTCGGAGGACTCTCCACCTCTGGAACGATGCCGACCAGTTCTTTGGCCTTGATAGGGTTCTTGATCACATCCACCCTCAACACGTCGACCGTCCCTGACGTGGGTTTCAACTGACCTGTCAGTATCCGGATCAATGTGGTCTTGCCTGCACCATTCGGCCCGAAGAAACCATAGAGGTCGCCTCTCTCGACCGTAAGCGAGACCTGATTGAGGGCTTTCATTCCACCAAAATCCATCACCAGGTCTTTTGCGTCTATAACAGCCATTGTGGCCGGAGTTATCCATTAGAACTTATATCAAGTTTGGTCGCGCCGTTACCAACTCAGTGGTTTCTTCAGACGCTTTAAGGTACTCAAGTGTTATCATGTAGCACGACAAGTCGTGTCTGATTATCGTTGGAAGGAATCCAAATGAAAGGAAAGGCAGGCAAATCTGTTCTGACGAGCAAGATCGAGGCCGAGATAGATTTACTCCAGAGGCATGTTGCGATGCTCAAGGCGATCATGGACAACGAGCCCATAGGCATCATACGCCTGGCGGAGATGCTGGAGTATCCACAGCACAAGGTCAGGTATTCTCTCAGGATCCTGGAGCAAGAGGGATTGATCGAACCTTCGCCGGACGGGGCGATCACGACCGACAAGATACAGGACTTTCTCGACCATCTGAAGGACATCCTGGAGACGATGAGCTCTACCGTCAATGAGCTGCGAGTGTCCATCGAATAGTCGGTCCAGGCTCCCGCGCAATGGTTCTGAACGTGTCCGAGATGGCCCCAGTGGCAAAAGGCTTATTAAACTGGTCAGGTTAACTGCGCCTGCGAGCCAAGCATGCCGTCGTAGCTCAGTCGGTAGAGCGTCCGCCTGTTAAGCGGAAGGTCAACGGTTCGAACCCGTTCGACGGCGCCACATGTTTCTCATCGAGCTCTCAGAAAGGGTTGACACTTTCTACCCTGGGCCGCGCCTTCTTGATCAGAACAATCATGAACATCAGATAGCATAAACCAACAACAGACATGCCGATCATCCCATCGGACACCTCATGGATCGGGGCCAGGACGATAAAGAATAGGACGAGCCCGAGCGCGAGGTTCGCCTTGTGCAATGAGTTCTGACACCTGCCGAGTTTATGTTGGAGCAGCAACAGAGCGGCCGCGTTCACCATCAAAAGGGTCACGATGGTCACTAGAGCGGACATAGCGGACAGTGCCGAAGATGCGATGATGAAATCCAGGAGTATGAGTGCGAATCCAAATGCGATGAATCGCCACGGACTCCATGTCGGCAACTCGTGCCTGGCGCTCACCAGATCGATTGGCAACTCTCTAGCGATGAGCACGAAGACGATGGTCGTGAGAATGGACGCGACGTACTGCAGAGGCGGGGGGTAGTAGTCCTGAATCGACACGAACACGATCGCAGCGAATGCGAGGTCCATGAGAAATATCGCGCCGACCAGCTTGAATCGCCTCGGGACCAGAATCCGTTCTTCCCTGAGATGGGGATACCAGAGGTTGAAGATCAATATCGGCAGGCAGATGCTGATCATTGAATGGAAGATGCTCAGCCAGGTCGCCCATATCCAATTCACCTCGGCGAAGCGTCCAAACTCAGACAGCGCACCCAGATCGGCCCAGCCAGGATCGAAGAAGCTCTTGACCGCGACACCTTCCTCGGCCACGGCATACGCGAAACCGAGCACAATCGTGGTCGCCCAACCCTTCCGCCAGATCACAGTGAGTTCACGGATCAGCAGGACTCCAGCACCGTACATACCGAGGAGGAGCAGGAACCCGAATGGGTGGAAGAACTCGATGGGTGGAGACGAGCCTGAAAGGAGCTCGGCGGTGATTGGAGACAAGAGTGCGAGGAACCAGATAGCCCGTCCTTTCTCGCTGAACACACCCGCGTATTGATGGAATGGATATTAATCTCTGCAGCACAGGAGGCCGAGGACAAGGCTTATAACCAGCCCTCGTCAGTACACTGAATTCGAAGAACCCTAGAAGACAGGGGACGGTTTGATATGGCTTGGATAAAGACAATAGACCCCCTAGAAGCGACGGACAGGACGAAGGAAGTCTATGAGAGAATAGTGAAGGAACGGGGACACCTAGCTAACATATTCAGAGCGGAGGGGATGGAGCCAGACGTCCTTTCGCATCAAGTCGATATTTACGAGCAACTGATGATGGGCCCTGGGCCTCTTTCGAGGGAGGAGAGGGAGATGATCGCTGTCGTGGTCTCGGCGGCGAACAAGTGCGCCTATGGTGTCGTGCACCACTCGGAAGCGCTCGAGTGCGTAGATGAAGACCCGGGCGCTCTGAAAAGCCTTCTTGCGGAATATGCCTCGAAGCATGAGACTCCCAGGAACAAGTCACTCCTGGTATATGCCGCGAAGCTTACTCTTGACCCGAAAGACATCACGGCCGATGACATAATGGACCTAAGGGATGCTGGGCTGACCGACCGGGAGATCCTCCGAGCGAACCTGATTGCGAGCTACTTCAACTTCTCCAACAGGGTCTCTCTGGGACTGGGCGTAGAATTGGAGACCGGCAAGACGAGGACTTACAGGTACTGAAGTTCGAGTGCCTGACCGTAGTCAAGGAAGCGAACGGCACAGAAATCCTAATATGTAATCGGGCGATTAGGAGCAATCATACGGGCCCGTAGCTTAGTCCGGCGGAGCGATTGGCTCATACGGGAATAAAGATTCCCTGAGAGACCAGTTGGTCATCGGTTCAAATCCGATCGGGCCCACTCAATCTAATAGAATCATAAGTGGTGACGCTGGCTCCGCCCCACTCAATGGACCGGGAGCGGTCTACATTCCGAATGGAGGGTAGCTGACGACGATTGAGTGCTCACATTTCGTTCATAGGCTTGTTGCAGCACACCAGGACTCCGACACCTTCCTTCGTGACCTTCACGTCCTGACCACAGATACCGCAGTGATATGTCTTGCCAAGTTTTCCCTTCACCACATTTCTCACCTCCAGATAGGAGACCTAAGCGGTCTGGGTCGAATAAACATTTCGCCGCTGCGTGAGGGTCGATCATTTGCGGAGATGCCCTAATGAGGGGTATATATGAAAAGGATCGGGTTTGTGGATTTGATATCTAGCAGTCAGACCGGTCGATAGGCTTAGAATCGGCGTGGTGGTCTGTGCTTCTGATAACATTCCTTGCAGTACACTGGTCGGCCCTCAGTCGGCTTAAAGGGGACCTGTGTGTCGGCACCACAGTCAGAACACTTCACGTTGTGCATTTCACGTGGGCGGGAATCGAATCCGCCGCGGTTCTGTCTGCGTGGTCTGTCGTCCATTTGGACTACCTCCATTATATGTTCCCGAACTGTGTGATCAGCCCGGTATGAAACCACCATGGCCTTAACCACTATAATATATGATTTGCGCCAACCCAGATTTTGTGTTGATAGGCATTTGTCGCCGCCCATACTGTGATCCAGTGGCCATAACAGTGGCAATACGACGATTAGCGAACAATACAGCTCTAGGACAACCCATGGCTGTCGATGTTTCCCATGTCTTTCGAGAGAATCGCCGGGTTCTGTCAATTATCGGGTGGTGGTCATCATTACCGCCCCGCCGATCGACTCGTTCCATTCGGCTCCAACCGTGCGCCCATCTCTGGGTCGTAGAGGGTCATCACCACGTCATGCTGGAACGCGCCGGGGCTGAACCGTAAGCCCCCTGCCATCCCTTCTGGGAAGGCTGTCTG
>JAHIRF010000003.1 GCA_018818785.1 Thermoplasmatota archaeon | reverse complement strand
TGGCAGCTAGGCAAGAAACACGGATACATAACCCCGCCCGAACTCATAGGCGACCGGTTCAAATCGGATTCGCTGCGCATGATATTCCTGGCGATCATGGTCGTGTTCACCCTTCCGTACATCGCCACGCAAGCGATCGGAGGAGGCATCGCGCTCAATATGCTCACGGATGGAGAGGTGTCGTACGAGATCGGCGCCGTCGTAGTCACCTTGGTCATCCTGGCATATGTCACGATCGGAGGCATGAGAGGTGACGCGTACACCGATGTGATGCAGGGCATAATGATGCTCGTCACGCTCGTGGCGGCCGTGGGGATAGTCTCCGTCGGACTAGGTGGATTCACCGAGGCGAACACACGTCTCTTCGAGGAGTTTCCAGAGCTGTTCTCCAGGCCAGGTGGAAATGACTTCTTCACGCCCCAGATCTGGATGAGTTACATGATCCTGTGGCTGTTCTGCGACCCGATGTTCCCTCAGCTGTTCTCAAGGTTCTACAGCGCGAGGGACGAGAAGTCGATCAAGTTCTCGATGATAATGTACGCCCCGATAACCGCGGCGGTCTTCCTCTGCCCGGTGCTCATAGGCGCATGGGGCAGGCTGGAATTCCCCGGGCTCACGGGTTCCGCGAGCGACAACATAATGCCCCTCATGATAGGCGAGTTCGCCCCCGCATGGGTCTTGGGCATCATGCTCTCAGGCGCTTTCGCCGCGCTCATGTCCACCGCGGACTCGCAGCTCCTGGTGCTCAGCTCCATGCTCACCAGGGATGTGTACAAGAGATGGTTCAAGAGGAACGCCACTGGCCTGCAGGAGTTCGTGGTCGGCAAGATATTCGTCGTGATCCTCGCACTCGTCAGCCTCGCCATAGCGCTGAGCTCGGTCGAGACACTATTCGAGACGCTCACGAAGACCACTTTCACAGGACTGGCGGTGCTGTTCCCGACAACCGTCGCCGCGCTCTACTGGAACAGGGCTACGAAATGGGGATGCATGGCATCGATACTCGCGGGTGAACTCGTCTACGTCGGCTTCTACTTCAAGGTGCTTCCAGGAGAATGGACCGGAGGGTTCCTGTCAGTTGTGCCTGTGATGATCGCTGCGATAGCCACGCTCGTGCTGGTATCCTTGGCTACGAACCGCGGCGAGAAAGCTGGTAGCGCGGACGAACCGGAAGGTGGCGTGACAGAACACGTCGATGGGTGAGACGAGGGGGTCCAGCGGACCCGCTTCACCTCGACTTCGAACGGAGCGGGAGGTCGATCACGGTGCTGTTCCCCGCCTCCTTTCGAGCGCGTATCTCGCTGTCTATCGCACGCCTCACGAACTCTGGCACAGATAATATTCCCCACTCAGGATGTTCTTTGATCAGCGCACTGACGCTACTCCAGAGAGCACGATCCACCTTCATCGTGACTCTATCATCCTTCGCCATTTTACTCCAGAGGTTAATCGATGTACGATTTAATGCATCTTGTGATTGCATGCAGCCGCCACGACCTTTCATCGAACTATGGTCCAGACCGGGAATTCCGGCATCTTAATGTAGCGTTGTACTATTACTGTACTCCAATCGGGGTGATGGCAGATCGAAGAATGTGTATGCAAGGAGCAGAAGACATGCATGGTATGCGCCCTCAAGTTGCCGCACAACATCGAGAGGTGCCCTCGATGCGGAAACGTCCTGAGGAAGGAACTCCCCATAGAACCGATCGATGCCTGATGGATTAGCAATAAAAGGCTGGCCTCGAATACCGCGGAGATACTCCCCTCTTTGCCTCTCCTGGAGAAGAGACCGTACCGGGGCCGGCCGACATACCATGTACGCACATTTTTTCTGACCGATCATCCACTCTTCATCATCATGAACGCCCTATAATCCATGTTGTATTCCAGGAACTCAGGCCAATCCCATTTTCCAGAGGATATGAGTTCCTTCACGGCCTTTGTGAGGTCTGTCTGTCCCAGTATTATGAGCCCTGCGTTGAGGGCGAACGTGGAGAACTCGCTCACGGTGATGGTGCCGCCGATACATTGCTCCCATGAACCTTCAGACGATGAGAAGGACGTCTTGAACGCATCTGACACCGCGATCCTGGCCCCAGACTTGCACACCCTCGATATCTCGCTGAACACCGCGCGCTTGTCCGGCAACAGGTTAAGCGTGGCTTGGCTCAATACGACGTCGATGGATCTGGAGGCGATAGGCATCCTCTCGAGGTCCGCTCGGACCAGCTCGACGTCCATGTCATTGAATTTAGCATGCTTGGATATGGTGCGGGCGACGCGCAGTCCTGGCCCTGAGAAATCGACCCCTATCATCGCCTTAGGTGGCGACAGCTCGAGCGCGCGGAAAGCTAGGCTGCCCGTGCCGATGCCGAGGTCGAGCACCACCTTGCCCGATAGAGGGTTCACCATCGAGAGGAGCGGGTCCGCGATGGAGGACAAGCGCCTGCGTCTCTCGGCGGCTGCATCCTCGTCTTGCCTCATCCATTGACGGTCATAGGATTCCATGGTGCTCTTCTTGATGGAATCCGAATCCTCGCACGAGGGTTGATTGCATTGTTCCAGATGGACCACCCACACTATCTCTGGAGTATGGATTGTCCTCGTTGGTTATTATAGACTTGTTTTTTATAGCCGCTTACGGTTTCAGTAGATACCAGCTTTTATGAGTTCGATTTCGAGGAGATGACGATATGGATCCAATCAGAAGAATGACGACACCATCGCTCTACCTTCAGGGGAAGGGAGTGGTCTACTACCTCGGTCAGAAGGCCGTCGCCTACGGGAACAAGGCGTTTGTGGTCGGAGGTGAGACAGCCCTTTCGGTGGCCGGGGACAGCGTTAGGAAGTCCCTTGAATCGAACGGGATAGATGTATCGCTGTGGGACTCGACCGTGAAGGAATGCACGAAGGGCAAGATTGACGAGCTCGCGGAGAAGGGGAGGGAGGTCCATCCTCACTTCGTGGTCGGCGTGGGCGGAGGGAAGGCGGTCGACACGGCCAAGGCGGTCGCGTGGAAGCTGAAGATCCCTTCGATTATCGTGGGCACGCAGTGCGCCACGAACGCAGATACGAGCGCGGAGAGCGTGATCTACACCGAGGATCACAAGTTCATGGAATCAATCGTCCTTCCGAGGAACCCCGTGATAGTGATAGAGGATACGGACATCCTGTGCAAGGCGCCATACAAGTATCTGGTATGGGGCATGGGAGACGCATTATCGTGCAAATTCGAGAGCGAGGCGTATGCGAAGGCGAGGGACAGGAAGAAGGACGGCCCCGTGCCGACCGGAGCTGCGCTAGCACTCGCGGACGCTTGCTACAAAAGTCTGATGGAACACGGCCTCAATGCGGTGAGGCATGTGCGGAACGGCATATGCTCCGCGGATGTGGACGAGGTGATAGAGGCTGTCAAACTGTCGTCCGCGATGGCGTTCGAGAACACGGGATGTGCCCTCGCACATGCCCTGCACAACGGCCTCACGAGGACGGGGACGATGAAGTCGCAGCATGGCGAGATCGTCGCGTACTGCACCATAGTCCAGGCGGCCTACGAGGGAAGGAAGAAGGAAGAGGTCGCCGGTCTTGTCTCGTGGTGCGACAGCGTCGACCTCCCGACCAGATTGTCCATGCTGGGGGACGTCGACAAGACGGCTCTTAAGCGTGCCGTCGATTACGCCTGTGAGAAGGACCACAACGCGAAGAACATGCCGGACAAACCGAAACCCTCCGATGTGCTGAGAGCCATCGAGGAATTGGAAAGAGGAAAGTGACCTCCGCGTTCGGGTGTTTGTTTATCAACAGGGCAGTCATCTTCCCCGATCAGGCATAGACACTTGGGGATTTTGATGGAAGAGGTTCACACGATCACTAATCTGACGACCTGCAAGGATTGCATAAAGATAGTCGTCATCCTGCCCAAGAATTGCAGAATGGACACCAAATCTCTGGTCAAGAGCTTCGAGGACTTGGCGAAGGCCCCACACGTACAATCCATCTGCAGGGGCTGTCCTAACGAGAACGTCCAGGTGTGAGGTTTATCTCGACAACCTTCCTATCACCGATGCTGCGCCTGTACTCCATCTCGCGGTCCAGTGACCTGCGTATGAACTCAGAAACGGAACCTATTCCCCATTCGGGATGTTCTTGAATCATCTTTCCGATCGCATTTCCTAAAGCCCTATCGATCTTTATCGTGATGCGGTCATCTTTCTTCGATTTCTTCCCCTTTCCGTCCACAATCTGCCTCTCCCTCGATATCAAACGTGATAACAAGCTCTGGAACTTGCATCCTAGCTTTTATTCTATCGGAAAGGGTTCATAAACCCAACAGTGAGGGCCGCCCGTTGAAAACCTATTTGTACTCCAAAAGTACTACAATGTCTGCCTCGTCAATGCTTAGGACGGATGAGTGCAACGGCTCTTCGCCGCGGATGGGATCGTCGCATGGGAAAATCTGGGGAAATAAAGAGCGGGAAGCCCTCCCGGAAAGACGAGAAGAAGGCGGTTTTGTTTCTCGATTTGAATGTAGGAAAGGCGGACCGATGTCAGGGCGTTGTCGCCCCCGAGCAGGCGGGAGTGAGAGAGTTGGTGACAACAGCCGCGAAGGAAGGACGGTTATCGGATGTTCAGTTCGACACCCTGTCCGACCTCTGTTCCAGGATGTCGTTGTTAGGGTTCGACACGAGGAGATCATTATCGACCTTGGTCTCGAACATTGCGACCGAGGAGGATCCGTTGAAGAGGAGAAATATCGCATTCGAGCTCTACGAACACCTCATGAGCGACGGACTCACGAAGGACATGATACGCCCATTCTCGACCGCTTTCGAACTGCCATGAAACCTCTTGATCCCGCGGAGCTGTGACGATGCTTCATCGAAAGGACTACCTGGACGACCTCGCGAAGACGAAACTAGTGAAAGCTGCTTTCGAGCTGGGATTGGAGGTCGGTGAGCACGGACACATAGAGAACGTCGGCTGGGTGAACGCCGAACTGAGACACATGATGCAGGAGGCCCAGGATCTGGAGATACAGGATGTCGTCAAGCGCAGGTACGCGTTCGGCAAGGAGAAGGGGCGCGTGAGGCGCGAGGGCAAGATCTCGCAGATAGGGGGCACGAAGACCTTCACGAAGGACCAGAAAGGTGCGGCCATCCAGGGAGCTAAGAAGCCGCAAGAACCCCGGCCAAGGTTCGTGGAGCGCATATCGTCCGAGGAGGGCATCTGGTCGACCGTGTCGGTCATGAAGTTCTTGCGCGGGGACGAGGAGATGCAGAGCCACTTGAGCAACCTGTTCGCCGGACTGGTCGACCTTCACGACAGGCTGATGCAGATGCCTGCAGACAAGGAGCCGTCCAAGACATTCGACAACGGCCTGCAGGTCATCAACGATGTCGGGTGGATCACGACCTATGATGTCAAATTCTTCGACGAGAAGACGGCCATGGCGAAGGTGGAGACCACATCGCTCCTCTCACGTTCGATGGGGCATTGCGAATCTCCGATGTGCACCCCGTTGTGTGGGATAATGGAGACGGTCGGTCTGAAATCGTTCGGTAGGTCCGTGCTCGCGGTCGAGGAGAGCTGCATGGCACAGGACAAACCCGCATGCACTTTCAAGTTGTTCCCGAGGGACCTGTCCCGGGACGAAGGCATCTGAATCAAGCATGCGTCTGAAACTGCCGCGCAACGATGGTGAGCCCATAAGAGAACAGATGTTCATAGTAGGCGGAATGCAGCCTTCGTCAGAGGGTCACTACAGGGGTCGCATCGATCTCAGAAAGTGCGTTCCTCTTCGATGTTGATCGAACGACCAGAAGCATCTTCCGGATATTCTCGGGCAGGTTCCTTTCGACAATCGTCCTCGAAGAACGATTCTTTCTCTGATAGTATTCGTGCGCGAACGATCGCGTCATCGTTCTGATTTCGGAGAAATCGATTATTATCTCCTTACCCGAGTATCTCTCGAAGGACCGGAATAGTTCGCACGCATTGCTTCTGAGTGCGAGGTTGGGAGATAGTATCTCCACTAGGCGTATCTCTCTAGCCTGTGAAATCGTATAGATCTACCTCCTTGGATGTAAAGGGAATCCTGATACTGACCAGCGTTCCCGACAACCAATAATAGTTGTTGTTGAAGTTAAATACGTATCGGTCTGACATCTCAGGACCGTGACCGATTGCCCCCTTTCCTGAAACGATCAACACCTTGCCAGCGAGACCGCTCATGCTGGTGCATAGATTCATGTTCGTATAGAGACCATAACCACGTTCGACATCCTTCTTGCTAGACAGACCATGAACGACTGCCATTCTTATCGCCTCGCAATCAGTAGGCATAACATGCCCTGCATCGCGCAGACTTCGAGCGATAGTGATACCATCATCGTAGAATGACACCTCGACGAAGCCCGCCTTATCGTAGCGTTGAGCGGCAACCATCGCATTGACGAAACTCGAATGTTCATAGATGTTGTCGATCAGTTCTCCCAAGAGGTACATGAAGACATTCCGCCCGCCAAGACTTCTACCGTTATCCTGAAGCTCGCATAGTCGCGAAATCACCCTGTTCGCATCGGATTGATTGCGCGTCAGAAGGAAATTTGGCACGTATGTCTTCTCTGGCGATGATAAATCTCGCGGCTTGCTCAGCATCAATCGGATGTAAGAGGCGACCTGCTCGTTTCTTGGTGGCCTGTATGCCTTGAGATCATCATCCCTACTCATTATATGGCCGACTAAGGGTTGGAGAGTCATTAGATGTATCCAAGACAGGCCGCTCATGTCCAAGATATCTTCGCGCAAGGTTTCATCGCGAATGTCGCAGAATTTCTTATACGAGCTCCAGAGATCCGGAATCATCCTATTTGTGAAATGGGCGGGCTTTGATATCAATCCTACATTGCATCCGCACATCATGTCATTGAGATTAGTCCCTAGTCTTATGTCCGATGTCTACATGCGACATGCATGAAGCATATGATTCGCTGCTCGGATTGTGTTCTAGCCGAAGTGTTCCGACCGGGGAATTCGCAGTTTAGAATCATATTGTGAATTCGTTCACTTTGGATGCCATTAGGAACCTTGGCCGACCGAATGGAGAGGACCGGAACTCGTATCGAATAGACATCCATCTGTGAAGAGGTTGACCTGAAGATCCTGCCGTGGATTCAGGCATTGGCAAGATTCGATGATCCTTCTGAATGCCAGAACGGTCTCTTTATCGCGCTTACCCTGTGACGGGATATCAAGAACGCAGCGGTGATCACGCCTGCGACATCGAATATCAGGTCTCCGAGCGTGTCTATACCGGGATGGAAGTTCCTCCAGCCGAAGAAGAAGTCCGTCATGAATTCCATGAACTCGAATATGAACGAGACGAGGAGTATGGCCACGACGGCGACCGCGATCTTCCTCCTCCCGTTCTCCTTGGGTGGTCCTGAGGGGCTGACCGTCCAGCACAATACTGACCATAGGAAGATCGTCAGCACGAGCGCGCCGAGGAAGTGGGCTGTGAGGTCGTACCAAGACATGTCCGATGGCGAGTAGCCGAAGTATTGCGGAAGGCCCGCGTCTATGATCACCGTGAACACGAGCAGGATCGCCGCGCCCCCGGTGATGACGGCCTTCCTCTTGATCTCGATCGCCACGAGCGGGAACACGATGAAGAGGGATAGCGCATAGGTCCACGAAGACCAGGTCCATCCGCCGAGGTACATGGAAAGGGAGAAGAGCGACAGGAGCACGACGATCACGGAGACGGATGCGAATGGGAAGTCCAACCAGGAAAGGACCGACCTGCGTTCTGGGACAACATCCGCTGCCTTCGCCCTGCGGGATTCGAGCTCGAGCATACGCTGATTGAAACGCTGTATGTTATCCGTCCTCGATACGCTTCCCACATGGCTGTCAGGCATTGTACTGACGTCGCATGATGTGGGTGAGATATAGGGTTTGCCCTCAAGGAGCCGTACATCGCCTCGGGGGTGCTCTTCATGCACCTATCGATCGCACATGATCGTCCACGAGCCTGTCGCCCTTTTCGAGGGTGGACTTGTCCAGAGAGGGCACCTTGTGCTCGGATAATATCATCTTCGCGATCTCCTTCGCCTCGGGGGTCATCTTGGTCGACATGGTCGCCTGCCACGACTTCTTCTTCTGGTCCCTGAATATTATCTCGTTCTTGAAATTCTTAGCGGTGTGCATGTGTCTCAGGAAGGTGTTCCCGTGCCCGACCGCCTTGACGACGTCCGTCACGGCTGTGGAATCGGATATCTCGTAGCTCCTCATGAACGACCTGATATCCTCCCACAGGTACGAGTCGATGACGACCTGTTCCAGCGAGGCTCCCTTGGCGGAGTCCAGGCTTCCGGCGCCGGATATCAGGTCGGAGCCAGAAGTCGAGGCCAATGTGGTCGCCATCAGTTCGCTGAAGGTCGCCTCCACGCCGGGGTTCTTCGTCTCGATGCCCCAGTTCGCGACCATGGATGGAAGGCCGTATCTCTTCGCCATCTGAGAGGCACCCGCGCTTATCAGTGGAAGGTTGTGAGATGTGTAGTCCATCACACCGGTGGTCATGTCGATCGGCGCCGACTCTGAACTGTAGATCGACGGTGCTCCTGGTGCTAGAGCCTGCGACATCGTGAGGCTCGCGAGGTTCTCAGCGTTGATGTTGACGATGGTCCCGCATGTCGTGACCGGACTGGACATCCCGCTCAAGGACATGGACATGGATATCACTGGTATCCCGGCCTTGGAATACTCGATCTGTCCTTCCAGAGACGCCTTCTCGAACGCCAACGGGGCGATAGGACAGCTGACCACGGAGAACAACGGCCTCTTCTTCAACTGCTCCTCCCCTCCAGCGACGAGAGATGCGAGTTCTATCAGCTTCCTCGCCTCGGTCGCATCCCGCGGGGTCGGTATGACATGAATGTGCTTGGTCGTGTTCTGCAAGGCGGTCCAGAGCGAGTGCAGCGCCAGGGCATTCTGAGGCACATCGCTCGCAGTGACCGTTGTCCAGCAGATGTCCACCGCGTCCATCGCATCGGCCAACCTGGAGAAGTTGGCCAAGTCCGCGTTGGTCGTAGGCCTCCTCGCCCCGGTCTGCATGTCCAGAGTGTAGACTGCGAGGCCGGTCGTCGCCATCAGAGGATGGGTCTTCACGGGTATCTCGCGGTCGTTCTTCGGATCCCGACCGCATTGCATGATCTTCTTCGGGGCCTTCGCGACCGCGTCCTTGATCATGTCCTCCGGGAGCTTCACTATGCCTTTCGACTTGTCCACGACGGCACCCTCGGCTGCCAGGAGTTCAACGATTTTCTGACTCTTGACCATCACGCCGATATCCTCGAGCCACTCGACACTCTTAGCATGCACGAAATCCTCTTCATCCTTGTCCAAAAACCTCAATCTTGCAACAGCCATCGGATGCCACCTCCAGCCCGACCCTCTGTCCGGACCATCCGGGGGATGACGATTGCGATTAATATCGTTTTGCGATAGTCTTTATGTGTTGAATTCGTGAATCTTAAGTAGCCTACCGACGATACCCGTAGTGGCGCTTCCGGTTCGCGGAGGCTCATAGGGGGAGCAGTCGTGGTCCTGACCAAACACGTGACGTCCGATGGATTCTGTGACAAACTAGATTGTCACAGGCATGTGATGAACACGGACCAGGTCATGATGAGATTGCTGCTCCACCTCGGTGCTGGTCTTCAGGTAGGAAGATCCGGATTCTGATTCTCTGAATGCGCGCTACACGCGACGCGCTCTCGAAACCCAACAGGACGCTTCTGATGCGGCCAAGTCTTTCTTTCAATAGGATTCGAAATCACACGGAGGAGGGAAATCATGTCTGGAGAGGACAAACAGGCGATATTGAGCGAGTTAGAGAACGGAGTCAAGACCTTGAAACAGGAGGTCGCAGTCGCAGCCGCTGAAAAGGCGCTCGCTGCAGGCATAAACCCTGTCGAGGCTATCGAGGAGGGACTCGCGAAGGGTATACGCGATGTCGGCGAGAAGTTCTCCCGCAAGGAGATGTTCGTCGTAGAGCTGATCTACGCAGCGGAGATCATGGCAGCCGCGATCAAGGTCCTGGAACCCGAGTTGAAGAAGGTCGCTGGACAGAGGAACGTCCTCGGGAAGGTCGTGCTGGGCACGGTCGCGGGCGACATCCACGACATCGGAAAGAACCTGGTAAGGATAATGCTGGAGGCTGGCGGGTTCGAGGTCCATGACATCGGCAAGGACGCATCCACTGAGTGCTTCGTCGAGAAGGCGAAGGAGGTCGGCGCGTCGCTGATTGGCGCGTCCTCGCTCATGACCACGACGGTCGACGGCCAGAAGGAGCTCGTCGACGCGTTGAGGTCCGCGGGTATCAAGACGCCGCTCATGGTCGGTGGAGCAGCAGTCAGCGAAGAGTGGGCCGCGGAGATAGGAGCTAACTACGTGTCCGATGCTGGCAGCTCGGTGAGCGCCGCGAAGGACCTCATGGGCAAGGGAGCGTGAGCCTGTGTCTGGATTCAAGGCAGGCGAGTTCGGCATGAAGCGGCTCGAGGTGATGGAACAGAACGATGCCGAGGCGATACACGTCAACTCGCTCTATCTGCTCGAGCACATGGGCATCAAGGTGGTCAGCGACGAAGGCAGGAGGCTGCTCAAGGAGGCGGGCGCGGATGTGGACGAGAAGACCAAGATCTGCAGGATCCCGAGCTACCTCGTCGATGAATCCATCCGCAGGTGCAAGAGGCCCGTCAAGATAGCTGGACGGAACCCGGAATACGACTTCGTCCTGGACGGGGACCACTGCTTCGCGTGTACTGATGGTGTGGGGTTATCGACCATCGACCTCGAATCAGGGGAGAGGCGAGGGTCGACGTTGAAAGATGTGGCCGACTCCGCGAAGATAGTGGACCATCTGCCGATGATCCACATGTACAACCCGATCGTGACGCCGCTCGACGTGCCGAAGCATTCGCACACGGTGCACGAGTTCATGGCAGCGCTGGAGAACTGCGAGAAGCACTTCACGACCGGTTCGACCTACCAGAAGGAGGAGGCGCAGTACGAGATCAAGATGGCCGCGGAGGTCGTGGGCGGATACAAGGAGCTGAGGCGCAGACCGATCATCTCCAACCTCACATGCACCACATCGCCGATGGTCCTTGGCATGACGACGGATGCCGCGATAGAGTTCTCGCGGGCGGGCTGTCCGCCACTGTTGATGGCCATGCCACTGATAGGCGCGACGGCTCCGATGACCGTTGCCGGTGCCGTACTGCTCGGGAACGCGCAGGTGATAGCGCTCGCGACCGTGCTGCAACTCGCGGCCCCTGGGTCCCCACTCTGCTACAGCTCGGAGCCCATGGCGATGGATGTCCAGAGCGGTCTGTTCGAGGGATTGTTCCCAGCCGCGAACATGGTGCGTGCAGCCCATGTACAGATGGCTAAGCACTACGACATCCCGATATTCATCGGAGGCTGGGGCTCATGTTCAAAAGCGCCCGATGTGCAGGCGGGGTACGAGAAGGCGTTCTCCGCGTTCATCGCGTATCTCTCAGGAGCGGACATCACCTCCGGACCGGGACTGTTGGAGAACTGGACGGTGCTCTCGTTCGAGCAGCTCATCATCGACCACGAGATGTTCACGATGATGGCGGACATGTTGAAAGGTTTCCCTGTCGATGACGACTCGATGCCGTTGGATGTCATAATGGATGTCGGGCACGAGGGACACTACATGGGCAAGAAGCACACGCTCGATCACTTCAGGAGCATGTGGCAGCCGATGGTGACGGACGGGCAGACCTACAGGACATGGAAGGACGCGGGCGGCAAGAACGCGGTCGACCATGCGAGGGAGAAGGCGAAGGAGATACTGAAGACGCATCTGCCCGAGCCGTTGGACGCTGACATCTCCAAGAAGCTCAAAGCGCTCGTGGCAGAGGCGGATATCAACATACCGCACAAGTAAGTAGGCCGGAACCAGCCCGCACACTACGGCATGGGAAAGCAGTTCTCAGGATGAGCGGATGCGTTACTTGGCCACTTTGAACCGATCGTCCGCGAACCTGTACTTGCCCCGAGGTATGGATATCTCGAACCTTGCGCCTTCTCCTGGAGTCCCAGTCTCTCTGACCGTCAGACCGGTCATGAGCAGTATCTCTCGGGACAGGTACAGACCGTAACTCTTTCTCCCGTCCCGAGGAACGCGTTCGAATATCTTCCCCTTCTCTTCGATCGGCACTCCCTGCCCGTTGTCCGCGTATACCAGCGTCAGGCCATCGGACGATTCGGAGTAGTTCAAGGATATCTTGGTCACGCTGCGACCGTGCTTGAGCGAGTTGTCCACGAGGTTCCTGATAACCTTCGGGAACATAGGGTCCGCGTACACTTCCAGCAGGTCCAGGACCGTCTTGACTTCGATGCCTGCGAGGTTCAGGCCGAATGTACTGGTCACATATGATTCGCTCACCGACAGCCATTCCGGGCTCTTGATCCCGACCTTTTCGTATTCCCCAGTGAAATTCAGATACGACGCAACGTTCTCGGATGCCAACTCGACCTTGTGGAGATACTGACGGGTCGCCTCGCCCTTCACCGTCTCCTGTGCCATGCTCAGCCAGCCGCGCAGGACTGTCAGCTGGTTCAGCGCATCATGCCTGGTTATCGACCCGAGGATTCCGAGTTTCTTGTTGGCGACCTGCAGCTCCGCTGTTCTGGTCGCGACCTTCGTTTCGAGACCATTATACAAATCATCCAACTCTTCTGCCATGTCATTGAATGCTTGGGCCAACTGTCCGATCTCGTCCTTCCGATGGATGTCGACGCGCCGGTCCAGTTTGCCTGCAGACACGTCTACCACTGCACGCGTGAGCCGCCTGACCGGCGTGGTGATGGATCCCGCCAGCACGTACGTGACGAGCACGCTGGCAGCAGCGAGGATGATCGCCAAGATGAGGATGTTCGTGCGAAGATCGGATAACGGCTGCATTATCTCAGCGTAGTCGTAGCTCACGAGCACCAGCCAATCATGACCCTCGTAGTCGAGGTACCCCGTGGAATGATAATAGCCGTACAGCCTGGACCGCTCGGCCTCATCGGCAGTGAAATATCCAGATTGATCAATAGATTTCAGATAGTAGTTCTTGTCAGAGGAGTCATCCATGATGATGAAGGCTCTGGACGAATAGATCAAGGCGCCATGACGGGTGATTATCCTGAGGTCCTCCGACTCATACCTATGCTCGAACAGCCCCACCTCCTCTGCGATGGCTATGACATTGATGAACCCGCGGATCACACCAGCGAACTCGCCCGAGTAGCTGTATACGGTCTGACAGACAGATACCCCGTACATATCGGAGCATGGGTCGTATGACATATCATCTATGGAGAAACCGTTCGCCAAGGTCGACTTCCACCAGTCCTTGTCCCACTTCAAGTAATCGACGGAACGCGTGGTCATGGCGACAAGGGCACCGTACTTGTTTGTCACCAGTATCTCGCCGTACATGTCGATGCCATGCTCGATCGTGTAGTGTTCGTCGAGCCGGTATGATAGGTTGCTTGAGAGGTTGTTGTTGATCATTTGCTCCATGAATGGATTCATCTCCTGCATCGGGATCGCGATCCATTCGTCATTGGTCTCGTTGATGTATCCGTAAGGATCATCCATCGCGTCGAAGATCGTATTGGATTCTTCGAGCGCTTCCCGAACCACCAGTCCAAGGGCGAGTATCGTCATCTCGTGATACTTCAGGTAGATGCCTCGGTCGATGGAGGTCGAGATAAGGCTGGCAAGATATGCGCTGTCGCCACCTATCGCATCCCTCAGGGACTCCCCACCCATTTCGACGGACCAGGCAGTCAACATGGTCAATATGAGAATGACCGCCACGCCCAGCGCCACCAGCTTGGCACCGAGTCTGGAGACAGACCATGCTCTTATTCCATCGATCATAGGAACCATAGGTCGCCTCCGTCTATGACTGCTGGAAACAAGGGGAAATTGATCTCATGGTCCCCAAGAGGCACCTTCATGCTTCCGAGGACGCCGCTGAAGGCATATCCGGAATGCAAGTTGCTCCTCAGATTCTCCCTGGTGAGTTCGGAGTCGGCCATCAACCCCCATATCAGCATCATGCCATCGTAGCCGGTGATGCCCATGTGCGAGGGCGAGTAGCCATATGTGGTCTCGAAGTCGCTGACATATCTCGATGCGAGGACATTGCTCTCCTTGTACACTAGAGGGGCAGCGACGTATACGCCATCCGCAACGGGGAGCTCTCTCACCGAAGGTGCGGATGCGCCGCTGCCAGCCATCACATACCCGTCGTACCCGCTATCGTCTATTTCAGTCAGCATATTGATCAGGCTGGTTCGGACCCCGAAAGCCACGATCACATCACAAAGCGATAGGTTCCCCACCTCTTCGCTGAAATCGGTGTCCGAGAATGTCACCGCCTCAGACATGATGGTACAGCCGCACGATGTGGCTATGTTCTCGATATCACCTGCGAATGAAGCTCCATACGCGTCATCGGTATATATCAGACCGACTTTGGTCGAGAGAGTATCCTCGATCATATTCACAATGCATGCGGTCTCGATCTCGGTCGTTGTGTAATATCTGAAGCACCAATCATGCCCGACAGTGACGTCTGGGACGGCCACTGCCAGCCCCATCAAGACCACCTCGGCCTCATCCGCCAGAGGTGCCAGGGCGATGTAGATGGTGCTCGTGACGGCGATATATGCCAGCGGATGATGATCGTCCTCAAGTTCGTTGAACAGTTCGACTGCAACAGCCGGATCGGATTCGCAGTCCGCGACTATCAGCTCTATCGGACGGTTGTTGAGGCCGGACCATTTGTTGATCTTGTCGATCGCCATCTGCAGGTTGTCCTTGATCTCGGCCATATAGGCATACGGTCCCGAGAGCGGTATTATGGCACATATCTTGACAGACTCCTCTTGAGGATTGATCAGTGAACATGAGAGGAGCGCTACCGCAAGCACGATGACCGCGATTGCGATCGAGATGAGCTTCCTGGAAACACGTTTCTTCACAGGCTCTGCATTCTGCATGGAGACTGCCTCACATTCGCGAGGTCCAGGCGGAACGGCCGCCAAGAACTCGAACCACACTTGCACTAGTATTATTCTGGATAGTATTTATTCTTAGATGTGGACACTTTCAAAACAAGCTTTGAACGGGATGAGATTGAAAAGAATGGCAAGTGCGCTGACGCACTTGCAGGGAATGGTTTCTCGACGAGCCACAAGCTGCAACCATGGGAGCGCTCAAAACTTCTTGAAGTTCTCCTTCTTCGCGTTGCATACGGGACAATTGTCCGGGACGGTGCCCTCCATCGTGAAGCCGCAGACAGGGCAGACGTATACATCCCCGACCTCCGCGTCCTTGCCAGCATTGACGGAATCGAGGGCCTTCTGGTACATGTTCGTGTGTATCTTCTCCGTCTCGAGCGCAAAGTGCATAGTCCTCGTGGCGCCCTTCTCCGCCTGATGCTCCGCGACCGCCTTGAACGCAGGGTACATCTCATCTATCTCGTGGTTCTCGCCGTCGATCGCGTGCTGGAGGTTGGCGGCGCTGTCCTGAACGTTCCCCAGGACCTTCCAGTGATTCGTGGCGTGCACCTTCTCCGCAGCAGCTACGGCTCGGAACAGCTTGGCGACACCGTTCTTGCCCTCGGCCTCAGCTTTGTCCGCCCAGATTGTGTACTTCATGTACGCCATACTCTCGCCGGCGTAGGCTTCGTCCAGATTGCGTTCTGTCATCTTATGCAAAATAAACCACTATCCTTGTCCCAGTAAAATGGAACCACATCGATGCGGAATTACCAGTCAAAATAAAGAGTTTGCCCCGTCGACCGTTCTTGGGCCTTGACACATATCCGGAAAGGACCATTCGCGACAAACGCAGATTATTTGATTAGGCCGAAGGGCTTTAGGTTGAACGCATGGATCCTCTGATGCACCTAGTGTTCCCTTTGCTGTTCCTTCTAGCACTGAGGATCGAGCCTAAGAAAGCGCTCCTTTTTGCTCCAATCGCCATACTACCCGACTTCGACGCGCTCTTTGGACTTCATAGGGCGCTCGGACACAGCTTCATACCTATCCTGGTCGTCCCGATGATCCTCATCGCCTATTCCAAATTCAAGAAACCCGAGTGGCTCTTCGGCGCCCTGCTGGTGCAATTCTACCTTGCGTCGCATGTCATCCTAGACCTAGGAGGAGTCGCTTTCCTGTGGCCCATCGTGCCCGAGCAGTTCTACTTCGAACCGGGGATAACGTTCGCGGCATCGGACGGGTTCGACATAGGCTTCACGCTCGACTACGGCATGAGGGAGCTGTCCGAGATGGGCACGACCAGCCTGCTGTCAGATACTGGCTTCGCGCTCATATTCCTAGGAATCCTCACTGTCGCGGTCTTCAGGAAGGAGGCCTACGAGGCACTCAAGGAGGCCTTCCGGGTGTTCCTGGACCTGCTACCCAGACGAGGGAAGTGAAGGGCTCTGCGGGCCGCATTGTAAGTATTTAAGAGTTGTCCGCACTGGCGGGCATCTGGCTACCATGGGCCACGATATGGGTGCATGGACCATACTGGCGGGCGCGTTATCAATTTCGATAACTTTGCGGAGTCTGTATATATACTAACCAGCAGCGTTTTTCTCTAATGCCCATAGGGGGCTCGGGGATTCCAAATGCCTTTCGGCTCTTCGCGCGCAATCATCCAACCACAACATCCTCAGGACGAGCACGGCCGGAGATTGTGGACCGTGTTCATCGCCCTTCTTTTCCTCGCAGCGCCATTCTTGATCTTCGCCGGTCCAGCAGCATCCGACCCGACCGTTGTGGATAACCCCGACGATACTGGCTACCTGATATGGGACTTCTCGTCGATGGACAACTATACGATGACGAACACCGAAATGGATGAAGGTCTCGGCATGCTGGACCAGGTGAACGAGTCCTCGACCCAGGACTCCTACGATGATTTCTCCACCGGGGATATGGCCAACATCGATGCGACCACATGGCCAGGATATATGGCGCTCGATTCCACCGAGAACAGTTGCAGCGTGACTATTCAACCCGCGGCAGATGTCAGCAAGGACACCTATCTTGCCCAGGACAGGGACGACGACAACTACGGCCAGGACAAGGAACTCAGGCTGGATTCTGAGATCAGCAAGAAACATCACATAATCCTCGCGTTCGATACTTCGAGCATACCATCAAACGCGGTGATCGAGGAAGCGGTCGTGTACATCTGGCAGATATCCGGCGGCAAGAGCACGCCCGTCGACTATACCGTTCACTCCCTGACGGTAGGCTTCACCGAAGACGGTGCGTCATGGCTCATGAACGATTCGGCTAGTGGCTGGGCAGTGCCTGGTGGCGATTTCGATCCTTATCCGTACGCCTCTGGGACATTACCGTATGTCGTTGGCTGGTACGGGATGGAGATATCCAAACTCGTGGAGAAGTGGGTGAAAGACCCTGGCGAGAACAAGGGCATCATCATATTCCCGATACCCGTCGGTGGGGATGCGGTCAAGCTGTTCCAGAGCTCGGACCAGACATCCAACCCACAGTACGCTCCGAAGCTGACCATCAACTACACCATCCAGGGAGGGATGGGGGTCTACGAATCTGAGCCCATGGGGCCAGGCACCAATTCCACGTTCACACTCTGCGAATGGTCTTCCGGTCTGACTTCACGATTGAACGACGAGTTCTCGGGGACGGCGCTCTCCTCGAAGTGGACATGGTTCAACGATCCCGCGGATGGAGGAGGGGCATACAATGTCGGCGTGACGACGCCCGGGAAGCTGCATGTGGTCGGGGAATCGAACGCACAGAACCTGAACACGAACATCGGGTCCAACTACCTGCATCAGAATGTCGTGGGTGAGTTCGAGGCGACCGTCTCTCTATCGGATTCTTTCACGCTCAGCGCCATGGGCGCGGGCATACTGCTGGTCGAAAGCCCCATGGAATGGATATCGGTCGCCAAGGCGGACCCAGGCACGTCCGGGAAGATACTGGTCACCTCGTGCGTTGCAGGCGTGAGCACGGTGGTCAAGAACTACGACTGGACGGGATTATCCAACGCATATCTCAAGATGATAAGGAACTCGACGGGCATCTGGATACTCGCGAGCCAGGACGGGGGGTCATTCGTCGAGGTTTACAACCAGACCTCGGCCAAGATGATGATGTCGCTCGACATCGGCCTCTTCGTCTATTCCAACTCCGCATCGACCCCGGTCGTGGACTTCGATTATTTTAGAGTGGTCCCCGTATCCTATCTACCATTGGAGATGAGGATAAGGACTGGCAACTCCACCTCGTTCGCCGACCCCTCGTGGGAGGCTTGGGGCTCTGCTATACTCGGTCCTTCGGTCGTCCTCGGTGTCGATTCGAAGTATCTGCAGTACCGGGCATACTTCGAGACTGATTATTCATGGTACACACCGTCATTCGATTCATTCACCTGTCATGACGAGCGCTACTTGCCTGTAGGATACATAGAATCCGAGGATGTGGTTCCGGCAGACTTCAGCATGTGGTACACGCTCACGACGGTCGATGATCATACTTCGGGAGCGGTCAGGTACTGGTACTCGTACGATCATGGCCTCAACTGGATCTATGCGGGCACAGGCGGCTCATATTCGATATCGTCGACCATACAATCCCTCAGGATCAGGGTGGGCCTGGAGACATATGACACCCTCTCCACGCCTACCGTCGATTCCGTCACGGCGGTCTTCGGGACCGCTCTGATAGGCATGTATGTCGTTGCTCCGGAGAAGGTCGTCGCCGGGCAGTACTTCGAAGTGATGATATACGCGAAGGACAGCTCGAACACCACGATGGTCCACTGGAGCGGGCCTGTGAACCTCACGGCGACCGACAGTTATGGGTTAGGTGCCGCGTCAGGGGTGCTGACGGTGGGCACCGCGTACATCACGAGCGGCGGGTATGTCACCGTCGCGAACGAGAGGTACTTCATGGCCGAGACCATCAGGATACGGGCGTCCGCACAGGGCATCTATGGATACAGCGACCTCATACAGGTCGTCCCCGGGCCTGTCGCGACTATAGTCATATCACCCGACATCAGCGAGGTCTTCGAACACTCATCAAATTCGTTCAGCGCGATGGCCTACGATGGGTATGGTAACACGATCTCCAACGCCAGTTTCACATGGTCCGTCGATCCCTCCATCGGATCGTTGAGCTCGACGACAGGGTCATCGGTCACATTCACCGCTGGCGAATACGCGACCACAGGCGAGATCACCGTCGCGACGAACGGCGTCTCCACGTCCAAGGAGATATCTGTTGTCAGGACCGCGCACAACCCGGCATTCACCGGATCCATGCCCGTTCAGGACAAGGAGGAGGACTGCGAGAGCTGGGAGTTGGATATCACATCGTACATCTATGATGAGTATCACCTGACGAGCGAACTCAGATGGTACACAACGAACGAATCGCTCGTCACCGTCTCCGGAGAGAACAAGACGGGCAACATGGTCATTACATTCATTCCGAAGGCAGATGCGTGGGGCGTGAACGACCTCAAGTTGTTCCTGGTGGACCAGGAGGGTCTGAGTGGGTCCACCACGGTCAAGTTGAACATCACCCCGGTCAACGACGGCCCGACGATCGACGATATAGACCCATTGGTCGTGCACTACGACATGGTCTACCTTTACAACCTGAAGTACTACATCCATGATGTGGACAACACTCTCGACGAGCTGACTGTCAGGGTGGACTACATGAGCGAAGAGCATGTGGATGTGGAGAAGCAGACTCTGGCCATCCAGTACCCTATGGTGCTGAACGGCACGATCCAGACTATATTCGTGACCGTGACTGACGGGGACCTGTCCGCATCGACCACGATATTCGTGTCGGTGACGGACGATAACGTCCCTATATCGCTGGACGTGCTCCCGACGGTGGAGCTGTACCAGGGGGAGAGTTCGCTAAACCTGTTCGACCTTGACGATTACTTCATAGACCCTGACGATGAGATGCTGTACTACGCATACGGCTACCAACACGTGTCCCTCGAGATCAATCCTGGGAACGAGGTGAGCTTCTTCGCGCCGTTCGACTGGTACGGTGAGGAGTATGTCATATTCAAGGCGACCGACCCGCGCGGTGCGAGGGTCGAGAGCGTCGCCCTTGTGAAGGTGCTGCACGTGAACCAGCCTCCGAAGATAGAGGATGTCCCGAACCTCACGGTCAAGGCTGGCGAGAGGTACGAATTCGACCTCACGCGCTACATAACCGATCCCGACAACAATCTGGACGCGCTTAACGTGCAGACCGATGATTACCATGCGGTCGCGGTAGGTCTGGTGCTGTCCATCCTGTATCCGACGGAGATGTTGGGCGAGACGGTGCAGCTGAACATCTCGGTCAGCGACGGAGAGTTGTTGGACTGGACCATGATCAATGTGACCATATCGGATGATTCGCCGCCCACGGCTCTGCCACTGCCCAAACATACGTTCCACGAGGACAGACCCACCATGTTCCCAGCCACGGGCTCCATAGAGGATTACTTCTACGATTACGAGGGCCAGGAGACCCTGGCGTACGATGTGTTCTCATCCTCGGAGCAAGTGACCATGGAGGTCGGCAACGACGGCCAGGAGGACCGGGTCGTGATCTTCCACCCTGAGAACAACTTCTACGGCGTGGTCATGTTCACGATCAGGGCAACGGACTCCACAGGAGGCATCGCGGAGTCGACCACCGAACTGACGATCATATCGGTACCCGACGCGCCCATGATGTACATACCGACCAATGCCACTCTGCAGGTGGGCGAGAGGCTGCCGTTCGACCTGAGCCCGTATGTGTACGACCCAGACACGGACATGTTCGATATGGTCTTCACGGTCACGGGCGAGGGCAGCGAGTACATAACCGTCACTGGGAGCGTGTTGATGATAGAGTTCCCTGTCAACTACATCCTCAGGAGCGACAGCTCGGTGAATCTCGGGATAATCGTCATAGTGGCCGACTCTGAGGGGCTCACGGACTCGACTATGCTCAGGATAACCGTGTACAAGAGCGCCTCATCGCTGGACGAGAACCCGTGGATGTTCGTCGCGATGCTCATCATGAGCGGCAGCGCGCTGGGATTCTTCATGATAGCCATGGGCATGCGGAAGCGGCCGTTCGAGATCAGGGACATGATGCTCATACACAACGACGGCTTCCTCATCGGCAGGGCCATCGAAGGGCGGCAGGGCGAGATCGACGAGGACGTCCTGAGCGGCATGCTCACTGCTGTCCTGAATTTCGTGGAGGACTCGATGGCATCCAGCCAGGACTCGCTAAAGAGCTTCGGGTTCGCGGAGTACAAGGTGCTGGTCCAGAGGGGCAAGATGACCTATGTCGCGGTGGTGTTCACTGGTGACGCCCCAGACGATATAGAGCGGGCGCTCGAGGAGTTCCTGGTGAAGATCGAGAAGATCTACCGCAAGAGGATAGAGAACTGGACAGGAGACATGGATGTCGATTTCGCGGGCATTGGCCTGCTACTGGAAGGGTTCGTCAACGACCACAGCAAGGCCAAGAACCACTCCCATGACAAGAAGGGCGACAAGGATTGGGTCGTTAGGAAACCGAAGCTCCCGCCACCGCCTGAGGATTAGGCACGAACCCCAGAGATCCATCTGCAAGAGCCACTCCGTATCTCATATTGTCTTTTGCCTGAACCTTCCCTTGGGCACGATCATCTCGAACCGCACGCCATTGCCAGGCTCTCCGTTCTCGAGGATGGATATGCCAGTTATCCCCAGTATCTCCTTTATCAGGAACATACCCATGCCGCCCGCTCTCGCCCCACCCAGCTCGAACAGCCTATCCTTCACCGCGAGGTCTATCCCGATGCCGTCGTCCTCATAGACGACTACGAGACTGTCCCCGACGAACTCGTGGGATATGACGATGTTCTTGACGCGTTCACCGTGCTTGAGCGAGTTGACGATGAGATTGGAGAATACCATCTCGAACATCGGATCGACGAGCATCTCGAGTCCGCCCAGATCTTCCTCGACCTGCACAGTGCCCAAATCGACCGAGACCATCGCTTTGGCCAGGGCGTCCTTAAAGTCTACCCATGCGGGCTCCAACGTGCCTGTTTTCTGATACTGTCCTGCGAAGTCGAGCTGAGTGACGATCCTCATGTAAGCCGCCCTCGCACTCTCCAAGTACTTCCCCACCGAAGAATCCTTGAGGCTCTCCTCGATAAGGAACAGATTCGCCGAAAGGATCGTCACGTGATTCCTGATATCGTGTCTGGTGATCCTGCCCAGCAGGTCGAGCTTCTTCTGTGCCAACTGAAGATCCGCCTGGGTCTTCTTTGTATGCGACACGTCCCTGACCGTGGACAGGATCGCGCTCTCACCGCCGAAGTCAACCACCCTGCTGCTGATCCTGACCGGAACGACTGAGCCATCCTTCCGGATGTGCTCGCTCTCGTAGATGGCATGACTCTGCCTCAGTAGGGTGCGGACCCTCACGGTGATCGTCATGGCGAACTGAGGAGTGGTGAATGATGAGATCGTCATTCCGAGGAGCTCGCCCCTCGAGTATCCCAGGTGCTCGGTCGCCGCATCATTCACTTCCATGATGCAACCGTTCAGGTCGGTGACGAACACGGGGTCTCCAAGATGCTGGAAGAGGGTGGAATATTTCCTGCTCGTCATCACCAAGGCATCCAAGGCGTCATGCCTCTTGGTGCGATCTATCACCACGGACAGGCCGCCCACTATATTCCCAAAGGCATCGTAGATCGGGGAGCTGTAGAGCTCAACTACGAGATCCTTGCCGGAGCCAGGCACGAAGAATGGGACATCGTCCGCCTCGGTCGCCTCACCCTTGATCGTCCCCTTGATGCGAGCGTCCTGATCGGATGTGTCCAGAGAAGGGACCATGTCGAACACGTTCCGCCCGAGGGCCTGCGACTCGCTGAGCTCGGTGATCCGCACCATCCCGGGGTTCCAGATGCTTATGCGGAAGTCTCTATCGAATGCGAGCACGCCGACGATGCTGGTGTCCATCACCCGCTCCAATAGCTCGAGGTGCTGTCTTCCAGCAGCCTTGGCACGTCTTGATTCGACCAGGTTGTGGATAAGATGGTCGAGTTCCTCGAACTGGGACTTGGCATCCGTGCTCTTCTGAATGTAGAAATCGGCACCGTTGTTCAGCGCATCCACTGCGATCGATTCCCTACCTTTTCCCGTGAACAGTATGAACGGTATGTCCAAGCCCATCGCTCGGATCGACTTCAGGAGCTCTATTCCGTTCATGACGGGCATGTCGAAGTCGCTGACTACCGCGTCGTACTTGTGTGTCTTGAGCTTCTCTAGCCCTACCTCGGGAGATGGTTCGCACTCGACGGTCAGTCTTTCGTCCCGCGTCAAGTATGCCTTCATCAGCTCTAGGAAGATCGGCTCATCATCCACACAGAGAACGGTGATGCCCGTGTAGGCTGTTTCAGCCGACACTTCACTGCGTGTAGGGGGCCACCCCATGGATTTCTGCGTAAGTACTGACCTTCGGGAGATAATCTGATTTGCGAACTATTTTATCCTTTCACCTGTACACGGGCCGACCAGTCAGGCATGATATCATCGATGCTTGCCAATCGTTCATAGTCAGGGGTTGCGATCTGCCGTAAGCAAGACCATCTAAGAAGGATGGGGCGAACCGCTCTACGCACGACAGATTGTGGAAAAGGATGATGCCGGGCCGTCGTCGACCCAGCAGTGGAGCCAGAACGGGTTTGTTCAATCCTTCTTCGGAGGTGGCGTCTCGTCCGCAGGGGGCGGTGGCGGTGAAGGTTCGTCGTACAGCTGCGCTATGGGGCTCACTGCATCCTTCATGACCGCCTTCGCATCCGACACCTTCGCCTTCCGCCTCATGCCGTAGATGAGCGGGATGGAGATGCCAACAATGATCGCGAGGATCAGGAGGACGATGATCAACGTCCACAAGTCCACGCCGAACACTGTGGTCCCGCCCGAGCCGTTGTCGAGGAGCTGTAGGGAGATGTCACCCGCGTTGCCCGCGTTGTCTATGGAATAGAACTCGACTGTATGGTTGCCCGAGCCTGGAACCTCGAATGGCACGGCGTAGTTCATCCACTCCCCGCCATCGACCCTGTACTTCGTCATCAGCACGCCACTGGTTGGATCCGTCGCGGACAGGGTCACAGTCGAGCCATCCACGGATGCCGTTGTTTCAGGAGCCGTCGCATCCACCTTCACGGTCAGCTCCTGGATATCGGCCGATATGCCCGCGACATCCGTGCAGTAGTACTCCAGCAGGAACACGCCATCCTCTGATATGCTCAACGAGGAGGCATAGTCGACCCAAGGTCCTCCGTCGATCCTAATGGTGAAGTTTGCGATGCCGGAGCCAATGGTCCCGTCGTCACCTTGGAGAGAGATCGTGACATCCGATCTGTACCAGCCGTTCTCACCCAAGGTCCCTGAAGGAGCGGCCGTCGCCTCTGGTGCAGTCATGTCGATATTGATTGATGCCGACTGGATGTTCTCCGCGTTCCCAGCGAGGTCTACGGAATAGAACTCGAGCGCGTGCGAACCTTCCGCGGACACCGTTACGGCAGATGTATAATCCGACCATTCGCCGCCGTCCAGCCTGTAACGTGTGTAGTTGACGCCTTCATCATCGTCTTCTGAGGTCAGCGTGAACTCGACCGCGGATGTGTACCATCCACTCGAACCCTCGGTGCCGGACAGGTCGAGCGTCGTTGCGGGGGGAGCGCTGGAATACAGCACGAGGTCCCCATACAACGATGGCGTGGAAAGCATCTCATCGATCAGAGGCCAGTAACCGTATGTCTCGGTTGAACGATCCAGAGCGGCGCCCGCGAACCCGAGGATGTCGCCTGCGGAGGCGAGGATCAGGTCGAGCGGTATGCAGAACTCATACACCCTGTGGTCATCCGCGAGCTGATCGCTCGATCCGAACCCCGCTGCGGCCCAGAGGCCATCATGGTATGGCAGGAGTGGGTCGAATGGAGAGCAATGGGTGCTCCATGTGCTATAGAACTCATATGTCTGATGGACCTGTGAGCCTTCGCCCATGATTATGAATCTGTCCTCGTGCTCGGGCGTCAGGATGCCATCGTTCCCGGTGTCGAGACAGACGATAGCGCCATCATTATCGTCCTCTGTGAGATCCCCGACGAAATCGTAGCATACGAATAGATGGGTCCCGTTGTTGAGGACCAGCATGACCAAGTCGAGCCCGCTCAACGGATCGACCAAGACAAAGGAGACACAGGTTGCGTCCTCCCACTCGCCCGCAGAATAGACACCGTCTATCGTGGGCTCTTCCGACGCCCAGTACGAATATATCATCGGGACGGCAGGGTCGAATTCAGATGCCAAGTAAGATTCCGTCTCATACGTCTCGTAGTCCAAGAAGGTCAAGTCATCCATGAACAGGTTCAGCCTCACCTCGTATGGGCCATCGATATCATGCGCCGCGATAAGCCAGCTATCGAACATGACCTCGACCGTCTGCATCCCCTCGGAGAGCGTCGCCTCGACCAAAACCGAGTCGATGGAGACGAAAGTGAAGCTTCTCAGCTCCGCTTGTATGAGATATGTCCCTTCGATGGTCACATTCACACGGACCTCGACCACGAGATATTCGTACAGCAGGTCCCCGTCATCGTCGTATCCATAGTCGGAGTGCGGCGCCCCGAACTGCGCGGGTATCTGCGAGAACTCGTTGAACGCATAATCGGATGTCGTGTAGTAGCCGCTCTCGATCAAATCGCCATCGTGGTAGAGATATAGATCCGCATAGTACGGTCCGTCGATGCCGTTCTCCAGTATATCCCAGCCTGGGATGTAGACGCTTATCACCACGAATCCTTCCTCGCAGTACTGGGTCGTCTCGACATAGGCGATTGTATTCCAGTACTCGTCGAAGAGGTACACTCGGACCGAGAGCTCGTCGCTCATGAACACTTCAATGTTGACTTCGATCACGAGGTATTCATAGATCGAATCGTCGTTCTCGTCATAGCCGTGGTCGCTGTGAGGAGGGGAGAACAATGCAGCGGATTGGAACTCGTCCCAGGAATAGGAGGCCGTATAGTACAGATGGTCGTCCAGTGCGTCCATCTCGGCATCGTAGAGAGACATATCGACACGATAATAGCCATCCCTCTCGGATGCACGAATCCCTGGGCCGTAGAACCAGAGTTCCACCTCCTGAATGCCAGCTTCGAGATAGCTCGTGTTCTCAGTCCATTGGACGTAGTACCAGTATGGGTCGTACATGTCCGCCGAGACCGTGTATTCTCCGGACACGGTGACCTCTACCGTTGCCACGACCACGAGGTACTCGTATAGACCGTCATCAGTGGCATCGACAGGGAAGTCCCAGAAGGTGGTCGAGAAGTATGACGGTGGTGGTTGGAACTCGTCGTATGTGTAGGAACCCGTCACATACTCTTCGAAGTCTGTGTAGCCCCATCCTTCGTATTCGAGGTAGAGATCCACAGTATACGGGCCATTCAATCCAGAATCATGAATCGATTGACCATCGCAGCGCAGGTCGAATGTCTGGACGCCGGGGTCCAGGGAGGCCGTGTCACTCGCGATGCAGACAAAGGATCCCCATTCATCCCACAACCATCCCTCGATGGTGTACTCGCCTGCGGATGTGATGTTGACGGTTGCCTCGATGACGAGATAGTCATAGAACCCGTCATCATTGGCGTCGTAACCGTGGTCCGTGTGTGGCGGCGTCAATTCGGAAGGCGTCTCGAAATCATCGTGCGCGTACGATTCGGTGAAGAAACCGTATTCATCAATCGTCGTGCCAGCGTACGGATCGGTCAGTTCCGCATATGCCTCGTAAGGCCCATCAAAGCCGCCACTCTGGAAGACAAATCCCGCGAAGATCGCGTCGATGCTCGCGAAACCTATCGCAAAGTACGCGATATTGGAAACATACGTTATGATCGTCCCATAGCTATCATATAGGAAGACATAGAGGAGGTAGTAACCAGCAGTGGAGACCTCCAGATCGATCGTGATCACGAAGCTGTCGTACAGTCCGTCGCTGTCTGCATCGATCGTGTACTCGGTATGTGGAGGGATGATACGGGCCGAACCTTCGAACTCGTTGTATCCGTACCAATCCGTCTCGTAGGAATCGCCATCGATGTATCTGTAGGTATCATCCATGAAGAAGAAGTCCACCGTGTAATTCCCGTCCACGCCGTTAGCTCTCAGGATCTCTCCATCGAACCAGAGCTCGACCACTTGTGCCCCTGCATCCAGCGAAACATAGCCTGAATAGTAGTCCACCACGGCCATTCCGGCATCTGAGAGGTCAGCATCGAATAGGTAAATATCACCCACGGACACATCGACTGGCACTTCCACGACAAGATAGTCGAACAATCCGTTGGCATTGTCATCATATCCGTAGTCTGAATAGGGCGGTGAGAGAGTTCCGGAGGGCTGGAACTCGTCGTAGGTGTATGAGGTGGTGGTGTATTCGTACTGGTCCAACCTGATCAGCGCGTCGTTGTACGCGTACAGGTACACCTCGAACGGCCCGTCGCGGTAGTCATGCCAGATTTCTGAACCATCGTACCTGAACTCGACCACATGGGTGCCTACCGTGAGATGAGTGTAGTTCGTCAGCCAATCGACATGGGAGTCATAGACATCCCATAGGGAGGCGTGCATTTCGTAGTCGCCTTCCAAGATGACATCGACCGTGGCCTCGAGGACCAAATCCTCGAAGAGGGTGTCCCCATTGCTATCGTATCCATAATCTGCGAAAGGTGTGTTGAACCTGATCTCCGGTGGATCGAATTGGGTCCACGAATATGCAGAGGTGATGTAGCTGTCTGTGGACAAGTTGCCCGTAGCTGAGGAATACAGTAGGAATTCTACCGTGTAAGGGCCGTCGATCTCGTACGAGTTGATTATCCTCGCATCGAATGATGGACGGAATATATGAGGACCGGCCTCCAATTCCGCCCATGCACCAGCCGATGCGACATGGTCATAGGGCGGTATGGAGAGCACCGCGTCGATACCATAGGCACCTGGGATGTATACTTCCAAAGATACATTGAACGAGAGCGTGTCGAACAGGCCATCGATGTCCGTATCGTTGACGAAATCGCTATGGGGCGGTGCGAAAACCGCTTCGAGCACGGTAGTGGTCAGGGAGACCGACGCGATCGAGGAGGTTTCGTATGATGTGGCAAAGACCGTGGTCGTATCCTCGAAAGATGCCGGGGTCCCAGGCACATTCACGCGTATGATTATATCGACGCTCGAACCAGGAGCTATATCTCCTGTATCCGGGATGCCGTTCAGGTTATCGTCCCCGAGCGGGTTCAAAATGGCGTCGAGGCGCTCGATCACCCAATCAGCGCTCGAGAGACAAGTGATATCGAAGGAATCAGTTGCCAGGCCGTCGTTTGTCACTGTGAGCAGATATTCGATATAATCGCCTGGGATGACCTCGGATTCCTGTTCTGGGCCGATGAAGAAGTCCACAGCGGAGAATCTGATCGCGAGGTCGTCACTGAGTGAATCGGAATAGTAGGAGTATTCGGAGCCCATCGTTCCGTCGTCGTTCTCGATCCCTACGGTGGCATCTGAGGCCATATTGCCGTTCATAGGACCGTACTGGAACCATATCTCCCCGGTCTCGTTGAGGATTATCTCGAACGTCATGAGGTCGGACGAGCCGAGCTCGCAGATGTTCTCGAACTCCACGACCAGCTGCCGCTCGGGCGCCAGCCCTATGGTCTCGTAGCGTATCGAGGCGAGGTTGTATGTATGGTCCACATACAGATCGTCCCAGTAGATGGCAACTATGTTGTTCGGGTTAAATATGTTCGGTATCTCGTAATTGAACAGATAGTAGCCGCTGCCATCGAACATGATGAAACCGTTCGACGAGGCATTGAACATCCCGTATGTGTTGCCGTAATAGGAGAAATCGAAACCTATCGGGAACGGGCCGCCATAGTCATCGTCACCGTCGATCCCGGTATCGGTCCCGGTCCCGCTTATGTCTATCCAGTCGAAGGGGACCGTCGGGTCTGGCGCGTTGGAATCCAACCAGCAGTAGCCGTAGGCGTCAACAGGACCCATTTCCGCTCTGCCAGTGATCGAGATCACGGAGAACACGGTGGCGGTCATCACAGTCACAATCGCGATTGCTAGCAGCTTTCGCAGAATCATATCGACACCCATCCACATCTGCCCCGTTAGGGGCAGTTACGAATGAGTGAATCGGGTTCATTGATATTAAAACGCTCTTTGGGAACATCGAGAAAAGAGAAGCTGCCGGGCCGTTCTTGGCCCGGTGATAATAAATCGAGAGGTTTATTGTTCTGGGGGAGGCGGCAACTCCTGATCGGGTCCAGCTGGTTGGCTGCCGTCGACTTGATCGGCTGGTATCGACGAGTCGTGGAACTGAGTTGGCCCTGCGCCTTTCCTCTTGTTGCGCATGACGATGAGGACTATCACGATGATAGCGACGATCATCGCCAGCAAAGCCATCTGCAGGAAGAACACGGTTGACTCCAGACCGAAGATGCCCGAGGCGTTCTCGAGATATATGAGCTCGATCTCGCCGGCATTGCCTGCGTCGTCGGTAGAGTAGAACTCGACCGTGTGGTTGCCAGAACCGGTCACTTCGAACGGCGCTGTGTATACCACCCACTCGCCACCGTCTATCCTGTACATGGTGACATTCACGCCGCTCGTACCATCCGATGCCGTGAGCGTAACGGTCGAACCTGACACCGTTGCGGTCGTCTCAGGCGCGACAGTATCGATATTGAAGGTCAGCTCGTTCGTGCTCCCCTCATTCCCCGCGACATCTATCGCGAAGAACTCGATCGTGTGCTCGCCATCATCGCTGATGCTTATCGCAGACGTATAGTTCACCCACGCTCCGCCATCAATCCTGTAGCGCAGGACTGAAACACCTGAGCCGGATGGGTCCGAACCTGCAAGGACGACAGACACCCCGGAAGTGTACCATTCATTGTCTCCCACGGTTCCGGATGGTGCCGCGGTCGCAGTCGGCGCATGCCTGTCTATTCCGATCTTGACGGTGCGCACAGGCTCTTCGTTGCCCGCCATGTCGTCAGAGTAGTATCGGAGCGTGTGACTTCCATCTGCGGTGACCGTGAACGAATCAGTGTACTCGGTCCACGCACCTCCATCGAGGGAGTAATAGGTCGAGTTCACTCCGCCAGTGCCTCCGGCAGCGGTCAAGGTGACCTCGACATCTGAGATGTACCAGCCGTTCTCACCTTCGGTGCCTGCTAGATCGACCGTGGTGAGCGGGGGCTCCTCCGACAATGTCAGAGTGCCGTACATGTCCAGTTCCGGTTCGTCCCAGAAGAACGCAGGCCATGTGCTGTACACGCTATCCGAGGCGTCGTACACTCCGGGGTCCATGCTGCTCAAGGCGGCGAAGCCGATCGGATCACCTGGCGATAGCATCAGAAGGGCCAGCGGTATCGAAAACTCGTATATCCTGTGCGCCGTCGACGAGTCCGGGCTGGAGTTGAAGCCTATTGCTCCCGCGAGGCCGTCATGGTCCGTGAGGAGCTCGTCGAATGGCGCGCAATCGGTGATCCAGTCCCAATAGTACGAGTCGAAGACCAGGTGATAGGAGTCCGTCCCGAACTCGGTGGCCTCCAGCACGAACTGGTCTTCGCGACCGTCCGATGCGATAGTATCGTCATCGGTGTCGAAGGCTACCGAAGCGCCATCGCCGTATGTCTCCGTCGTGTCCCCGGTCGCATCTATCAGGATGTAGAGGTTGGCATCGTCGTTCAGGATGTACATCTTGGCCGCGACCTCGTTCATCGCATCGACGATGACGAAATCGATGACGCCCGCGCCGAACCATTCATCTGCGGACACTGCACCGTCCACGACCGGTGGCTCGTAAGCCCAGCCGGATTCCATCGATGGGACGGTCGGGTCGAAATCGGTGCTGTAGTATGTCGCGCCGAGATAGTAGTTCTCTGAGTCCATGGTGTTCTCGTTCGAATCGGCCAACACGAGGTTGACATACCAGGGATCGCCACCAGCTACCGCTATGGTCCACGCATCGAACCACAGCTCTACCTCGTAGACATCGACATCGAGCTGGACCTCGACGAAGACCACATCGATCGGGTCGTCGTACTCGTCATAGAGCACTCCATAGACGAGGTACTCACCGGACACATACGACTCGACGGATGCGGTCACCACGAGGAACTCGTACAACAAGTCGCCGTCTGAATCGACTGCGTGGTCAGAGTGCGGCGGGGAGAACTCGGCTGGGATCCCCGCGAAATCGTACCAGTAGTAGTAGTCGTCCGTGTAGTATTCGTCGTAATCGAGGGTGTATCCGCCCTCGTCCTCGATCCACATCTCGAGATAGTAGTAACCACTTACACCGCTCATCCCCAGGAGCCAACCGTCGAATGTGAGCTCGACCGTCCTGGTCCCGATGGACAAGCTCTCAGTCACCGACACGGTGGTGATGTAGTATCCCCATGGGTCGTACAGATCCGCCCACAGGGTGTATTCGCCGCTCTCGTAGCATTCGAGCAGCACGTCCACTATGAGATAGTCGTACAGATAATCATCATCGACATCCAGCGCGTAGTCGTAGTGCGGATAGCTGAACACCACGGGCAGCGGGTCGAAGTCCACCATGTAGTAGTCGTCGGTGTAGTAGTAGTCTGAATCGTAGTACGCGTATGAGTAGTAGTCGTACATGTCCAGGTAGACATACCAATAGCCGTCATAGCCAGCTTCCCACACCCGATAGGAATCCACTTCCAGTTCCACGACCGTCAACACGTCCTCCTCGAGGTAGATGTCTACGGTCATGAATTCGTAGTTCCAGTCAGGGTCGTAGATGTAAGCTTCTATGACGTACCAGCCAGTGTACGATGCGCGTACATTGATGGCGAACACGAGGTAGTCGTACAGTCCGTCGCTGTCGTCGTCCCTGCCATAATCGTCATGCGGCGATTCGAAGTACGCCCCAAGAGGGTCGAAGTTGCTCAGGTAGTAGTAGCCGGTGGAGTAGTAGTTGTAGTCCAGTTCCTCGAAAGTGGAAGAATCTGCAAGGTGCATTTCCAGATAGAACTCTCCGCTAACGCCGTTCGTGATGATCGAATAGGAATCGAGCACGACATAGTAGGTAGACACGCCAGCATCGAAGTACAGCGTCTCGTCGATATAGTCGAACTCGTAGTACCAGTAGTCATAGATGTATATCACCAGGTCGTAGTACCCGGCAGACAGGCAGTCGATGTACACCTCGATCACGACCTCGTTGAAGTAGAAGTCGCCGTCCGTGTCCACCGCGTAGTCTTCATGCGGAGGCGCGAACATTATGTCAGGACCGTCGAAGTCGGTGCAGCTATACGCGCCGGTCTCATAGAAATCAGAGTCCGTGCTGTTGGAGTCGTCGTACAGGTACAAGTACAGGTTGTACGGACCATCCAGGCCTGAATCATATATGTCCGATCCTGGGATGGACAGCTGCACCACGGTCTCCCCTGTCGATAGGTCCCAGCCATCCGTCAAATAGGTGATGTAGTCACCGTAATAATCGTCCACATACACCTCGATGGTGTAGTAACCATCCTTCAAGACCTGCAGCGTTATGTTCACAACGAGTTCGTCGTAGTATGAATCACCGTCGATATCGAGCCCGTGATCCGAATAGGGCGTGCTGAACAGCACCCCTGGAGGGTCGAAGTCGTCGTAGTTATAGGACGATGTGTAGAAGTCCGAATAGCCGATGGAGTTCCACTCGGCATCGTACAGGAAAGGCGACACATAGAACGACCCGTTCTCATGAGAGTCATAGATATTCTCACTGGGCAGGTACAAGGTGATGTTCGAGAAACCTTCTAGCACATACACATAGTCTGTACTCCCAAACAAGTAGTACAAAGACGGCGAGTAAAGGGACAAGTACAGATACGCTGATTGGTCCTGGAACGACCATATGGATATGTTCACGACGAGGTAATCGTAGTCGCCATCGGAGTCGCTATCGTATACGGAATCGCTGTGGGGTGGTACGTAGACGATGGATGCCGACTGTGTCACCAGGGTCGCGGTGTCGTTCACGGTCGGGTCGGAGTACGCTGATGCCTTCAGCACGGTGGTCTCGAACAACGAGGTCGGCGTATCCGGGATGAGTACCTCGACGATCATCCAGTACTCCTCGCCTGGGAGCAGGTCCCCGGTGTCCGGGAGGCTGTTCCCGTTGTTGTCCGCCAGACCCGAATATACGGCATCGTACATTTCCACGTTCCATCCTAGATCGCTCCAATCGAGTTCGATATCATAGGATTCCGTGGTCAGACCGTTGTTCCTGATGCTGAGGTCGTAGGAGACATAATCGCCTGGATCACCGTACGACTGCTGGTCGGGGCCGAAGCCGATCGGCCCCTGCTCGAACATGATGGCGAGGCCGTCCGTGATGACCGCCTCGTTGTATCCGTATTCGGACCCATAAGTACCGTCCGAGTTCTCGATACCTATGGTCGCGGAGGAGCCGTCCAGACCGCTCATGGTGAGGTACTGGAACCATATCTCTCCCGTCTCGTTCAGGATGAGCTCGAATGTCATCCGGTCGTAGTTGTATCCCCTGGTTATCTCGTCCCACTGGACCACGAATTGACGGTCAGGGGCAGTTCCGATGGTCTCATAGAACACGGCACCGGAGTTATAGTCCGGGTAGAAGACGACCAGATTGTCCCAGTATGGTGCGACCAAGGCGTTGGGGTCGTAGTAGTCGGGGATGGGATAGTTCCAGTATTCGTATGAGGCCGATGTGAACGATATGAAGCCGTTCGTGGACACATATGCGCTCGTGTAGACATCGTCATAGAACGGGAAGCTGAACCCTATGCTGATCTCCGATGAGACGTCATTTTCGAAGTAGCTGTAGAAGCCCACGTCCGTGCCGGTGGAATTTATGTCAATCCAGTTGAACGACACGGTGGGGTTTGGTGAGTTGGAGTCCGTCCAAGTATAGCCGTATGCGTCCGCGCCGCCCTCCGAGGCGCCTGCGGGCCACGATACGAAGGCGAACGCAGTGGTGGTCATCAGTAGGACTAGCACGTATGCTGATAGTTTGCGGGGGATCATGTTCAAACACCGGTCTTCTGCCAGGTCCCCCTGGCAGTTTATCGGCGAGTCATCCATCTGTGGATTATTTATACCCTCCTTTTTCAAAAGAAAAAGGAATCGGCACTGGCGACCGTCTCAGGGGCCCGTGCTGAAGAGGACCAGCTGGTTGTCCGTTGAGCCACCGAGATATAAGACGCTGTTCGTTGACAGGATTTCATCAATGATGATCATATCTATCTGGACCACTCCGAACGGGTACTCCTGGGCCCCTTTGGTAGCCCATTGACCTTCGAGGACATAGAATGAGGATGCGTTCAGGGCGATGCCCTCCCTGAGGTCGTAAGGCAGCCCACGATCGTAATCTATGTCGAACAGGCGCCATCCGGTCTCGCCCAGCCTCTGGTCGGATGTATATGATGACACTCCGTTCTCCGAGAACCATTCGACCGCGTCGTACTCGAACTCGTACGTCTGGTTCTGCACGCCGAACAGTTCCTGACTGCTATAGGCGATCGGGAGCGTGGAGGCGAGTATGATAATGAAAGAGGCTGCGACAGCCATGCCTAGCTTCTCGCGACCCTTGACCATGTACGCGAACCCGAGACCGATGAGGATGGCGAAGGCGGGCATGAGGAAGTCGAATGTGCGGTAGATGATCATGTGGGATGTGGCATCGTTCGCGCGTAGGAAACCGAACAGGATCAACGAGAGCGGACCGAAGATCAGCGCTAGCAGCAGGTTCTTGGAGGGACCGATGTCCGAGAAGGCGAGCTTGGCGCCCAACCATGCAGGGGCTGTGAGTATGACGTATGCGGCCATCGGGACAATGAGGAGTGCCGATGGAGCGGGAATGCCTGGGAAGATGGGTGTGTAATAGTTCATCACGAGGAGGCCTAGTCCTATTGCAGGGACTATCAGACCGAATGGAAGCTTGGTCATTGACGCTCTGCGGGATGACATCCATAAGGCGGTCAGCAGCATCAAGACGGCGACCGCGAGGTAGAGATAGAGGTCGGTTCCGGGGGAGAGGTAGTCGAGGTACGGCAGACTGACATAGTTGTAGTAGGCTGCTGCGAGCAACCAGGAACCTGCGATCGTGACGATATCGGCGTATGTGTTCTTTGATATCGATCTGCTTCGGATGGAGCGTATCGAATCCAAGGCGATGGCGAAGGTCAGTATGATGAACGCCACCACGGTCGTGTGGTGGTGGGTGAAGACGAGGAATGGCAGGGGGATGGTCATCAGCAGTCGGTATCGAGGTTCTGACCTCTTCACGAACGCGAACAGGATAAGAAAGAGCAGGACGAATCCGAGCGTCTCCTTCCATACACATCCAGTGACGAAGACGAAGGAGCCGATGAACGCGAGAACGATACCTGTCGAGACCGAGGGGCGATGGATCCGCCACATGTGAAGAGCCAAGGCGAATCCTAGGATTACGGCAATGGAGCCGATGACCGAGGTGATCCATTGAGTGGATGTGACCGGGTCGAGGTCGATTGTGGAGCATATGAATGAGATGACCAGGCCGAGGATGGGCATGTCGACCACATAGCTGTCTATTTGAGACGAACCGACCGAGAAATCGAGATGGCCAGTAAGGAAAATATCTTGGCTGACTCTGAGTTCACTCAGCCCATCGATATTGTTGGGAAGAGGTGCCCACGCAAGAGGAAGCACACGGATGGAAATCGCTGCGATGAACAACAGGCACAACACGCCAAGAATCTGGTGTTTCCGCAATTCACAGGACCTCCCAGCCAACTTCTTTTGAATCCCACATGGGGTAATAAACTTTGGCAAGTCTCATTGGGTCGCTGATTGACGATGAATAGGTCCGAGAAGATACTGACTTGTTGCGTGGTTCTGTTCGACACAGACATAATGACGTTAAGCAAAAAGGATGATTCCGAGATAAAGCTTAAGAATCGCGCCGTAGATAAGAGGAACCTCGCGGTTCTGGAGAAAATCGTTCATGAGAATTCGGAGACAATCAGGATGACAGAAGGTGCTCAATGGCAGATAACTGCGGTATTGCCTGCATATAATGAGGCAGATACCATCGGTCGGATCATCGGTCAGGTGAAGCCCTTTGTCAATGAGATTGTTGTTGTCGATGATGGAAGCACGGATGGAACCGCTGGGATTGCTACCGAATCAGGTGCTATGGTCATCAAGCATCCGAAGAACGTCGGCTATGGCTCTGCGCTGGCTTCGGGATTCAAGTACGTTAAGGGAAATGGCACGAGCATAATGGTCGTTCTGGATGCGGATGGACAACACGATCCAGCAGAAATTCCTAGACTCACAGAACCAATAATTGCTGGAGAGGCAGATATAGTCATTGGCTCAAGGTTCATTGATGCTGACCAGACTGCAATTCCCAAATATAGGAGATTCGGAATTGGAGTAGTCAATAAGGCGTGGAAGATTGCAGGCGGTGAACCAGTGACTGATACTCAGTGTGGTTTCAGAGCCTACTCGAGAGCAGCTATCGATACGATAGACATCAGGGAGTCGAATATGAGTGCGAGTCTTGAGATCCTGGACGAAGCTGAGAAGCACAAGCTCAGACTTGTAGAGGTTCCAGTATCAGTGAAGTACGGCGGATATTCTTCAACTATGACTCCTGGCAAGCATGGCATGGAACTGGTGAATTATGTCCTTCGGAAGCTAAAGGATGAACACCCTCTGTTGATATTCGGGGTCGGGAGTCTCATCTTCATTTCGGCTGGCCTGGCGTTCGGGGTGTATTCGATTAATTCATACTTCGACTCAAGGTACCTTCCTTTCGGACCGACAATCATTGCCGCGATTCTGGTCTACGTGGGCACGCTCATGATGTTCGGTGGCCTCATACTGAATTCCATCCAATCGCTTGCCGCAAGATTGGAGCAGAAAGGACTATAGAAGAATCTGTCTAAGATTGGGATTCCAACTTTCTTGCACGATGACTCCTCAGCAATTCTGGGATACTCCACAACAATCCAATCAACCAGCACTCGGACCGGACAAGGTATAGAATCGCGCACAAGACAGTCTCGCCTTTTCCAAACCTCAGCGCCAATTCACAGGTCTTAGATGAAACGGATACAAGAAGGCATGCAGAAGCCAAGAATGCCGTGATGATGAAAAGGAAGCTAAATGGAATAAGAAAGACGGAAAGAAACAAAAGGAAAAGGAATGGCGCATCTGCGAGCATCCTTAACGGATTGATGTTGTCCCCGAACATAGAATTTGGATGTTTGTGAAATACGCGTAAAGCGTGCTTAGAGCCATGCACTTGTTGTTTGACGTACGCTTTGAGGGAGGACCTGTGATAGTGCCAAACCACAGCTCTAGGATTGAAATAGATTCTCTTTCCAATGGTGCTTAGCCTGTGACCGAACTCCATGTCATATGCCAACGGAAAAGAGAGATCGAAGCCAACGCTAGCAAAGAATTCCCTGTCAACGCAGAGGTTCATGTTGGGCAATCGGGTTACTTCTCCCTCTACCATTTTCATGAATCTCAGATCCAAATCATATCCGATCAATCTCTGAAGCAGGTTTACGCCTTTCGGAGTAAGACATGGGCCTCCAGCAACAACATTCCCCTTCCTCATCGAAGCCAAGAGCTCATTCAACCAGTTCTCGTCTGCAACGACGTCTCCATCGATCAGAGCAACGTACTTGGACGTGACCAATCGCTCATTGAAGGCATAGGAAAGAGCTTCTGGCTGTGAGGATTCCTTCACAAACAGGCGGAGGTTCCGATTAGAACTGGCTCTTCGTTTCAGGTAGTCAGTAGTCCCATCGGTCGATGCTGCATCTATGACAATGATTTCATAATCATGTTGACACTTCTGACTCTCGATTGAATCCAGACATTTCTCTATTGTGCTAATGACATTCTTAACCGTCATTAACACCGATAATTCGCCAACTTTTGTCACCTCATCACGGATATGTAATAACGAATAGCTAGAAAAAGGTCCCGTACACAATGCTCATCTCATCAGAGGTCCAACCAGGTGAGACCAACCAATTGTCAAATTCAGTAGTTCGTAACCACATCCTCCTTGAGCCAGCAGCTGATTTTTCCTCCGGCACTTCGACATCCAGTATGAATTCGTACTTCCTCTCGAGGGTATACGGGGGCATGGCCAGGAACCTCGGGTATGGGAGGAGGTCCTCGTGAACCACCCTCCCTCCTG
>JAHIRF010000002.1 GCA_018818785.1 Thermoplasmatota archaeon | reverse complement strand
TTTGAACTGCCCTTTTTGGCTTTGACACTAGATACGCACCGAACCGCTCCATCATTCTACCACTTCCTCTTCGAACTCGACTCCTTGACACAATTCCGCTTTATATCCTTTTCTCAGAAGAATGGACGTGCGGCCGCCGGGCCATGAACCCTGCTTAAGCCAGACTCCCTTTTTCTGATTTCAATCAGCGGGGAATCGATTGGAGCTAAACCCTCCTTCCGTTCCTTTGATGGCTCGACGGTTTGACCCATGCGTCATGCGGTTTCTGCCAATGTGAATTGAGCAAGAGTGGTTTCCGTTGACTTGTGTATGATCCAGACAAGGTAGGTTACGGTCTCCGGCAACGAATCTTCCAACTTGAACATGATGTAATCTCCAACGCCGAGAGATTCGTTACGCTGCATTTCTGTTACCAAGAGTTTGACATCGCATGTGATTAGGCTCAATGTGCCAAGATCCTGTGTGAGTGTATAATCGCCGAATCCCTCTGCATCAATATTGTCCCAGCATACAAGTTCAATTCCATCGCTGATGTATACACTCACTTCGCTCCAGGGAACCTCAATCATAGCTTGCGTGCAGGTCACCCCGAAGCCTTGCAGAGCTTCAATATAATCCACATCGAAAGTGAGGAATTTTCCCGAATTGAACGGATCGCTTAGCAGATTGTCGGTGTTGTCTCCGATGCCGTTATTGTCTGCATCAGACCACTCGGTCGGGTCGTCTGGGAAAGCGTCTCCATTATCGCCGTATCCATCCTCATCAGCGTCGGTCCATTCCGTCAAGTCGTACGGAAATTCGTCGTCACTGTCGGCGTATCCATCACCGTCATGGTCCCTTATCGAAGCATCCCATGAAAAATCAGAGCTGTAGAAGACTCCCAGAATAGACCCCATCAGTATTACCGGGATAGCGATTGCGTGAATGAGTACAAGCCATCTGTGTCGCTTAGAATGAGCTTCTGGCACTGATAACGCGGGGACGATGCGCTCCTCAGACGTCTGAATGCCGCCACAATCGCCGCAGAATTTCTTTACTTCTGGGTTCTCGGCCCCACACTTCGGACATTTCATGTCGTTCCTCTCGACCCTTCCTCTGATGCTCTTCCGCTCCTATGGTCTTTTCTCATCGACGACTCTTATTCCTCTCTCTTGACCATCCAAACGCCAGCGAGAACTAACACTGCCCCTAATGCGATAATGAGAGCAACTGCTGATAGGTCCGGAGACATGAACAACACGGGGATTCCGACGAGCAGTGAGAGGGTACCCACAAGAATACTCGCCCAGCCGTACAATTTCGGATTAGCGTAATCGGCATTCAGCGACAAAGGACTCCTGACTGATGATGAGATTTCGCTGCTACTCACTCCATTCCTCCTTGTCCAATAACACCTGCTTGCCCTTATTGTCTTTTCGCAGGTATTCCGCCCCTGGCCCTTTCTTAAAAGAATGAACGTGCGGCCGCCGGGATTTGAACCCGAGTTTTGAGCTTGGCAAGCTCAAGTGATAACCAGACTACACTACGGCCGCATACTGGTTGTACGCCTCAATACACAGGGCCCATTTATATCTTGTGCGGGCCGAGCTCTATTCGCGTAAGTTCTTTTCCTTCCACTGGATAGCTTCTCCAACTAGGTAAAGGGACCCTATCACGCAGACCCCCTTTCCAAGAGTGCTTTCCAATGCCATCTCTATTCCCTGCGAGGAAGTCATCGAGGCGGATGAACGACCCTTGAACTCTTCCTTCATTATTTCATACAGGGTATCTGCAGGTAGTGCGCGTTTGTTGTTCACCTGAGTGGCTATCATCTTGGATGCGTGAGGCGCTATAGTCCGGACGATCTCCCTCGCATCCTTGTCATTCATACAGCCGATCACGAAGGTCATCGGTAATGCACCGAGAGCCTCCAGGGTTGAGATGGCCATCCGCACACCGTCAGGATTATGACCACCATCGAAAATCAGCAGAGGTTCTCTTTGCATAATCTGCATCCTTCCCGGCCATCTGGTTTTTGTCAATCCCTTGCGGATGTCCTCCTCGGTTATGTTATCCCCCTTTTCTGTGAGACATTCCAAGCAAGCGATTGCTGCAGCGGCGTTCTCCGCCTGATATCCTCCGATCAGAGCCGTCTCAAGGTCCATCATATCTCTCTTGCCCGAGTAATTGAATGATGTTCCGGACAATGTCTGCCTGATGCAATCGACGGCGAAATCGAGATCGATTCTCACCAGCGGCACTCTGCATTCATCGCACTTCTTGCCGAAGATGCCAAGTATGGATGGATCCCGTTCACAAGTCACGACTGGTGCTCCCCTCTTGATTATGCCTGCCTTCTCGTGGGCGATCTCAGGGATCGTGCGGCCAAGGTAGTCCGTGTGCTCCAACCCTATCCTTGTTATTACTGACACGTCCGGTTCGATCACATTGGTGGCGTCGAGCCTTCCCCCCATGCCTACTTCCGCAACGACAATATCTACATGCTCCTCGGCGAAGTATCTGAATGCGAGCCCTGTCGTGAATTCAAAGAAAGTCAACTGCTTCTCCGTGCCTTCCTTTGCCATTGACACCATTTCGCTACGGAGCTCTTCTCCGATTCTGACGACGGCCTCCTCTGGGATGTCCTCACCATCGACCTTGATCCGCTCACGGAAATCGACTAGATGAGGCGATGTGTATAGCCCGACTTTAAAACCGTGTGCGTTGAGGACTTCAGCTAAGAAAGTGCAGACAGATCCTTTGCCATTGGTCCCAGTCACATGTATGGACCGGAACTCGTGGTGGGGATTCCCTATCCTGTCCAGGAACTCCCTCATGTTGTCCAATCCTAGTTTTATGCCGAACCTCTCAAGATTGAACATCCAGTCGACTAGGTCGGTGTAGCTCATGGCAAAGGTGCAAATCCACTTGCATATTAAGAAGTTCTGTGGTCGGACGAGACCTTGCCCTCAACCCATGACTTGATATCGAGCCCGTCTCTCCTCGCCAGCCTTTCCATCTCCTTCATGATGCCTGAGCTATACTGAGCTGCTCTCTTCGGACGGTCATGAGCTTCGATGCCCAGCTGCTTGGCTGCCTGTCGAAGGATTATCTTGCGTCCATCCCCGTCAATCTTTCTCTTTAGGGGGATATCCGAGGCAAGGTCTATCACCTGTCCTGACGCGAAGGGAAAGCCGATGGTTTTCCCTTTCGACGAGGCTATCTCCGTCAGCTTCTCGATTTCCTCAAGAGCCTTTGCGAGATCTATACCCATCTGAATGGTCGGATCTTCTTCCCTCATATACTTCGCATACCCACCGAACAGTTCGTCAGCGACGCTACCTGCGAGTATTAGCCGTTCCTTTGCGGATGAGAGCACCGCCAGGATTGGTATCGAGTATGCTATCTGCACCGGATTCGTCGTGTTCAATGCATATGCAGCCTCCCTGACATGAGCTATGAGCCTCGTTTCAGAAAGCACGATGACCGTTGGCGGAATCCGCTGCTCGTTCACCATCTCTCTCACCAATCTGTCATCTGGTGATTCCCGTACGGCGCATGTGTAACGCGAAGTGGAAGCGATCTCCATCGCTAATGAATCGATTATGGAGCTGTCTAATCCTCCGGAATATGCTACTGCAACCTCTGGTTCTTGACCGACGCACTCCACGACGGCCGCTCGGAGCACATCTATCAGGTCCGCGACATCCGTCACGATCGCATGACCAACGCAATGGTTGAAAAAGCCATCGTTCGCTTGACGACGTCACCGGGAGTTATGTGAGAAAAAGTGCTATTCACTTATCTCACAAATCATTTCGGTTGTATTCTGGTGCATTGCAAAAGAGTCCCACATCTGTTGTCCGTCATTGATGGATTCGCGGAATCATCATTGAATGGGACTACAAGGTCTCGAAAGAGACTGTTCACGAGTTTGAGACCTGACCCTAAGGGACTACGATTGGACTACTATATCCCTCGGAGATGTCCATCCAAGTCCTCCCCCTCTCGCCTAGAAGCGATGTCCCATACATCTGCTGATGTCCGTTCGTAGATCCTTGACTATCAATGTTGACAGCCATCATCCTAACCCCGCGAACGAAAATGTACGAGTGCCAGCGATTTACCAAAGGCTTAAGAGGGGTATAGGTTATTTACCTGAACAGACAGTTCATAGACCACCCTCGGAGGGTACTTGATGAACGATGATGACCTCATGAAAGTTAAGATTTGCTTCATTGGAGACGCAGGCGTAGGTAAGACTAGCCTTATCAAGAGATTTGTTCTCGACGTCTTCGACGATAGATATATCGCAACCATTGGGACCAAGGTTACGAAGAAGATCGTTGAGGTCAGTGACCAGGGAACCACGGTGAAGGTCATGATGCTCATCTGGGATATCATGGGTCAGAAAGGGTTCCGCGAACTCCTGCGCGAAGCATACTTTTTCGGGGCGCACGGGGCAATCGCGGTCTGTGACTTGACGAACAAGGAGACCCTCGAAGAACTCAGGTATTGGATAAAGGCCCTGACCGATGTCGCGGGTGATGTGCCGATAGTGTTCGCGGGGAACAAGGCAGATCTCGAGAATGAGAGGGTAATAAAGGACGAGGAACTCCAGGAGTTGGCCTCCAAGTACAAGGCCAAATCGTTCATGACCAGCGCGAAGACTGGCCAGGGCGTCGAGGATGTCTTCAAGGCTCTCGGTCTCGCAGTCTCGGAGAAGATGGGCTCAAGGTAGTAGCCAGTGGTCCATTACCAACCCTGATAACGAATTAATAATCCTTATAAGCCAAGCATCGGCTATGAAATCCTGCAGAGAGTCAAGGGGCGGCTTAAGTTCATGAAGGAAGTTCCTGCAGGAGGTTGCAGTCGTCATGCTCGCATTCTGAGAGGCTCACTCGCCGTGCTTCTCGCAGTACTGATGGTATCTGGCTCAGTCCTTATGATGATCGGGGACGATCCCGTCAACGTCTCTGCGGATTCCCTGACTTCCTGGGACCATTTGCTGCGCATGCATGAAGGAAGTCCTGTCTCCTCGGGGGACTATGATTGGCTGAACACTTCGATCCCTCAGAATCCCAGCAACCTCGATTACGATTCAGATGGATTACTCGGAATAACGATCAAGAAGAACCTTCCATCTCAGCGTTGGAGGCATTTCTGGGTGCTATCCCCACCGGTGAACTCTGACGTGAGCATCCAGGGCGACATCTCGGCCCACATCTGGGCTGCCTCCAGGGATAACGAATCGGGATCGATGATGACCATAACGTTGTCTGACATGGCTCCATCCACTTTCTACAGCCCCAGCTCGTGGACCGTCATGGGAAGTGCCACGATTGCGCTGGCTGGTCCAATATATTCGTCATGGAAAGCATACGATCTCAACATCCTCGGAATAGATTATGTGCTGGCTACCGGCCACTCTCTCGTGTTGACCATCATGAGGGCGGATTCGATCAATGATGGTCTGACGATCCTCTATGACAATGATGTGTTCGATTCATACCTGATTGTTCCGACCAGGGATTTCATAAGCGTGGACGAGGTATGGACGGAAGATGAATCGGGAGCATCCAGGACCGTGTTCGTCGACACTGAGGAGATTGTTGTATATGCGAATGTATCGAACCCGTTCGGAGCATATGATATCCGCGAGTCCTATCTCGAAGTTGCATATTCCGGCAACGGGACCGTGTGCGTCCCATCGACTCCTTTGACCCTGGTTTCACAGGATTCGTCCTCAAATCCGTCCTGGAAGCTGCTCTCGATCACTCTCGATCATTTGTGCAACGGAACCTTCAATCTGACGGTGTATGGCTATGATGCATTGGGTACTCCGACCTGGTTGACATCTTCCATATCGGTAGTCACAGCAGACCATTTCGAAGTCATAACTCCGAGCAGCATCATCGCTGGCGAGGAATTCGAGATGACTATCACCGCATTGGACTCGGCCGGAGAGATTGTCCCGAGCTGGAGAGGCACTGTCGAGATCGAACCGGTCTTTTCAGAGACTATGACATCCTCATCTGGATCACTTGATGTCATAACAATAGAATTCGATGGGACGGAGAATGGTGTATTCACTATCGAGGACCAGTCCTACGATGCGGGCGAAGAGATGATAATCCTTATCGCATCTTCGAACTCCTGTTTCGGCTACAGCGATGAGATTCGTGTATGGAGCGGTCCCGTCAGTACGATGTCCATTAATCCTGCGGGTCCCATCACCTCCCTTCCCTCTGGATCGATCATGTCTTTCACAGTGGTCGGACTGGATTCGCTTGGGAACGAGAACTCCTCTTGGTCGCCATCGTGGTCAGTGTTTGGCAGTGTCGGGACGATTTCCGGCTCCGGAATGACCATCTCCTTCATCGCAGTGAATGACGGTGTTGGTGGCATCAACTGCTCCGATCCTGCGACCGGCAGATATGTGAATGTGAATATCACGGTTGTCGCTGGGAGTCTGGCGAGGATTGCATTGTCTCCAAGCGGATCGCTATCGATCCCCGAAGGTCAAAGCCAAGTACTTGTGGCAACGGGCTACGATTCGTATAGCAACATTGTCAGCATATCCGGTGCCACATGGAGCACGAGCACCTCTGGAACTATAGTTGGCAGCGGGACCACCGTTACCTACACCGCAGGGTACATCCCTGAATCAGGGGTGATAGAGGTCACGTATGGTTCCATACGCGCTTCGATCAATGTGACCGTCACGAATGCGCTGAATGGTCCGAGACTCAGCACCATACCGACACAGATCGCTACGGAAGATAGTGCGTGGAGCCTTAGTCTCACTTCATATTGGCATCACACCAACGGCACAGCGGGTCTGAAGTGGTTCGCGGAGAACGTCGATACTTCGCTCTACTTGGTCACGCATGATCCATCATCTGAGGCGATCGTGAAGTTTTACACACAACCCGACAAATTCGGCTCAGATACATTCAGGCTCTGGGTAAGGGACCCTGACGGATTCTCCACCTATCAAGATATAGTGGTGAGCATCCAGCCAGTGAACGACAGACCGCGTTTCGTCCACAGTCCCCCGACCGAAATATATGTCAAGTTTTCAACCCCCTACGTCATCGACTACAGTTACTACGTAGCAGATGTCGACAACGCGAAGAGCAACCTGCTGATGTTCGCCGAATCTTCAGACTACGGTGATGTTCTGTTCGACCATCTGATCTCGACATTCCTCTTCCTGGAGAAGGATGGGATCAACCGCTACTTCGAAATCATCACAATCACCCTGACTGATGCTGCCAGTGTCGCGCTATCAGATTCGACCAATTCCGATTATCTCAATGTCGTCATATGGGTGACGGATGATACGCCACCGTCCCTGAAAGACACGTTGCCGGATATGGAATTGAACGAGGGCGACCTCAATGTCTATGCCTTCGATCTGGATGATTTCTTCTTCGACCAGGATCCCGAAGATTATCTCGTCTATCAGTACGGTTTCGAGAACATAGTGATATTCATCGATCAGGAAACACACGAAGTCTACATGTCCGCTCCGTTCGAATGGTCCGGAGTCACGGAGGGTACCCTCACGGCCATGGACCCAACTGGCGCCTTCAAGACAGATACGATCACGGTGACGGTCTTTGCGGTGAACGATCCTCCCTCGATCTCTCCAATCAATGATATTCACGTGCGTTACGATGTGACAACTAAGATTGATGCAAGCATGTACGTTTCTGATCCCGATCATACTCTGGAGGAGCTGACCTTCTCATTTGACAGTCCAAATGCAACCTATTCCGATGGAATGATCGAGCTGCTCTTTCCTGCGAACCTCAGCGGTGGAGCGTTCACAAGCCCCTACATCGTCAAGGTGGGTATGACCGTCGCTGATCCTGAAGATGCATCCGCGATGCTCAACTTCAGCGTGGTCGTGAGCGACAACTACCCTCCTGCAATCACATACCCAATCCCATATCCAACACTGATCTCGTTCCCGGAGGATACCTATCTCAACAACTCTCTGAAGTTGGATCTGCTATTCTATGATGTCGATGACACAGACCTGTCGTACAGGGTCGTCTATGGGAGTGCGACTCCGAACATACACGCCATGATATATCCCGATGGCGTGGTCAACTTCACGGCCGCGGTCAACTGGTCCGGTAACGAAATCCTTGGATTCGTTGCCACGGACTCCCACGGTGCCTGGGTTTCATGGAGGGTCACAGTATCGGTGACGCCAGTGAATGATGCACCTATCATCCTGCCGATTCATGATTTCGTGTTCAAGGGTTGGCCGAGGAACTCCCATTACATTATCTGCCAATTCTTCATCGACAGTGAGACGCCATATAGTTCGCTCGTGATATCCGCAATCCCTGATCTGCACGTGAGCATCGTCGGCAATTATCTCTACGTTAGCCTGCCAGATGATGTGGACATTATCACGGTCACTCTTCAAGCGACGGATGGTGACGGCGCGACATCCAATAAGGTCAGCTTCAATGTCGGTGTGACTAAGACGATGGCCGAGAAGATTGGATGGCCGTACACTTTCCCATTGGTGTTGCTGGCTGCCGGAATTGCGAGCTACTTCGCCGCCATGAGGATGCCACGGCCATACTCCCTTGAGAACCTCTTCCTGATTCACAACGATGGCAGGCTTATCGCCCATGTCACTGAGACAGAGAACACGAACATGGACAATGATGTGGTTAGTGCCATGTTCACTGCGGTCCAGGAATTCGTGCGTGATTCTTTCCAGCAGGGCGAGGTAGGATTGAAGAAGCTCGAGATCGGAGACAAGAGTGTCATCATCGAGAAGGGGAAGTCCGTCTACATCGCCATGATATACTCGGGCTGGCCACGAAAGGAGGTTTTCACTTCCCTCGAGATGCTGCTCCGTGACATCGAAGAAAGGTATTCCGATAGGATCATTCGATGGAACGGGACGATGAAGTCGCTCAAGGGCGTGCAGGAGATGCTCCAGGTATACATGTCAAATGAGTTCAAACCTGGTTCCTGGCAGGCCGAGGATGAGATCGGAGAGGCAGAATGGGTCGACATCCTCGACAAGGGTTCATGATGCGGTGCAATCAGGTCTTGGTCCGTCGAGCATTCCTCATGGCATATACGTACAGCGACTCCTTTGGCTCACCGAGTTCCATTCCGTACTCGTCATGGAGTCTGATCGCCATGGAATGTCTCATGAATTTCATCGGCAGAGTCCCTGAGCTCAGTAATGTGTCATGGAAGAACCTGAGAGTGAATCTGTCTCCCATGAGCTCCTTCACATCATCCCTTAGCTGGAGGATGTTGAGCTTGCCGATGAAGTATGATAGATAGTATGTCGGGGTTATTGCGTATGTGCGGACATCGTTCATCGCCGCTTTCCGCTGAAGGCCGACTTCCTTCACGAGCAAGTCTGTCACCTCCTCCGCCGTCGTCCTGCCTGTCGATAGTCTCACATCGGCGATTACCCTCACGATTCTGAACACTAGATCGTTAAGCTGTGCCAGTTTCTCGATCGGCGTGTTGCTGAACCCTTGAGCCATCATCATTTCCTCACAGTAGAGTGCCCAACCCTCGCCGAAATCCATGGATGCGCTCAGAGCTCTCAGATATGATGGGTTAGCATTGGCGACTATCCCCTGCAGATGATGTCCCGGATATCCTTCGTGGACTGCCGTGTTCGTGATAGTCCCGAAGGCGTGATCCCTCAGGTGTTCGGGGTCATCATCCGGTGTCACCATGAACAACCCTTTCATGTCGGTGGAAAACTTGGCCGGTTCGTATTGTGCCGCAAATGGTGCGGTGTGTCTCATGAAGACGGGAGTCTCAATGACCAGCAGCTTCTCTCCGTAAGGAATTGTCGCGATATCGTTCTCTATCACGAATGAGCGTGAACGATCGATGTCCTTTCTATACGCCTTCAATAACTCTTCGAAATTCTTTGGATGGTTCGATCGCATCTTGTTTCTGGCATCGATCGGATCGCAAGTGTCTACAATCTCCTTCGAGATTTCAGCCATCTCTTTCTTGATTACCTGGAAATAAGTCTCGGCAACTTCCAATGCCTCATCGACGGTTATTCCATAGTTTCTGAGTTCGAGATACTCCTGGAACTCCTCCTCTGTCAATATCGAACCGTCATGTGAATGTGGTATCACATCATCCTTCAGCCATCGATTGTAGCTTTCGATCGCCTGGTTGCATCCATCGACGGCGTTCTCCAATCGGGCGACGATCCCATCATCCTTCGCCATCTTCTTCGCGACCATAACGATCTCAGCGAGAAACCCAGGGAGCCGCACACCGGTTTCAAGGGTTACCTCATTGCAGATCTTCAATGGGTCTTTGAGGATCGATTTCGATTCCTCGATGAATCGGGGGAATTTCTCAAGTCGTGAAGCAATCGCATCAAAACGCTCCTCAAAGGGAATATCATCGCGCACGAACAGGAAGAAGAGCGAATTGCATATCTCATCAGGTACCATGCACATATGTTCATGCATTCTCAACTTCTCTATCTCGAATATCCTTATCTCGAACAGATACTTAGCCAGGTCCTTATCCAGGCGTTCGTTGGGCGAGATCGAAGCATCGTCGAACTTGTCTAGTTCGAATATGAATTGGCGCAGCCTTTTCGTCTGTTCGGAGAATGTGCCCTGGCTGACTGTCTTGACTTCGTGGTCGTATCGATGCCATCCCAATTGAGTGGCGTAAGCTGGGTCCCAGCTCAGTATCTCATCGATGATGCTCTCGCTGAGGTTTTGGAAGAGGAGGTTAGTCATTGGACAAATATGTGCATGATTCGGTTGCATATATACTTATACCTTGGAGGCGAGGGCCATTTCGAAGTGGCCAGGTGCGCCGTAATATATGTGATGATCCACTGGAAACGACGCTTTTCCCACTCGTGCTAATTAAGCGATTATCGCAAAGGCTTATACACTGCCTGTCTAATCCCAAGAATCCAAAATGCCAAGCGCAGCCAATGAATCTGTTACGGTCACACTGAGGCGCGACCTGGGCCTTTTCGATGTGACGATGATCGGCATTGGTGCCATGATTGGTACCAGCATATTCGTCCTCATAGGGGTCACCACAAGAGAGGTCGGAGGAGCGGTACTGCTCGTCTTCGTACTCAACGCGATAGCGACCATTTTCACGGCTGGGACATATGCTGAGCTGGGTTCCACCTTCCCCGAAGCAGGCGGGGGTTATCTATGGGCTAAGAAGGGTTTGAGGCACCCCGCCGCATTCCTTTCCGGATGGATGTCTTGGTTCGGTCATACCGTCGCTTGCAGCTACTATGCCCTGGGCTTGGGTTATGCGATGGTTGCGTTCGCCGCATACTTCGACGTCGATTTCTTCGGTCTCACGAATGATATGATTGTGAAACTATTCGCTGTCTTCGCGATAATATCCTTCGTTGGAGTGAATTATGCTGGTGTGGGTGCCACTGGCAAGGCGGGCGCCACGATCACCCTGATCCAGATACTAATCGTCGCATTCTTCGTGGCGTTCTCGGTACTGTTCGCTCTTGATGTGTCTGGCATCTACATGCTCAAGAGTATCGGTTCGATCTTCCCGGACGATTTCTCTCGCCTCTTCATGGTGATGGGATTCACCTTCATAGCATTCGAAGGCTACGAGATCATCGTCCAATGTGGCGAAGAAGTGAAGGATCCGAAGAGGAACATACCCCGCGCGATTTTCATCTCCGTCCTTGTTGCTGCTGCACTGTACCTTTCCGTGGCGTTCGCCTGCCTAGTGAATTTCTCTCCCGAATGGCTCGGTGAACAAGGCGAGAATGCGGTCATCGCGAGTGCTGAGCGCGTGATTCCATACCTCGGCGCCCCACTGGTGATCTTCGGCGGAGTGCTGTCCGCGATGGCGGCGCTGAACGCAACTGTCTTCTCATCATCCAGGGTTAGCTTTGCCATGGGCAGGGATAGCTCCTTGCCAAAGATCTTCGGGGCAGTTCACAAGAAGAGACGCGTCCCTCACAACGCCATCGTGATAACTGGATTGATAATGTTGTTCATGGCACTATTCTTCCCGCTGGAGGTAGTGGTCGCATCGACATCGATCATGTTCCTGCTTCTTTTCACATTCGCGAACGCGGCATCTATCAAATTGAGACGCAGACTCACGAAGATCGATATCGGGTTCAAAACTCCTTTGTTCCCGCTCTTCCCTGTTGTCGGGATTATCAGCAGCATAGCGATTGCCATATACATGTTCAACTTCATGCCTATGGCCTGGTACATCACACTCATTTGGTTGGGGGCGGGCCTCGCTCTATCCGTATTCGCAAAGCCAGCCGAGGAATTCCAGTCGATCGTCGAGAGGAAGAGGGTTCCGGCCAAGCCTCTCCAGAAGGACCAGATCGAACGATACAGGGTCTTCCTGGCGCTCGGCGACCTTGGGGACCTCAGGCTCGTGGAGACTGCAGGCGTCATCGCGCGGTATTTCAAGGGCGAATTGACCGTGAACACTGTGGTCGAGGTTCCTCGTGCGATGCCGTTGGAGGCCATCCGCAGAGATTATGTTGATGAGATCGCCCAGGGATTGAAGAAAGCCATCAAGGTTGCGCCTTCCACCGTCAAAGTCCGTCCCGTGGTCTCAGTATCGTATTATGTGCCCGGTGCGATAGTCGACCAGATCAAGCACGACGCTGCCAACCTTCTGGTCCTGGGGTGGAAAGGCACGCGCAGACGCGGAAGAACAATATTAGGTAGAAATCTAGACGAGGTGGTGAGCCGGGCACCTTGCGATGTGGCAATCATCAAGACCAAGAGGCTAAGCAAGAACATAGAGAAGATACTCCTCGTCTCGGGTAAATACTATGAGACTAGGAAGGCACTTCTTCTCGCACTGCCACTCGCAAAAGAATATGGTGCCTCGATTGATATCCTCGCGGTGATAACTGACGACAAGCAGGTCGAACTTGCCAAGGGTAACGCGGATAGGTTGAGCAAGATGTGCACTCGGGTCAATGTACCTCATGAGGTTCATATCGTGCGGTCGAAATCGCGCGTTGACGCTGTGCTCCAAGCAGCTAAGAAATGCGACCTATTAGTGATGGGTGCAGGTGCCCAGACTGCTATAGAGAAGACTCTGTTCGGAACCGTATACGATAGGATCATACGGTCGGTGGATGTACCTGTGATGGTCCTGAAGACCACGAATGTCAATAAGACCCTGCAGCCAGGGACGGGCGTATCATTCCCGACCTTCATGCCACCTGGCAGGACCTAGCCCACTATTCCCCCGAAGAGTTCTTCGAGAGCTTTCCTCGCGGTCTTGGTGAGGTCCATCTTCTTTGCATCTTCATAGGTGGCCCATTTTATCTCCTGGACCTCAGCGCTCAATCGTGCCTCTCCGCTGATCGGTTTCGACAGAAAGTCCACAAGGACGAAATGGAACTTGATCTTCCCCGAATCGTCTCTATCTATCATGTCGAACACATTTATCAGTTCGAGAACCTCGACCTTGATCCCTGTCTCTTCCTCGGTTTCTCTCACTGCGGCTTCAGAGAGTTTCTCTCCGACCTCCACAAGTCCACCTGGTATGCTCCACTTACCGGCACCAGGGTCAAAAGCTCGCTTTATCAGCAAAATCTTGCCATCCTTGATCGTGACTGTGCCCACCCCTATCAATGGGGCATCCGGATATTCACGCCTGCGTTCGTGGTTCTCTTCGTCCATCATGTGCATCACTCCTTTCTTCTCCTTCGCATCGCAAAGAACATCGTGACCGCTATTGTGGCCACGGTTATTATTACAATCACTAATATTATTGATGCGTAACCGCCATCTTCGGCCGATAGCCAGAGTATACTACCCACAAGGGCTTGAGCGGTCACTCCTATCTGCTCCTCAGAAAGCGTATCCATTGTATCAAGTGAAGTGTGGTAGTATGGATTGATTGGGACCAGGGTATATTCATGGACTTCCTCAGTCACTAGCATGCTGGGGAAGTCTGCTTCCCAGAATGATGAATGGTCACTAAACAAGATGTTGGGTGCTTTCACCAGATTGACCTCCAATCCGAGGTCCAGCCACCTTATCATGTCCTTGGTCGTTTCTGCCATGAGGTTGGAGTCTTCTTTCGTGATTATTGTTACGATGTTGTCTATCCCGACCCTGTATCCGATCATGTCGAGAATCGCAGAACCCTTGTATGTCTCACCGTTCGCGACTTCTTGTTCGACGAAGTACGCGCTGCCGACACATCCGCCAGAATGGTCGTATCCATATTCCTCCGCTCCAAAGGCAACGAACTTCACAGTATCGTGCAGATCGACATCCACTAGTACTCTGGCCATCTCAATTATCGCAGCGATTCCAGACGCGTCGTCATCCGCACCTGGGGCGGGCAGAAGTTCTGTATCCGTCAGGTCATCTGCCAAGTAGTTCTCAGAATCATAGTGCGCCCCGAATAGGAACAGCCCTTCGCTCCCACTATCTGTCGGAATGGTCGCTATGACATTGGAGCTGATGACATCGCCGACCGTGAACTCCTGGATCTCAGTCTCCAATCCTATTTCGGCGAATCTCTCATAGATGTACAGTGCCGACTGTCTTGAACTCTCCAGGACGAAACTCCTGGACCCAAAATCTTCAAGGTCCTCGATCGTCGACATAACATTCGCGGTATCGACGTTCTCAATGATCGCTCGAATCGCCTCCATATCCGGGCTCGCTTTCGCGGGCATGATTCCAGGGATTGCAGTGAACAGAACCGCGCAGACCATGGCGGTTGCAGATGCGAGAGTCATCGCCCTGGTCGATGTCCATTTATGCGATAAATGCGGCGACCATCGCCTGGGCGGTTGTCCATCCATATCTTTGGATTAGCGGTCAACCATATAAAATGGTTCAGCCATACGCGCATCGTGGAACTTGAGACAATCTTCAGGCAGGTCGGAAAGCAAGTCACCGAGGATAGGATCTCCGCGGAGTATAATCAATACACTGAGCTCAAGCATACCTGGAGGCTCAGGAATCACATGCTATCCTTCAAGATAAGCGACTACATGGATGGCGCTCCAGATGAGGTCACGAAGGCACTCGCATGGTATCTCATATGCAGAGCGAAGGGTAGCAAATGTCCTGCAGGGATGACGGTTCAATACCTCGACTACGCGCGATCGACCGATCTATGGGATACCAAAAGGGACACGTTCATATCCCGAGCGAGGAACTTGTCCTTCCGCCCGGTCGGAAACCACAGAGACCTCGGCGAAGTGTTCGATTACGTCAACGGATGCTATTTCAGCGGTGGATTGAGACGGCCAGACCTCGCATGGACGAAAGAGTCCCCCTCGTCCCGTCTCGGTTTCTATTTCAAGGCGTTGAACCTTCTCGCTGCCAATCGTGTTCTCGACTCCGAGCGAGTCCCTCGATATGTGCTCGAATTCGTCGTCTATCACGAGCTGCTGCACGAGGTGATGAATCCCAAGGGGACCGCCACAAGGAGCATCCACCACACGAAGGAGTTCAAGGAGCGCGAGCGACAGTTCTCGATGTATTCTGAAGCCGAGGACTGGCTCTTGCGACTCTCACGGCCCAGGACAAGACGATGATCGGTGTCCCCCAGGTGTAACAGTGCGGTTCATGGTATGCTTAGCACTCTCGTCGCCCTGACCCTCCTGGGGGTTTTTGTTGCACGTCGTGTTGTCCCCTACACATGTTTCGGTGTCTCACCGGTGATTCATAGAGGGACCCATACGGCGCACTGTAGCCTGGTGTCGGAACACTGCATCATGTAGATCAGCAGCATAGTATTCCAGGCGAGAGTATTACACCGTTTGTTGGATATATGGCTTTCCCTCCGTCGGTTCGTCCCAATACTGGCAGCAAATATCATGCTGGATGCCCGAGGACGCCATACGCAATTATTTTTATAGCCATAAGTTATCTTTAAATCTCTATGGCAGCGTTGATTGGCTGCTCGGGGTGGTCGTACGACGATTGGGTCGGCAGGTTCTATCCTGCCGATCTCGCGAGCAAGAAGGGGGAATGGTTCGCGTACTACTCCAAGTACTTCCCTTCAGTCGAGATCAATTCGACGTTCTACAGGCCGCCGAATGAGTATATGGTGAAATCTTGGATTGAGAAAGGTCGCCAGAGGCTGGGGTTCGAGTTTTCTGTGAAACTACCTCAGATGGTGACCCACGACTCTATCCTGAAGGATTCTACTGAGGCGGCATCCTCTCAGGCATCGAGTTTCGAGAGTATATGTGTTCGACCGCTTGCAGAGGCAGGTCTTCTCGGGGCGGTCCTGATTCAATTGACTCCGCACTTCAGATTCGAAGGTAGGGGTAGCTTGGGGAAGTTGAGGGCGCTCTTCCAGATGCTCGATACAGACCTCTATGATTACGCGGTGGAGTTTCGTCACCGGTCGTGGCTTAACGAGCGCGGTAACGAGCTCGCGCCAGATGCGGTGGAGGTCCTGCAAGAGTTCGGTGTCGCAAATGTGATAGTGGATGGACCGGGGTTTCCGATAACTCGGTCCCTCACATCGAAGCATGCCTATGTGCGGTTCCACGGTCGCAACTACGATATCTGGTACAAGGACGAAGTTGAGGATGACTACAGGATCAACCGCTACGACTACCTCTATTCACACGATCAACTGGCTGATTGGGAGCCTAGGCTTTCGGAGATAGTGTCCAACAGCGAGAAGGCACGAATATATTTCAATAACCACGGGCGGGCGAAGGCAGTCAAGAACGCTTTTCAGATGATGGAGATAATCGGCATGCCTCATGAACACAAGGAAGTGTTCATACAGGACCAGATGACGCTCGGCGGCTATTGACCCGCTCACGAGACCAGGAACGCGGTACTGCTCCCATCCTCCAGTTCTTCCACCTTAACGATGGATGCCATCAGATCCTTGACATCCTCTAAGTGGGTTATGAGGAATATCTGTCTGAACTGGGTCGATAGGTTTGACAGGGCTGCCATCACACTTCTCTTGCGAGTGGGATCGAGCGATCCGAATATCTCGTCCAGGATGAGGAAGTTCATCGGGTTGGCACCGGTCCTCTCCGCTATGATCCTTGAGATTGCCAACCTGAGGGATAGGTTTGCAAGGTCAGCTTCCCCTCCTGAGAACCTGCTGATCGGATACAGTGTGCCTTGGTCATCAATCTGGATCTCATAGCTGTCGTTCAGTTCGACGCCGGAATATCTGCCCTCTGTCATGGATTCGAATACGTGTGACGTGAGTTCTGAGAGGGTCGGAGCCACCTTGCCTATCAGGTGATCCCTGAATGTTATCAGGACGTCCTCTAGAAGTGCAAGGTCGTCGGCCTTTGTACGCTCCATCTCTATGCTCTTCTTGACCCTCTCGATGGTCTCCAACTCCTTCCTAGCCGTTTGGAGTTCGGATCTGCTACTATCCCTCGAATCGGAGAGTCTCCGCACCTCGTCTTTGGCTTTTGATAGAATGTTCATTTTTTCATCAATATCTTTGAGAATGACTTCATAAAGCTCTTTCTTTGGTTCAAGTTCTGAAATGAGGGTCTTCAAAGTGCGCTCTTCCATGGAATTCTTGTCGATCCAATCCTTGACCTCTCCCATCTCGTGGTCGGAACGCACCATCTCTTCCTGAGTCCCTTTCAATCGGACGAACTCGTCGTGCATGGGTTTTAACCGATCCCTCTCGGATTTCGTCTTGGCATATTCGTCCTCCGAGAATGCGATTTTACCCAACTCTTCGAGATCTCGCTTCTTGGAGGCTATTCTATCATCTATCGCCTTGGATTGCTTGTGGGACGCCTCTATTTGAGCCTCGAGGCGTCCTCTCCTGCGAGTCTCCGCCTCGATCCAAGAGGCTTTCTTCTTGAATGCATCCTCCCTTCTCGAGATGCCTGCCAGGTTCGCATCTGCCTTCTCCATCTCTGCCTTCGCTTCGGCAGCAGCCCTTTCGGCCTCCGACGCTGACACTGTCAGTTTGCTGATCAGGAGCTCATAGGCATCCTCCAACATTCTCTCGCAGGTCGGGCAGGTGCCTTCTGAACCGAGTTTAGAGATCTCTTCGAGCTTCTTGCGGTCCTTCAACGCCTCATCGGTACGTTCCTTTCTCTTTGCCTTGAGTTCGCCAATGCTGTGCGAGAGCTCCGTTCTCGCCTTCTCTGATTCTGCACGGGAACTGTCCAGGTTCTTCGCCTGTCCTTCAAGATCAGGGAACTTCGAGAGTTCCTCTTCGGCCACTCTGACCTCCGCTCTCATCTGTTCCTTCGACTTCTCATCCGTCTCTATATCCTTGGCAAGGTGTCTGGCACGCTCGGCTTTCCGCCTGGATTCCTCCAATTCGTCCAGTATGGATGAAATCTTGCCCCAGTCAGTTTCCGCCTTCTCAAGCACCGGAAGTCTCTGCAGCTTGACCTTCACCTCATTGATCCTTTTCTGCAATCGCTCCTCTCTGTTGCGCAATTCTTTCAGAGCAGAGGTCTTCGCTGAGAGGTCCTTATTGGTCGAATTGTACGCTTCATAATCCTTCTTAGCCTCGTCTCGTCGGATCTTGGTGCCCTCGAAGTCCTTCTTGGCCTTGCTCTCATTCTCCTCGACGATCTTCAGCATCCGTTCCGATTCTTCGACAGCTTTCTCTAGAATCGGCACCTTGTTCCCTATCAATGATTCCCGGTCTCGTCCTTCTTCGTCATGCAGCGTTTGCGCCGCGCCCTTGATCCTCTCTGTCACGTCCCTTCTGTCCGCTCTGGCGATCTGGAGTATGTCATCAACGCCATCGATTCGGAGCATCCGAAGAACCACTTTCTTCCTTTCCCCAGGCGTGACATTCTGGAGGGCGTTCAATTCCTTCTGGCGCGCGAAGACCGAAGTGAAGAACGATTTATGTTCCATGCCGATCAGTTTCTCGACAGCCTTCTTCACGGGCTTGTCTCCATCAGCGAGGACCGTATCTCCTGATTTCAGAGCCACCTTCATTGTGAGGCTCTTACCTCCCATCTCCCTTTCGATTCTGTAATCGGTGCCTCCTAGCTCGAACTCGAGATTCACTGAACAGGATTCTGATGATCCGGCGGCGGCGCTTCTGATGCCTTCTCGAGATGTCCTCACCACTTCGTCCGTATTGCCGAAGAGCGCCCATGCTATCGCCTCTATGATCGTGGTCTTTCCAGTGCCATTCAATCCGAGTATGCCCACGACTCCATCCGGGAACTCCAGTTTGACCTCCCGGAATCTCCGATAATTCCTAATCTCGAGGTATGATATCCTCATCCCTCATCCTCCGAGAAGTATGGCAGACCTATCTCCGCGAGCTTCCTCTTCTTGCTATCAGACACTTCGAGCGAGTTCACATACTGCTGGAATTCGTGAGAAAGGGATCCGATGTGCCCGCCTGAGACTTCGCGGAATTCCTCGGTCTCAACCCTTCCCACTTTCAGTTCGAAATGCATCGCCGCAGAGCCCAGCTTTTTGACAGTCGCTACCTCCAAAGCCCTATATGCATCTGGCTTGACCTTGCTCACAGTCAGTCTCACGATCTTATCATCGATCGAGGATGCGCTGATTCTTTCCCTGGCCTCCTTCAATATCTCCGATGAGGTGAGTTCCGATGCGTCTATCGATGGGATATCTATCATGTCTCTCGTTGTCAACTCGTGGAAAATGGCCTTGTCCTCGTCAAGGTCCACTTCGATAACACCTTTCTTCTGACCGACCTCTCCAAAACCTAATCTCTCGGTCGATCCGGAATAGTACATCCCTCTCCTCACTTCGGTGAATCTGTGGAAATGCCCTAATGCGACATAGTCAAAATCTTTGGATATGGATGATGCTGGCACGTCCTGTTCGTTGAACTCATCCATCTTGTATGTGTTCGATCCGAGTATGCCTCCATGGAGGACGAGCACGTTGTACTTCGTATCTCCTGACGGAGTTGCATTCGATATGAACTCGTGCATCGGCGGTGCGACCGAATGGGGGACTGCGTGGATTGTGAGATCGCCCTTCACGATCTTCCGAAGCCCGGGTTGGTGGACTGAATGTATATGGTCCAGATGTTCGAATATCCTGAAGATGTTGCCCGTCTCCCTCAGCCTCGGGGTGGAATGGTTGCCAGAGATCAGTACGGTCTTTATCTTCTCATCGGATAGTCTGATGAGCTGCTTGAGCGCGAAGTCAATTGCTCTGTTCTGTGGTCTGACCGTATCGAAGAGGTCACCTGCGTGGATGACGACATCAGGCCGCATCTCTATCGCCTTATCAATGGCCTGTCTAAATGAGTCGTAGAAGTCCGCCTCTCGCTGGTTGATCCCCTGCGAATCGACCTTCGAATAAGCGCTGTACCCGAGGTGAGTGTCGGAGATGTGCATTATTCTCAATCTTTCTCACGCTCCATGGCGGCAATGATCTCCGATATCTCGGCCAATTCCTTGGATGATGTCGATTCGTGGGTCGACCGATCCGTCCTTGCAAAAACCTCACACATCTTGTCGTTGACTGTCTGAACCGAGTTCCAGAGTGCGACAAGGACCGCCGTGATCATCCCTAGTACCAGGATGTAGAACACCATGTTCTCCTGGACGACAGAATGCACTATAGGTGATATGATTACGAATCCGATCGCGAGATACAGACCGAGCATGGTCCATCTGAGGGCTTTTGCAGTAGCCTGGTACCCCATCTCCTCTCCCGACCGTGTTCCGAGCATCGCCTCGCTCGTCGACACCTCAACGAACCTGATCGTTCTGACCCAGGTGTTGTACATGGCCGGGACTATGAGCACTATGGATGCAGTGACCGCCAGCAGAGTCAGGAGGTCTGCCCGTCCTCCGACCAGGTACGCATAATCCTCTGCTCGCTGAATGAAACTGCCAAGGCCTACCAGGACCGAGATGACGATCACTATGTTCACGAGTATGCTCGATATGTTGTTCCTCATCTCGTTCGATATCTTTCGGGAAGCGCGCGAGCGTCTCCTGAGATTCCTCATGACCAGATTCAGGTAGGACGCGAGGATTACCAGAGACCTTGGTGTCTTGGTCTCTATCGTTCTGATTATATTCTCTGTGGATTTGACGCTGTACGGCACGATCAAGGCAGTGATGGTTGTCACCACGACTATCATGGGATACAGGTCCGGACGGATATTCGAGTTCGTCGCTGCGACCGCTGCGATCATGAGGGAGAATTCTCCTATCGCGACCATGCTCAATCCCGCACCTATCGCATTCCTGGCACCGAATCCTGCCGCAAATGTAGATAGTGTGCATGAGAACAGTTTTGCCAGGATGAAGACGACGGTTATTATGACAACCGGGATGATGAATGTAGATGGATTGGCGAGTATGTCCAGCTCCATCAACATCCCTATGGCGAGTATGCCTATGGTTATGAAGAATATGGCTCCGAAAATATCCCTGACCGGCTCCACCTTCCTCATGACATCCGATGCGAATCGGGATTCAGATATGAGCACGCCCATGACGAATGCTCCGATGGCCTCCGAGAATCCGATGGCTATGGAGAAGTATGCCATGGCGAAGCAGAGCCCTAGCACGGTGACTATGAGGAGTTCACCTGAGCGCTGCTTCCCAATGTAATCGACCAGCCTTGGAACGACAGCAAGTCCGAATACGAATGCGGCGGCCACGAACACGCCCATCTTTAAAAGTAATCCTCCTAGCTGTCCCGGGTCGATGCCCCCGGACGATACCAATCCGGATACGGATGCGAGTATCAATACGGCAGCGAAGTCTTCCACGATAAGCAAACCCATGACGAGTCTGGCCCGCTCCTTTTCGAACCCTCCGCTCTCCATGAGCGCCCGAACTATCATCATCGTCGACCCGACTGACAGGATAGCACCCAACAAGGTCGCTTCGAGAGAAGTCCAGCCCAGAGCAAGGCCTAACTGGAATCCGAATCCTATCATGAGTAGGATCTCCAGGGTGGCGGCTGCTATCACGGTTATGCCGAGCGCTCTCAGCTTCTTGAAGTTGAATTCGAGCCCTATTGAGAATGTGATCAGGATGATGCCCAGTCTTGCCAGAAGCTCGACGGACTCCCTTGACGAAGTTACCAAGGGACCGACGATGATCCCTGCTAGAAGATATCCCAGAATGAGAGGCTGTTTGAACCTGTGGAAGAGTACTATGATGACTGCAGCAACCGCTATGACGAGCGCCATGCTCATTACAAATTCTGTCTGCAAGTCTGCCATGATGACTGCACCGCTGCATTGAGCCCTGTCCCGGTCAAGCTCAAGGCATCCCTGTTCAGCCTGCCGGTCCTCCCCATATCAAGAGCAATAGATGCCCTGGCACCACCGATATGGGTTTGATTACTTAAGCTTGGTTCTTGTCCCTAGTGTGCCTGGAGCGATCACTAACGATGAGTTCAAACATGAAAGGTTAAAATCCGAATAGGTTCATCAATGGTCTGGATGGCGGAAAGGCTCAGATTCTCTCAATTCCCTGATGGACAAAATGCCAGAACCAAGCTTTTCGGTCTTGGGAGTGCAGGGTGCAACATGGTCGAGCCTGCGTCATACCCCAAGGTTGCGATATCCACATCGAGCGCTGACCTGGATCGCTCGGGTGCGGAGAGAAGAATCCTTCTTGGCCAGGATCGTTTGGTCGGAGCATATCATACCGATCGATCCGTACTGAAACAGATGCCGTCGATAGTCGGACATGAGGTGATGGATCTGTTCAACAATACCGATCTGGCATTCTTGATGTGCGGTCTCGGGGGTATCAGCGGGAGTCTCGGGACGAAGGTTTTCTCTACGCTCGCTCAGTCAAAAGGGACGCTTGAGATTGTTCTGGCTGCGACACCGTTCTCCGCGGAGAGTACCAGGAGACGGGAGTTTGCCAGACGGATCCTTGATGAGCTGCTCGAGACATCTACTATCTGTGTCGAATTCGGGAACGACCAGCTATCTACTCTGGCGCCGAACGTGCCTTTGTCAAAAGCCTTCTCGTTGATGAACAGTATCATGCTCCGACCAGTCATGGAATTGTGCGCAACTGCATCGAAATTGGACATAGATCCACTTGGGCGGGTCATCGGTGATTCATCATATGGGCGGTTCGGACTAGGCATGGCACGTGGCGATGAGCGCGTCGAGCGGGTTGTCAACGAGGCGCTGAGTTCGCCTTGGTTCGATTACGACCTCACAGAGACAGAAGCCGGCATCGTGATCTATTCCTCTTCAGATCCCTGGGACAAGGAAATGGAGTCCATCCTGAACTCTTTGGATTCACATCTTCCTGGATGTCGAATGATTAGCGGGTCCTATTCTGATCCTGCGCTTGGCGACCGTATAAGGCTGAGTCTGGTTCTTTGCCGCAGCCTCTGAAATCCTTTCGAATCCGATGCCCTTATTCAAGGATTGAGAATTTCCGCGCCAATGGCATTGTGCTCCGCCATCTGCCCAATCCGGGGAGTCCGTGACAATTGTGCTCTTCTATGCATAATTGCGGCGAATGCGGAAATCATCTTTCTAATCATGAACCGAAAATGACTTAGTAGATGGGATAGATGTCTTTGATGCGCCAGTAATCCGGATTCAATGGTTTAACTGCCCTTATATTTTAAGGGAAAAGGATTGCTCATTGGCGCAAGTGTGGAGGGGAATCGTGAGAGGAATTAAGATGAGCGCAGCATTCGTGCTAGTCGCCGTCGTGTTATCTGCGATGGCAGTGCCGATGCTTGCGAAGAATGATGGTGGAGGCGGAAAGTCTGAGACAACGGTCTTGTACCTGAGTGGGACACCTCGAGAGATGGGTCTTCAATATGGTGCGATGGCCAAGGACGCGATCGTGAGCAATGTTGCCCAGTTCTGGGATTGGGTCTCAGTGAATGGATTGTCGCAGCAAGCGTTGATTGCGGATGCGTTGGCAGATGAGGCATACCTTACGTCTGAAGTAATCGACGAACTGAAAGGCATGTCAAAGACATCGGGAGTCTCGTACAACGATCTCTTAACGTTCAACAAGTACGGAAACGACGACTACGAACAGAAAGCCTGCACATGCTTCGCCGCGGCTGGCAGTGGAACGACTGATGGCGTGCCAATCACATCAAAGAACCGCGACCAGAACAACATGCAAGTCCTCATGCTCGTTGAACCGGATTCTGGATACAAATTCATTGGCATGATGTCTGCTGGTGCGGTCGGTATCTCTCAGGGTATCAATGAGATGGGTCTGTCCATTGGTCACACTTGGATGCCAGTTCCCGAATACTATGATCCGGGTTATGCACCGTTCATCGTAAACCAGATGGTAATGGAACAGTGTGCGGATGTGAATGAGGCCATCGCTCTGATCGGCGAGGTTCCGAAAGCTGAGGGTGCGACATTCATATTGTCTGATGCATCCATAGCGGCCTTCGTAGAGACCGTCCCATCAGTGATCAATACGCCAGACACATTGTACCAAATAATAACGGATGGTGCATATGTCCATACCAACCACTATGTCATGGAACCTTTCCATTCTTGGGTATTAGATGGATCATTCCGCTACTTTTGGACACCATCGGTGGCGAGATACGATCGTGGGTTGGAGTTATTGGCCGAGAATCCCGTGCTTGATGTCCAGACGGTGATGAGCTTCACGAGGGATCTTGAGAACTTCGGGAACCCGAACACGAACGCAGTGAAGGATGCGCATCCCGAGATTCCGGACGACTGCTGGTGGGATGGATGGCCTGGTTTCTCGATCTCCAACGCAAGGACTGTGAGCGCTTCAGTATTCCGCTCTGATCCCACCAACGTGGAAGAGTTGTCTGTGATGTGGATGGCAATAAACGGTCCTGTGTGGGCGCCATATGTTGCGTTGCACAATGCAATCCTCAACGAGCTGGATGTTGCGAGCGTACTTCTTCAGGATTATGTCAAGGGACTTGCCTGGAGCGCTGCATCTCAGCTTAGGAGCAGCGGACTCTATGAGTGGGGCGATCTGGTTCCAGTCTACGAGCAGTGGGAGAGCGAACAGCTCGTCGATGTGATTGCCATCGAGGATGAGGCTAGAGCATTGATTTCCAGCGGAGAGATGGATGCCGCTTGTCTGTTGCTCACAGTCACGGATGGCGGAATAGCCCAGGCTGCAGTCGAGTTGATGCAGAGCCTGCTGGAGTCACCACTATCTGGTGAACTGGTTGCAGTGCCCCAGTGAGTTGAGGATCACTATGGTCCCGACTAAACCCTTTATCATTCAATATTTTCAATGAATCTCCCCGATTAGTTTGAAGAATGAACCAGAATTGGCTTCTAATACTAGATTCAATCATAGCTGGGGAATCCGACCGGGAAGACCGGCGAGGGTCTACCCGTTTTTTCTATTAATTCGGTTCAACTGAAGTCTTCGAATGAGACAATCTCATCGAAGCTCTTCCTCTTGTGGGCAATCTTAAGTTTTCCATCTTTGGGGTAGCCGATGGCAAGCATGGCCACGATCGCATGGTCTTCTGGAGCTTTGATGGCGGCCTTGACTGCATCTTCATCGAAGCTGCCGATCCAGCAACTCCCCAATCCCTCAGCCGTGGCCTGTGTAACCATATTCTGAAGCGCGATGGTGACATCAACAGTATACCATTCCGGAGATCGTTTCTTATTCCCACACCCCACGATTACGACAGGGCACTCCGTCAAGAATTTCGCATATCTTCCATGGGATAGGGCTTTCCTTCTTGACGGGTCATGGACAACCACGAATTTCCATGGCTGGTAGTTCATGGCGGAGGGTGCGATTCGTCCCGCTTCGAGTATCCTTTTAAGTGCCTCTTCTGGTATCTCCCTCGAATCATATTCTCGGACGGATATTCTCTTGCTGATTGGGTCGATTGAATCCATGATGATCCCACATTCATGGACAATTGCGTTAATTAGTCTTGTGTAATTGCCCGCTCGATCGATGCTGAGAGCCGTCAGCTATTCATTGGAGTTCACGCATTATCCCTCATCGGAGGATAATCGTTGGCCGATAATCTGTCAATTGCCGACCTGGAGCGGATGAGGGTCGGTGAACCATTCTTCAGCAGGAAGAATAGAGTGTTCAAAGTGAATCTTGAAGGAAAGATATGCGTGGCTAAAGTCTCTGGACCTGGCCGGGCGCGTTCGATTGCCAACGAATATGAGATTCTTTGCCGATGCAAACGATATGGGGTATCTGTTCCGGAACCACTCTTGCAGTTGGAGAACGCTTTCGTCATGAGCCATGTCGATGGAGATAATGCGTCCGAGTTATTTGATTCATGTTTCGAAGGCGCGTGTCAAAGGGCGGGTGATGTGGCATTGGACCAACTCGCCGATCGTGTTGCGTCCTGGCTATATTCTTTCCACAAGGCGTTCGATTTCAAGCTGGTCAGAGGCGATTCGATTCTCCGTAATTTCATCGATGCTCCCGGAATGCTAGTCGGAATAGATCTCGAGGAATCCCATGAGGGCGATTCCATCGAAGACTTGGGGCAGGTATGTGCATATGTCATAGCCACAAGACCGATGTTCACTGATGCGAAGTTCGATTTTGCCAGGATGATAGTCGCTCGATATGAGGATAGAATTAAGACGGATATTAGGTCAAAGCTTCCTGGCTCCGTGTCAAGTGCACTCAGATACTACGGTGGATTCAGGAGCGATTGCGCCCAAATGGACCAATGGGCCGACAAGATTTCTTCTTGGGACGAGTTCTAGACATGCACGAGCAAGTCGATCTCATAGCATCTGGAAAAATAGATGATTGCCACTGCCAGTACGATAGAGGATATGACCAGTAAGATGTCCCATACGGTCATGCGAAGTGGCTTGAGCAATGTACGTTTCGGATATGCGCCGAATCCTCTGCCCGTCATAGAGGCTGCAAGAGTGTTGACCTTCGACATCGCTGAGATCAACATCGGCATGGTCGTATATCGTGCCGCCCGGACGATCCCCTTGATGCTCTTGTCCAACCTCAAACCTCTAGTGACCTGAGCGTCGCGGACCGCGCTCAATTCCACCTGGAACACAGGAACGAATCTCATCGCTAATGCCGGCAGGTATGCGAATCTGTATGGCATTCCGGAGCTTATGAGCGCAGAGGAGAAATCTGAGGCTCTTGTCGTGGCGACGAATATCCATGACATCGTGATCAATGCCAGAAACCTTCCAGCGATCAAAACCCCTGTTACTATTCCTCCCCAATTGACGTCGAGGAACAGTATTGTGACGGCGATATCTCCCGAATGGTTGAATATCACTTGGGCGAGGAATATGGCGAAAGCGAACCACATGACGCCTTTAGTCAATGTGCTCCTTGCATTCGTCAGAACCTTTGCCACGATTACCACTGCCACAAACAGAACCATGTATGCGGGATCGGAAATCTGAAAGACCATGACTGATAGTACTATCAAGATGAGGAACTTGGCCAGGGGGTTGATGGCGTTAGGCTTATCCATCCATCTTCCCTCCTTTTGGAAGGATATCCTGCCAAGACTCTTCAGATATTTTCTCAATAGGTCCATCTGCAACTACCCTGCCATGCCTCATGATCAGGGCGTCTGTGCAGAATCCTCTCGCGAATTGAATGTCGTGAGTCACGACAATGATGGTCTTGCCGGATCTCTGAAGATTGGCAAGCAATTCCATGATTTTAGATACGTTATTCTCGTCCTGTCCAGCAAAGGGTTCGTCTAGGAGGAGTATGCTAGGGCCATGGGCAGACGCGGACCTGATGTTCACTCTTCTCTTCTGTCCGAAGCTTAGGCATTGGGGATGGACGTATCGTCGCACTCCTTCGGTGCTTTCAAAAGACGCGATCGTATTTTTAACCTCTTCCATCGATGTGCCGAAGTTTTCTGGCCCAAACTTGATCTCCTTCTCGACAGTCTTCTCGAACATCTGGTGATTCGGATTCTGGAAGACCAACCCGATGTCTCTACCCAGTATCCATGGTTCGACTGGGTTGTTCTCGGTTATGCGATGGTTCTTGAATTCTATTGAACCTGAGGATACCTTGATCAGTCCCATGATGTGTTTCAGCAGAGTCGTCTTTCCTGCGCCGTTCTCTCCCATGAGCGCGACCACTGCTCCATCCGTCACAGTGAGCCCCACGTCATCCAGTATCTTCTTTCCTCCAGTCTGATAGCTGAGATTATTGATGGTAAGGACGGTTCCCTCCCTTGGGACAATCTTTGGATAACTGCGAGCCCCTGTCAGCGATTTACAGATTCCTGCGAACTTCAAATCCTCAACCGTGAAATCATGCACTATCTTCCCCCGATCCATAAGGATGATCCTAGTCGCCATATCTATGAATCCACGGACCCTGTGCTCTACGATGACCACGGTCATGCTCCTTACCGTTCTGAGCTTCTCGATGGCTGATACGACCTCAGCGACGGACTTCGGATCCAGGCTAGATGTCGGTTCATCCAGTATCAATATTCTAGGGTCGAGCGCGAGCATTGATGCGATTGCCACCTTCTGCTTCTCCCCTCCAGACAGAGTGGATATGCTTTGATCTATCAGGTGAGACGCATTAACCATCTCCAGCGCCTCGTGGACCCTACGACGGATATCTTCTTCCTTGAACCTGAGATTCTCAAGACCGAACGCGACCTCTTCCTCGACCGTTTCAGTGCAGAATTGGGTTTCTGGATCCTGCTGCACCATTGCTATGAATCGTGCAGTATCAATTGGGTCGACTAGTTCATCTCCATCTATTCTGATCGAGCCGGATAGTTCTGCAGGGATGATCTCAGGTATGAATCTGCACACGGCTTGCATGACCGTCGATTTGCCCGATGCGCTATCGCCAGCTAGTACGACGAACTCTCCGTGTCCGATTGAGAAGGATATGTCTTGGACTGCAGGAATGGACCTATTCTCATACCTGACGCACAGGTGCGATACTTCGAGCATCTACCTCACTTCGATCTTGACGACGTCCTCGACCCAATACGCACCTTCATATTCAGCAGCTACCAGCGTATAGATGTCATCTTCCGCGGTCAGTATTAGATTGTCATCTGACATTACGTTCACAAATGAGAAGACCACTGTGTAGCCGTCACTTCCCCAGACGACCACATCTGAAGCATCATCCCCAGGAGACGACTCTTCGATTATGATGTTGATGGGCACACCCGTATAGTTCTTGGGTGCTACATAAGTCACCGAGCCTATGAGTTCGGCGTTGATCGTGACCTCCTGGTTCTCGAAATCGCTGTACCTGAAATCATATGGGTTCTGCACATCGCCGGTTATTTCAATGGTATCCGAACCTGGCAGGACGAAAACGAACATGTAATAATATACTCCCCCGATGGCGAACACTGCAAGGAACGCGACCACAACCGACATCGCTGCGATGGCCTTCTTCTTCTTCCCCTTCTGCTCCAGATACGCCTTCTCATCAAATTCGGGTGAATCCACTATTATCGGTTTTCGTCCGCGGACGATTCCCGATGTCTCCAATGTATCCAGCATTTGGAGCACGAGCCATCCGCCGAATATCATCCCTGATGCATATGCCAACATGCACAACATTGCGATGAGTATGATCGGGATTCCAGCGAAGAAGAATATCTGGAAAACCACGACATTGGTTGCTGCGGATAGCCCTCCTGCGAATGTGTATGCGTAGATGTTTCGATCGGATTTAGTGCTATCCTTGAACATCACCATGTCGGGGATGATACCTTGCATCATGGAGACCACGACTATGACGATCCCGTGTGTGCTCCCCATGAACAGTTCGATTATGCCCTTGACGAGTCCAGTCACGGTGCCCGCGCCCTTCTTTCTCGTCAGGGCGATTGCCAGCATGATCCAGATGACATGCAATCCCGAAAGGAACTGGCCTGCCCCGAACGGAACTCCGACAATGTGATTCACCATGTTGCCGAGATAACCCACATATGTCGATAGCACACCGCCAAGCGCGGACAGGAGTGCTATCGTGACCAGGTCCTTCGTTGTGAAGTGATATTTCATCCTGGTCACACCCCGTCAAGAATCGAGACGGCGCTCACATTCCTAACCCACCTTGAGCCAGCAGAGGGATAGATGTCATATCCCTGACCTTCGTATGATGTTATCTCGCAATCCGAGTTGCTGTAAAATCCATCACTGGGAAGCATCGACAACCTGGGTCCGTCCTGCCAATCTGGTATCTCCGTTCCCTCGTACTCGAACGACAGTGTCATGAACCCTTGCAGATCAAACCAAGTCTCATTGGGGTAGACATTGAGGTATCCGAAATCCTGGAAGAATCCGTCAGTGGAAGTGATCCGTAGGATATCTCCATCGTCCATGCCTCCGATCATCGAAATCAGGTCCGAGATTCGGACTCCTGTATAGAATCCCTGTCCTCCGATATTGCCGAAGAGATTCTCGTATGATGAATACAGATGGACTGGTGTCATCGCCTTCAGATCATCATATGTTAAGTTCGACTGTATGCCGTTCTTGGCAACCAATGTTATTCCCTCGCCGGTCTGATTGATGCCGAAGATGTCGACTTTCTCATAGGCGAACCCTGAGGTCGAGACTGTGACAATCACAAAATGATGGGTCCCATTATCCAGAGACGCTCCCGCGCCACCCGTGATTATAAAATCTGAGTTTTCAATCCTGAGATAGTCGAATGCATGGACATGGCCAGCGAATACTGCGTCTATCCCTCGACTGAGCACAAATTCATGGAATCTTTCGCACGACGATGGATCAAGTGTGTGATTGTCAGTATATGGGTCGTAGCATGGTGCATGGGTGACGATCACCTTTCTGTCCGCATCCTCGAAGACATCTTCCATCCATGCTATCTCCTCCTCGGATATGTTGAGGTCGGACGAGTCGACAATCGCGAATGTTATCCCTGAATATTCGAATGAATATGACAGCGGCGCGTAGCGATTCTGATACTCCACACTACCATTGTTCTTCACATCATGGTTTCCTGGAGTCGTGTATACCGGTGCTGGCGATTCATCGAACGCTGATTGGAGCGAGTCGAATTCCTCTGGCATTCCCGATGGTGTCATATCCCCGCAATGGATGACAAACTCGCAATCCTCCAGATTTCGGAGGGCTTCCGATAAGATGTTGTTGAATCCCTGACTGTCTCCAAGGACTGCAAAGCAGAAATCCGTCTTGTGCGGAGAGTTCAACTGATATTGGCCATCGCCTCCATCAACCACGAATGATATGTTCATACCCTCACGTGATATCGCGCCGTCAAAGCCCAAGACCTGGGCGTCCGGAACGCAATTTGTGAAAATCACCTCTCCCGAAAATCCTCGGAGTGACAGGGTCACGTCAGGAGAGAGGCACCTGACTATGACCCTGTTTGAGTTTTCAGAAAGCAAGGTGCCTCCAGTGATATCTACTCCTTCATCGTCGATGCGCAGGAGCACGGTGATCGATGCCAATAGCAGACATGCTACGGCTATCGAGCCGATCATCAGGGCGATCTTGCTTCTCTTTGAGTTTTTCATGTTTTGACTCAGATTGGCAGGTTCTCGAGGTCTATGTCCACCACGTTGCTGATCTTCATCGAGCCCGGCAGGAACTCGTTCACGAGCCTCAGAGGCGCCATATCGGTTAGCATCTCCCCGTCAAGCATGAACGCGAGAACGAGCGTGTCGTTGAACGCTGCCGTTGCCGAGTCTATTGTCACTGAATAGCTGTCCGAAGCCGTGAGCACTATATCATAGCCTTCTGCGGCCAATGTGCTGTTCAGCTCGTAGTGGCTCTCGTCCGTTCCATCCATCACTGCAACCAGGAGCCACAGTGGAATACCCGCGTAAGTGTGCGCTACTTCCTCGCTGTCCGTATAATTGTAGTACACTGCGTGCACCCCACCGTAGTCTGTGTATGTGAAGTTCTTCGCGTGCAGTCCTGAGTAGTAAGTGGCAACATAGGTCTCAGCAGTTATCACCGCGCTCGTCAATCCTGTCAGATTCAGAGTCCACGTCGGAACTTCATGCATGTCGACGATCGAGATGTTCGCGATGGACTTGATCCTCTGACCTGACGTCAGACCATCACCCACGAGCTTGAGCGGGAATTCGTCATCATCTTCGGAGAGTGGTTCTCCATCGAGCCTGTTCGCGACTATGAGGGTGTCGTTCCTTGCCACCTGCAGTGAGTCGAATGGCCTGTCGGCTCCAAATCCATCCGAAGCCACCACTGTCACATTGTAGCCCGCCTTCGCAAGCAGATCGTTGAATAGGTAGTCGGTGGCAGGTCCATCTGCACCATCGACCGCAGAGACGAGGGTCCAGAGCGCGACACCTGTGTATTCGTGGGTTCCAGTCTCGTTCACGAAGGTCCATGAGGCAGCATGGTACTCGCAGGATGCGACTGATTCGAAGGTCTGTCTGTCGATCTGAAGGTCCGTCACACCGCTCAGGTTGAGTGTCCAATCCTTCATGAACGGAAGGATGGTGAGCGATCTCACATACTTGGCCCAGAAGTGACCATCGGTTATCGGACCCGATTCATCAACAATGGCTATGCGCAGGTCCATATCTTCCAGGGGTAATCCGTCCTGCGCATAGGCCACGATCATCGTGAAATCTCCTTCTCCGAGGAGCGATCCGTCCTCCGGGTCGTAGTATGCGAAAGTGCCGTCCTCGACTTGGCCTGAACTATATGCCATCGTGTAACCATCAGTGGCGACTACCTCCAGGCTGTAGTCCGTACCTGCGTACAACAGATCGACGAAATCCGTAAGAGGTATTCCCGTGAATTCGGATGGCCCTTCTATGGTTCCAGTGGTCTTCTTGAATCCCCCCGGAGCCGTAGTTGCGGTCATATCATTGAGCTCCTCCATCGTTAGGTCGATTGAGGTCTGATCCTTTGTAATGGTAAGCACTGTTGCGCCTTCGGCCATCGTAGTGATCTTTATTGATGCAACGTTCTTGACCCAGAGGGATCCCGCTGATGTGGTCGAGCTGAATTCAGGCTCATCAGATACCGTCTCGTTCAGATCATCGTTGCTGAATGCACCGTCCGGCGATAAGACTGCAATCATCGGGCCGCTTTCCCATTCAGGGATATCCGTGCCGTTGAACATGTATGCCAGGATTATCTGACCCTGGATCTCAAGGCACTCACCCTCGGCATAGACCTGATCGTATGAGAGGTTCTGACCGTAGCCATCAGCTGCTGTCACTGTCATTATGTCCCCTGATTCCATTCCGCCAACCAGGTCGGCGAGGTCACGAAGTTCGACACCCCTGTAGGTTCCGAACCCCTTCCAGTTGCCGAAGCTGTTCTGGTAGGAAGACTCCTCCTCGAGATAGTCCATTCCTGCAAGTTCGGGTGCAGTCAATTCATCTGTAGCGGTCTTTCCCTCCAGTGTGACCAGAGTCTCTTCGTCTTCAGGTTCATCATCTGTGTTCTGAGTAAGCATATATCCCATTGGCACCGCAACTAGAAGCACGACGATCACTGCGAGGGCGATCAGTTTGGCGGTCGAGCCCATGCCGGCCTTCTTTGGGGCCGCGATGCTTTCCTTGTTCTCATCAATCTCATTGGTGCCCGTTTCCGGGGCTTTCGAAGAATCTGACATTACGTAGCTCCTCCCGATATGTCTGTTTGAGCATACCGCCGATAGCGAGGAGCAATAAAAAGCTATCGCTTTTTGAGGCAATCTCTTGATCCTAGATTGGATCCATTGCCAGTTCGCTCACAGGTCATTCATCGGAGGGTCCCAGCGAACACCTGCCATGCCAATGCGGATTTCGCAACGAGGCTGAGGATGATGTAGACTCTCTCTCCATGGAGATAGTCCTTCCATTTCCCTTTCGCTCTGTATTGCAGGACCATGTTCACCGCGAACACATTGAAGAAGATCGCAAGCGATATGAATATGAAATACACGAAGGTCGGCACTGAATCCCCGGATCCTAGGAGCGCTCCGAAGAAATAGATCCCCAATACTATCCACACAAGCAGTCCCGCAAAGCATCCGAATAAGTATGAAGTCCAATTCGTACGCTTCGTCGTCTGGTTGTGGAGTTCCATCATCAGGCCGAACAGGTTCATCGTCGCATTCAATGAGAATATGAGTATCAAGCTGGAGAGTTCGAATATGCCACATAGCATCGCAATGACGATCACCATGACTGAGGAGCTTGCAGCGTACTCATACCATCTGGCGTAGTTGATTCCTTCCTTCAGGTTCTTGACGTACCATGGATATCCTCTGGGAGAGGATACAGCGAAATGAGCGATCGCAGAAATGAACAGGAACGATGCGATCATAGGCCCAAGTTGGAGGTTGATGAGTGTATCCGTCTGGGAGTTTATGGTCTCCGTGACAGGATCATAATGCAGGAGAGTGAGATTGATGGGTAACGATGAGCTTTTGCTCAACCAGAGCATCAACGCCCCTTGGATGAGGTGCAGAAAGCCCATTGCGATGTTGAATTTCCTCAGGCCAATGAATCTAGGCTCCTTAACGGATTCCTCCAGATTTCCACCCACACTTGATTGATAAAGGGAATATAATTTGATTTCTCCCCGGTTCATATTTATGCAGGGTATGCGCAAGTAATCGACACATTTGAGCTTTCTATCTGATTCGTAAATTACTTGACCCTTCTATGCGATGTGTAGGTAGGTTTCCATGTCAACAAACAAGGCGATTGTGAGAGCGCCTGGATCGAGGTATTCGGACTGTCTGTCGTCACATCCATTGAAGCGAACCATCGACCTGGTCAATGCTCGCAATCAGCATGCTCGCTACTGTGCCGCTCTCTCGGAACTGGGCATGGAAGTAATCTGTCTCGAAATGGATGACGAACATCCAGATTCCTGCTTTGTTGAAGATGTGGCAGTTGTCCACAATGGCAAGGCCTTGATGTGCAGGACCGCAAAAGAGAGCCGACAGGGTGAGGAAGGTCCCGTGAGGGAGACACTATCTCAGTACGTATCAATCGGATTCGCAGCAGCTCCTGCGACAATCGAGGGTGGTGACGTCGTCCATTTTGACGACCGGCTGATTTGTGGCATCACACAGAGAACGAATGACGATGGTGCGGAACAGATGGGCGAATGGCTCGAGATCAAGATTGATGTGGTTCGCGACCCGAAGATCATGCACCTCAAGAGTTACATGAGCTCATTGGGAACAGGCCGATTATTGGTCACGGAAAGATACGCCGACACCACTGTTCTCGGCGAGCTTGACTTGTTGGTGGTGCCAAGCGAGGAATGGTATGGTTCGAACGTGATCGCGGTCGATGATTCCGTGATCATGTCGAAAGGGTACCCGCGTACCGAAGCCATTCTGAAATCGAACGGATACAGGGTCATTGCATTGGACATGACGGAATTCCCGAAATGCGAGGGCGCCCTAACCTGTCTATCGATCCTATTTTAAAGTTCAGGATTTCTTGGCTTTGCCCGGCTTCTTCACATTGGCTCGCAGGACATCTCTCAGCTTCTTGCTTTCCTGCTGGTACTTTTCGAATTCTTCATCGGACATCAACAAGAGTTTGGTATAATCGACGAGAGTCTGTTTCTCGAAGAAGCCTACATCCTCTAGCCCACCTATCTGATCGATGATCTCCGGGACTGTTCCCAATTCTTCCTTGGTCTCCTCGATTTCTATCATCTTTGAGAGAATGTTTGCGTCTTTAGCGACCTCATATCCAAGGCTCTTCAGGCCATCGATTATCAGTTTCGCCTTCTCCTCGAGGTCTTCCTTGCAGCATGAGCTTGTGCCATGCATGCACTGAAACAATTCGGCGGATGCCCTGTAATATGTCTCAATGAAGTGCTCGATTCTCTCTTCGCGAGCGATTTCGACCATTTCCGCTTCTTTCAATTTCCTTATGTGATGGTAGATTGCCTGTGGGGTCAGACTGAGTTCGGCCGCCAATTGGCTTACCGTATATTCCTTTCCTCTCAGGAGATATATCATTCTCCGTCGAGTCTCGTCCCCAAGGAGCTGGAATGCGGTTGGATCCTTGATCACTTTCATCGATTTCATCGGTACTCAGAAAACACATGGTTTAACAGTGATATAATGGTTTTCACCATTAAAACGAAGGTTTTATTAACTTACACGCGCATTGTACTCGTAGGCGATGAGGACGTGAAGCACGGGAGTAACTACGCAGGAGACAGATCTCATATATTGTGTCCGCTGGCTAACGTATGCGCTGTGTCGGCCTTCGTGGGATCCCCTCGTTTGTGTGAGCGTCCCGTCCGTCTATCAATGAAACCTGCCAGAAGAGATGCGGTAGGGACGATGAAAAGAGGTGATTAGGTTGATGGCAGAATCTAACCTGATGACTAGCGGCAGACACATACAGAACACTCACACGGCCATGTCTCGATATGTCCGTACTGAATACAATGACAGAGATTGCAGATGGCTAGTCAGCCAGATAGCCTCCACCAGATGTGGGGCTGTGAAGCTGACGCCTGAGCGTAAGATGACGGATGAACGAACGATCTCAAGCACGATCATAACAAAATTGACATTCGTGATCAAGGGCATTACGAGCTCTGCGGGTCCAGATGAGTAGTATTTTCCTCATCCATCCTTCCCATTGGTCCATTGTCCAAGGGATTCCTCTTCCATGAAATGAAGCCTTCCGGGAATGACTATTGAATGCAGAGGACCTCCGAAATCCATCGCTATGAGCTTCGATAATGGACCTGCAGCAACCACGCAATCCGGGGATCCAGCCCTCGCAACAACACATACGATGGAATCATCCTTCGCTGCCCCTTTCCCCATCCTTCTCTCCATCTCCTGCAACAGATGGAACCCTTCATTTGCTGACATGTAGCGCGAATTCTCGGCGTCAATGTCCAGAAGAACGAGCGTGTGCAATCCCCTATCCAGATTCTCCATGATCATGTCGTATGGACTCGTGGGAGAATATCCCTCCTGCGGGAAGGGCAACGTCGTTGTTCGTCCGAACTTATAATGCTGCAGGCCCAGCAATCCTGGGACCGCCGTCAAGGCGGAGCTGCCATGGATGACTTCGGTGTCGATGGATTCTTTGTGGGCGCGTAACCGCAGGTCTATGTGTGTCGTCGCAGTCATCGGGTCTCCCGCGACCAGTAGTGCAACGTTCTTCTCCTTGGCCTCTTCGAGTATCCTCGTGCCATCTTCGACTTCCTCCCTGCCAAGCGCCATGATCTCCTTGTTCGTCATCGCTGAGAGTCTTTCAAGGGCGCCTTCCGAGAGTTTCGAAGTATAGAATTCTGCGAAAACCACATCTGCAGATCTTATGCGATCGAGGCCGGCAAGTGTTATGCCATTCTCATCATAGAGTCCAAGTCCGATGAATGAGAGTTTGCCGCTTTGTCTCACCATGGATGTAAGAACACTGACCCAATAGATTACACTTGTCCATCCAGGCACTCCTTGATTTGAACCCGATTCTTCTTTCAGCACATCAATTGTTTAAACCTTCTCGATTACCCTCATAACCTCGTATTCCAATCCCCCCTTGGGACTGACCGATGCTTTGGTTGAGTGGCGGTCCTGTCCTGAGTGGGGGTAGCTACAGTGAGTGCTGAGAAGATTCTGGAGCAGCTGCGCGGAGCCGTGCTGAAGTACGATTCCGACGCCGCAGTGTCTGCTGCAAAGGCCGTCATCCACGCGAAGATGGATCCTCTGCAGGCGATTGAGAAAGGACTGGTTCCTGCAATACATGATGTGGGTGAAAAGTTCGAGAAGATGGAGATATACCTCCCTGAGCTGATGCTCGCAGGGGACGCCATGAAGTCTGCTCTTGCCCTGCTTCTGCCGCTCGTACCGAAGGGCGAGAAGACATCCAAGGCAACCGTTGTTATCGGCACGGTCCAGGGGGATGTCCATGAGATCGGCAAGAACATCGTCTCCAGCATGCTTATGGCGGGTGGCTTCGAAGTCATCGACCTTGGCGTGAACGTCAAGACTTCTACCTTCGTCGACGAGGCCAAGGCAAGGGGCGCCAAGATCATCGGCGCATCAGCTCTCATGTCCAGCACAATCGGATCGCAGAAGGACATCATCGATTATCTGAGTGCGTCAGGTGATCGGAGAAGATTCACTGTTCTGGTCGGGGGAGGCCCAACTACACAGGAATGGTCTGACGAGATCGGAGCCGATGGCTGGGGGAAGAACGCTGTGCATGCGGTCAAGCTTGCCAGCAAAGCGGTCAAGGGGAGGTGATTCAGGTGGTCCAGATACTAGACGTGATGCAGAAGGCGCTAGAGGGTAAACCGATGAGCGAGACTGACTACCAGCTGAGATCCTTCGCAGCTAAGGTGAACGAGAAGGTCAAGGAATACGACATCCACTTCGATAGGAATACTCCGATACCCGACGACCCTACGCTTGCAGACGATGCATTCCAGGCTGCATTCGACCTCGTCGTCGAGGTTGGGGCATACTGCACCAATACGAACCGGGTCATATCCTATACCGAGAGCGAAGTCAAAGAGGCTCTCAGGTTCGCACCGTCCGAAATAGAGTTTGGCGAGGGAAAGGACCGGAGAAAGCTCCGACCGAGGAGCGTGGGAGATAAGAACCCTCCCTGGTGTTTGCTGGGTGCTGGTGGAGGCGCCTGTTCGAGCGAGCAATCGTTCCTTGCCCTTGTGGAGGGATACGCCGAGATACCCGAGGCGAACGCGATAACCACCCCCGCGCTCACAAGAGTCGGGGGGATGAGGATCAGGCCCGCATCGCCTCTCGAAGTCCTTGGTGCCCAGAGGAACGCGGTTCTGTTCAGGGAAGCGTGCAACCGTGTCGGTCGTCAGGGCATGCCCGTGATGAACGCGCTCTCCACTGCCGAGTCTGACATCGCACTTGCTGGTGCGATGCATCCGAAGTATGGTTTGCGTCAATCTGATGGCTACATGATATGCTGCATGGATCCGATGAAGGTCGATTTCGCGAGGTTGAACAAGGCCACCGTGGCTCTTGGGCTCGGCGGTCCCATCGGAATGTGCTTTGGCCCAATGATGGGTGGCTATGCCGGCGGACCTGAAGGCACAGCCATATCGAACATCGCACATCACATGATGGGGATACTGACCTATCAGGCTAGCTGGTTCCTGCCCTTCCCGCTGCATCTCAGATACGTATCTAGCAGCTGTAGGGAGCTCCTCTGGCTTATCAGCCTGTCTGGTCAGGCAATCAGCAGGAACACGCATCTTCTCTCCGTCAATCTGAACTACACCTCTGCCGGCCCATCGACGCTGATGTGTCTGCTGGAGACCTCTGCGTCGGTGACTGCTGCAGTGACCTCTGGACTGCATATCGAATCGCTGGGTGTGGCATCCAACAAAGAGGAGGACAGAACCACTCCGGTCGAGCCAAGGATATCGGCAGAGGTGGGGCACGCTGTCGCTGGTATGAGCCTGGCCGATGCGAACGAATTGGTCACAAGATTGGTCAAGGGCTATGAGGACAAGCTTCAGGCCCCCCCATTGGGGAAGATGCTCTTCGAGGCATGGGATGCCGACAGGCGGAGACCAAGCAAGGACTATATCGCAGTATTGAAAGAGTACAGGAAGAAGATGAAAAGCTTGGGAATCGGGGTCCGTGGTGGTCCTTGGGCATGATCTCATAGGAGGTGGACCGCCACCCCTCCGGAGACCTTTGCCAATCATACGATTGGATTGGTTTATCTATCGAGTAGACCGATGCGTGTATGGATATGGAATCTATCTGCCTAGTCGTTCCGAAGAAGAAGACTGAACCTGTCAGGCGCAGATTGCTGGAGAAGGGCATGCTTAGAACGAATCTCCAGGTGGTTTCTGATTCGAAGTCAGTCTTTCTGCCTGTGAATCAGAGGGTCGATCTGGGCTATCCCATCGAGACCCGCGAGTTCACTGAAGTCGATGCACAGATCAATGATTACAGGCAATTGGTCGACGTGCCCGATTCGCTGAGGCCATTTCTGCCGTCATCATACGACGTCCTGGGTTCAGTGGCCATTGTCAAGATGTCCGATGAGGTCCTTCCACACGCGAAGCACATCGGGAACGCCATCATGGCGGTGCAGAAGTCTGTCAAGACCGTATGCGTGGATGAAGGCGTCAAGGAAGAATATCGCACGCGCCAGGTCAGAGTCGTCGCGGGCGATGGATCCACTGAGATCACTCACAAGGAATATGGACTCACATTCAAGCTGGATGTGGTCAAGGTCTTCTTCTCGCCACGTCTCGCGACCGAGCGTGACGCGGTCGCGAAGCAGGTCCTGCCAGGCGAGGTCATCATAGATATGTTTGCGGGGATCGGTCCCTTTTCCATCATGATTGCAAAGACAAGGCTGCCAAAGGTCGTTCACGCCATTGACACGAACCCCGATGCGATCCAATACCTGAAAGAGAATATCGCTCTCAACAAGGTAAGCAATGTCAACCCGGTCCTTGGTGATGCCAGGAAGGTCATCAAGGATCTCGAGAAGGCCGATAGGATCATCATGAACCTCCCTCACAGCGCCAGAGAATTCCTGCTGGACGCACTGGACGCCCTCAAGCCCGGTGGTGTGATTCATTTCTACGAGATAATGGAAGACGATGAACTGGAGAACCGTTTCCATGCGCTCGCCGATATGGCTGTCAGCAAGGGCAGGGTCATGACAGAGCTCTCCCGACGGAAAGTGAAGAGCTACTCCCCGACGATGGGTTTCTATGGCTTCGACCTCAAGTTCTTCTGATTGCAGGGTTTGAGCGTGATGCCTTTCTGGCCCTGATAGTTGCCCGACCTCTCTCCGTAGGTCTTCAAAGGCGGGGATTTGAGTTCTTCGAAGATGACTTGGGCGAACCGTTCGCCTATCGGTACATCGACAGGGCTATTCGATGCATTTAGAGCAGAAAAGGTAAGGTTTCCATTGAACTCTGCGTCTATTCTGCCAAAAGAGGACAATATGCCTCTGCGCACCCAGGTGGTCCGGATCCATATCTGTCCTATCAGGTCCGGGGGCAATTCGAGATATTCTCGGGTGCCTATGATGAACCACGATTTCGCGGGCACGGCTGCTACTCCTTCTCTGATCCTGATGTCCGTTGACGGAATCCAAATCTCTTCTATCGTCACATCATATCCGTTAGGGGTGAGGTTCTTCTCAGCATAGGCTCCGATTTTCAGGGACCCATCGCCTAACCTAGAGAGTATATCGGTATCTGACAGGACTGCCAAGGCGATCACCGTTTCTTCTTGCTCTTCTTCCTGGTCTTTGCAGGGGTAGGTTCCTTCGTCGCTGGCTTTACGCCCATGTCCTTGATTTTACTTGCAGTCTCATCGGCCAGCACCTTGAATCTGTCGAAGGAACGAGGCCATTTCTCGGTGAGTTCGACGGCGAAGGCATCGGACACCTCCTGCGGACCATCGAGTTCGATCCGGTCGAACCCTTTTGAGACCAGAAGTACACTCACTGGGTCAGTGACCTTCGCGATCCTCTCCCAACGGAATAGCTGGTTGATCCCATCAAGTTCTTTGACGAGGTCGACGACATATTCACTCCCCAACTTTGTCAGTAGGTGAGTGTGCAGGGCCGCAAGTTCGGTCGCTGCCTTAGTCGCAACCTTCCTGACCTCACCCATGAACTCGTCGAGGTCCTCATCGCTCATTCTGCTCAATCTTTCCTGTGAGGATGCCATCGAGTCTCTGACCTTGACTAATATCGCAGGCTCCAGCTCGCTCTGGATAGTCCTGAGGATTACGATTCCATGCCTGGCGAGCGCAGCTTTGGCGTCTCGCAGATTCTTGACGAGTATCGGATCGAATAGGTCTTCCATTTCCAGCCTCTGTTCAAATCTCGGTGAAGCTGTCAACCTTCTTCCTGTCCATCTTCTTGATGACTTCCACTAGCAGCTTGATGGCGTTCTCCGTATCCGAGAGACTCAACAGGCCAGCATGCGCGTGTATGTGCCTCGTCGGGACTCCGATCACCAAGCTCGGACAACCCGCGTTGGAGATGTGGATAATGCCCGCATCGGTGCCTCCTCTTGCTATCTGGGACAACTGATATGGTATCTTGGACCTGTCCGCGGTCGAGAGCACGAACTCGAGCAGTTCCTGGTTAGGTATCATAGACGAGTCATAGGTCGTTATCGACGGTCCGAGCCCCATTTTCGTCGGTGCCTCGCTCATTTCGATGCCAGGAACGTCCCCTGCAATATCCACCTCGAGCGTGAGGCATACATCGGGATTCACGACATGAGCGGTAGTCCTCGCACCTCTGAGTCCGACCTCCTCCTGAGTGGTGGCCGCTCCAACGACCGTGTTGGGATGCTTGATCTTCTGCACAGACAAGGTTCGAACCACTTCGGCGGCGATGAATGTGCCTATCCTGTCGTCGAACGCCTTTCCGATTGCGATGGTATCGCTGCCCTTCTTCTTGCCATCCCTGTATATCTTCTTCTCGATGGTCGAGAAGCACGAGTCTGGCATTACCGGGTTGCCCAGCCTAACGCCCATCTCCTTGGCTTCGTCTTCGTTGGACGCTCCAATATCGATGAACATCTTGTCCTTGGTCACAACCTTGCCGCGCTCCTCCGCCGAAAGAAGGTGTGGCGGTTTCGCTGCGATGATGCCCGGAATGATACCCTTGGCGGTCTTGACCTTCACCCTCTGACCGAGCAGGACCTGATCGAACCACCCTCCTAGTGGGTTGAATGTGAGGAATCCTGCTTTGTTTATGGAGGATACCATGAACCCAACTTCGTCGACATGGCCTGGGAGAAGCACGACTGGTTTCTCGGCCGATCCTTTCTTAGTGAATAGCAGCGAACCTAGTTTGTCCGTTGTGATGCTATCGCAATACTTCGACACGTATCCCTTGACTATTCTAGCAGGCTCCTTCTCGAAGCCAGATGGGCCAAAACAGTTGGTCAGTTCTTCGAGGAACTTCATTGATTCTTTCGATATCAAAACCTCACCTATGGCTCCAATCATGTTGACGATAGATAACAGTTGCTGTCATGCATGTCGACTGATATCTCATTGCCTACTTTCGACTATCTTGTCCACAGAGCTAATATCTCCCTGAGTGTTCGTGGCTGAGTTGTCCCTGACAGGTAGAATACCATGAAACGGTTCACGCATCTCATCTCAGGAATCGCCGTAGGGTCCGCTACTGCATCTCTGTCGGGTAGTGAACCCATTTCATTGATCGTGCTGGGTGGTTTCTTCGGCATATTCCCTGATTTCGATCTCATATTCTCTGGTCTCAGCAGACGCGTACACCGGTCTGCTGCATCTCACAGCCTCCTAGCATCGGTGCTCCTCGCATTGGCGTGGGCGGTCCTCCTGGCTACCGTGTCGGGGACGTCTCAAATGTCCTGGTTGGATACGATCCCTCTCCTCCCATCCACTGTCGTCGTCTTCATGGCTTCGTTCGTCCATACGCTTGAGGATTCGTTGACCTTCCAAGGATGCAAGCTATTCTACCCGTTATCCCGGAGGAGGTACAAGGGCGTTGTAAGGTTCGACGATGTCGTTGTGAATGCCATCCTGATCGTGATAGGGATTGGGGTGACTCTTTTCTTCCTCGAGATGGATTTGTAATCCCTTGGGAAATTATAAATGCGGATAAGCTAATCTCCGCGGCAAGGTTCGGGAGGCCAGTTATGTCAGTTGTTCAACCCGATCTCAAATATACAAAGAACCACGAATGGGTGAAGATTGAGGGCAACCTCGCGCGCATAGGTATCACTGATCACGCACAGGCCGAGCTAACGGAGATAGTATTCGTTGAGCTCCCGAGCACTGGCAAAGATGTCAGCAAGGGGGATGTGTTGGGAAACGTCGAATCAGTGAAGACGGTCTCAGAGGTCTTCTCACCCGTCAGCGGCACGGTCAATGAGAAGAACGATAAGCTCGTCGATTCTCCTGAGCTGTTGAACAAGGACCCGTACGGCGAGGGATGGATCGCGGCCGTAGAGCTCAGGAACCAGGACGACCTCAGTGATCTCATGTCCGCCGATGATTACAGGAAGCTACTTGGCGAGTAGACCTGCGTTCGCCACTTGGCATCTGCGCTCATAGGGCCTCTCTAACCATGATCTCGGGGGTTGACGCATGAAGGATCCAGTAGCGCCTGGGAAGGCACAAGATTCCTTCTCCGGTTTTCCAGTTGTGCTGTGCAGCATGAGCGGACCGAAGGACAATATAATCACATTGGCAATGTGCCACATCTTCTCATTCGAACCACCTCTTGTGGCAATCGGCATCGGACCCAAGCGACACAGCTATGGCCTGCTCAGGGCCTCAGACGATTTTGCAATCAACATACCTACAAAGGGGCTTCTGAAGGCGGTCGAGATATGTGGCTCCAAATCCGGACGGAAAGTGGATAAGTTCGATGCGGCTGGTCTCACCCGTGAGAAGGCGGAGAAGATATTGTCACCTCTGATCGCAGAATGCCCCGTCAACATCGAGTGCATCAAGGTGAATGAAGTGGAGGTTGGCGACCATGCTCTTTTCATCGGTGAAGTGGTCGCTGCGAGGAAGGATACCCAATACGATTCGAAGGACGCTCTCCTTTATTGGGGGGAATATAGGGTGATAGGGGACCTCGTGAGGTGAGCTTGGTCATGGATGTTGGTGCGGCAATAAGGGTCCGTCACAATATCCGAGAGTTCAAACACGAAGCTCTGCCTCGCAACTGATGGATGGATAAACGGTAGTCTTCATCCTCACGGTTGACCTGGTCGACAGATATTACTATCCCCAGTTTCTATATCGATTCGGTGGTTCTCGATTGAACAATGGGCCTGCCGGTTCGGAAAGCGGATTTCATTTGGACCGTCTAGTGACTAATGGCCCGACCGTTCGGCAATATGATCGGCAATGCAGTTCCTGCGGTAGGTCCGTGGCTTCTGACATTTCTTTCTGTCCCTATTGTGGGAATAGTTTCAATATTATGGATGCCCCCATGATAGAGCCTGAACCATGGACATTTACTTCTCACGGATTTCTATATCTGGTATCTCTCATCATGCCTGTAATCGGCATCGTATTCGGAGGATTGTATCTTGAACGGAGCGATACTGATAGCCACATTGTCGGCAGGAATTGCATGGTCTTCAGTATCTTGGGTGTGCTGGCGTATTCAATCATCGCGGTGTTGTGGTTTATCTCAAGCATCCCTGATGAGATCCACTTCTTGATTTAAGTCGAGGGATCAAGGTTGGTCTTAGTCCTGTTGCCAGAACTCATTTATGATCCTGAGAATGAACCGCCAATGTATAAATGGTCGTAGCCTATTATCTGCCAGAGTCGCTCAGAGTGTGCCTCGGAGGACACCCATTGTTCATCTTCAACACTTGCCCCAGAGATTGTTATGACACGTGCGCAATCGTAACGAGAGTCAGGAATGGGAAGTTGCACTCGACAGAACCCAATAAGAAGCATCCGTTCACCGGCGATCTATTGTGCCCTAAAGGACGGAATATCTCACAATATGTGTACTCGAGACAGCGGATCCTGTATCCTCTCAGAAGAACCGGCGAGAAGGGTGCGAGTAAGTTCGAGGAGATCACTTGGAACGACGCTCTAAAAGAGATAGCTGAGAATATTCGGGAGATATCTCTCCGGCATGGCCCGGAATCGATTCTCCAATTCGATTACGCTGGAACTATGGGCCTGGTCCAGAGATATTTTCCGACCAGATTCTTCAATGTCATCGGGGCATCTAGGGTGTCGCATACCATCTGCTCTCGTGCAGGAGAGAAGGCTCTTGAGATCGTCTATGGTTCCACACTTGGAATGCTTCCTGATGAGATCGAGAAATGCAGACTCATTGTGCTGTGGGGAATGAACCCTGCATGGAGTAGTGCTCATACATTCGAGATGCTCAAGCGCGCCAAGAAGTGCGGCACGAAGATATACATCATCGATCCCGTGAAGTCAGCCACGACTGAACTTGGGACACATCTGCAGATCAAACCGACCACTGATGCGGCACTCGCGCTTGGTATCATAAACCATCTGATCGAGAACAGGTTGTGCAATGAAGTCTTCCTGGATCAGAACACCACTGGTTTCGACAGGTTAGTGGGCGCGGCCAGCAAGTATGATATGACCAAGATCTGCAAGACGACTGGTCTTAAGACTCGAGAGGTCGAGGATTTCATCGGAGATTTCGTATCCCTCCGACCAAACTGCATAATGATTGGATACGGGATGCAGCGCCATAGGAATGGCGGTGAGATGGTCCGTGCGATCAGCATACTGCCCGCCTTGATAGGTGAGAACCGCGGATTCTATTACTCGACTGACCTAGGCGATTTCGACATGGATTATCTGGAGGGCGCCTCACTCCGTACTCGGATGCGTGTGATGCATAACATGGTGGACATCGGTCGTACCCTCCAGTCGAACAAGATAAAGATGATGTTCGTATACAATTCCAATCCGCTGGCAACGCTGCCCAACCAGAGACTGCTGCGGGACGGCTTCATGAAGAAGGACATATTCACTGTCGTTCACGATCTGTTCATGACCGATACGGCGGACCATGCAGATATCGTGCTCCCTGCAACCAGCTTCTTCGAACATTTCGATATCCACACCTCGTATCTCCACAATTACCTCTCGATAAACGAGAAAGCGATCGAACCGATAGGCGAAGCCAGGTCCAACAGTGATGTTTTCAGATCACTCGCAAAGATCATGAACCTGCAAACCAAGGAACTCTTCGAGGAGGACGAGAAGGTCGCACGCATGCTGTTATCGAAGAGCAAGTCCGTCGAAGGCAAGTTCGAGGACCTGACGAAGAAAGGCTTCTTGAGGATGAAGGTCCCGAACAGGTCGGTTTACAGCACGCCTACTCGGAAGATCGAGCTATTTTCCGCTGCCGCAGAAGCCGAGGGTTTGGGCGGATTGCCCGTTCATGCAGAGGTGCGAAGAACGCAGCCATTCATCCTGCTTTCACCAGTGCACAAATTCCTCGTAAGGTCCCAGTATCATCTCCGATGGCCAGACATCAGACCCGTGGTATACATCAGCGAGAAGGATGCCCTCGAGGAGAACATCGAGAGCGGGTCTATGATCACTCTCAAGAACGAATTCGACGAATGGTCCGTGACCTGCGAGACCTCTGACAGTGTCCTTCCCGGGGTTCTGGTGACATATTCCGTGCTGTGGCCTAAATTGTGTGGCGGCAAGAACGTCAACTTCGTCACAACGGATTTCGTGCAGAAGTACGGGCAGAACTCCGCCTTCAACTCGACCTTCGTCAAGATAATCTAGTCGGCATCATTCTGGACCGGGGTGAAGAACTCTTTGTGTATTGCCATCACTGTCTTCTTCAGGTCCTTGTTGTCTACCGTGAAGTGATACGCCACCGTGGATGCTCCCGCCGAGATGAGGTCGACATTCACCTTCTTTGATGCGACCGCTTTGAATACCCTGGCCGCGACACCTTCGGTGTAGCCCAAACCTTCCCCGACCGTGCACACGAGGGCCACCCCCGGTTTTATTTCGAAGCTCTCGCCGACCCCGCCTATGATGCTCTTGATCGCGCGTTTGGCTAGGTGTATCTGGTTCTCGTCTATGAGGACGGCGACGCATGTCTGGGAAGTGGTCGCAGAGAATATATTCACACCTTCACTCGCGAGGCAATTGGTGATGTCGGATAGGAATCCTGATTTGTAACCTGCACCGGTATCGTACACCTTCAACGTGGCTACTTTCGGGACATATGAGACGCTCTTTATGACATCCTTCTTCGTCTGCTTCCCATTGCCGATCGTGGTACCTGGGGCTTCTGGCGAGTAGAGATTCTTGATTATTATCTCTATCCCCTTCAAGCGCGCTGGCTGAACCGCCCGGGCGTGCAGTACCTGCGCTCCGAAGTATGCGAGTTCCGCGGCCTCCTCATATGATAGTGACTCTATTGTGAACGACTCCTTGACGAGTTTCGGGTCGGCACTCATGAACCCGTCTACTTCCTTCCAAATCTCAACGGGTTTCGCATTTGTGGCGTATGCTATCACAGCAGCCGAATAGTCCGTTCCGCTCCTGCCGACGGTTGTGACGTGACCATTCTGTGTCGTTCCGAAGAACCCGGTCACCACCGGGGTGATTCCCTGTCTTATCGCGCTGTCCAGGCTGGCACCCATGTTCTTCTCGCATAGGTCCAGGAGCGCCACAGCGTTCCCGTGATGATCATTGGTGATGAACCCGATGGCGTCGCTCTCCATCGCGATCGCGTTCAGTCCCTCGTCCGTGAGCCTCGCGGCGACCACTATCACCGAAAGCCTCTCGCCGAAGCTGAGTATGAGGTCGTTGGTTCGTGGCGTGAGCTCCTCGGTATATGTCACACCGTACAACAGCCTCTCGAGCTTGGTCATCTTCTCCTCGATGAGGTCGAGCGCCTCCTTCCTGACCTGTCCCTCCGTCTTCGGCAACATGTCTATGTGCCTCATCCTCAGAGCCAGCAATAGGTCATCGATCTCCTTCTCCTGCCTAGGCTTGGAGATGAATTCCTTGAGCGTGTTCGTCACTCCAGATGCGGCCGAAACCACGACTATCTTCGAGTCTTTCTCCGCCTGCACCACTTTGGATACTCTATCCAAGGCATCCTCGGATCCGAGGCACGTCCCTCCGAATTTCATGACCTTCAAGGTCTCACCTCATGACTGCTGCAACAACCTATGTACGCTGGAGATGCCATCCTGCTGTGGACCGTCATCTTCTCGGGATTATGCCCCACCTCGATGATCTTAGGGAATCTTCCATGTATCGCGATGGAGCCTCTGAATTTGACGAATCCTCCGATGAATCCGACCATCCCTTTGAACTGGTCGAACACTCCCTGGAGGGCATCCTCGTCTATGGCGCGGTTGCCCAATGCGGTCGCCAAAGCATCTGCGAGTATGGCCGAATCCGCCATCGCGACAGCTGCATCGGCATTCCCGAAGCTGATGGAATGGCCAAGGGTTCCACTCGATGCACAGACACCAAGTATCCTGGATGTGGGTTCGAGTTCCATGGCGACGGCCGATTCCGATCCTGGTTCCCAGAAGATCTCCATGGTCGCTGGTTTCTCGAGTATGAACGCGACATCCCCTCCGTTATCGACCCAGCCGTGTGAGCAACCTCTGTTCTGCATCGCTTCCATTGCCACCTGGGCGATCGTCCCAGCCACCGTTGACATGGGCCCGGTTCCGACACGGGCAGAAGCATCGCACATCCGTGAGATGACCGGGCCATCCTCCTCTTTCGGAGTGTATGGCTCGAATGTCGTCATGAAGAAACGATCTCTGCGTATCATGCGTTCGAGGTCCTTCCTCGCACTCTTGATCGCATCCACGGCAGCCTCCACATATTGCCCATCGGCTGCGATCGTGGCCGCAGTCTCTCCTATCTCCACTTTTGCGTGAATGAATGCTCCCATCAGATCAGTATCTCCATGGCTCTCGGCGGGCATGCATCGATGCAGACGCCACACGCTACGCACTTCTCTTCGTTGAAGCTGACCTTTCCGGACTTCTGGTCGATCGAAAGCGCCTTCGTAGGGCAGATCGAGATGCACATGCCACAATGCGTGCATGCGTCATCGTCTCTTCTAACACCCTCCTTTATGGGTCGGACACTCACGCTGTTGTCCTTGAGGTAGTCTATGCCCTTTCTGATGTCATCCGCCTTTCCCGACAGCTCAAGGACCATCTTCCCGCCCACCTCGTCTATCTCCGCTCTGAGTATGTTGACGAGCAGATGGTGCTTGGCAATCAGGTTGTGTGTGATCGGCTGGTTGGATGCCTCGGGGCTGAATGTGAGGACGACTTTGGTCTTCATTGCAGCGCCTCCCGCTCAGTCCGGACATCAAGGTTCCTGAGGACCCTGTCCATCGGGAATCTCTGGATCGGTTCCTGAATCGTGAACTCCCCTTTCATTATCCAGCTCTTGAGGATTTCTGATATCTGCTTCGCCTTGTAGAGGCTAGAGAGCGAGGATGTCGGGACCTGCTTTCCTTTGATGGTGATCTCTCCTGATCGGAGGTCAGCGTATGACACATCCCTGAGGACAGGTCTGTTCCTTGACTGCTGGCCATAGTCGAACACAGGCGCCTGTATGTCGTCGTTCGTCACCGCGCAGTATCTTGCCATCTCCTCATCGAGGATCGGTATCGGAATCCCGATTCCAATGCCAAGGGTAGAGCCGTATCTGCTCAGTGTTAGTCCCCTGAGGAAGTCTGGTGTCATCTGTTTCAGATCTCCAAGGACCGCAAGGCTCCCGGCAGGTCTCTTAGGCACTCCGTTCGGTGTCCTGGGCGCTCCTGGGTTGAACTGTGTGCCTTCCCATATCACGTGTCCCTGCCCTCCACCAAGGAAGATCCTCGTCCCTATCCCGATCGTTCTGTAGTATGGGTCGTTTATCAGAGGGGATATCTCTCCGGCGCTGCTGAATGTCGCGTTGCCGAACTCTGGCAAGAGCTTCCCCATGTAGGTGTACATGGTCTTCGGTGACGAATTCGTTGCAACGGCATAGTTCTGATAGCAGTTGCGGACATTCATCAGGACCGCCTGATTGATCGTCCTGAGGCTGATGTAAGTGTCAATCTCCTTCCTGGGGTAACAGTCCGTCCCGTAGCTGGTCGCCCTCAACCTCAATGCCTTGCCCCGCACGAGGTCCTCGATGACGTGTCCCCCGCCATGGATCATGTTGTTCGTCTCGTCCAATGCGGTGGCCCCTATGTATGCATCGACCGCCGCGAGTCCTGCCTGGGCGGGGATCCCGTCTATCCAAATCTTCTGCATCTTGATCGGTGGATCCGAATGCCCGAAGTTCAGGTATGCCCCAGATGAGCACATCGCTCCGAACGTGCCCGTCGTGACTATATCTACTTCTTTGGCGGCCTTCTTGATCCCGTTCGCTCGAACGAACTCCTTGAACTCCTGTGCAGTCATGACGACGACGTCGCCGTCTGCGATCTTCCGGGCTATATCTGCATGGCTCTTGTTCGGGGAATTCTGTTTCTTGCCAGCCCTTTTGCTATCGCTCAGATTAGACCCTCCCTGAATGCTAGCTCGGCGTTAAGGACCGATCCGCCGGCACCGCCTCTCACCGTGTTGTGCACTAGGAGGAGGAATCTCAATCTGTCATTGTTGACCCTGATGCGGCCGATGCTGATTGCCATCCCTTTGGCCCTCTCTGGCATCCCTGCGTCGCAATCGAGGATAGGCTGAGGACGGTCGGGCTCCTCCCTGACGATTATCGGCTGGATGGGCGCGCTCGGGAGTTCCAGCTCCTGCGGCCTCCCTCTGAAGCTGGAGAATGCCTTCGCTATCTTCTCTGCGGTCGGCATGCTCCTGTCCTTGATGAAGACCGCCTCCAGGTGCCCATCCCTTGTGCCGACCCTTGCACAGCTGGCTTCGATGCTGATTGGCGAGTCTCCGAACCTGCCGTTGCTGAATCCTCCAAGGACCTTCTTTCCTTCCGAGGACATCTTCTCCTCCTCATTCTTGATGTACGGTAGGACGTTGCTCAGGATGTCTATCGACGGGACTCCTGGATAGCCTGCTCCTGATAGCGCCTGGTAAGTTGTCACATACACTTCCGTGAACCTGAATGCATCAACTATGGGCTTCAGACCGAGAGCGAGACCGGTGACGGAGCAATTGGCATTCGTCACGATGTACCCTCCTTTCTTTCTTCGCAATCTCTGCGCCTCGATAGATGCCAGGTGGTCCGGGTTGATCTCAGGGACCAGTATAGGTGTGTCAATGTCCATCCTATGGGACGATGCGTTCGAGAATACCGCCATGCCCTCATCGGCGCACGCATCTTCCAACGGGCCTGCGACCTCTGAGGGAAGACCACTGAATACTATCTCTACGCCTTCCTTGGCCAGAGCCTTGGGGTCCGTCGTCTGTATCTTACTCTTTCCCAGGTCTTCATCCATGTCGATGTCGAAGAGCTTCCACAAGTTGGCAAGGGTCTTCCCTTCAGATCTATCGGACGCGCAGTAAGCGGTCACCTCGAAATAGGGGTGCATGTGGAGCATGTGAGCGAATCTCTGTCCGATCATTCCGCTTGAACCCAGTATTGCTACCCTCTTCTTCTCCATGTGTTTCAGCCCTCCGTGTATTCCTTCACTGAATGCATTAGCTGGATGAATTCATCGTGTTCTTTCTCGATTGCCGCATCCTTGATCTTGCCGAGGCTGCTCTCCATGATGTCGAGCATCTCCTTCGTCCTGGGGTTGAGCGCCTGTATGTCATGATACACGCGTCGACTTTCTCCAGATATATCCTTTGCCAGCGCGGCCAGTCTCGCGAAGGACGGCCCTTGCACGCTCTGCAGCTGCGCAAAAGACATCCCAGAGGATGCGAGCGTGGTGCCGAACAGCAGGCTAGTGACATGAGATAGGCCGAGTATGTATGCCATCATCTGATCGTGCTCCTCAAGATAAAGTCGTGTAATATTCGCTCCCGCGAACCCGAACATCTCCTTTGCCTCGTCGGTCGCCTGTTTCGATCCGCAGTCGCATATTACCACGTTCATCCCTTTCGCGGAAGGTGCACCTGGTCCGAACATCGGGTGGACGCTCGTGACCTTCAACCCGTCTGCTGCCCCGAGTCTCAATATGCCTGCTATATGTGATTTTATGCTGCAGATGTCGAATATGAGTCCGGAAGGGCGCGCCGATACTACTCTCCGCAGGTCGTCCGGGCACAGGCCAGGCGGGCTCGCCACGATTATGATGTCGCTGCTATTGATCGCCTGGTCAAGTAGTCTCACATTCGAGTATCCTTTTAGCCGGCCTCGGGGGTCCCAGACCTTCACTTCCGCGCCTCTGTTCGATAGGAATCTGCACATCCACTCCCCCATCTTGCCGGATCCTCCGACCACGACGGCTTTCTTGCCCTCCAGCCCTTCACGCCTGGCTCCCTTCTGCACATTGACGGAATCGGCTATCAGGAGTCGTGAGATCTCCTTTGTGATGTCCTTGTTCGCATTGAGGGACTTTGCCATTGCGGTCATCGTTCCAACGACCTTCTTCTCCCTGGGTATATCTCTGATCTTGAGCCCGCCCCTCTTCTTGACGAGTCCGATCTCGTGTGAGACATCCTCCCTCCTGGCGATGAGCGTCATGATCTCCGAGTCTATCCTCTCGATCTCTTTTCTCAGGGCTCCGAGTTCATCCTTGCTCAGATGGATCCCCCCTGAAGCATCAGATCCAGTATGACGGCCGCTGCGGAATTCTCCACAACCGGGACCGCTCTCGGCACTATACACGGATCATGTCTTCCCTTCACTTCCAGTTCCACGGTCGTCTTCTTCTGGATATCCACGCTCATCTGGGGTCCTGCGATCGATGATGTCGGTTTGAACGCCACCCTGAATTCTATGGGCATCCCGTTCGACAGTCCGCCTAGTACCCCCCCCGCATTATTCGTCTTGGTCACGATCTTGCCATTTCTGACGATGAATGGGTCGTTGTGCTCGCTCCCGGTCATGGAGGCAGCCCTGAACCCCGATCCGAACTCGACACCCTTGACCCCTGGTATGGAAAACATCATCGCTGACATTACGCTCTCTATTGAATTGAAGAATGGCTCGCCGACCCCTACAGGAACGCCACGCACAGTGCATTTGACGATTCCACCGACGCTGTCCTTGTTCTCATGGGCGCGGACGATTTCTTCAATCATCTCCTTCGCGACATTCCTGTCCGCACAGCCGACCGCGTTCGCTCTCGCGACCCTCTCCGCAATGCTTGAAGGTATTTCTTTGTCCAACTTCACGCCGCCTATCTGGACAGTCTGGGCGACTATTCCTACCCCCTTCTTTCCGATTACCTGTCTCGCTATCGCGCCTGCGATCACAAGGCCTGCCGTCATCCTGCCTGAGAATTGTCCTCCACCTCTGTGGTCGTGATGTCCTTGGTATTTCACCATGGATGGATAATCAGCGTGTCCTGGCCGTGGGACGCGCCTGAATGAATCATATGCCGATGAATCCTTGTCGGTGTTTCTGACAAGGCCGACTATAGTGGCCCCTGTGGCCTTCCCATCTATAATGCCTGATATGAGCTCGAGCCTGTCTCGCTCCTTCCTGGGTGTGGTGTGCACACCCTTCCCAGGGGATCGTCGGTCCAGCTCCACCTGGATCACGGCTTCCGAGATCCTAGAGCCCGGGGGGCATCCCTCAATCTTGGCTCCGACGCAAGGGCCATGGCTGGATCCGAAGATGCCTACTCTGTATCTACTTCCGAACTCGTTCATCTCCTCACCTCGAGCCGACATCCCAGTTGATGCATGTCTCTCAGGAACCCTGGATAGGATACCTTGTACGATTCGTCGTCATCGATCGTCGTCCCTGATATCGATACCAGAGCTGCAAGTACTGCGGCCATAAGAATCCTGTGGTCTCCATGGGTCTGGATGCTGGCACCACGGAGTTTATCTCCTCCGAGTATCTCGCAACCATCCTCAGTGGGCTTGACCCTTGCTCCCATGTCTCTCAGGAATTCGGTCGTAGTCAAGATCCTGTCGCTTTCCTTCTGTTTCAGGTTCCGTCCGCCCTTGAGTACGGTCTTCCCCTCGGCGATCGCCCCGATCACGGCAAGCACGGGAAAGAGGTCTGGGGTGTCTCCCACGTCTATCTCCAATCCCTCGAGCCTTCCTCCCCTGACACGTGCGAAATCGTCGGATACTGTCACATCGGCGCCGAAATCCTTCAAGTGGTCCAGGATAGCCTTATCTCCCTGGGGGGATTTCGCATCCAGATTCTTGACGATAACGTCTCCGTCCGTGATTGCACCCGCTGCGAACAGGAATGCAGCAGAGGAATAATCGCCAGGAACGGTATAGCTGTCACGGACGAATCTCTGATCTCCGGGCACATGATATGCGTTCCCGGACATATCCACGCGCGCCCCGAACTCTCTGAGCATCTCAAGCGTGATATCTACATATGGCTTCGAGACGAGTCCTCCCGTGATTTCGATATCGGTATCTGTCTGCTTCTGCGTGCATGCTATGATCAATGATGATATGAATTGGGAACTGACCGCCCCAGATATGGTGGTCCTATCTTTTGTGATTGGTCCTGTCACCGTCAGAGGTGGGTTCCCAGGCACCCCCTTATACTCACATCTAGCGCCCAGCTGTGTGAGCGCATCGATGAGAGGCGCCATGGGCCTCTTGATGAGGCTCGCATCCCCAGTGATGGCGGTCTTGGTTGGCAGCAACGAGGCGAGGCCCGTCACCAGCCGCATGGTCGTCCCCGAGTTCTTGGCATCTATGATGCCTGCCGCTGGTGCCAGTTTGTCGCAGATGATGTCTATATCTGTCTGAGTTCCTGTGATGGAGGCCCCCAGCAGTTGCAGGGCATCTAGAGTCGCTCGCGTATCCTCCGAGATGAGTGGGTGCTTGAGAGTGAATGCGGAATGGGTGAGCGCGCCGAGGATCATCGATCTGTGTGTGTACGATTTTGATGGTGGCGCCAGAATCGTGCCTCTCGCGGTGGATGATTTGATCATGATCGCCGCGGAACCACCTCCCTGGCTGGTGTGTCGTTGAGTTCGGCTGAGATGATCGTTCCATCGAACGATTCCAGGATGTCCATGATCCGCCCTCTATCCTCATGACGTGCGAGCACTGCAGTGGCCGGTCCCGTTCCCGAGATGCCGGCGGCGATGGCGCCAGATCTCCTGGCCGCTTCCGCAACCTCCTCAGATACATCGAGGATCTTCGAGCAGGCCTTTGAATTCAGCTCCATCGCCCTGGGGTAGTCTCCCTTCAGTGCGCTTTCGATGGCTTCCTCCACCTGGGATCGGACCGGGCTGAAATCCATGTTCTTTACATCCTCTTTTCGGATTCTCCTCTCTGGGACATGCAGGAGCACGGTCACGGGATCCTGAACGTGCCATCTCTTCAATATCCGCCTCGCTTTATTGTCAGTTATGACTGCACCCCCATGGAAACATGCGGATGCGTCGTCGAACGCACCAGTGACCGTCACACCGGCCTTGATGGATTCATCGATGGCCAGCCCGATTATCTCTTCATCGCCCATGTGGATGTTCAAGGCCCTTGATGCTGCGAGAACGACTGCGTTTGACGCTGCGCTGCTGCTCTTCAGTCCTCTTGAGATCGGTATGTCCGATCGGATGGTTACGACGCCGCCTAGATCACGCATGCCCGCTCTTCTGCCGACACCTTCGATGCATCCTCTGACGAGATCGGTCCCCTCTTCGGTCCCTTCGAGTCTGACCGATCCATCATCCTGAGATAATCTCACCTCTGCATCTAACTGGAGCATGATGCCCATCGCCGAGCCGATCCCTGTTGGAATGGCATTGACTATCGTCACGGCCCCTCTGCAGGAGGCCCTCCCAATCATCGTAATGCCCCCTTTGCAGCCCTGGACATGGCCCTCACATCCGGTTCCTTGGAGGTCCATATTCTGAACGATTGGGCGCCTTGATGGACCAACATGTCGAGTCCGTTGACAGCCTTTGCCTCCCTTGATATGGCGATCTTCATGGACTTCGTCATGGGTGGGTTGTAGACTAGATCGAAGAGTATGGTCCCCTTCTTGAACACGCGCGCGGGAATGGGGATCCTCCCTCCGGAACTCTTTGTTCCCATTGGCGTGCAGTTCACCACTATGTCGTATGAATGACATTTTCCCTCGAGGGGCAGAGGAAGAGCATGCCCATCGACCATGGACGCGACATCCTTTGCCTTCTTGAGGCTGCGTGCAGCAACTGTGACATCCGCCCCGAGATGGGAGAGCACATAAGCTGCCGATCTTGCAGCTCCCCCTGCGCCTACGATGAGTGCGGAGTCGTCTGGCGAGATGCGTATTTTTCCTTCAATCATCCGAGTTAATCCTATTACATCGGTGTTTTCTCCATAAATCCTTGAAGCCTCGAATCTCACCGTGTTCACCGCCCCCGTCGCAAGGGCTGAAGGCCCTAATCTATCGCATAATGAGTGCACGTTTTTCTTATGCGGTATGGTCACATTGAGGCCTTTGAAGCCGAGGCTCCTGAAGCGTTCGAGGATCTCTCGGTCAAGGTTCTTCGGAGGCACATCGAGATGAAGGTATGCTCCAATCAACCCCGATCTCGCAAGAGCGGCTTCCTGCATCGGCTGGGACACTGAATGGGAAACTGGGTGTCCTATCAATCCAAGAACCACCTTATCCCGCCTGTACAGACTCAGCTGAGTTCTCAGATCCAATTGGCCTGGAGCAGCAGGTTTGCCTGGCATGCAGCAGTAGACCATGGATGAACCCATCTGACGGACGCACACACGAGTCATCCGTCCTTGCTCCCCCATGCCAATCAAGGTGAATCGTTCACCATTCATGGAGAACTTCATGGATATGGCCGAGAGCATCAATGCCTGACCCGCGTCCTCACACGGCATGGCGACCTTGCCGATATCCCCGGCTTTGCATGCCCTTCGAAGCCTTGTCTCTGCCTCCCTCGCCTTCACGGGTCTCGTGAAGTGACTGGATGCGATGATTTCCGGTCTGGTTCGTGTCTTCTTAATCTCCTTGAGAAGATCTGCATCCGACTCCAGTTCAAGATCGATGTATTCAAAACCCGCCCTGAGAATCGCTTTCAGTGCTTTCCTTCTCGCGGCTTTCGTTAATCGGGAAGCTCCTCCTTCTTTGTATGACCTCAAGGTGGCGATCGCGGGTCCCTTGACCGCCATCCTGATCCTTGCCATGAAATCAGTGTCGATACGGTCGATTTCCATTAGATCTAATCTGACCTCTACGAGGTCAGCACCCAGACTGAACGCCTTCTTTGACGAGCGCGAAACTCCAGAGACGCTTCTCTCTACGATAGAAGCGACAATGAATGTCATCACTCACTTCTCCTGGATTGTCTCCTCGATGCGCATGCCGAAGTGCCTTCCGCCACGCTCGAGCCTCAATAGTATGGTGTCGCCCAGCCTCAGGTTTGATACGGATACGACCTTTCCCTTGGAAAAGACGCGGATCGTCTCTGCATTCTGGACGATGGTCGAATGTCGTTCCCCGTCCACCTCTGCCTCGATCAGCAGGAGCGGTCGTCTCTCGACTTTCGTTCGACCCACGACGACCTTTCTGGTATGTCCATCTGTGCCGACAACCAACGCCTCGTCTCCACCTCTCAGCTCTGAGAGATATTTCGTGGTGCCATCTGGCATCAGTATATACGCGTGCACGGGCCCAGCGTTTACTCTGAACGGTCTCGACGCTGCATATTCTGACTCGAGCGATTCGGAGTGAATAAGGAACAATGATGATGAGGTATTCCCGATAAGCATTCCTTCTCCAATGCCCATCATCGAACAGGTGTCTATGCATACCCTGTCCCCGAGTCCCAGTTGCCTGAGAACGGTTATCTTCCCTTCTCTCAGGTCGAGTTTGGGCGCACCCTCATCCAGCAATCTACGGAGTCTGGCCAGCTCATCTAATTCCTCAGGCACAAACAGGACTCCGTCGGCACCCTTCTCCATGGTCCCGAAGAATAGCTTGGCCTCCTCCGCAGTTCGCGCGAGCATGATCAGTTTCGCTCCCGTCCCTTGGAAGTGGACGATGAGGTTCTCGAGCGGGATGACCTTCCAATCCTTCGCCGATATCACGATGTTCCGGGTCTTCTCGGCCGCCTTCTTGGCGGAGAGCTCATCCGATTTCTTCACGATATCGATCAGCCGCCCGATCCTTTCGCCGTTCTCGACGAAGTCCCTGCCATCAAGTGTGATTGCTCGGAACCTGCCAAGGTTGGCGAGCTTCTGATCCTTCTTCTCTAGGACCACTGTATCGAACCCGCTCTCAAGAGCCGCTAGGACGATTTTCTTACTGGTATCACTATTGGGCTGGTGGATAGCCCCGATCCACACCTGACGGTTGATCAGGGAGCTCACCGCCCATAAGCATCCTTTGGGGACATATCCTCGAAAACAACACGTCCCATGGCTCTCGTGATGCCAATGACGTCATCGTGCTGGAAGACGTTCCTGCCTATCGATACACCCTTCCCTCCAGCCTGAATCGAATCGTGTACCATTTGGAGCAAAGCTTCGTCGGAATCCATCTTTGGCCCGCCTGCGATGACGACTGGTATCGGCGTCCCTCTGACGACCTCTTTGAATGTGTCTATCGATCCTGTGTAGCTCGTCTTAACGATGTCGGCACCCAGCTCAGCTGACAATCTAGCGCACTGCTTGATCGCATCCACATCGAACGCGCTCTTGACGCTCTTACCTCGCGGGTAGCACATCGCGAGCAATGGCATGCCTAGCTCACGACATCTGTCTGCAACAGCCCCGAAATCGGCCACCATCTTCTCTTCGTTGTCCCCGCCGATGTTGCAGTGTATGGAGATTGCATCCGCACCGATGCTTGCAGCTGCATCCGCGCTCGCGACCAGGACCTTGTAATTCGGATCTGGAGAGAGAGATGTGCTGGCAGATATGTGGACGATTAAACCGAGCTTGGCGCCGACTGCCGGCCCGAGAAACGGAACAAGACCCTTGTGTACGACTATCGCGGAGGCTCCGCCTTCCGCGAGTTTGTCAACAGTGGACCCGATATTCTCTATTCCCTTCACTGGACCCAAGGATATCCCGTGGTCCATTGGGACTATGACGGTTCTTCCACTCATGTTGTCGAAGATCCGCCTCAGTCTTATTGCCTTGCCCGTCATTTTTCTCACCAATTCTTGCGTGCTATTCTTTGTCACTGCCCGCTTCCATGTTACTGGACCTATATTACCCTTGCTACTCTTTAGCAGTCCGAAGGCGTACATTAAGTCGCAATATTAATGTATTGTTGTACACATGTAGTCATCGATTGGTATGTGGGACAAGATAGCAAACTACTTCGAGAAATTCCCTTCGCAGGCGAAGGTTGCTAGGTATCTTTTGAAGTACGGTTTAAGGATCGACAAGGACCATGTCTACTGCGGGGAAGTGCAGATCGCAGATTCATCCCTTGCAAGGGCCGCAGGCGTGGACAGGCGTGTTGTTAAGTCGACGATCGAGACCATAAAGGCCGACCCAACGCTGCTGAAGTTCTTCTCACAGCTGCAGCCAACGAACCATCTGAAGAATGCGGCGTCTGCGATGGGCTGGAGCGCCATCGAGATAGTGCCAACGGATGCGCACGAGCCTGGGATCATTTCATCGGTGGCGGAAATTCTGGCGAGGTCGCAGATAAGCATCCGACAGGCGATTGTGGACGATCCGATGACTTCAGAGGAACCCAAGCTGTTCATCGTGACAGAGAGTCAGGTGCCCTCTGAACTGATACCGTTGATCCGTCAGGCGCGCGGAGTCAAGGGCGTAACGATTTACTGACCAGGATACTACAACTGAGGGAAGGGAGACATGTGCGTTCCTCGGGCGAGTTCTCGAAGGTATATCTCGCCATCGGTGTGGCGATGGTCTCCATCTCCTTCGCTTCGATCTTCATCAAGTGGAGCGAGAGTCCTCCGTTCGTGATAGCATATTATCGACTCGGATTCACGTGCCTCATTCTGCTTCCGTTTCTTGTACGGTACGGAGGATTATCCGAGATACGCAGTTTCTCCGGTCGAGATTGGATGCTGGTTCTCCTGAGCGGCGTTGCTCTATCATTCCATTTCGGTCTATGGATAGTCTCGTTGAGCCTCACTCTAGTGTCCACATCAGTGATACTGGTGACTTCGCATCCGATCTTCGTTGCGGCCATATCTCATTTTCTGATGAACGAGAAGGTGAAGAAGATCGCGGCGGCTGGTATAGTATTGGCGTTTTCCGGGGTCGTAACGATTTCCCTAAGCGATTACTCCGAAGGCGGAAGCAATCTCATGGGGGATCTCATGGCCTTCCTGGGTGGCATATGTGCCGGGATATATTTCCTCTCTGGACGGGTCGCTAGACAGAGGGTTTCGGTACTTCCTTATGCGTTCACGGTCTATGGACTGTCCGCTGTCATTTTGATGTGTTCCGCCGCCATCGTCGGCGATGAACTTCTGGTGACCGAGGACCGAGAGATTATTCTATTCATACTCCTGGCCATAGTGCCGACGATATTCGGACACACGTTGTTCAACTACGCCCTCAAGAAGGTGCCGGCTCACATAATCTCCACAAGTGTGCTGGGAGAACCTGTAGGGGCTTCCATCCTCGCATTCCTCCTGCTTCCAGGGGAAGTCCCTGGAATCCTCATAATCGCAGGAGGTTGTCTTGTAGTTCTCGGGCTCTACATTGTCCTGAATGGCCGTGATAAGGGCAAATACGAGACCTCAGAGACGTCTGCTGAATCTGATATGCTGTGATGTTCGGCGGGCGAATACAAAATATTACTTGACTTTGCATTCCGGTCTCGATTTGACATCGGTCATTATCGTCTTGAGCGTAACCACATCGCCGACCTTGCTCACGAAATCAACAGGAAGACAGATCTTGACACTTCCCAGGAACGGCTTCTTGAACGCAAGCTCTCGGGCGGCATCGTCCGTGAGTTCTATGTTAAGATGAGTTACCTTCCAAGCGTTCGTATCAACATTCGTTCCATCTATCTGGCCCAATACGAAAGCATCCGATGTCACGACTTTCAAACCTACTAGTTTCACTGCTGTTACCATATCCTCCACCTATTCGATCAAATGACCTGTGAGTGTAAGTAGATTGTCCCATTGTTTTTCGATTGGTCAAGCATATGCGGGCGACTCCACCCCGAATCATGCTATTTCAGTCCTCGATGCAGGTTGGTGCAACCTTCGGGACAAAACTCTGCTCCAGATGTGTTATTTGTCGGTTAGCATGGAGCTCAATGATAGTGTGCGCTATTGAGCATTTTTCTCCATGATTGACCTGAATTTACGATCGTACTGGATATATGTACCGTACCTTTCAAGCGGAAGGTCTATTAGGCTGCAAATCAACACTGTTATTATGAGCCCCAACCTGGACGATGTCGATAGGAGGATCCTGCGGGAGCTGCAAACGGATGGTCGAGCATCTTTCAGGGACATTTCTTCCCGCATCGGCGTTAGCACCCCCACGGTGAGTGCGAGAGTGCAAGCCATGACTGACATGGGTCTGATAAAAGGGTATTCGACACTTCTCGATGCGGACATGCTGGGACATGTGTCTGTGATACTGACGATCAATGCGAAGCCATCTCATATTGATGATGTCTATGAGAGACTCATGGAGGATGAGATGGTCCGACAGATATTCATCCTCTCAGACTCGAGATTGCTGTGTATGTTGTCCTTCTACAATCAGGTGAAATACAAGATGTTCATCGAAACGATATCCAAGATTCCTGAGATACTCTCAATGGACGCATCGATGATACTGAAGGCTCCGAAGGAAGATCAGAGGGCTGCACTCACCGACGAGGCCGGGCTGCTCATTCGATGTTACTATTGCGGGCACATGATACATGACGAAGGTGTGAAGATCAAGATGGATGGGAAGTATCACTATCTCTGTTGCCCCGTCTGTTCCAAGCTATACAAGGAGAAATACGAGAAGCTTAGGAAATCCGCTTGATGCGCATCTTCTTCGATTCTGAGATTCTTCTCACCTGAGCATGATTCAGGCGTATTTCTCAGGGTTCTTATCAAACGCCTTCTTGCAGCCAGGTGCGCAGAAGAAGAAGTCCTTTCCTTTGTATGTCGATTTCCATTGAGCGGTCTTTGGATCCACTTCCATCTTGCATATTGGGTCCATTGCCATTTCAATCTCCTCTCAATCGTAATTGGGGAGCGGAGCCAGGTTCTCAGTTGCGGGGCATAGAGTGGGGCCTAGCTCCGCTCCTGGGAATTACTATTGTCTCCCCGTCGGGATATCTCTTATCCCTTACAGCGCGCCCGATCCATTTACATCAGGTTTGCAGTGAAATAACAACGCTTATATCAAGTACCAATTATGAGGGATTCTGGAATCTGGTGAACTAGGATGCCGATATTCGAAAAGTCATCTGAGAAAGCCGTGACACGCGCGATCTTATCTGAATTCTCAAAGGACATGGAGCGGTTCGCTGATACGGAAGTACTCATCGTGGGCGGCGGTCCGAGCGGGCTTCTGGCTGCAAGGGATTTGGCTTTGAAGGGTGTGAATGTCTTGATCCTGGAGAAGAACAACTATCTCGGTGGTGGCTTCTGGGTCGGCGGGTTCTTCATGAATACCATCACCATCAGAGCTCCTGCACATAAGGTGCTCGACGAGATCGGCATAAAATATCGCGAGTTCGAGAAGGGGCTCTATGTGACACCCGGCCCGTATGCCTGCGGGAAGCTCATAGCAGCTGCGTGCGAGGCTGGTGCTGGTGTACTCAACATGACTATGTTCGATGATGTGGTGCTCCGCGAGAACAACCGGGTCGCCGGTGCAGTGATCAACTGGTCTCCCGTCACGTTCCTCCCGAAAGCGATCAACTGTGTGGACCCGATCGCCATCGAATCCAAAGTCGTGATCGATGCAACTGGTCATGATGCGAGCGTGGTCCGAAAGCTCGAAGATCGCGGTCTGATCAAGACCCCTGGCTTCGGTGCGATGTGGATTGAGAAGAGCGAAGACGCAGTCGTTGAGCAGACCGGTATAGCCCATCCCGGTCTCGTTGTCATTGGAATGGCCGTTTCCACAACATTCGGCTTGCCACGAATGGGTCCGACTTTCGGATCGATGCTGTTGTCCGGAAGAAAGGGTGCCGAAGTGGCCCTTGAGATGCTCAAGAGCGAATAGGATTCATGCAACTCGTGGGGTCGAGGGGGGGTTCTCACCTCTGGACGCTCATGATCAAGCTACGGTCTTCCTGTGGAAATGAGATAAATCGTTGACCGAAAGGCATCTCGTCGCAACGTACTCCATTGCGAGCACGGCGGCGCTGGCTCCCTTTATCGTTGTGAACATCGGTATCTCGAGTTCAACTGCTAGTCTTCTCATCATGTAACCGTCCCTCCTAGCGCCCGATGCTTCGGTGGGTGTCGTGATTATCATCTGAACCAGTCCTTTTCTCATAAGCGACAGGGCATCTGGGGAGTTCTTTTCTGATATCAAGTATACCGTAGTAGCATCGATTCCTTTTGATCTTAACATGCTCGCAGTTCCCTTTGTGGCGACTATGCCGAATCCGAGCTTGCGCAGGCGTTGCGCGAGTTCGATGGCATCTTCCTTATCGCTGTCCGCAACACTGACATAGACCGTGCCAGACTTGGGCATTCTTTGTCCTGCACCTGCAAGGGCTTTGTAGACGGCTGCTGGATAATCCGAATCTATCCCCATGACCTCTCCGGTCGATTTCATTTCAGGTCCGAGTATGCTATCGACGCCGACGAGCTTGAGGAATGGGAAAACCGATGCTTTGACTGCATAATGATGTATCACCGTATCCTTGGTCAACCCCAGTTCCTCGAGGGTCTTTCCGAGCATCACCCTTGTCGCAACCTTGGCTAGTGGAATGCCTGTCGCCTTCGAGATTATCGGAACCGTCCGACTAGCCCTAGGGTTCGCTTCGAGCATGTATAGTATGCCCTCCTTGTATGCCAGTTGGAGGTTCATCAGTCCGATTGTCCCCAAGCTCAATGCGACCTTCCTGGTTATCGACCGGATCTCATCTATGACCTCGCTCGAGAGTGTGATGGGTGGGAGAACCATTGTCGCATCCCCGGAATGTACTCCCGCTTCTTCGATATGCTCGAGGATGCCTCCTATGAAGACATTCTTTCCATCGCTCACCGCGTCCACATCTATCTCGATCGCATGGCTGAGATACTTGTCGACAAGGATCGGGTGCTTCTTCGACACCTTCGCGGCGCTGCGCATGTATGTCTCCAATTCCGATTCATTGTAGACGATCTCCATTGCGCGTCCGCCGAGCACATAGCTCGGCCTGATCAGAACCGGATATCCTATATCCTCGGCGAGGTTCTTCACTTCACCGAATGAGAATCCCGTGCCGGACTCTGGCTGATGTATCCCGAGTTCTTGCATCAGCTTCGAGAACTTCTTCCTGTCTTCCGCGAGGTCGATGGCCCCAGGCGACGTGCCCAATATCTTTGTCTTCTTTCCCTTGAGCGCTTTCTCGAGCGGAAGGGCGAGATTGATTGCGGTCTGCCCTCCGAACTGCAGGATTATGCCGTCTGCATCCTCTTTCTCGATGATATTGAGAACATCTTCTGCGGTGATTGGTTCGAAGTAGAGTCTCGTGGAGATATCGAAATCTGTCGAAACAGTTTCTGGATTGTTATTCACGATTACAGCATCAATGGATTCACCCCTCAGAGCAAGTGCTCCATGCACACAGCAATAATCGAACTCTATGCCTTGTCCAATCCGGATCGGACCGCTGCCCACTATGATCACAGTCTTGTTGACCGACGGCCTGGCTTCGCACTCTCGTTCATATGTTGAATAGAAGTATGGGGTCTCCGCTTCGAATTCTGCAGCGCAGGTATCGACCATCTTATAGGTAGGGTACAGATCATTCTTCCTTCTTGTCTCTCGTACCACCTGCTCATCCTTTCCTACGAATGAAGCGATGTACTCGTCACTGAATCCCAGCTTCTTAGCGTTCTTCACTGTGATCGCATCCAATCCATTGGATCTCAGACCGTTCTCCATATCGACGATGTTCTGGATCTTCCTGACAAAGAATGGATCCCATTTCGACATCTTGCATAAGCGCTCGACACTGAAGCCTCTTCTAAGTGCTTCAGCGATCGCATAGAGCCGGAGGTCCGTGGCGACGGTCAGTTCCCTTTCGATGTCATCATCTGTCCAGGGCTCAGTTTCAAGAGCGATCCTGTCGATTTCGAGCGATCTCACAGCCTTTAGGATGGATTCCTCAACACATCTGCCAATCGCCATGACCTCCCCAGTACTCTTCATCTGGGTTCCCAGTCGTCGGTCAACAGTCCGGAACTTGTCAAAGGGCCATCTCGGTATCTTCATCACGACGTAATCGATGGACGGCTCGAAGGCTGCGCATGTCTTCTTCGTAATGGCATTTGGGATCTCGTCGAGGGTCTTTCCGATTGCGATCTTGGCCGCCACTCTAGCGATCGGGTAACCCGTGGCCTTAGATGCTAGCGCAGAACTTCTAGACACTCTCGGATTGACTTCGATCACCCGATATTCTCCAGTATCGTGATTGAATGCGAACTGGACATTCGCCCCTCCCTCGATTCCCAATGCCCTGATGATGTTGAGTGATGCGGAGCGAAGTCTCTGATGATCATCGTCGCTGAGCGTCTGGGCGGGCGCGACGACAATGCTCTCGCCCGTATGGATGCCCATCGGGTCAAGGTTCTCCATGCTGCAGATGATAATGCAGTTATCATTCCCATCGCGCATGACTTCATACTCAAATTCCTTCCACCCGATCACACTTTCCTCAATCAGGACCTGCTTGATTCTGGAATATGCCAAGCCCCTTCCTGCTATGTCTTCCAGTTCCTTCTCGTCATATGCGATCCCGCTACCGGTTCCTCCGAGTGTGAATGCAGGTCTGACCAGGACTGGATACTCTCCGATCTCCTCGACTGCCTTCTTTGCCTCAGCTATCGAGTGCACCGTCTTACTCTTTGGAATTGGTTCGCCCAGGTCGAGCATCGTCTTTCTGAACAATTCTCGATCCTCAGAAAGGGCGATTGCCTCAGGCTGACTCCCGAGTATTTCCACGCCGAATCGTTCCAGGTACCCTTTCTCAGCAAGTTCCGAACACAAGTTCAGCGCCGTCTGCCCACCCATTCCCGAGAGAATACCGTCGATCTTCTCCTTCTGAATTATAGCCGCAACGGTTTCGATATCCAGAGGTTCTATGTAGACAATATCTGCCATCTCCAGGTCCGTCTGGATCGTCGCTGGGTTGGAGTTGACGATGACGGTCGTGTAGCCCTCCTCCCTGAGTGATTTGCATGCTTGTGATCCCGAGAAATCGAACTCAGCAGCTTGTCCAATGACGATGGGTCCTGAACCGATGACCATCAGTTTCTTGAGATCATCCCTTCTCGGCATCAATCTCCCTCCAACATAGTCTTGAATCGATCGAATAGGAATCTGGAATCACATGGCCCGGCGTGCGCTTCTGGATGGAACTGTACCGAGAAGATCGGGAGTTCCTTGTGTCTGATGCCTTCGACGGTCAAATCATTGAGGTTGATGAAGCAGACTTCTAGCTCAGCATCCTCTGCGGATTCGCGATCCACCGCGAATCCATGGTTCTGTGATGTGATCAGGACCCTGCCCTCGAACTTCACTGGCTGATTGATGCCTCTATGACCGAATTTGAGTTTGTAAGTCTTCGCCCCAAACATGAGTGAGACGAGTTGGTTGCCGAGGCATATGCCCATCATTGGATACTCTTCCTTGAGTTTAGCCAAAGTGGACACTGTAGTCGAAAGCATCTCTGGGTGCGCTGGATTGCCTGGACCGTTAGTGATGAATATACCATCGGGCTCGAAGCCTCTCACGGTCTCTGGCTTTGCGTCGAATGGTAGCTGAATCACGTTGAATCGCTTCCTCAACTCCACTAATATGCTCTCCTTCACACCGCAATCGAAAACTGCGACGGTCTTTGACTTCTTCTCATCAAATCTCACTGCTTTGTCAGTGCTCACACTTGCCACAAGATTGGTCTGATCTGGATTCCTTGACTTCTTCACCTTCTCGAGCATAGCTGCAGGATCCCCCGCAGTGATCCCACCCATCATCGTCCCCACATCCCTCAGCTTTCGGATGAGAGACCGTGTGTCAATGCCACTTATGCCAGGAACCTTCGATGCTCTGAGAAATTCGTCAATAGTCTGCACGCAATCTCGGTGGCTCGGAAACCTCGACTGTTCCTTGACCACATATCCCCATACCTGAGCTGTCTTTGATTGATTATCCTGAATGTTCGTCCCATAATTGCCGATGAGTGGATATGATGATACGAGGATCTGGCCACAGTAAGATGGATCTGTCAGAGATTCCTGATATCCCGTCATTCCAGTGGAGAAAACGACCTCTCCGATTCGATCTTCGAGAAAGCCGAAGAGCACCCCATCACAGACCGTCCCATCTTCTAGGACAAGGTAACCCTTCATTCGCACGACCTGTCGTGTATTCCAAGAAGGGTTAAAGAAGCTTATTGTGTGGAGTCGGACTCAATTCGTTTCGATTATCCAGTTCTGGACATTGAATACTTGCATCGACTTGATTCTCGACAAATAGAATCATTTCTTGGATGACTCCCAATCCTTTCTTAGCAGAGAAAAAAGGTGCTCGTCGACATACTCTCCTTTCCATATGGAGTAGTCTCGAAGAATCCCCTCTTGCACGAATCCGAGCTTCTTGATCAGGGATCTCGAGCGTGGGTTGGTTGCCATGATTGTCACCGCTATCCGGTTCAGCCCCATCTCCTCGAAACCATATCGAATGGCCTCCGTCATGGCTTCGACCATGATTCCCTGTCCCCAGTATGCTGGCTGCAGATCATATCCCATATCTGCCTTCTTGAAATCCTTGTTCCAAGCATAGAATCCGCAGCTGCCTATCATCTCATTCGACTCCTTGAGCCGGATTCCCCATCTGATGCCTTTGCCTTCCTCGAAGAGACCGACGATGTAATGGTTCAATTCCTCTTTCGCCGTCTCGACATCCTTCGGACCTTCGAACCCCTGTCCCTCGATTATCTCCTTGATGGAGAAATGATCGAAATACCATTGGTAGTGGTCCCTGGTGATACTGTCCAGTATGAGTCTTTCCGTCTCTATGATCGGGAAATCAGCTTGCGGTTCTGGCATATGTTCCAGTGATCGACAGGATCCGACATAAAGATTGTCAATACTCTTTCTCAGGCAATCCCTGATAGTATCTGAACGAAGGCGGACTTCACAATGAACGGTCCCAATCTGAGATAGAGTATGTCAGTGCGCAGTCGATATCCTCAAATCCGTCGTCGCTCCCGTTCGAGGTCCAATCGTCCTCAAATGGTGAAGTGAGTGTATGAGATATGAAATATCCAGTTCCTGAGTCACAATCTATCATGTGATTTTCTGCAATGTCCCCGTCATATACCTTTATAGTGAAGCTGAGACTGATCACGTTCTCAGGCAATTCGACTGATGCTTGGAATGGGGATTCCAGGATCATTGAATCATCGAACACTCCACTTGTGAAGGTCTCATTGGTCGGAACCATGTCGTTTCCAATGTATGCTATCCATATCTGAAAGCAAGGGTCACCAGCGAAGGTGCCGTCTTCTTGGTAATAGTCTATCGAGACAGTGACTATCCTCTGCCCCGAATTCCCCGCGTCATTGATTACCATGACCGCTCCTACAATCAGACCGGCGGCCACGCAGAATGATATGATGGAGTATAACTTCTCCTTATTCATGAAGAAATAGATTCCGAGGATGGCACACAACACTCCTAGAACTACGATCGGCATAATCATGATGAATTCCATGTGATCCTCGGTGCGAGTAATGTGTTCTTTCCATATACCCTTTCTCGCGAGTAATGACTCATTAGAATAGTGCCCTCTGCATGGTCGCTGCAGTACTCTCGGACATGGCCTCCATCCCTAAGCGGACTTCACATCGTATGAAATCGAGATTTGTCTGATTTGGGATGGATTGTCCCTCTTATGACCGTTAAGGGATCGGCCATTTGTGAATTCGGAACGCGCGAAGAGCCACTTTTTATATCGCACCTCATTCTCAATTTCTTTATAATACTGCTAAACCAATAATCCGTTGAGTCGAACATGTTTCCTGAGCACTGCAAGGAAGTTAGCGTTAGGTCCGTGGATTTCCAGTTGACCGAGGAGAACATCCTCAGGTTCCTTCGCGGGAAGAATGCATACATCCGGACGAAGTACTTCGTATTGAACTCTGGAGATACTTGGGCGGTGGCCGCCATAACGAAACGAAGCGTCAACTCCGTGCTTCAGCCGATAGAGTCCGTTCGAATCCTCGCGCTGCCCAGTGAAACGAGATTCGTCCACGATCCTTCCCTGGAGGTACTGTCCGCCACCAAGATGGGGATGATTCGCGAACAGACAGGATCGCAATGTGTGGTTGTGAAAGGCTGGTCGGAACACATATCATTCTTCGTGGAAGAAGCAGCAGAGTTATTGACCGTCTTCGATGTAGTGCCGCCAGCGCCATCGAAGCTGGTGAGCATGGTCGATCAAGTCCTTGAATCCGAGCTCCAGGACAGATTCGTCAAACGCGAGGTCGTTGAGATCGACCTTAACGATATCGCCGCCGGAATCGATACTCCGATCATAATGTTCCCATGCAGGGCGTCTGGCCTTGGTTCCGAAAATGAAGTCATGTATCTTGACGAAACTCGGGAATTGGATCGTTCAAGACTAGATGGGGTGACTCTGGTCGGGTGCAGTCTATCTGCTCGCATCTTCAAGGCGATCTATGGCAGAGAACCGAAACTGGTCAACATATGCCCTCGAGATCTCGCCAAACAGAGAAACATCCAGGGCCCGACGCTCGTCAAATGCTGCAAGGTGAAAGAAGGGTTCGAACAGGATGGAGACATGGTCATCGTCCCTTGGGGCACCAGGATGTCCGAGGTTGCGGCTGCACTCAGGGCAGTCCTGGGCTAGATGTCAAGCTCTTCTTCTCTGAATGCAACGACTGGGCACGGACCCAGGCAATTGCTGCAGTGGGTGCACTTCTCGGCATCGATGATCGCTCTACCATCCAGGTGCAGGGCACCGAACTCGCATCTTCCGATACATATCCCGCAGCCAGTGCAATTCATCGCCTTGAACACAATCTCTTTGGTGATCGAAGCTCTTCGATCGAGTTCCTCTTCCGTTTTGCCCCTTATCATGACTGGTCCTTCACCGAATACCGTCAGGCCGCGCACCTCTACAATCTCTCCATCTGGTGATGTTGTGACTGTGCCTATCGCATTCATGAGGTTTGCGACCCTATCCATGTCTAGTCGTTTTGTGAATACACCTTCCATGCTCAATCCTTCGACGCATGGACTGTAACCTTTCGTGCTTCTGAACTCGAGGGGTATATCGCTCCCCTGGGTTGATTCATTCGCCTTCAGGTCGATGCCTTTCATGGATAATTCACTCAGAATCGATTCCGGCACTCTCCGCCATCTCCATAGGTCGTATTCTCTCCATGCGTCCGGCATGCCCTTGCTCTTCGAGTATTCGTCGAGCCGCGCGTCCCATCTCCCATATTCCTCGCTTATCTCCCTGACCTTCTTCAACTCGGCGAGATCAGTTGCTGGACACAAGAAACAACCTATCCTCTCCAACCCCTGACGGTACAGCGGATTGTAGTTAGCCTTCCTTGAAAAGAGATAGATCCAAACATGAAGGGCGGTCCATTTCTGAATCGGCGATGCGCCAAGCTGGTTCGGGGTCCAAGGGTTCCTCCATATGCGTCCCTTGCCTGCCCTGAGTTCTGACTCGTAAGCACGTTGTCCTATGAATGAAAGAACACCTTTCGGGAAATTCTTCTGGATTATCCTCGTGGCCGGCCCCAGTTTGCAGGTCTTGCAACACCATCTGTAATCCTTTGCTGGAGGCCCGAAGAGCGAGACATTCCTCCAGAATGCATCCCCTGCCTCTTCCTTGACTATCTCCAGGGAGTATTCCTCAGCGACCTCCTCGACGTTCTTCCTGGTTTGCTGGAACTCGAGTCCCGTATCGATGAACATGAGCTTTGGTCGGATTCCCGCTTCGAGGACCAACAACAATGTCGCGAGGCTATCTTTTCCGCCGCTGTAGGAAACTGCGATGGGCAGAGGATTATCGCTCACCACCCTGCTAATGAACGCCTTGGCCTCGCTCACTCTGCGTTCCAGAACCTCGCTATTGGCAATCAAGACATCGTCCCAAGTGACATCTGTATCTCGTGGTTCGTGAGCTTCATCTGCCACGACCCACCGCGTTTTGACAGCGGTCCCCTTTGCTCCTGGTCTGAGCATCTCCTCTGCGGACATCTTCGCAACGCCGACAGAGACTGGGTTTCTTCCCTTGTCCAGTACTAATACATCGTCTCCAGGCCTGATACCTGGGTCGCATTGGAGAACCCCAACGGCCAATGTACTCGCCTTTCGGTTCCTGATCGGGTCGAGAGCACCGTCATCGACGATGACCCAACTTTTTGAGATCAGTGGTGCCAGAATCTTGGCACTGAGCGGCTTGAGGAGGAATCGGTTCCCATGGACGATGTCGAACCTGACGGCGCCCGCGACCTCTCCGTCGAGGATTATCTCATCCATGCGGTCCAGGTCTGGTGCTTTGTTCAGAACGACGACCTTTCCAGATGGAATCAGGGCATCGCCGGTTCCAGGACCGAACTGGCGATCAACAATCTCGCGTATGTACTGAATATCGAATTCGAAGGCTGGCCTCGCATCCCCTGGTGGAGTAATCTGCAAGCCTCTGGTACCTGAACCGCACCTCCCGCATGACTTCTGCTCGAGTACCGGAAGGTTACAGGTATCGCACCAGCGTAGGTGGATCTTGCCTAGTCGTATCTCTGCCACAAGCTTCTGAAAAGTGCCTACATATTATAGACTTTCCACTGGAACGGTTCTGGATAGTTATCGGATGATGTTGTTGACGGTGCCTCTCTCGATGCCACGAATGTCTCGTCGATCGCATGTGTGATGTGCATGTAGCCGCGTGAGGGGATATGCCCATAGCCAGATGCGTCCTTTGGTGCTCAACAGAGCAGTCGTGTTCCAGTCAGCATAAGCCTTCTGCGGGTAGCCCTTCCGGAAGGGATGGCAGGGGGCTTACGGTTCAGTCCCAGCGCGTTCCAGCATGGCGTGGTGATGACAACGACCCAGCGACGGGCGCAAGGCCGGAGCCGAATGGAACGAGTCGATTGGCGAGGCGGTCATGACGACCACCACCCGATAATCGACAGAACCCACTGGAACCTACTTGAGCGCCTTGAGCTGCTTGACGACGGATTCGACGGCGTCCTTCGCCCTCTCTATCCTGTCCTCTGCCTGGAGTCTGCTCATGCCAGGGCCCGTAATGCCGAGACCTACGGGTTTCTCGAACTCGACCGCGAGATCGGTAATCTTCCTCGCAGCCTGGCCTATGACGATCTGGTCATGTGCCGTCTCGCCCTCTATGACCGAGCCTATCGTCACTACACCATCGATCGATTTCTCCTTCAGAAGCATCTTGATCGCCAACGGCATGTCGAATACGCCTGGCACCATCACGACTCTGGACACATCAACGTCCAGGAATTTCGCATGCTCCTTCGCCATCTCCAACATCGTCTGTGTCAGATCGAAATTGAATTCGCTGCACACGATGCCGATCTTGTACTTGCTTGCCATTTCAGAACCTCCTTCTTTCAATCGTCAGTCGACTGGTCCCGCGTCACGGAACCCTTGCCTGAGCCCTCTTCCCGCATTCTTGGCCAGCCTCTCGGGTTTGAATATCAGATCATAGGCATTGATTGCGTGCTCCCTCGCTCTTCTCTCGGCCAGCCAGCTCAATTCTTTGCCATCCTTCGCCTCGTCTTCATGGACGAAGACCTCGATTATGTGTTTGTTTGTCATCAGCTGAACCTGTATCAGGGCCGTGGACGCCTCATGAGCGCACATCTTGTCTATCTGCTCTGGCCCTGGCATTCCCAGAGCTATCACTATGTCGCAGCCCTTCTCTTCAATCAGTTTCTTGGCTGCGACAGGTAAGTCCTTGACACCTGGAACCGTGTATCTCTCTACCTTGAATCCGGTGCCCGTCTTCATGAGCTCGTCGACCGCGCAGCCACCCATGTCGACTCTTGCGAAGGTCGTATCGACGATGCCTATCCTCTTCATCTCTTCTCGACCTCCGCCAGCTTCTTGTTCAGATCATAGAACTCGATGACCTTGCGGATGATCTTGCGAGTGCCGTCCAGATCATGGTCAAGATGGGGCATTCTGACAACTCGGACGTTCATGCCTCTCTTGAGTAACTCCTTCTCGAGTTCGACTGGTTCGAACTCCTGGTCGTAACCGATGGTGATCACGTCGGGCCCGATCTCCTCGACGACCGCAAACATGTCCGCGCCGTCCTTGCCCAAGACCGCCCTGTCTACCGGCTTCAATGCCTCGACCAGCTCGACACGCATGTTCTCTGGGGTTATCGGCTCGTGCTTTCTCTTTCGGACAGTGTTATCTGTAGCTACGACAACGATCAATTCGTCTCCCAGCTCCTTGGATGCTTGGAGATAGTGAACATGGCCAAGGTGGATGATATCGAAAACGCCGGAGGCCATAACTCGTACCATGGGAGTCTACCCCTTCCTGAACTCCTTCCAGGCATCGATCACGTCTTTCCCCTCGATGAAGACCAGATCGTGCTTCTCAGCATATGTTCTTGCCGCTTCCTTCGAGAGAGCCCTGCCGTCGTCCCCCATCATCTCACAGATGGTTGCCGATGGCACGAGCCCCGTCATCATGACGAGGGCGGTGGTGAGTTCGGTGTGGCCGAACCTGGTCTCAAGTATATTATCCGAGGTGTTGAGAAGATGAACATGTCCAGGTGCCCTGAAGTTCTTGCCCATTTCTCTCTTGCCCCATCCGTCTCCTTGTGAGACGGCTGTCCTAGCTAGTTTTGCGAACTCTGTGATCGTAAGGGCTCTATCGTCATCGGTTATGCCCGTGAATGTCTTCCTGTGGTTTATCGTGATTCCGAAGGCGGACTTGACATCGTACGGGATATCGTTGGGCGTGAGCCCTTTCATCACAGGGTACTCCTCTGACATGCCTGCGAAGACTTCTGTAAGGAATGGTAGTCCAAGGCTTTGCCTTATGGCCGGATCTGCGGTTGTACATATCAACCCTCCAGCGGACTTTCTCAGAGTCCTTATGGCTGAAGATGTGACGAACTCAGATGCGATGACCATGTCCGTCTCCTCTTCGCGGCCATCGGCGTCGTATACAAGGACGAAACGTCCTTTCTTCATCTCGTTGAGCGCCCGCAACACGGTGTCTGAAGCCATCTTAGTCGTCCATTCTGTCGGAACATATTATGGATGTTGCAGTTACCATTCCGAAAGTATCAATCTACCCTTCTTAAAGCCTCAGCAGGGGCCAGTCTGGCTGCTCTTCTGGATGGCGACAGTGTCGATGCGAGTGTCATCGCGAAAGCGATAATCGTTATCATGAGGATCTCGGACCACGGTATAACAAAGCGTGAGAACTCATCGAAGCCTCCCCACGAGAACAGACTCCACGAAAGGGCCAGCCCCAGCAATATGCCAAGCGTTATCCCTAGGAGCGATACGAACGATGTCTCAAGGAGGAAAGTCTTCAGAATCATGTCCCGTTGGAAACCTATCGCCCTCATGACGCCAATCTCCTGTCTCCGCTCTGCGATGTTCCTTATGGTTATTATGCCGAGCCCCGTGATGCCCACGATGAGGCCAACGCCCAGGAAGATCTCCATGAGCTGCATGGTTGCTGACGCCATCTTCATGAATTCTTCGATCAAATCCTTCACGACGACTGCTATCAGGCCATACTCGGCGAAGGTCTTCTCTATCTCTGTCCTTATCTGGTCGTCGGTGAATCCTGTGCCACCGATCGTGTCTATATAGAACAGGTTCTGTTGATAAACCGGTGCGTTCGATTCGACGAACTCAGCAGATGTGAATACACCGCCCAAGATCAGTTGGTCCATTATGCCAATCACCGTCATGTTCTTCGTCATGCCGGTGGAGAAAGTCACGCTGAATGTGTCGTCCACACCGAGCGGCAAGCCGCCGGTTGTGAATGAGAACATGCTTTGGGAATAGCTGCCGTCAAGTATTGCGAGGCTCGAGTTGCCAGCTATAGCATTCCAGGCGTCCTCATCCGAGGAGAAATTCTCTGATCTCGATGCTAGCGAGAAATCGCCGTCTGATAGCATCCGGTCATTGAATCCTATCAGATTTGCAGTAGGCGTCTGGTTGGAACTATCAGTATGCAGTGACACAAGCGCCGATCTGGCCGATTCGATCCGCATTATCACGTCTGTCCCTAGCGATGCATTGACCTCTTCCATTCCATCGAGTAAGTCCTCGTCCGTAATGTCGTGGAGCGAGAAGGCGATTATCTCGAACCCTCCAGAGAACTTCTCTGACATCGTGTCCACGCTCTCCCTCTGGAATGATGCTATCATCGCTATGACGATCACCGTGAACATTATCAATGCGAATATGAAGAGTGTCAACCCTGTCCTGAACTTCTTGTTCAAGGGATAACTGATAGCGATCTTCAGGATAGGCAACATGGTCTTCCCGCGTCCGAACAATCTCATGAGTCCGGCCAAGAGCAGGTCGCTATTGAACATGGCCAGGATCACGCCACCCGTGACCAGGAGAACTCCGGATAATATGAACATCTCCATGTCTCCTCCCAGCGTTCCGAATAGCTGGTCGATGATATTGAGTGGGTCCAGCATCCAGAATATCATGAATATTCCTGCGAGAGAGAATGGCACGCGCGGACCGACGAATCTGATAGCTATCATAGCTGCCCCCAACGCGATAAGGCATGGGCCGCTAACTATGCCTGCAGCTTGTTCTGCTGAAGCGCTCACCACGGTCAGCAGACTGCCAAACAACATGGTCAGTGCGCCAGTGATGATGTATCTCCCCTCCGACTTCGCCAGCATCGGTTCGGGTATGTCCCTGATCGCTCGCACGATGTTGAGCTTGCTCACGCGCCATGATGCGACGATAACCGTCAATGCGGTTAGCAGGAATCCAGAAGTGGCAGCGACTCCCAGGCTCTCCCATTGGAAGTGGAGAGACCAGCTCATGCCCGCGCCTCCGAAGATCATCGAGAATGCTTCCAGCATCACGATGGCTATCAACAACCCGGCAAATGCACCGACGATCGAAGCAGCGATTGCATATACGATGCCTTCGAACATGAATGTCTGGGTCAGATCCCCTCTTTGCATGCCGATGGCTCTCGAAATGCCCATCTCTGGCTTCCTCTCCTCGGCGAGCATGACAAATATGTTGATGATGAGCGCGATGCCAGCGATTATCGCGAACGAACTCATTACTATGAATATCTGAGATATCTGGTCCGCCGCTGTCTCCGCTGATTCTACACCGTTTCTCTTGATCTCAGAGATCTCGTAGTCATATGCAGAATCGAGGTTCTGTTCCAGCTCTGTGACTGCCTGAGATGACACTTTGTATCCTTCTTCGATGTCTCCAAGGCACGAAATATCGATCGCGTTGATCATGCCCGGCCTTCCGAATATGGTGTCCTGGGCAAATTGCAGGTCAACGAACAGAATATCTGAGGATCGCCAGACCCCCATACCCTCCTCCACCGCCACACCGGCCACCTCCAGATTTACTGGCATGCCGTCTTTCGATAGTACGAAGAGTTGGTCCCCAATCGCCGCCTCTATCTCACCGGCGAGATCCGCGTTCAAAACGACCTTCCCCGAGGTTGTATCCTCCGCTCCAAAGTCGTTCCCATCGGAATCTATCAGTTCTCCTATCGCATTCTGGCGATCGTAGGCGAATATCAGCGCAGAAGGAATTGAGAGGTTGTTCTTCAAATTGATTATCGTCGCAGCTCTCCTTATCGCTGGTGTGACCATATCGATATGCGGTGCCGATCCAGATTCCTGGCTATGGATCAGGTCATCTGCAACGGATTGGTTGAAGAACAGCGACGCTCCGGATTCATCCTCGACGGTCACGAGTATGTCCGCATTTCCAGAACTCTCGAACACATCACCCTTGATGATGTAGTCCAAGGTGTCTCCGACCACGAGTGATCCTGATATCATCGCAGTGGCTACTAGCAAGCCGCTGATCACGATGACTGCATACCTCATCCTCCTGGTGACGTTCCGGATGGCCATCCGTGCGAACATCCTGCGCCTCATTGCCATGAGTCCTACAGCCACCAACACGATGGCGACGATGACGACAAGCTGAACAAGTGCGCTCATGTCAATCCTCCTTCAGAAGGGCGTTGGTGCGAATTCCTTTTCGATCCTACCGTCCCGCATGGTCACGATTCTGTCTGCCATCTTACCCACATTGTAGTCGTGGGTCACGATGATGAATGTCTGCGCATTCTCCTTGTTCAGCTGCTTCAGGAGGTCCATTATCTCCTTGGAGTACTCGCTGTCGAGATTCCCAGTGGGCTCGTCACCGAAGACGATCTCAGGCTTGTTGACAAGGGATCTGGCGATTGTGACCCTCTGTTGCTGGCCGCCAGATAGCTCCGCAGGTTTGTGGTTCTTCCATTCCAGCAGGCCGACAGACTTGAGAGCTTCGGTTGCCCGTTCCCTCGCGAGTCGTGGATTGGTACCTGAGAGTAGTAGCGGCAGTTCCACGTTCTCTGCAGAGGTCAGTACCGGCAGGAGGTTGTAAGCTTGGAAGATGAAGCCGATCTTTTGCGCTCGATAGCGAGTTCTCTCGCGGTCGGACATGTCCGAGAGCGCTCTCCCGCGTATGAATACCTCCCCTGAGGTTATGTCATCGAGACCAGACATGCAGTTGAGCAATGTGGTCTTTCCGCAACCGGAAGGGCCCATGACCGCTATCATCTCCCCTTCCCTGGCATAGAAATCTACGCCTCTGAGAGCATCAACCCTGACTTTGCCTGAGTCGTAAGTCTTGAAGATGCCTTTCGCTACGACAATTCCTTCGTCTACGAATGAGCTATCTTCTTTCTGCCTGACCCGTCTCGTTTTATCACTCTTCACGCTCGTCACCTCCGATGGGCTGAATTGCCATGTCGAATAACGGCTTCACCTCTGCGAAACCCAGAAGCATATTTAGGTTTTGTTGCGGCATTCCTTGGAACCACGGATTTGGGCTAGTAATCGCAACCTCATTTATACTCCGACGTACATCTTCCATTTGGTCTTAGGCATATGCTCGATTCAGTCAAGAACATCCGCGCCGTCGATCGAAAGGGCATGATGTCCCTCATCGGGAAGATGCCTGATCATCTCTCTGAGGGTTTGAGACGCGGACGCAGGACAGGGCTTTCCAACTTCACTTCCAAGAACATAGTGATATGTGGCATGGGCGGTTCGGCAATAGGTGGTGACCTCCTAAAGGCGTGGCTGACCGATTCGTGTGCGATTCCATGCGAGGTCATCAGATCCTATACGGTTCCGAGCTATGTGGGCAAGGACTCGCTAGTGATTGTTGCAAGCTATTCGGGCAACACTGCGGAGAGCCTGTGTATGCTCGAAGATGCAAGGAAGAAGAGGTCCAAGATCGTCTCCATCTCATCAGGGGGCAAGCTCGCGGATGTCGCATCTGTTTCTTCGATACCGCATGCGAGGATACCAACGGGCCTTCCTCCGAGGGCGACCATTGGGTACATGTTCGGGGCAATGGTCGGCGTTGTTGAGCGGGTGGGGGCTGCCAAGCCGGATAAACAGGTCGAAGAGTCGCAACGCATTCTTGCGAAGATCAGTGAGCTGTGTGGTCCGGCCGTCCCCACTCTTGATAACCCTGCAAAGAAGATCGCTCATGAGATGTTTGGCCGAATCCCAGTCATAGTCGGACATGGAGCTTCAGCGCCGGTTGCCAAGAGGTGGGCGAACCAGCTCAATGAGAACGCAAAGTGTCTCGCATTCTCTTCAGAATTGCCGGAGATGGACCACAACGAGATTGTTGGGTATTCGTCCGACCCTCGCGGAAAGGGTTTTTCAATCGTCTTCTTGGATAAGGATGCTTGCGAGGAGCGGATGACTGACCGAATTGAGGCGACGATAGACATCGTGCGCTGCCATGCGCAGGCCCATTCGATCGAAGGCACGGGGAGCAGCTTGATGTCAAGGATGCTCTCTCTTGTGATGCTTGGGGATTATGTAAGCGTGTACACGGCGGTCCTCAACAAGGTCGACCCTTCCTCCACTGAACCAATCGAGCGACTTAAGACGATTCTATCAAAAAAGTGAACACGATGATTCCGCAGTTGCGTGTATCTGTTGGGTTTTGTTTTAAAAAAGTGATGTGAGGGGGCTGTGCCCCTCAAGCTGTCTTTGCATGCCTTCCGAAGGCAAGCCCTTCCTTTCCCTCTCTCTGAATTGTGAGACCTCAGGATATTCCCGGCCTCAGTCCAAGGCTTCCGTTCTACACTTGGAACTCTATCGATTACGCATCATCCTGTCTGCGGTACGATCCATCCCTTTCTTCGTACTGCGTTCGTCCATCGCCTCTGCGATCTTCTGGCGTAGGAGTTCCCTGCCCTCGAGATAGTATTGCTTCCTATCATCGACCCATCCGGCAAGGGCGACCGTGACTGCCTGCGATATGTCAGTCGCATCCCCACTGGCAATGAACATCTCGACGTCTTCGGCAAGGGCCGAAGGGACAATCGCAGTGACCTTCTCGGAGTTCCATGTAACTGCCTCGTCGTGAAGGTACGCTGAGATTGCCTCCCTAACAACATCGGAGACGCTCTGCAGGCCTGTCCTCTCTCTGATTGCCTCTAGTTCCCTGAGATCGTCATCGGGTACTCGGACATTGATGCGTGCGGTCTTCGTGGTCATCGTAATCGCGGAGCCTTGTATGACACATTGTCGCACAGCATATAAATACATATCCTGGGCAAATCGCACCTTCGTTTCCACTGCTTCGAGTGGAACCTCGTGAATCCGCGAAAGTCAATTCGAGTTGCCAACACAGGCGGCATCATAGCTTTCTTGCCGAGTTTCACAACATCTCATGAGGAATTAGTCTATTTCTTGGGTGCATAATTTTTTAATCTACGATTGTTTCCCTGACATCGTGCCTTCACCAAGAGAGATTGCGCAATCGATACGTACTATCACGCGCAAACACAATCAATGGTTCAAGGACTCGATCCCGTTGATCGCATCCGAGAACGTCATGAGCCCAGCCGCAAGGGAAGCAATGAATTCAGATCTGCACAACAGATATGCGGAGGGACTACCTGGGAAGCGATACTATCAGGGCAACATATTCGTGGACGAGATCGAGGTTATCTGCGAGGACCTCGCCAAAGAGGTCTTCGGATGCAGGTTCGTGGATGTCCGCCCAACGTCGGGCACCGTATCGAACCTTGCCGTTCTCATGGCTATTGCCAAGCCCCGTGACAAGATGACGACTGTTGCCCTCTCTGATGGTGGACATATCTCACATGCGAAGATTGGCGCGACAGGTCTTCGTGGTGTTAAGACATTCAATTATCCGTTCGACGAAAAATCGATGAACATCGACGTCGCGGGCGCTAGGAAGCTGATACGTGAGGTCAAGCCGAGAGTGGCTCTTTTCGGCCAGTCCGTCTACCTTTTCCCGACACCCCTCGATGAACTGAGGGATGTCATCGAGGAGGTTGGCTGCACTACCTGGTATGATGCGGCCCACGTTCTTGGTCTCATAGCTGCCAAGAGATTTCAGGACCCGCTTAGACAAGGGATCGACGTCGTGTCTGGAAGCACTCACAAGACACTCCCCGGTCCTCAGCACGGGATGATACTGTCCGATTCGGGAAAGGATGGATTGGAGTCATCGCTCAGACGGGGCGTATTCCCCGGGGTCACGAGTAATCACCATTTGCAGTCAGTCGCCGCTCTTGCCATCACCCTGGCCGAAACCAAGGAGTTCGGCGAAGCATACGCGGATCAGACGATACGCAATGCGAAGGCTCTTGCACAATCGTTACACACCCGTGGGATGGATGTGCTCTGCGAGCATCTGGGATTCACTGAGTCCCATACACTGGTGCTCGACGTCGAGGAGTTCCAGGGCGGTGCGAAGGTCGCAAAGGCGCTGGAGAAGGCCAACATCATTGCCAATAAGAACCTCCTGCCATGGGATTCGAATCCTGTAAGACCCTCCGGTATTCGTCTAGGATCACAGGAGGTCACCCGAATCGGCATGAAAGAGGGGGACATGGATGTCATCGCAGAGCTGATACACCAGGTTGTGGCGAAGGGCGCTGATCCAGATGTAATCAGGAACGAAGTGATCGAATTCAAGAAGGGTTTCACCAAGGTCCACTACTGCTATTTCGAGGGGGAGGAGGCTTATGACTATCCCTCTTTCGATGGGGACCTCTGATCTGACACCTTTTTCGATAAGGATGACTCTAAGTTTATTATCGCTCAGCTATATCCCCGAGCGCTGAACAGAGATGGTAGCTCGGATTCGCGTCATACAAGTGGCCATCGCGGTCGTCAACCTTCTGATACTCGCGTTAGCGTTCACCAGCATATGGCCTTTTCCCAGTGGGGATTTCAAGATCAACCTCCCGGAGTCCGAGGATGTTGAATGGTCCTACGAAGATGGCGTTGTATACGTGTCCGCTCCTTATTCCATTGATAACGGCGGATTCTATGATGTTAGTGAGCTAGAGATTTCGTATGAGGTGACTAATTACACATCCGTCCCGGTTCATTCTGATACCATCGACATCGGAACGATCCCGGCTGGAGCTGTAACATCTGATACGATTGATTTCTCCTTCCGACTCGATGATTTCCATGACGCAAGCATCGTCTGGCTCCTCTTCAATGACGATTTTCTCAACTTCGCCATCGAAGTATCCTGCTATTACACGATGAAGCTGATCCATTTCTATGCTGAGTACTCTGTGAGTGTTCCCTGGGATGCGCTCATCCAGGATATTGGAGTTGATGATGTTCGATCCGATGGTGTGCAACTTGAGATCGACTATCATGTGTTCACTTCTCGCATATTGGAATCGCTTGGTGGCACCATCATAACCGCGAAATTATTCAATGGGAGCACTCTGATAGTCCAGGATGTTGAGTATGTATCCCTCGGTGAGACGCATAGCGGCACGTTCTCGTTCGATTTGCCGTTCAGCGCGATTCCTGATCGTATGGTGCTCGAAACCACGATTGCGGGGTACGATTTCGTAGAGACCGTCCCCTTCGATTCGGGGTGGTTGTCATGATGGAGGGATCTGCATGACCCGCAAGAATAGGGTCTCAGATGCAGTGTGGACATCGTTCACGGAGGCACTCAGATTCGTCATCGTCCCCCTCATCCTTGTGGACTTGGTGACGAACAACTACCCTCAGCTGTCCACAACCTTCATGCCGAATATTGAGATGTTTGTCGTATTCTTTGGCGGGATGATCGTCGCATCGAGCACCCTCGAAGCGATACATCGACCTGGGACTTACAAGCGCATGCTATTCGGCATTACAGCATTGATATTCGTGGGCATGTGGCTTTTCATCATATTTGGCGGCGGGATCGCGCAGTTCTCCTTCGGTCCTTACTTTGTCGAGTTCGACATGACTAAGATAGTTTACATCATCCTCTTCGGTATTTCGCTCAAAGGCCTGCTAATAATGATGACGTTCACCACCAGCAGGAATGCTGAGATTGAGCGTGCAAGGAAACAAAGGGTCAAACTGGCCAAGAAGCAGCAGGATGAGGCTGCTGTGCATGCACGTGCTGTTCGGAAGGCCAGTGCAACGCCGAAGCACAGTGCTTTCGAACGTCTCATTCAAGCGGAGTTCGACGTCACGGCCGATGATGAGGTCGGATTCACATCGGGTCCTCATCCACGAGACCTACCCCTGGGGGTGAAGGTTTGCGAGATATGTGGCGCGCAGTCGCCAACCAAGGATTACGTCTGCAAGAATTGTGGTGCCTGGTTCCCCAAGGACACGGTCATCTAGACGCGTTATCCTTCACGTTCTCAATGAGTTCGCACGCCTTACACTTCTCAGATATCGTGGGCTCTCCACACGAGCACATCCTTAGAGCAGCGGGTTCGTACATCTCTTCCAGGACTGGCATCATGTGTTCATAGCTCTTCAATATCGAATGTCTAGTTCCTGGAAACTGGTCCTCCAGTTCGCCCACGACCGTCCGATATGAGTTGCGAAGCGCCTCGGGAGCATAAGGGCACTCCAGATCGTGGAATTCCATCCCTTTTATCATTGCATACAGCATCGACTCGCTCTCGGGTATCGTGCGCAGCGGTTGGATGCGGGGCACGAGTCCTGTCTGCCTTCTCTTATGAGGGCCGAGCCTCGCCAGTCTTTCCACATCCCCTCGAGCGAAATTCATCAGAATCGATTGGGATGTGTCATCGAGATTGAGTCCTGTTGCCAGATGGGTAGCACTCCATCCACGTGCAGCTCGGTTCATCGCGTTCCTCCTGAGAACCCCACAGTAACTGCATGCGGAGAGTCTGCGATCGCGGCATGCGATATCGTCCATTGTGATTCCGAACATGTCCTTGAATGAAACCACTATGTGTTCTACACCCAAATCATGGCACTGTCTCCTGACGAGGGGGACCGATGAGTCGCGATACCCTCGTATCCCTTCATCGATTGTTATCGCCGCGATGCCCAGGTCTTTCCTCACTCCCAATATTTTGGATATCATGTGCAGGGCCAGACTGCTGTCCTTCCCCCCTGAGACTGCAACTGCAATCCTTTCTCCGCCCTTGATGTCCAGCTGCTGCCTTATCTCGTGTTTGACTCGCTTGTCCACGAATTCGCAGAAGTGTTCCTTGCAGAGATGAGCGCCGCTGTATCTGATCAGTATTGCGGCCTTCTTCCTGCACTTGTCGCAATCGGTCACTGGCTTCTGATTCCGAAGTCGACTATTTATTGGTTGTTTCCCCCTCCCCTGCATAGTTATTAGTAAGGTAATCGCATACGAGAACGAGAGCGGATATGGCGGACGTCTGGGTAGAGAAATATAGACCGAAGAAACTCGCCGACGTAATAGGGCAGAAGATCATCGTCGAGCGACTCTCCGCGTACGTGAGAACCGTAAGCATGCCGCACATGCTTTTCGCTGGTCCAGCAGGTTGTGGGAAGACCACCTGTTCAATCGCCCTCGCTCGAGAATTGTATGGTGATCAATGGAAAGGCAATTTCCTCGAACTCAACGCCTCTGATGAACGAGGCATTGACATAGTCCGTGGTAAGATCAAGGACTTTGCGAGAGCTGCGTCAATGGGCCAGAACGATTTCAAGATCATCTTCCTGGATGAGGCTGATTCTCTCACTGGTGATGCCCAGGCCGCTCTCAGGCGTACGATGGAGCGTTATACTCAGACCTGCAGATTCGTCCTGTCGTGCAACTACTCTTCGAAGATTATTGAGCCGATCCAATCGAGGTGTGCAGTTTTCAGGTTCAGACCTCTAAGCGAATCTGATGTGAGGATTTGCATCGAGAGGATATCGAAGGTCGAGGGTATCGAAGTCTCTGAGGAAGGCTACCTGGCGATTGCCCAACTCGCAGGAGGGGATCTACGGAAAGCTACCAATATCCTGCAGGTTGCGTCATCGATGGGTGGCAAGGTGGATGCCGAAACGGTTTTCGAATCGACCGAGAACATACGGCCTTCCGAGATCCAGGAGCTTCTTACCACGGCTCTTAAAGGCAGCTTCATGGCCGCTAGGTCCAAACTCGATGATATGATTGTCATTCATGGTCTCTCCGGTGAGGACATCGTGAAAGCGATTCACAGGGCAGTCCTCGATCTCCCAGTGAACGAGGATGTGAAGATACGATTGATTGACCGGGTCGGTGAGGCGGAGTTCAGGATGGTCTCGGGGTCCAGCGAGAGGATACAGCTTGAGGCTTTGCTCGCGCATTTCGCTTACGAGGGCAAGAATGGCAAATCCTGACGTATGATGTCCTGGCATTGATGCAGATGCACAAGAGTTATATACAGTATGCATGTTTTGAGGCCGAGAGGGCTGTCATGGCAAGATTCCCTGAAGCAGAGGCGAGGAACCTCGTTAAGAAGATCTGCATGAATTGCAATGCAAGGAATGCTATACGTGCAACAAGATGCAGAAAGTGCAAATACACTGGCTTGAGAATCAAGACCAGGGAAGCAAAGAAGGCCTAGGTCCTGGGAACTCATTCCTTGTTTTCGTTCGTCCATTGCATACTGGATAGTATGATTCCACGTGGCCCTCAGTAACTCTCACGCCACCAATGAGATGAAAAAATAGGTGGAGGGGACTCCACCGCAGTTGGGCATCACCCTATTTGGTTACACCTCTCCTCTTCCTTCAAAAGAGCGAACCAATAGACTAGGCACTGTATGCCCATTAATGGACTATAATCTTTATCATTGGTTGGAATACATGTTTCGTCTTTGTGCCATTTATATTGCTGCAACCGTGGCAGTTGTATCATTAGAATCTTTTTATTTGAATTATGCCAATCTAGGTGCATGTGGCGTTTCCTCCATTCTGAGATGTTGGTAATTCTGGGCATGACCGAGGACGCGTACAGGACCGATTCTGAGATCGCAGACCTGTATGGCCTGAATAAGGGCACGGTCGCATCCGTTCGCAGGCGGATGCTCGATGCAGGAGCCATCTACTACGCAAACGTGCCAGCGTTCAACAAGCTTGGATGCGAGATGATCGGTTTTCACACGGGTACCACTGATCCTGGGGTGGCTTCTGATCTGAAGGCGGGCCATTACTTGGACTTCTGTGAGTCTGCCCCTCAGATGTTCTTCTCCATGATCGGAGGCGGAAATGTGGCATTCTACACAGCGTTCTGCGATGCGACTGAATTAGAGGGGTTCATTCAGAAACACAACAGCTTCTTCACCGGTCAGCGCCGGTCGTCCAAGGCGAAACTTGACACCGTCATGTTTCCGTATCGCATGTCGCGAGGAACCTATACGACCAACTTCGCTCCGACCGTCCACCGCTTCTTTCAGCTAGAGGTGCCTCAGCCGAAGTCTCAGGTCACCAAGCGTCACGATGTGACCTCTCCTGATCTTTCAGATACTGCGAAGAGGACGCTAATCGCGATGGTGGAGAATCCCAATGCGTCGGACCGAGAGATGGCGGAAAAGGTCAAACTGTCTCGGCAGGCAGTTACACGGATAAGAAACAAGCTGGTCGATGAAGGATATGTCACCAAAGTCTGCGTTCCGCGCTTATACAAGTGGGGCTTCGAAATCTATGCTGTGACCCATTCTAGATTCTCCATGGAAGTCGCATGGGAATCTCGCCTAAAGGCACAACCTAAGGAGCCGATCGATTTATCCTTCCTGACATTGTCCAAGGCTGATGAGAGCGTCACCAACCACATGATCTCCAGATACCAGGAATATGCGGAAAATCTGGAGGACATACTAGCGTGGTACCATAAATCACGAATTTTTGATGAGAGTCCACGCATCAATGTCTTCTCTCTCGAGCGCTGCACCGAGCTCAGGGTATTCGATTTCGCCCCTGTAGTCAAGAACCTCCTGGGCACAAAGCAGAAACGCTGAATTCTTTGAACAATCTGTAAATATGCGTGCTGACCATCCGTTGATTGGTGGTATCCTTTGAAAACAACCCCTCAGATGACTGCCAAGTGGACGAAAGGTGCGTTCCTGATAATCTTAGGAATCATCCTGTTGTTCTACTCGGGCAATTTCGTAAAGGAACTCGAGGCAAATGCGGCTGATGAATGGAACCTTTCGTTCGATTGGACTTGGGATCTCCTCAGTTGGATCCTCTGGATACTGATTGCCTGGCTGTTCGTGGATGCAGCGCTGACGATCGCCCTCAGCTTCAAGATGGATTACCACACGATCGGTGACGTCATGGCACGGCTCGATGAGATTGAGGGCCGCATATCACCATCGGGGCGTCAGGATTCATCGGAACCTTCGAATTTGGACGACTCTCATTCGCAAATGGCTCCTGAAGATGAGCTTCCTCCCCCGACATGAGCCAGGGTATCAGCTCTTCTTTGCAGCCTTCTTCTTCTCTTTCTTGGGACAATCCATGTTTATGCACAGAACCCATGGAGGTTTGCCCTTCTGGTTCCAGACCTTGATGATCGGTGAGCCACAGGCATCGCACGGTTCATCGGACGGGACGATCTTCCCCATCTGTGGGAGCGGGTAGACCTTCTTGCACTTCGGATAATTCGAGCATCCCGCGAACCTCTTACCCTTCTTCGACTGGATCGCCATGAGGTCGTTTCCGCAATCGGGACACTTGCCTACGTACCTCTCCTTCTTAGCGCTTGCACATGCAGGGTCCACGCAAACGATCATTGGTGGCTGGCCTTTAGTGACGTACTTCATCTTCGGCGCTCCGCAGACATCGCACTTCTGGTCGGTGGCGAGCACGAGCATGCCACTCGGGAGTGGATATGTCCTCCTGCATTCTGGATATTTGGAGCATCCGATGAAGCTGCGACCGTCCCGCATGCGGATCTCCAATAGCTGCCCCTCGCCGCACTCTGGACAATCTCCGAGGTTGTGCTGCGCCCTCAAGGCCTTTCGGATATCGTCGCCGATCTCCTTCTTGTTCTTCTCCAACACGGTCATGATGTCGTCGAGCATATCCTGGCTCTCCTCTACGACATCCGCGAGGACCCTATCGCCCTGGGCTATCAGGTCCATTTCGTTCTCAAGATGCGAGGTCATCTTCACATCGGTTATCTTGTACTCGTCATGCAACCTCACGTGATCCTCGAGCGCAGCGACTACGGCCGTGCCGCTCTCCGTGGGCTCGATCTTGACTCCCTTGGCGAATCGCCTGTCGTACAATTTTTGGATCGTTTCGTGGCGAGTACTCTTCGTCCCCAATCCTCGTCTTTCCATCTCTTGGATCAACGTGCCTTGCGTGTATCTCGCAGAAGGTTGCGTCTCCTTCTCAGTAACCATGATCTTCTGTACTTGCGCCTGGTCTCCCTCGAGGAGCGTCGGGAGTTTGACCTCATTGACCCTGAAGAACGGATAGTACTTTCTCCATCCAGGCAATATGATCTCATAACCTTCGCTGATGAATGGCTCCCCTCCGATGTCGAGGTTCACGATGGTCTTCTTTGATATGCATGGTGGAGCAACCGTCGCTAGGAACCTGCGCGTCACTAGTTCATACACATCCCATCGATTGCCCTTCAGATCCTGCTTCTTGGCTGCATCCACTGGATGAATCGGAGGATGGTCGGTAGTGCTCTTCTTTCCTCTGGATGGCCTTATGCTCTCTTGGGCTAGTATCTCCTCGGCTTCTGCGGCGAACTCGGATTTCTTGAGCTTCTCAAGTATGCTCTTCAGATTCAGTGAGATTGGATAGACTGTGTTGTCCGTTCTCGGATACGAAATGTACCCATCGGTGTACAGGTCCTCGGCAATCTTCATCGCCTGCGAGGCGCTCAATCCTCGCTTGGTTGCTTCTGCAAGGAATGCTGTCGTGTTGAACGGAGCTGGTGGATACTCGGTGTTCTCTTTCTCGCTGGCATTTTTGACTTTCGCAGTCTTGACCTTCTTCGCGTTTGAGACAGCCATCTGGGCCTTGTCCTTGTTGTCGAAGCTCCCGTTCGAGTGGGATGCCCTGAACTCCTCGTCCTTCTTCAGGTTCGCCGAAACCGTCCAATATGGGATTGGGACAAATTCTTTGATCTCTTTCTCGCGGGCGACGATGAGCGCAAGTGTTGGGCTCTGTACCCTGCCCACGGACAGGAAATCCTTGCCGAGTTGCCCTGATGCCAATGAGATGAATCTGGTCAATGCGGCTCCCCAGACCAGGTCTATGTGCTGCCTCGTCTCAGCGGCAGACGCAAGTCTGTAATCGATGTCAGTGAGTTCGGAGAACGCCCTCTCGATCTCCCCCTTGGTGAGCGCGCTGAACTTGGCACGCCGGCTGATCTTCTTGAATGATGTCTGTTCGAGGGCTTCCACACCGATGAGTTCACCCTCTCGGTCATAGTCCGTCGCGATGACGACCTCGTCCATCGTTGCTACGAGGTCCTTGAAGACATTCATTATCCTAGCAGCGCTTGCATCGACTTTCTTCTCTGGCTTGGCATAGATGAGATCCTTTGGAGAGATGGAATCCCAATCGTTGTACTTCTTGGGATAATCGAGAATTACGACGTGCCCTCTGAGCCCGAGAACTGTGTATTCATCACCGTCTCTATCGAACTCATAAACGGGGACACCCGATACCGAGCGCCTCTTCTGAGTATAGTTGGAGAGGATGAATGCAATCCTCTGCGCGGCATGGTTCTTCTCGCAGATGATTAGCCTGCGCATCTTGGGTTGGATGCTTCGGCTCTTATATAATCATAATGGGTGGTAACAGGAAACACTCCAGATCATCATCTGGCTGGAAACCTCTCGATTCACTTGGCCTTCCATTTCTTCTTTCTGAAATCCAGGAGTTCGTTCCTTCTTCGACCGAGGCCGAGAACTGAGACTGGCACGCTCATTTCCTTCTCGACGAATCGTATGTATTCCTTCATGGTCCCTGGGAGCGCGCGGAATCCCTTCGCGAGGATGTTCTCAAGACGCTTCCCCTCGATCTCCTCCCAACCTCTGAGGGTCTTATACACTGGCTCGCATCTCTGGAGCACCCGCAGGTCCGTCGGGAACCTGGTCACCTTCTTGCCATCGAGCCTATAGTGTGTGCATATCTTGATCTTGTCGAAGCCTCCGAGGACATCTATCTTGGTCATCGCGATGCCTGTGAAACCATTCAATGAGTGCGAATATTTTGTGACGACGAGATCCAGCCATCCACACCTCCTGGATCTCCCTGTCGTTGTGCCGAACTCCCCACCCTTCTCCGCGATCTTGCTTCCGATGTCGTCGCAGAGCTCCGTCGGGAAAGGTCCTTCACCGACGCGTGTGGTATATGCCTTCATGACGCCGTAGACGTCGCCAATCGCGGAGGGCGGGACGCCCGACCCAGATGCTGCATTAGCTGCAACCGTTAACGATGAAGTGACATACGGGTAAGTGCCATGATCTATGTCCAGCATGGTCCCCTGTGCGCCCTCGAAGAGGACGTTCTTATTCTTGGCCAGTGCGCTGCCGATGAGTGCTCCCGTATCCGTCACATGCGCGCGGAGCCTCTTGCCGTATTCTGAATACTCTCGGAGTATCTTGTTCTCGTCGAGTCTTGTCGAATCGTCGTAGAATTCGAGCAGTCTCTGCTTATGCGGGATCAGGAATGCCAGTTTTTCGGACAGCACCTCTTCTTCAACGAGATCGCACATCCTCACACCTATTCTCGATGCCTTGTCCGAGTATGCGGGTCCTATTCCCCTACCTGTTGTGCCCACTCTGGAGCCCCTCTTGAGCCTCTCTTCGGTCCCATCCAGGAGTTTGTGGTATGGCATGATGACATGGGCGCGCTCGCTGATTCTTAGATTCTTCGTGCTGACGCCTCTGGACTCGAGACCGTCGAGTTCCTGGATGAGCACTCCTGGGTCTATGACCACACCGTTCCCTATCACAGAGAACTTGCCTCGCCTGAGAATCCCCGAAGGAAGGTGGTGCAATTTGAACAGCTCCTCGCCAATCTTGACGCTATGTCCGGCGTTATTCCCTCCCTGGAATCTGACAACGAACTGCGCATCCTCTGCGAGGTAGTCCACTATCTTGCCCTTGCCTTCATCACCCCATTGTGATCCTACGACAGTCAACGATGGCATCCTATCGATAAGTGCATCCTCGACCTCTGTATTTAAACATTGGATTAGGTCTGGAATATTGTACCTGATCATCGCTTGAATATCTCGATCAGATCGTCTATCGGTGCATCTGTCTTGAATCCTTTGGGGTCGAAGTGAGTCCTCGAAGCGACGAAGCCCGCATCCTCGAGTCTCTCGATAAAGACGACCAGCTTGGGTGGTGAGTGCTTTGTTCTCCGCGCCAATTCGTCGAGCTTGTAGAACAGCGGCGTAGACGTTGCTTCTTCCCTCCAGACGGTCAGCATCTTCTCGCATCGCGATGAAGTCCCAAGATCTCCCGTCACGGACATCTTCCGCAACAATTCCTTTGAGAACAATTGCCCTGTCCATAACGGACCAGCATCAGCCTTGCCGCATCTGCTGTCGGTGATTTCACGAGCCAGTGATTCCTTGTCATATCTTGCGTATCCCAGACGTCTTATGGCTGCATCAGCCCTGTTCGCTCCGTTCACTATTCTTGCATAGATCTTGAAGTAATGGTCCGCGTGATAGCAGAGCAATGGCTCGCACGCCCTGTCATGCTTGGCTGCCTCACGTACGAGATATCCCACGAGTATTCTCAACCCAGTCTCGTGCGCGAACGGTGATCTTGACGAATACGAGCCATATCGTCTGAGGCAAGTCTTAGGATACGTCCCATAGAGTGGCGCGGTGTCAGTGGCCGTTATTGCAACGACACCTCTGCTCTTACAGCTCTGGACGGCTGCGTCTATGAATCCAACCGGAGTTCCGAACGGGTCGACATCGATGTAGTCGAAGGCCTCATCAGCCAGTAGGCTGTTCAAGTCCCTTGACGTGACAGCAACATGCTCTAAACTGTTCATGGACGCGTTCTCTTTGATCAATACCGCTGCCATGAGATTCCTATCGTTCAGTATGAAATCGGCCTTGACGCCGCACTCGTTCGCCAGCCGGAGCCCCCTGGCACCGGTCGCGGCCAGTCCATCGAGTATCTTCTGTCCTTCCTGGAACATCTCACGTCCGAACATGACGGAGATGTCACGGCCGAATTCCATCTGCCGATTGTAGAATAGATCCCCACGTTTTGTGCCAGGGCCTTTCTTGCAGAAATCATCAGGAACCAGAAGTTCCGTGGTGCCTTCAATGACCCTGGCCAGTCCAGGTTCGCTCAAACGTACTCGCCCTTCATGAGTTTGATTATCTTGTATGGGAGCAGGTTCCTATTGATTGGGGTGACTTCAAGGATACGTACGTCGTCTCTGCGCCTGATGTCCTGGAGGAGCGGATTTCTGGACTTCTTGTGCAGTGTAAGGATAATGGGCTTCTCTACCTCCATGGCATCCTTCACGGCCTTGACGAACTTCTCAGATTCCACTTCCATCTTTCCGACTTCGTCAATCACAATCACATCTGCGTTCTTGCTTGCATCGACGAGCGCCTCGACCCCGACCGTGTCTAGACTCTCCAGATTGACACCATATTTCCCTACGCAGAACTTGGATTCAGTGTCGGTATGTGCGAAGACGGCCTTCCTTTTCGTCTTCCAGTCCATGACATAGAATCCTACGCGCTTCCCATTTTCTATTATCGGTTCCGTGACCATTCCACCGACGACGAGATCCTCTTCCTCTAGCATCTCGATGACTTTCACGAGTGCCTGAGTCTTGCCTGCTCCGGGAAGACCTGTGATACCTATCTTTATACCTCTCGTCATTGGGAATCACCGGTCATCCAGACGTTCGATTCTATATGGTTTTTCAAATATATAATGTGTGTCATAAATCTTAACCGCCCGTTGGGAAGATGGATCATGAATGAGCCGCATCCTTCCCGCCCTTCACGATCCTGCTGACGAACATCAGGGGGTAGTTCATCTCCTTGACGAACTTCATGGCTGCTTCGACCACGGTGTCGTTATACTTCACGACTATCGAGACATCAAGCATATCACCGGTGAGAGAGACGTATCCGAACTCGTTCACCTTCTCCCTCAGTTTGGTCCGGTCAATGCGGACCTTGACGCTATCGACGAATGGCTGGACCATGCTTCCCGCTTCCATGGCCCTCTCAAGAGTCTCCACGTTGTCTGTGTTCAGCGGGACACCTACGAACTGATGATATATCGTGCCGAGTTTGATACCAGCCTCAAAAGTGGCTCTCTCCGAATCGGAGCACATGAAATGAGCATCAGCTTTCCGCTCTCTTTCGTCTTTCATACAACGGCCCCCCTATGACATAGCAGATTGTAAGTGCCAGAGCGATGCCTGTGGCGGTACGTGAGAACGCCGTATATAATTGTTGGTCGTCGACAATAGCCAGTCCTACAATGTATGGCATGATCGCAGCGGCGATTCCCATAGCTGAAACCTTGGCCATCCATCCCTTCACTTTGGGATATGGTATCTGCGATACCATGAGCATACTTGAAGCGACTGCGCACAGGAGGATAACCACGGGAACCTCGTCGATTGCGAAATATAGGTCGCTGGATTCACTTCCATCGGTCGCCCCGAATAACATGCAGACGAGTAATATGAACAGCGCGGCTGCAGGCGCGGGTATACCTGTGAAGTATCTTAATTGATATCCACCGGCGCTGAATCTCGCGAGTCTGAATAGGCCGGCCGCCATGAATGCTGCAGCACAGATCAGGATTGCGAAGTTCTCCAACGATCCAGTCGGCGATGCGACCAATGGATCTCGCAGTTCAGCATAGATGAGCAGTGCTGGTGCAAACGCGAATGAGATGGAATCTGAGATGGAATCCAGGACTTGTCCTCTAGTGTGCTTGCTCCCAAATCTCCTTGCCGAGTAACCATCCAGGCCGTCCATGATCATGGATATGAGCAAGAGCCCTGTCGCATAGAGATAGCTCCCAGCGACGACATATGCGATTGCGACGAATCCAAGTACGCCATTAGCGAGCGTGAACAGATCCCCGAATGAGACCTTACCCAGTGCGCTCATCGAGTACCTCCGCGATGCAGGTCACCCCGGCTCTGACCTTCTGACCCACAACCGCTTTCAGCACGACTTTCGTGGGTGGCAGGAATAGATCGACCCTGGATCCGAATCTTATCAGTGCCAATTTCTTCCCTTTCGAGACCGTGTGCCCCTCTTCTATATATGGCACAATCCTCCGTGCAAGGATCCCTGACATATGCATGATTGACATTGGCCCGATTTTCGTATCCATTTCCATTTCGATTCGTTCATTGTTTGGGGATCGGTGACTATATGCTGGTAGGTGCTTGCCTGGATATCGCGTGACCTTCTCGATTGAACCAGAGATCGGCGCCCTGGTGACATGAACATTGCTGAGTGAGAGATATATCGATACCAACCCTTTCTCAGGGTCTATCTGCCTGATTACTCCATCCGCAGGTGACACCACTCCGCTTCCAACAGTTCTCTTAGGATCTCTGAAAACGAATATGAAGAATCCCGTGAGCACTGCGAAACCGATACAGAACATTGCGTTCACTGGGAGAAGGATGGCTGCCGCTGCCGCGCTTATTGCAACGAACACACGCCCTCCTTTGGCGATCAACGATATACCTCAGTTTCAGATATCCACTCAAGCGCGATATCCTATTTAAGGAGCATCTTCGCGTCCACCACGATAACGCCCTTCGTCTTCACAAATACTGGGTTAAGATCCATCTGGTCCAGTATCTCCATGTGCTTCTCGCCGAAGGCGGACACTGCAAGGAGAAGGTTTATTATCGCTTCTCGATCCAGTTTTATCTTCCTGAATCCTTCGAGTATCGGCGCAGCCTTGATCTCCTTCAGCATCTCCTCTGCATCCTGCCTTCTGATTGGGACTACTCTGAATGTCACATCCTTGTAGACTTCTGTATAGATGCCGCCAAGCCCGAACATTATGGTCAGCCCGAATGTGCGGTCGTTGATGAGGCCAATGATGACCTCGACCTTCCTGTCCTGCATCGATTCGACCAGGATGTTCTCCTTCGGGAACTTCTGGCTCAGTTTGTTGAACTCCTGTTCGAACTGGTCCTTTGTGATGTCCAGAACGACGCCGCCGACATCTGTTTTGTGCAGGATGTCTGGCGAGCACACCTTCATTACAACCGGGAACTTGAGCTTCTTGGCATCGATCTGGTCGAAACGCTTCCCTACTTGAAAATCAGTGGTGGGTATCCCCGCTTCTCGAAGGGCTTCCTTGACCTCGTTCTCTGCCAGGGCTTTCCTGCCCTCCTTATGCACGGAATCTATTATTGACACGCTACCCCGTCTCCGGATGCGCCCTGGCCTCCTTAATCCTTGCCCTTGCCCTGGATGGCTTCCAGCCCGAGCTTCTTCCCAAGGGCGAGCGCAGACTTGTTGAGGTCGTGGGTCGCCTTCGGGACCGATTCCAGCATGGCTTTCTCGAGGGCGCTGTAAGTGACTATGTCCGATATCTCCCTGAACGCTCCCAGCATAACCACGTTGGAGACCACCCTTGTCCCCAACTCATCCGCAGTCTTGGTGGCAGGTATGTAGTATGCATGTCCTTGCGGCTTTCCGCTTACGAGGTCTGGGTCGATGATTATCTTGGTTTCCGGCTTGATCTCGTCTATGTACTTCTCATAGGCCTGCTGGGACATCACGACAAGGTAATCTGGAATCTCGACGAATGGGTAATGCATCTCCGTCGTGGATATCTTCACATCACACTTAGAGTGGCCTCCCCTGGCTGATGGACCATAGGACTGAGTCTGGATCGCGCTCTTTCGCTGGGTCTTCCCATCCTTTCCGACAGGCTTGTCATAGAGTGCGGCTGCTCTGGCGGCGACTATCCCCATCAGAATGACGCCCTGTCCACCGAAGCCAGTGAACCTAATGCTTCTCTCCATGCTTCTCAACTCCTATGCGCTCCTGATAGCATTCCCTGTCCCTATTCACGAACTCCCCGATGGTTACCTGCCCCGCGAGGTTCAGGTCGACATGGTCGACCGCTGCACTCCGTGCCTTCTCGCGTCTGACCGAATTCTCCTTGAACCATTCGAGCATGATGGATGCGTCTCCCATCTTGTTCCGCCGACCGAAATTGGTGGGACATTGGGACACCACCTCGATGAGGTTGAATCCCTTCTTTTCCAATGCAATCTTGATCGATTTGGTCAGTTCGTGAACGTGTCTGGTTGTCCATCTGGCGACATAATTCGCTCCCGCAGCGACAGCGATCTCCGCAAGGTCGAACGGGTACTCCCTGTTACCATAGGGCGTGGTGGTCGACTGGAAGTCGTGTGGAGTGGTAATCGAAGCCTGACCACCAGTCATTCCGTAGATGTTGTTGTTGATGCAGATCACATCCATATCGATGTTCCTCCTGCATCCATTTATGAAATGATTGCCGCCGATGGCGCCCAGATCGCCATCTCCTGTGAACACCACAATATCCAGCTCCGGTCTCGCAAGCTTCAACCCTGATGCGAAAGCGACTGCCCGTCCATGGGTGGTATGGAGAGCATCTGCGTTGATGTACAATGGTATTCTGGATGAGCAGCCTATGCCGCTGACAAAGACGGTGTTGTCGAGATTCCACCCTAGTTCATTGAACGCTCTGTAGAAGCAGTTCATCACTGTACCGTTGCCGCATCCGGGGCAGAAGACGTGCGGCCATCGGTCCTTACGATAGAAATCGAATACCTCCATCAAATCGCCCCCATCTCTCTGAGCTTGTGCCTGACCTCTCCTGGTGTCGGCGGCTCCCCTCCTATCTTCGGAAGCAGTTCGATCTTCTTGCACCCTGCCTCAAGCGCGACCCTCTTGATGTCGTGATACAGCTGACCCATGTTCATCTCGCACACGAGGATGTGCTCCGCCTTCGAAGCGGCCTCGCGTATGGGTTCTTCAGGGAGCGGCCATATGGTCTTCAATCGGAGCAGACCGATGCGGTCATCTTCGGCTGCGACTTCTCGCGCGCCGAACGACGCAGAGCCGTATGAGATTATCATATGCTTGGAGTCCGGGCAGAGCAAATCCCACTTGTTGATGTCTCTTCGATTCTTGGTGATCTTGTCGTTGAGTCTGGAGACGAGCTCCTGATGGATCTTCGGGTCCTCTGGCTCTATTCTGGAATCAGGTCCGTGGGTCATGCCAGTGACTGCCGCCTTGTTTCCTTTGCCAAATGTCGGGAATGGCGGGACGAGGTCATCTGGGACATCGTACGCTTCATCTGTTCTGCGCACACCCTTCTCCTTCCTGTTCACGATCTTGATGTTGCTGGGTACGTTCAGAAGGCCTCTCATGTGGCCGATCTCCGCATCCGACAGGACGAATGTGGGCACTCTGTACTTCTCTGCGTAATTGAACGCTTTGATTGTGAGATCGAACATCTCCTGGACACTGGCTGGTGCGAACGCTATGACCTGATAGTCTCCATGGGATCCCCACTTGGTGGCCATCACATCCCCCTGGGATGCCCTTGTAGGCTGACCCGTAGACGGCCCTCCCCTCATCACATTGGCTATGACCATAGGGGTCTCTGACATTGCTGCGTATCCAATGGCCTCTTGCATCAACGAAAGGCCTGGGCCTGATGTGGCGGTCATCGATTTCACTCCGCCCCAGGAGGCCCCAATTATTGCGGAAACGCAAGCAATCTCATCTTCCATCTGCAGGAATGCGCCTCCCACCTCTGGAAGCCTCCTCGCCAGCCCTTCGGCTATCTCCGTCGAAGGTGTGATTGGATACCCTGCGAAGAAATTCAGGCCCGAGACCAATGCTGCTTCTACGCACGCTTCGTTCCCCTGAAGGAAATACTCTCCTGGTGTTAGACTCATTTCGTCTCCTCTCCTTCTGGATGCCAAGATATCGCCTGGTCCGGACAGCTGAGGACGCAGAGTTCGCAAATGAGCTTTCCTTCTCTCTTGTGATTGTAACAATTCTGTGGTTCGCTCACGACCGCGGCGAAGTATCCGCGAGGAGAGATGTCTACCCCCTTCGAGTAGCACTTCTTAGGGCACATATAGATGCAGATATTGCATCCCTTGCAGTACTTCAGATCAACGACGGGTTTCATTTTGCTCTGCACGCGCGATTGGGCGTACGATATTTGAATGTTCGTGACATAAAGGAATTCGCTAAAGCATCTACTGGCCACTTTTACAGCTGAGTGGTCAAAATGTTGGCAAAACGCAAGAAAATCATTCAATCACACTGCGAATGCACTATTATGCAGTCGTGTGTTCCCAGCAAAGCATTTATTACGCTCCTCTTGCTAACGTCGAAACTGAGAAGATGGACGCCCTTCAGAATCAGATACTGAAACTGAAAGAAGAGAAGAACGCAGTGATACTGGGTCACAACTACCAGCGCAAAGAGGTCCAGGAGATATCGGATTTTCTTGGCGATTCGTTCGGTCTGTCTGTTCAGGCATCGAAAACGGAGGCGAGCGTGATTGTCTTCTGCGGCGTAGACTTTATGGCAGAATCTGCGAAGATCCTGAACCCTGAGAAGATGGTGCTTCATCCGAACCTGAAATCGAAATGCCCTATGGCTGGTATGGTGGATGTCAAGTCCCTCAGGGAGCTGAAGGCAGAGCATCCAGGGGCACCGGTCGTATCATATGTCAACACAAGCGCCGATGTCAAGGCCGAGACGGACATATGTTGCACATCCGCGAATGCTGTGAAGATCGTCCAGTCATTGCCCGATGAGAAGATCATATTCGTGCCGGACACTAACCTTGGCTTGTACATTCAGAGGTTCGTCAAGGACAAAGAAATGATCTTCTGGCCTGGCTACTGTCCCACACACATGAATATCAAGAAAGACGATCTCGTCAAACTAAGGACTGAACATCCTGGCGCCGAGATACTAGTCCATCCTGAATGCACGCCGGAAATCATAGATTATGCAGACTACGCATTCTCGACTGAGGGCATCATCAGGCATATCCAGGCATCCGCCAAGAATGAATTCATAATTGGCACTGAGAGCAACATGTTACACCGGCTCAGGCGCGAGTCTCCCGGCAAGGTCTTCTATGAGGTGCCAAATGCCACTTGTCCGAACATGCGCGAGATATCACTCGAAGACGTTCGTGACTCGCTCACCAGGATCCAATACAAGATCGAACTTCCGACTGATATCATAAGGAAGGCGCGTGTCCCTCTGGAACGGATGATCAAGGCTGGCCGGTGAAGGGTCGCCTCTCAGGTCGCGTCCATTATCGGACCCACCATGAAGTATACTCCGAATATGATCATTAGCGCCCCGCATGTGCCGAAGATTATCTCGTGGACGAGTGGCGTCCAGAGATGTTTGCTCCTGAAAACAGCGAATGATGTGAGGCTGTACCATGCGAGGTCGCAGCTCCAGTGTACTATTGCGAATGCGAGGACCACGATTGGTCCGAACCATTGAGCCGAGAAGATCAGCAATGCCCCTACCGTGGCCCACCACAGGAAGAAGTATGGGTTCGCGGAGGTCGTTATGATGCCTGCCATGAAAGCGCCCCCTAGTATGGGGTCCTTTCCGGATGTCGCGATCTCCTTTCTGCGTCTAACCATCATCATGCCCATGAGGGCGAGGAGGAGCCCTCCTACGAGGCCTATGCCAAGCATGATCATTGAATTCTCGAAGACATAGCCCATGCTGAGGACTATCAGCGCCATAAGCGGAAATTCGATGAGCCCATGACCTAGCGCTATCTGGATGCCTGCCTTCTCATCCTTGTATCCTTTCGCGATGGTAGCCGCTAGTACAGGGCCTGGCATCATGACTCCTGAGAACGATATCACGATGGCCATCGCGAGGAATACCCAGATGTTATCGCTGACCGGATCCACGATACCCAGACGGTCGGGCGTCTCTATATAATCGACGCGCCAAAGACCTGGGCCGATGCTCAAATATCAAGAGCGCGTTAGCTCGATCTGATGATGAGAAACGGGTCAGCTGAGGTCTTATGACCTGTGATGAACCCTATGAGTGCTGAACATCGTCGGAAAATAATAATTTGGCGCACGGAACATGAACTCCGTGCCGCCATTCGGTTTTCTAGAGTTCGACCTTTCCGTAGTCTATCTCGCAAACCCGCTTGAAGTATCCTTTTGGATGCTGGCAGTTAGGGCAGTTGTCCAGTGATTCCTTGCCCTTGTGAAGATAGCCACAGTTGGTGCAGAACCAGATCTCATCCTTGTCTGACTTGTACAAGGAGCCATCCTTGAGCCTATCCAGAAGCAGCTGGTATCTCTTTGCATGGTGCCTCTCGATGCTTATCACGTGCTCGAAGAACTCAGCTGCGGCTTCGTTACCCTCTTCACGTGCGGTTCTGGCGAATCCTGGATACATACTGGTCCATTCATGGGTCTCGCCTTCGACGGCTTTCTTGAGATTCTCCTCTGTGGTCCCAACCATCCTGAGCAGCTTGATGAGCATCGCTGCATGCTCATACTCGTTCTCTGCGGTCTCCATGAAGATCTTCGCTAACGCTTGGTGGCCCTCTTTGTTGGCCGCCCCGGCCCATTTGACATACTTTGCCCTCGCCTCACTCTCTCCAGCGAGGGCTGCTTTCAGGTTTTCCTCCGTCTTGCTCAGATTATCTCCTCGCTCAGTCAATTCTCTACTATCATATGAATTCAACCCATAACATGTTCGCGATTTGCAGCTGATCGGCTTCAGATCATGTTGAAGATCACGATTGCAGCATCACGATGTACTCGATGAATTTGCTGAGAGGCATTCCTTCGTTCCAACGCATTATCAGATTACCCTCCTTAGACGGTGTGATCTTGGGGAGCCGCTGGTAGATGGGTTTGAGTCTTCCATTTATGGGTCCTATGTCGAGTGTGAATATCCTCCACGCGTCTCCTCTCTGCCGCTTGTACCTGAATGCGTATATGGGCATCAGTCCCACACGTCTGCAATCATCCATCATCTCCTGCGCCTGGATCGCGAGCTTCTCGCTTCTGCTGAACCTGAGCACATCGCTCGTGGAACTCTTAACCTCTATCGGCAGCGAGAGTTCGGAGCGTATCGCAACGAGGTCTATTCCGAGCGAGCCAGCTCCTCGGACGACCATAAACGGTCTCTCTCGTATCTTGAGATATCCCTCCCTCTCATGCTCGTCGCAAGTCTTGGTGACTCTGCTGAGGATGTCTTCGTTTGCAGCAAGAATGCCCTTGAGCTCACGCTCAAAAATCTTTCCCATCGCCTTCCTGGTGCATATCCCTGAGAGAGATTAAGACACTTTTGGGAGGTTATGCGAAAGTGCTGCTAGGTACCTTGCGCGACGAAATGATTGAATGAAGACTTCTGAGAATTCCTGAATTCATTTCCCTTCGCAATTTTCTATGGCTGCGCGGTCCATCTCGTCAAGTTCGAGGTCGTCAGGTATGTCCGTCATGAATCTGGCCCGTTCCGATCCGCCCAAATCTGAATCGTCGGTGATGGCCGAGTAGACTATGTACAGCCTTTTGATGGTGACTTCCTTGAAGTGCCGGATGACATCGAACATGGCTATGAGTTGACGACTCCTCAGCGTGACTCCGCAAGTCTCCTTGGCGATCCTCGTCACCGATTCTTCGACCTTCTCGTACGTATTTATGAATCCCGAGGGGAGCGACCATTTGCCACTGGATTCAGGCTCAATGAGCACCGTGCCCTTCTCTCCCATGACTACTATGATGATCCTGCCCTTGCAGGGAGTGTAATCCAGATCCGCATTTGCCCCTTTCATGTCGTACTCGAACTTGCGGACATTCAACTCTGGTGTGCTCCTGGCGAGCTCATCGATCTCATCCGCTCCAGGTAGCTCCAGGAGCATTCGAGCAGGTTTGTTCAAGGAGTCAACCTCAGTCTGTCCCTTGGATATAGAACGGTCTCTCTTATGTTGGGCAGGTCCAGCATCTTCTGAACGTATCGCTCAACGCCAAAGCCGAAACCTCCGTGCGGAGGCATGCCGTATCTGAAGGCTTTCAAGTAGAATTCGAACGAGTCTAGGTTCAGGTTGTTCTCGCGCATCTGTTCCGAGAGGACGTCATATCTGTGCTCCCTCTGCCCGCCGGAGACTATCTCTTGCCCTCTGTAATCAAGGTCGAAGTATCCCGTCAGCTCCGGGTTGAGATCGTTCCGTTTTGCGTAGAAAGTGCTTCTCTTAAGGGATGTGGGGAACTCTGTGATGAAATAAAGTTCAATCCCTCTATCCTTCATCATGATGTCTCCGAGGAGCTTCTCCCCCTCAGTTCCTAGGTCCTCCCCATGCGCTATCTTCAATCCGTTCGAGGCGAGCATTTCGATGGCTTCGTCGTATTTCACCTTCGGGAACGGGATCGCAGGGTCCTCTATATCGATTCCGAGAATCTCCAGCTCCTTCTTGCACTTCTCGCGTACATGCTTCAGACTGCTGACAACGATGCCCTCTGCGACATCCATGACATCATCGGACGATTTTATGAATGCGAGTTCAACATCCAGCGAGGTGAATTCCGCTATGTGCCTTATGGTATCGGAAGCTTCCGCCCTATACGCTGGAGCTATCTCGAATATCTTGTCGAGACCTGACGCCATTAGGTTCTGTTTGTATAGTTGAGGGCTCTGGGCAAGGTATGCGTTCTTGTCGAAGTACTTGATCGGGAACAATGTGGCGCCGCCCTCCGCTCCAGCAGCCACGATCTTCGGCGTGCTGACTTCGGTGAAGTTCTGCGACGTGAGGTAATTCCTTATGCCCTCCAGCGTCCGCGCCTTTATCTTGAAGATTGCCCGGATCTCCTCCTTCCTGAGGTCCAGGAATCTGTTGTTCAGTCTCGTGTCCAGGTCCGCACCGACCTTGTCCACGACGCCGAGCGGCAGAGGGGCCTCAGCAGCATTGACAACGGTCACGCTGTCGGGAAGTATCTCGTAACCTGCCTTCGCCTCCTTGCTCTCCTTGACGATGCCTGAGACGAGCACAACGGATTCACGCGGGATCGAGGCTACTTGCTCGAAGATCTCCTTGTTCCTCTTCTTGAGCATGGTCACCTGGATGACGCCGTATGCGTCCCTGAGCTGGAGGAACGATATGCCTCCGAGGTTTCTCAGGTCCTGGACCCATCCACCGACGGTTACCTGCTGGCCGTAGTGTTCAGAAGATATCTCTCTTGAGTATGTTACATGCTGCCATGAGGGCAATGGGATGCACCTTCTTCGCGTAACCGGGTCGGACCTATTTACCACTTGCGCGGATAGTCCTGGGCCTTCTCTCCGCGATGATTATACCTATAACGATCACCACTGCGCACAGTGCGGTCCACATGGCAACGCCCTCATCCCTGATGATCCATGCGAACGCGGATGCGAATACTGGCATCAGGTAGATGAAGAACGCCATCCTCGACACCTCCTCGTGCTCAAGGGACCTGAGATAGAGCCAGGAGGAGAGTCCTGCGCAGAATATCCCCAGTATCAATAGGTTGGCTGTGGAAGAGAGAGTGAAATCCGTCATAGGGGTCTGCTCGAACGGCACTGCGAGCGCGAGCATTGCTGTCCCGAAGACCAGAGCGAGTCCGATGATCAGGATCGGTGGGCTGCTGTTCATCATCTTCTTCGCGGAAACCCATGCAAGGCCGTATGATGTTGCGGAAATGAATATGAGCAAATTGCTAACGAAACTCTCGTCCTCGAGGGATATGTTGCCATGTGCGACCAGAAGGACGGTGCCTGCCATGGCCACAGCGCTGCCGATCACCTTCATCGATGTCATCCGCTCCCTCAGCAGAAGGACCGCGAACAGCAATGTCATGACTGGGCCTGAGGACTGTATGACTGAAGCAACGGACGAGGTGCCGTGCACGAGGCCATAGTTCTGCGTGATGTTCGGTATCGTCACATACAGCGCCCCCAATAACAGGAGGGACCAACGCTCCTTCATGATGGTGTCTCGTATCTCCGATAGGCTGTAGGTGAGGAGCATGAAGAGTCCGAATATGGCGGATGCGATCGCGAACCTGAGGAATCCGAGTATTATGGGGGAGAAGCTGGTGAGCGCGTCCTGTGTCAGCGGGAAAGCAAGCCCCCACAGTGCGACGGCAGATATCGCAGAACCAGATATGATCCACTGCTTCGGCCTGGATGACGCCATTACTCCCGGCATGGCGAGCCCCCATTTTAGACTATTGATTCATGAGATGCCTTTGTGGCTCATATTCCAAGAAAGCGCATTTCGCGTGGTGGTGGCGCTGCATCATTTATCCTGAGTTCTTGGCGGGCTTCTTATCGATCAGTTCCAGCCGCTTCCCCTCGTCGTAGAGGCATCTGACGGCCTTCGCGGCGCGCATGGCCGATGGGTACACCGGTATGTTCTTGACACGCAGGTCCTGGACGACCTCGTTTATCTCGGGCCCGCCTACCCAGCATGCAATGATCGGCTTCTTCAGATTCCTCTTCTCCTCGACCAACTTGATGACCGCTCCGACATACTCCCTAGGCCTTGCTATGCCCGCGTGGACGCATGTCATGATGAGTGCATCCACATTCGGGTCGTTCAGCATTATCGCGCCCGTGGCGTGATATCTGTGGAATCTCGCGTCTCCGGTGACGTCGACCGGGTTCCTCGCGGTGGATATTGATGGCAGGTGGGGCCGGAGGGCCTCAGCCGTCTTCTTCGAGATGTTGGGGACCCTGAGTCCGAGAGATTCGCACCAATCGGCTATCATTATTCCCGCCCCTCCTCCGTTGGATATGATACCGACGCGATTCCCGTGTATCGCGGGCTGGTATGCCAGCGCCCTTGCGAGGTCGAAGAGCTCATCGACGTCGTATGCTCTTTGAATATGCACTTGCCTGAACGCGGAATCGTAGACTGCGTCGGACCCGCTCAGGGAGCCAGTGTGCGTCGACGCTGCCGCAGAGCCTGCAGCGGTCCTTCCAGCCTTAATCGCCACTATCGGTTTGCTGCACCTTCTGGCTGAATCGAGGAACTTCTTGCCGTCCTTGATACCCTCTATGTACATGGCGATGACTCTGGTCGCTGGGTCGGCATCCAGATAATCTATCAGGTCCGCATCGTCGATATCGGCCTTGTTGCCAACACTGATCACTCTCGAAAGGCCGATATGCTCGCCGTTTGCGTAATAGATCATGCCGACGCAGAGCGCGCCGCTCTGACTTATTAGGGCGATCTCGCCCTTCTGGGGCATGCCGAAAACGAACGCGGCATCGAGGTTGTCGATCGGGTCCTTGTATCCGAGCGTGTTGGGTCCGACTAACCGTATGCCACCCTTGCGGGCGATGTCCAGTATCTCTGCTTCGAGCTGCCTTCCTCTCTCACCGGTCTCTCCGAACCCTGAGGATATGACGACCACGCCCTTGACTTTCTTCCTGGCGCATTCCATCATGACCTTGGGCACGAACTCCGCAGGGACTGCCACTATCACGAGGTCTATGTCTTCCTTGACCGCAAGGACACTGGGCTGCGTCTTCAGTCCCATTATCTCAGGGGTCTCCGGGTTGATTGGGTAGACCTTGCCTCGGTATCCATGGACAAGTATGTTCTGCAGAATCTCATAACCGATCTTCATAGGGCTTCTTGAGGCACCTACGACTGCGATCGACTTTGGCGAGAAAATAGGTCTCAGGTCCTCAACGGTTCCCATCAGCGACTCACTGTCGACGAATAGCGGACTATGTCAGTTTAAGTCTTTCTAGTCGACCCTTTCCTTCGATACAGTCTCATAAGCGGCTGGTGCCTTCGCGCTCCTGAGGTTCATGTATCGTTCGCTTTGGGGAACTCGATCGAGAATATCGTGCCCTTCGTATAATCTCCCGGAACCCGGTCCTCCACTGCGACCCTCCCACCATAAGTCTCGGTCAAAGTCCGTACGATGGTCAGACCCAGACCCAATCCTTTCAGTTGGCTCACGGTCGTGAGTCGCTCATACCTCTTGAATAGGAGCGCCTTCTTGTCCGGATGCACTCCTGCCCCCTCGTCGATCACGCACACCTTCCAAGACGGCGTCTTCTCATCAATGGTCGATTCCGCGATCTTGACCTTCACGGGTTTGCCATTCCCATACTTGATGGCGTTGACGAGCAGGTTGATGAATATCTCATCGACGAACTCCCCTGCTTCTATGATGAACGGTCCACCTGAGTGATCTCGTATTATCTTCACACCCATCTGGTCTGCCATAGCAACCGTGTCTGAGATGGTTGTGTCCAGTATGTGGGCAAGGTCCACTTTGGCCATATTCTCCCTGCCCGTAGCCTTCGTCTTGGCGAGCGTTGCGGTCCTGCTGACGAGCCTGTCTATCTTGTTCATCTGTTCCATAGCGGTCTTTGTCATCTCTCCTTTCCGTTCCTGAGACATCTTTTCATCGCATATCAGTTCCATGATGCCTTTTACAATGCTGGTGTGATTGCTTATGTCATGGACTAGGAGATCATTGTAGAGCTGCAGCATGGTCCTTATCTCATCCAACCTCTCCTTGGCTTCCTCGAAATCCGTTATATCAAGCCCGATCTCGATCCTCACGAGCCGACCATCGGGCCATTCGATCGCCCTGTCCGATAGACGGTATTTACGTCCCGTGGTGGTGTTCTGAAAATCCCATACATATGAACCGGTTGGATGCCCATCCTTCAGCAGGTGCTTGTTCGTGCAGAACGGGCATGGGCCGTCCATCCCTTCCTGCATCGTCTTGTAGCAAATCCTCCCGACCATGTCGTGCCCATAGATTTCTTTCATCTGCTTGTTCGCCGCAAGCACCTCGTAGGTGTCCATGTCGGCGACGTATACGATTGCGCCGAGTTCATTCAGTATCGTGAGCACTTCGTCATGCTCGCTCTTGAGATACGCGGCTTTGCGGGTGAGCTGTCTCATCATGCGCGAATTATCATATGCGAGCCCTATCTGGGATGCCACCGCCTGCAGCAGGTCGATCTCATGCGTGGATATGCCTCTATCTGAGCATACTCCCAGTACCAATGCACCGAGTATCTTCCCCCTAGTCATGATAGGTATACCTGCTGCACACCGGATGGATGGGGTATTTGCAGCCACCTGATTATCCACCAATTCCTCGAATCTATCATGCCTCGCTACGGCCGCGATGTCTCGGATAACCTGGGTGCCTATCTTGGTCATGACTTTCCTCGAGAACTCGTCGCTTCCCGGAATCTCCACCAAAACTCCATCGGAATCGATCATCATGACAATTCCATGCGTGCACCCGGATATGCTCTGGCATATCTCTAGCAGCTTGCTCGTCAGTGCGGTTTCATCGACGGCTTCCTGGGCCGAGACCAAACCGATGAGGGTTCCCGTCGAGAATTCCTTCTGTCTGATATCTTCGAATGTCTCGCCAAAGCTCATGGTCACCCAGTTCATCACCTTGATGATCTTTTTTATGTCCTGACTCATCGGCTCGCTGATATTGTCCTTATTCTCTTCCAATAGCATATCGACGACCATCTCGGTGGCCAAAGAGATTGCCTTCATTACCTCGCTGAACCTGAATCCTTCCGAGGTCCTTGTGGAAGCGATACGCAGACAGTATTCCATAAGATGCGAATAATCGCTTTCTGCGACCGCGTGATAAACGCCATCGATCCAGTTCTCAGCGGATTCATGGAGGAACTCATCGGGTGAATCAGCATATTTTGGGGTCGAGAGCTTGATCGCATCTACCCATCGGTCCAGCATGTCATTCCTCCTCGCTTTCAGTATACGTGAAAGACTGCTTTCAGGCAAGAACGTCTCCCTCCAGTTCGCCGTCGCTCTCGAACCGACCTCATGACGATAGAATCGTCACTCCTAGTATGCGCTATTTGATATTAATCAATACTCTTTGGAATCTGATACTGGCTGGGTGAGGTGACTCCAATCGGCAATCATCATATGTGGTTCTTAACTGAGTGATGCTTGGAAACGGTTAATATATGTCAAGCTTCTTATCGGCCGAATCTGTGCTAAATAGCAGAATTTGTGTGCGGAGGAAGAAGATATGTCCGAGAAGATCACGGTTTCGCTTATCAAGGCCGATGTTGGATCGATAGCTGGACACTCGAGACCCCACCCGAAGATGATGGAAGTCGCTTCGCTCGCGATGTCCAAGGGCGTCAAGGACGGCCTCCTGTTGGATTACTATGTCACAAGGTGCGGCGATGATATGGAACTCCTCATGACCCACAGGAACGGGGAGAACCACAAGGGCGTTCACGAGATTGCCTGGAATGCATTCATGGACGCGGCCCAGGAGGCGAAGAAGATGCATCTGTACGCAGCAGGCCAGGACCTGCTGTCCGATGCGTTCTCCGGCAACGTCAGGGGCCAGGGTCCCGGAGCCGCCGAGATGGAGTTCGTCGAAAGGCCGACGGAGCCCATGCTCATATTCATGGCGGACAAGTGCGGGCCAGCTGCATACTCTCTACCTATTGCGAAGATATTCATGGACCCGTTCACCACGACGGGATTGGTGATCGACCCGAGAGCGCACCTCGGCTACGACATAGAGGTGGTCGATGTGATTGACCATAAGAAGGTCATCATGAGTTCTCCCGCTGAGATGTACGACATCCTCGCCCTGATAGGTGACACGACCCGATTCGCAGTCAAACGCGTCCTCCACAGGGACATCGGCATAGCTGCCGTCGTCTCGACGGAGAAGCTGAACATATCCGCTGGAAAGTATGTCGGCAAGGACGATCCCGTCATGATGGTCCGATGCCAATCCGGGCTTCCTGCGGTTGGAGAGGCGCTGCAGCCATTCGCCTTCCCGCAGCTGGTATCCGGTTGGATGAGGGGTTCACACTACGGTGCATGGTACCCCTGCGCTGTAGATGAGTCCGACCCCACCTACCATGACGGCCCTCCAAGGGTATGCTCGCTCGGCCTCCAGATATCCAACGGCAAGATCCAGGGGATAGAGCCGCCGAACTCTCCTCCCGGCAATCACAAGCCTCTCGATTACTTCGCGGGCAAGGAGTGGGACCCCGTCCGTAACAAGGCGATGGAGATATCCATCTATATGCGCGGCCACGGTCCGTTCATGCCTGGAATAGTCTCGCCTGAGGAGCTCGAGTACACGACACGACCCGATGTGCTGAAGAAGATAGAGTCTCGGATGGAGCCCCTCTAATGAGGTATTTGCTTGTCATCTAGACGTCTCATCATAGCCGTGAACTTCAAAACCTACGTCGAAGCGAGCGGAGACGAGGCTGTATCGCTGGCTAAGATTTGCGATGACGTGGCCAAGGAGACTGGCGCGTCGATAGTCGTTGCGCCACCCATGCCCGATATCTCGCGGATTGCATCGATCGTTGACATTCCCGTCTTCGCCCAACACGTGGACGATGTGATGCCTGGAGGCACCACGGGATATGTGACCCTTGAGAATGTCAAGGCATCGGGCGCTCGGGGCACGTTGCTCAACCACTCAGAGCACAGGATCAAGGTGGCCGAGATACACGACCTCATTGAGCGAGCCCACCAGCTCAGTCTTTCCACAATCGTCTGCACGAACAACACCGGCGTGAGCCGAGCATGTGCCGCCATGGGTCCAGATTATGTCGCAATCGAACCACCTGAATTGATCGGAGGTGACATCTCAGTCACGACGGCCAACCCGAAGATCGTGAGCGACACCGTGACGACCATCCGATCCGTGAGCGATGAGGTCTCTGTCCTCTGTGGTGCTGGTGTGAAGAATGGTGTGGATGTTCGAAAGGCGATAGAGCTGGGAGCCGAGGGTGTACTTCTGGCGAGCGGGGTCGTCAAGGCGAAGGACAAGATGGCCGTCCTACTCGATCTGGTATCGGGCCTCGACGGATAGGAAGCATACCTGTAGTCATTCCTCATTATGCTTAGAGGATTCCCTAGCCCCTTCGATGCGGAGGGACTTTCCAGTTGTGGTATCACTGGCCTTGCTACTGCTCCTTGTACCGGGAATGATTCTTCCGCATCCATCTCCTCTGAGTGCCGTGAGCATCCATTCATCGCTCTCCGTCGATGGGCCCCCAGTGATCATCTCGGAGTTCTATCCATGCGGTGTCAATTATGATGAGTACATCGTGCTATGGAACCGTGGTTCGGAGGATGTCATACTATCGTGTTGGACCCTCTCCGACGGTGAGGGCGTGTTGCTTTTCACAACGCTCGTTCATATCCTCGCAGGCGATGAAGTCCACATATCATCCAACTATGATTCATACTTCGACGCATTTGGAGTCCCTCCTGAGATTACCGTGCAAGGATGGAATACGAATGATCTGGTCACCGTCTCAGGTTCGTTCAGGTTAGCGGACATCGGCGACTCCCTCGTCCTACGGTCACCCGAAGGTGGAGTCGTTGATTCCGTGTGCTATGGAGATTCTGGGATTCCAGAAGGCTGGTTCGGGAGTCCGATGCCTGCCCTTAGGCAAGGCGAGATCGCTAAGCGAGTGTTGATGGGTGGCATCCCTGTCGATTCTGACGTTTCCACCGATTGGATGTCTTTCAGGGAATACAGGTATGGCTACACCGAGCACAACTCTATTTCGGATATGATCCCGGCAGGGGGGATCACGGCATTCGCCAGCCCTGATTGCTCCCTCGAGGTCGTCCTCGAAGCGGTCCAATCAGCAAAGACTACTATCCGAGTATGTGCATATGAGTTGTATTCTGCTCCATTCTGCGAAGCTCTAGCCTGTATCAGCAAGTCCGGCGTGGATGTCAGGGTACTCGTGGACCTGAATCCTGCCGGAGGCATTTGTGATGAAGAGATCGACTGCCTTTCGTTCCTTTCCACCTCGGGTTGCTCGGTCCTGGGCATTTATGGCAACCTGGACGACGACATAGTCAGGCATATCGGCCCGTTGCATCCAAAATATATGGTGATCGACGAAGTGAGCATCTTGGTCATGTCCGAGAACTTCGTCCCAGACGGTATTCCTGAAGACCCAGTTCATGGGAATAGGGGATGGGGCGTCTGGATCGAGAGTGAGCTGTTAGCTGGATGCCTGGCACATGTGTTCGATGACGATGCTAGGCGATCCCGGGACGATGTGATTGCTTGGACCACCACCGGATGGTTCGATAGTGATGCAGGAGCATTCGAGCCGCCCAGACCCGTATACCTCTCGGGCGCCCTCAGGCCATATCGTTCGACACAAGCGTGCACCGTCCGACTCCACGTCTCGCCGGATGCGTCAATTCAGAGTCCGTTCCTAGTACCTTTGCTCGAATCGTCTCGTCGTATCATGTTCGAACAGTTCCAGTCGGACATCTGCTGGAACACCAGATGGTCAAGCGAGGCGACAACGAACCCGCTGCTGACGGCCATAATCGATGCTTTGAGAAATGGCGGACAATCCAGGGGCATACTGGATTCGTCCTGGTTCAACCTGGATCGTAACAATGCTACAGTCGCCGGCCTCTCCTGCATCGCCGTATCTGAGGATCTGGACGGTTCGTTCCTTCTTATGGATGAACGAAGCCCGATCACCATCCTACACAACAAAGGTCTCATCTTGGACGACCGAACGGCTGTCATCTCGAGCAACAACTGGGTCTATTCGTCATTCGCCCGGAACCGGGAACTCGCCGCAATCGTGGACAGCGAGGAGATGGCAAGTTATTTCGCAGATGCCTTTGACATGGATTGGTTTCCTGATGAGATCCCTCCGATCGCCATCGCTGGTGCGGATATCGATGCTAGGGAGGGCGATGTTGTGACCCTGGACGCCAGCGAATCAAGTGATGACAGGGCGATCGTCCTGATATGGTGGGATCTTAATGGGGACGGATCGGCCGATTCGTATGGCCCGCGCACAGATTTTGCAGTCACGGCGCCGGGGGAGCATCTTGTGACGGTCCATGTTGAGGATACCTGGGGTAATGACGCCAGCGATACGATGATCGTGCGCGTTCCCGGATCAGGGGACGACCTTGCAGTCACGATCACGACACCTTGCGCACGACCTCCGACCTGGGTCCTGCCGCTTGCCCTCATCCCCCTCGTCTTGGTTCTCAGGCGACTGTCAATTCGCAAACTTAATCTCGGAAAAGGCGGTTCATGAGGTTTGACGGTTGGTTATGCTCGTTGTTAGAAATTTCTCTCCCGCGGATATCCATGCCATCACCAACGTCGTGAAGGATTCCTTGGGAGAGATATACCAGACCTCTCTCTATCTGACCATACATAACCACTGGCCCGAAGGTTTCCAGGTGGCTCTCAAGGACGGCAGGATCGTAGCATTCGTCGCAGCGGTGGTGTCCGGTCCAAAAGTAGCCCGGGTCCTGATGCTGGCTGTGAGACCGGAATGCAGAGGACAATTCATCGGGTCGGCCCTGATGGAGGAGCTCTATCGTCAATGCATCGGGAAGGGATTGGATTCCGTCGTCCTCGAGGTCAGGACGAGCAATGCTCGTGCGAGGGCTTTCTACGAGAAGCTCGGCTTCACGGTATTCGACGATATCAAGAAGTTCTACAGGAACGGCGAGGACGCCTTCAAGATGATGAAGGTGCTCCAGAGCTGATCATAAGGGTCATCTGTCAGCGATATCCCTGTTTGTCGTCGTGTACATGCTGGTTCCAGTAATGATAAGGTGACGAATCCCTCTCGGACCCGCTGATGTCCTTGGCCACTCCGCCGAGGAAGCTCCCGTACTTCTCCTTGATTTGCTCTTCGACCGGGCGAGCGCGTTTCAGAGCCTCCTTGATGTGTTTCGCCTCTATGAGTTCGGCTCCTTCTACTATCGCAACATCGCCAGCAGCTCGGATAAGCCCGCCGAGTTCCCTGAGCCTCAATGTCAGCGCTTTGTCTTTGTTGTCCATCAGCTTGGCCCTCTTGCGTGCCTCTTCGATTATCATCTGGATGGCCTCCCTGGACGCGTGCGGTATCTTGCCATCCATGACGATCTCCTGGGCCACGAACTGCGCGAGCCTCATGCAGTTCTCGTTCGTATCAGGCATCGTGGTATCCACGAGGACCTCATATCCACCACCATTCACTCTCGACCTCAGCGGCGACATTATCTGCGGGAGATCCTGTATGTTGCACGCTCCGACGAAGATGAAGTCGCAGGGTACGCTATCGACCCTGACGCTTGCGCCGGCGCTCTGAGGGTTCCTGCCGGCGATGGGGAATCTCTTCTCCTGCATGGCCGTCAATATGAATCTCTGAAGATGGCCTAGATGAGGCAATTCGTCGACGAAAAGCACTCCTTGGTGGGCATTGTGTATGTCTCCGGCGACGACCCTGTCATAGGGTTGTGTCCCGAGCTGTGGGTGTCCACCGTACGGGTCGTGTCGGACGTCCCCTAGCAGTTCGGTCTCGCTTGCGCCTGTTGCGAGGACGAACGGATTCCTCCCGATGGGCACTATGACCTTCCTGGGGCTCTCCTTCTCCAGCTCCCTCCGTTTCTCGAGGGCCGGCTGATCCAGAACCTTGATCATATCGCCTGAACGTTCAAACACCACCACCTCTTCCTTTCCGAACCTCTTCCTGGTGGTGGTGACCCTGTCTCTCCCTGCCATCTGACCCATGGTGACTTCCATGAGCCCGCCCAGTATGTCCCCGAACGGGTTGTTCGACGTGGGACGTATCTGTTGTGCCACCTTCGCTCGCGAACATTTCGGGCAGAAACTCTCCTTCGGGGAGGAATAGGTTCCACAGCTGGTGCATCTGTATCCTAGTCTCTCAGCAACGTTCACAGGCGCTTCCTTGGGGTCTATGTACTCCCCCTCTGCGTAACCCTTGGACTCCAACTCCTTCTCTACATCGTCCGAATTCCTGACCTCGACCAGGGGTCGCTCCGGGTTCTCCGGGTTGTGGACGACCCTGATCTCTTCGGTCGGCCTTCTCAGGTGGAGTGCCAAGGCCTGCGCTATCATCGATTTGCCTGTGCCTGGTGGTCCCACCAGCAGAAGGTGCCTCATCTGTGAGGCGGCTATCCTCGCAAGCCGGACTGCTTCTTCCTGTCCGATGACCCTCTCGAGAGGATCAGAGGCTATCCTGATGTCCTCTGAAGTCTCTATCTCGTCCAACGACGTGAGGACCTTATGTCCACCGGAAGCCTCTTCGATCATGTGAAGTTCCCGCGTCCTAGCTCAGATCCTCCTTCGTGAGGATCTCCACATTCGTGGGGAGCTTGGCTACGTTTCCCACCTTGACACCAACTACTGATGAAATATTCTTTTCCACGGCTAGGTCCAGAACTCGCTGGGTTATTATGCCGTCGAGCACCACTGCGCGTACGCCCGTGCCGGATTCCTTGAGCGTCTCGGCGAGCTTGCTCACGTGCACTTCTTTCAAGACATTGCCGTTCTCGTTGAGCAACTTAGCCTTCGAGCTGTTGTTCAGCTCCGAGAGGACGTCCTTGAACCTCAGCTGTTCGGGGGACAACCTCGGGGTCGGTGGTTGCGGTGGCGGCCTGTCCTCGTGTCTCGGTTGGCGTGATTCCCTCGGTTCCCGCCTCCGGTCACGGTCGTCATCCCTTCTTCCGCGGTCTCCACGACCTTCTTCGGACCTGCCCTGTTTTTCACCATTTCTGCCGGAAGAAGCTCCGAGATTGACCATTTCTGCAAACTGGTCGGCCGGAACCTTGTTCCTCAGGCACTTGACCATCTGCTTCTGTGTCAACTCTTCGACTTCCTGTCCATTCGGAGCACGTGCGACGAAGTCGATTTCGGCAACTTCTAGCAACTCCCTTATGATGAGTTCTCCGCCTCTGTCTCCATCGACAAAAGCTGTCACGACCTTCTCTTTTGCCAGAGTGATGATCGCCTGGGGCACATTCGTCCCTTCGACTGCTATCGCGTTCTTGATGCCGTACTTGAGCATGTTCAGAACATCTGACCTGCCCTCCACGACTATGATCGCGTCAGAATCATCGATGTTGGGCCCTGCGGGAAGTCTCTCCTTCCCGTAGTGTTGCACCTCTTCCATCTGGAATGACTGTCGCACCGAATCTGTGAGGTCTCCTCCGCTCGTCTTCGAGGTCTTCATGAGCTCGTTGAGCAGCACCTTCGCCCTCTCGATGATCTTATTCCTCTTCGATATCCTTACATCCTCGATCTTGTCGATGGATATCCTGGCCTTGCACGGTCCGACCCTGTCGATGGTCTCGAGGGCGGATGCAAGTATGGCGGTCTCGACCTGGTCGAGACTGGAAGGTACATAAACGATGCCTTCGGACTTGCCCTTGTTCGAGCTGACCTCTACCTCTATCCTTCCTATCCTGCCGCTCTTCTGCAGGTCTCTGAGGTCGAGTTCGTCGCCCAGCAGTCCTTCCGTCTGGCCGAAAATAGCGCCTACGATATCGGGTTTTTCCACAATTCCATCTGTCGAGAGTTTCGCTTGAATCAGGTATTTTGTTGTACTTGGATCTATGTCCATGTCTGTGCACCCCTAAGGTGTCGAAAAACAGCTCAGGTCCCCGCTATGTCTATCATCCGCTGTCGAGCATCCCTTTGTCCAGGGGTCGCAGCAGGCTTGACAAACATCTGGCTACTGTGAACCCTATGCCTTATAGCCAGGCGTATGAGCGTCACTGTAAGATGTGTTTGGTTAAGCGTGATGATGTCAAACGGGTTTGAACGCTGTTCTTCGGAACTATTAATGCTCTCTTTGATAAATACTTTTCCTTCCAATCTATAAAAGTCATCATCGACCGACTGGCTGTATGCCATTGAAACCGTGTCATCCGCCCGAAACGACGGATATCAACTTTATCTCATCCCCATCCAAAAGCGGTTCGTCGCTCGGGACGGGGTCCGCTCCTCTGATTGCTATCCATGAATCGGGCAGAAGCCCTAGCTTTCTGATGAGCGACTCCACATCGGCTCCCTCATCGAATTCGACTGTTCTGGTCTCCTTTCGGTTTGGCAGGAGATGCACTGTCACCTTCATCATTGCACCGACAGCGTTAATATGGGTACTCGTAATAACGCTTCCGTTCCAGCGCGGAGCCGAGGTAGCTAAGCCCGGTTTAAGGCGGTAGCCTCGAGAGCTACTGGTGCTTGACACCACGGGAGTTCAAATCTCCCCCTCGGCGCTCTTTCTGCCATCCACCCCATCTCATCAATTCTTGGGCGACAGTGACGATTAGTGTTATCTACGACCCAGTGTATTCGCAACCATCCATGAATGAGAAGAAGATGCTCATGATCATATGTGACGGTCTTTCCGACCGTCCTGTGAAGCTGTTCGATCACAAGACCCCCCTCCAGGCCGCGAAGAGACCCGCGATGAACTCCATAGCGAAGCGAGGCATGAGCGGGATGATGGATGTGATAGCGCCAGGCGTAGTGCCGGGCAGCGATACAGCGCATCTTGCACTCTTCGGCTACGACCCTTACACAGCATACACTGGAAGGGGCCCAATAGAGGCCGCGGGAGCCGGCCTGAAGATGTCCAAAGGCGATGTGGCCTTCCGATGCAACTTCGCAACCGTTGACCCTTCCATGAATGTCACTGACCGCAGGGCGGGACGCATAAAGTCCGGAACAGATGAGCTTTCCAAGCTCCTGTCCGGTCTCAAGATCGAGGACGTCGAAGTCGCGTTCAAGGAGGGCTCTGAGCACAGGTGTGTGCTCGTCTTCAAGGGTCCCGGGCTCGATCACAGGGTCTCGGAGGTCGATCCTCACACCGAGGGTGAAGTGCTGGTATCCAAACCTTTGGTCCCTGAGGCTACCAAGACCGCTAGGATCCTGAACGAATTCGTTTCTGAATCGTACAGGCGGCTTGATGCTGCTTCGATCAATACGAAGCGGCGTAAGGACGGACTTCCCCCCGCGAACATAGTCCTCCCTCGAGGAGCAGGTAGTCTCGGCAATCTAGACTCCATGCCTGAGCGCTACGGTCTGAAATGTGCAGGGGTCGCGGGCGTCACCTTGGTGAAAGGGATATGCAGGATGGTCGGCATGGACGTTCCAGATGTCCCAGGGGCCACGGGTGGGCTGGATACAGATTATCTCTCAAAGGGAGGGTCGGCGCTCAAGCTACTCGATTCGCATGACTTCGTATTCGTCAATGTGAAGGCAGGCGATGTAGCAGGGCATGACGGCGACTTCATGAAGAAGGTCGAGATAATTGAGAGCATCGATTCGATGCTGGAACTGATCCTCAGGGAACTGCACGAAGATGTCGTGATCGCGGTCACGGCAGATCACTCGACCCCCGTGGACGTGCGGGACCATAGTGCCGACCCTGTCCCTGTGATGATTGCTGGCGGCGGCAGTAGGATGGATTCCGTCAAGGAATTCGACGAAGTGTCGGCAGCCTCAGGCGGGCTCGGGAGGATACGAGGACGGGACCTTCTGCCGATAATGTTGGGTATGGCCGACCGGGCAAAGAAATTCGGAGCATGATAGTGCCCGTCGGGAACGTTCAAATTAATACATTCGAGCATTATGAGCGAGTTCGAGTTGCAGAATGATTTGCATATGTTTCGCAACTGGTGATACTGCGCTGAGCGAGACGTTTATTGTGTCGAGCTAAACCCGATTTTCGTTTTCTTGCCGTCACTTTCCTTGCGCACGAAGGATTAGTATATTAGATGGCTATTCAAATACCGTCAGACCGGTGTGGATTATATGGCAGTGATAAAGATTGAGAACGTTGTCGCCTCGACGTCTCTCGGGACGGAGCTGGACCTCCAGGCGATTGTGCTTGCACTTGATGGTGCCGAATACGACCCCGAACGGTTCCCAGGCCTGATTTACCGGCTCAAGGATCCAAAGACGGCGACGTTGCTTTTCAGGAGTGGAAAGGCGGTATGCACCGGCGGCAAGAGCCTTGAACAGGTGGAGATTGCCATCAGCAAGGTGGTCAAGAAGATCGAGGCTGCTGGCGTAGTGATAACAATCAAACCTAAGATAGAGGTGCAGAACATCGTTGCCTCAAGCGACCTTGGGGCCAAGATCAATCTCAACTCGATTGCCATCAGTGTCGGTCTTGAGAAGGTCGAGTATGAACCTGAGCAATTTCCTGGACTCGTGTACCGTCTCGACGTGCCGAAAGTGGTCGTGCTTCTGTTCGGCAGCGGGAAGCTAGTGTGCACTGGCGCCCGAAAGCCGGAAGACGTCGAGATTGCCGTCGATAAGATCACTCTTGAGCTAAGGGCCGCTGGCCTGCTACCTTAGACTAAGCGGGCAGACTATGAGGGTCCCAATTCCGGACGACGAGGTTCATGCGGACTCCTATAATGGGGAAAAATCGAGGAGTTCGTTCCTTGAAGCCACCCTCGTAGCCATCCTCCCTTGTTATGCTGGTCTTCTCTCCATTCAGACAGGGCGTGGTTGAACCGAGAATCCAGCATTCTTTTTGCTGAAATAGAATCTATTCTATGATGTTTCTCTTACATTCGAAGATATGACTCGCAGTTCAAATCCGGGCCCTCGCACATTATTATTTGTGGTGCCACATGTTTATTGTTGCATCGACAATATTGCCATACTCGGACATCAGCCGAGTGGGGTTCTCTTCTACCCTTACATATTGGATGTAATAGAAAAATATATGCATATGTAAGGGTATGAGATGTCATGGTCGTCGTGAGGACGAAGGTGGTCGATGGTCGGGAGTATTTCTATCTCCAGCATACTATCAGGACTCCCTCGGGCGTTCAAACCCGTGAGAAGTATCTTGGAGTGAGATTGCCTCACGATGTCGAGGCGTCAAAGAGGGACTTCCTCACAGAGATCTACAGAGAGCGATGGTATCCACTTCTGAATCAGGTTCGTTCGAACTACCAGAATGAGAAGCGTGCACTACCACCTAGCACCCTCCAGAAGCGTGATCGCCAATTCTCAATCAAGTTCACATATGATACGAATCGCATCGAAGGTTCGAGACTCACTTATCGTGAAACGGCTGATTTGCTCGAGAGAGGACTGAGTCCAAGCCAGAAACCGATCGAGGACATCAAGGAAGCCGAGGCCCACGACAGAGTCTTCCGGGAAGCGTTGCGATACAAGAAAGACCTGTCACTGCAGACGATCTTGATGTGGCACAAGACGCTGTTCGAGGAGACGAAGCCCGATATAGCCGGGAGAGTCAGGACTTACCAGGTAGCAATCTCTGGGAGCCGATTCATGCCTCCTAGTCCCGTTGAAGTCCAACCATTGCTCAGAGAGTTCTTCCGATGGTACAATCGGAACAAGCCTTCCATGCACCCAGTCGAGTTGGCTGCTGGAGTTCATCTGAGATTCGTGACAATGCATCCGTTTGCCGATGGAAACGGCAGGATGAGTCGTCTCCTAATGAACTTCGTACTGCATCGAAACGGATATCCTCCTCTGAATATTCCGTATGAGGGTCGCCGGGGCTACTACAACGCGCTTGAGCGGTCCCAGGTGAAGGAGAGCGACAGCACCTTCATTCAGTGGTTCTTCAAGAGGTATCTCAAGGAATACTCAACATACATCATGACTAAGAAGTGATTTCTTCAGGACCGTTTCTTACCATGAAAGAATTCGGAGAATTAAAGAATCGCATTTGGCTTTGAAGATTATGGCTGGCAGTTTTGATTAGGGGTAGATTCGGAGCTATAATCCGGGCTCTCCCACATTATTACTCTGTTTATTGTATTTATGTCAAAGTGGGTTCAAATCAGTATCTGAACGCTCGCCAGAACAGGCTCTAAGGAACCGTCTCCACTTGGTGTCTAGAGATTAGAAATTCACGATCAAGATGTTTCGCAAGGGTTTGCCAGGACGCCCATGAGGCATATCCTCTTTCAAGTAGGTTTGGTGACTTCGGAGTCGCAATCTCTTATGTCTGCCCTCTCACGGAGTCCAGCATGCCTATAGCCTGGGATATCTGGACCACAACTGCAGTAGCTAGTATCGTAATAATGCCCTTTCGAATGCGACCATCTAAAACCATTCCATCGTGGCTATATCCGTGATTGATATGGTGTCACTCGCTAACGAAAGCCGCATTGAACCCCAGGGCACAATTGTCGTTTTTCCACCGAAACCATGCTTATAGTTTCTTGGCATGCCTATGTAGGATTTCCAGTGCTTCCAAGGTCAACCATTGCTCGGTTTCCGAATGCGGTCGGTTGGATTCGATCCACAGACCATCACGATATCGCTTCGAGATGAGCCATCTGATCGGCTTCTCCATCCTAGGGTCCTCGGGTCCCTTGCCGATCTTCGTCAGCACCCATAGTGCGGCCAGACCACTGCACCTATAGGCGGGGTACTTGACCGAGGTCCAGTTCTTCTGGCTTTGATAGAAGTTAGGGTGAGGGTTCTTCTTGAAGAACCTGCTCAGGAGGAAATCCGCCCCCTTCTGCAAACACTTGCTCTTCCTGAGTGGAGGCCTCTCCATGAGGCCCCAGAGGACCATCATCGTGGTCCAGTGACAGCTGGGTATGTCCTGGAATTCATTGGGGTCATACCCATTCCCGTTTGACCTCTCCGCAAGCCGGATGAAATCATCCATCTTCATCCCGCTATATTCTGGAAGGTACTTGACATCCTGCAAGTATGGCATGTTCCAGCCCCCGTCCTTCCTCTGAGATGCCATCAACCACTCTGTGACTCCCTTGACTCTTGCATCATTTTGCCTATCGAATCCATACAGTATGTAGAGAGCATACCCGTTGTAATGCGGTTGTGGAAGGCAATGCTGCATCGGACCTCTTATGAACCCCTCCTGATCATATCGCTCAAGGACTTTATCCAGCGTCCTATTGATACGTTCGTCGTCGGACCCGACCACGGAATGTAGTAGCCTGAGGAGGTTGTTGTACATCGTGATCTGTGTTTGGTCCATGCTTCTCCCAGACTCTGGTCGGTTCTGCGCCCGCCGGCTGTTTGGCACAGGCCATGTGCCATCCTCTTGAATGGTCCTGAACAACTTCTGCCTGGTAGGGCATCTTTCGCACTCCTTCAATGTGCGCTGGACGACGTGGTCCTCCCTGTCCTTCTCGATGATGTCCGTGAGGATCCAGTATCTCACGGACGGGGAAGCGCCCTGGAGCAACTTCCTCGATGATTCGTCGACCACTCGATTGATTTCCGAAGCCAGCATCTCAGATACCCAAAGGCTGACCTAGCATGAATCTCTTTTGACGCCATGCGTAGGGCATATGAAGTGCCGTCCGACGGGACTTTCGGCTCTTGAGAAAGCGGCAATTCGCGAAGTGCAGTCCCTCTAATGTAGGTGCGGTCTTCAGGGCGAATCCAGCAATGCGCTGTTTATCATGTCCTCTTGGACATGTCCCACGATCTTCACATTCGCCTTTTTCATATTCGGCATCTGGATGAGACGTCTCTTGATGTTCATTGCAAGATGTATGCCCAATGGACAGAACGGGGAAGTGGGTCTGAACACCAGACTGACGGAATCGCCCTTGACCGTTATTTCCGAAATCAGCCCCATGTCGAAGATATTGATGTTGGTATGTGGGTCGACGATCTCTCTAAGTGTCGAAATGACCTCGTCCTCGGTCGTCATTATGAGTTCCCCTAAATCCGACTGGTACTACATTGATAGGCTCTTCCTAGTTTAATGTGTTGATTGCCTGGTACGGTATCGCCACTGGAAATGTAGGTGCTTAACGCTGTTTGGTGATCATATCGAATGCCGCTGCTTCTTGAAGTAGTCCAGCACGATCTTCCTCTGTCCTTTTCTGAGTATCTCGGACAGAGTCGATGGTGAGACCTCGAACATTCTGGCGAGTTCTCGAAGGCTTATCCTCTTGGGATAATCGAAGTAGCCTCGTTCGAAGGCGACCTGCGTTATCTTGTCCTGCCTCTCCGTGAGCGCCTCCTTATCGTCTATCTTAGTTAGCTTCACGAGTTCGGCGTCCACCCCTTTGCTCTTGAGGTGTTCGAATATGTCCCTCAGGACTTTCTTCTCGCTCAGGATGAGCGTCCATTCTATGTTGCCCTGTCCGCGCGACTGAGCGGAGAGAAGGTAGACGTCCGCATCCGTGAGGATCCTGCAAATCTCGCATCTGGTCGTGGTGATCGAACCGAGTACCTTGCCCTTCTCGGTCACGGTGGTGTCCATATTGTACACTAGAGGATTCGTCCTGATGTCTTTGAGTATGTCATCCATGATGTCGCTAGGTGCTTGTATCTCGACGAGGTCTTTGACCCCTTTATCTGAAAAAGGTACCCTGTCGATGACCTTGATTGTGGCCGGATACTTCATTGATATCTCGCTCATCCAATAATTCGGAGTTCTGAGCGATAGCACCGCCTCCATCATAGCCCCATCATACCTCCAAGCTGAGAAGGCTTCTATGCCCCCCAACAGTTAGGCATCTCAGCGTATATCAAGTTTGAGCATCCGAGGTGTTTTCCCGGCATGTTCGCGTTGCCGATATCATCCTTAGATGGGCATTTTCACCGCACCAGCCGCTTTGCTTATTAGTGTCGAACCGTTTACATCCAGATGGATGGACCTCTCCAATTTCTCCCGCTCTCAGGCCATGATCGACCATTCTTCGCTTTTTGACGATATCCTATCTCTTGATGACATATCGTCCCGTAATTCGAGGTGCGCGTATTGTAAGGGTTCAAAACTCCTATGCGGTAAGGATAGATGTCCCGTACTGGCACGATTCTTCTCAACCAACAGGGTAAGGGGCAAAATCGACAGATTGAATATTGATGGCGCCTCCCCGCCAAGCGTGTTCATCGGGAGGTCTGGATACCCGAAGGTCTCGGTCGGTCCAATGATCCCTCCATTCCACGGCGATACATCGCTGATAGACACCCCGGAAAAATGGGTGGGTCTGCCAATTGATGACATCATCGAGTTCAGGTCTAGTCTGGTCAGGGGGATGCACCAGGTCGATGTCTCGGATGTCGAGAACAGCAACAAGTTGGTCACCCGGACCAGGGAACTCGCGCTTGCTCGGACACCTCCAGAAGTATCCGCGGAATTCTCCAAGAAACCGCAAGGCCGGTTGACACTGAACGACGACGTCCAGCCTTTCGGGCCGTCTGCCCCTATACGCAAATTCGATATCTCGAATGTCAAGTTCGACAGACGATTGGAGAAGGCGTTCTATGATACGGACCTCCTTGCAAAGGATGCCCTGGTATCGCTCTACCACGAGGGCGCTCTACTATCTAGCATCCAGCGTGCATTCAGTGTGGGCGCGTTCGGGATAGCCCGAAGACGGAGATTCGTACCTACTAGGTGGAGCATCACCGCTGTGGACAGTCAACTCGGTCTTAGACTCCTGGAGGACACGAAGACATACCCCTGCATAGATGACTATAGGGTATACGAGACTGTGAGTCTCGACAACAGATGGGCGATTCTGATGATGCCAACCAGCTGGAGGTACGAACTAATAGAAGCATGGTACCCGAAGACCGCCTGGAACCCGCACAGCGACAGGATCGCCATAATATCCGACCACGAATTCTACGATGGCCGCACGACATATGCTCAGATCGGAGGGTGTTACTACGCTGCCAGGCTCGCGGTGAACGAGCTCCTCTCGCAAGAGAGACGCCAGGCAGGGATCAGCATCCTGAGGGAGTCTCATCCAGGATACATACTTCCCGTAGGCGTCTGGAATGTCCGGGAGAACGTGCGGGCCGCTCTCAAGAACCCACCGAAGAGGTTCTCAGACTTGAACGCGGCCCTTGTCCATGTTTCTGCGATGATGGACATTCCTATTTCAAGATGGGTGAAGAACAGCGCGATCCTCAAGGATGCGCTCTATCAGCGGAGGATCGATGATTCCTGGGGGTGAACTCCTGGCCGTCAAACTGGTCAAGTGCAAGAACGCGGTCTCACCATCCAAGCTGCCAGGGCTGGATTGGGCCGTCAATCCCTACCGAGGTTGCGAACACGGTTGCGCCTACTGTTACGTCCAGGACCTGACCCGGTTCTCCCTGGGCTCTACCTGGGGCGAGACCGTCGAAGTCAAGGCGAACTTCGCTAAACAGTTGAAAAAGGAGCTCGGAAAGCGTGTGTCCGGAGTATACGGGATCGGGACTGTCACGGACCCCTATCAACCAGCAGAGGCGAGATACGAGCTCACAAGGAACTGCCTTCAAATCCTCAAGCGCTTCGGAGCCTCCGTAAGCATACTGACGAAATCCGACCTCGTCTTGCGGGACCTGGATATACTGTCTTCTTGGGCCGGCGCGGAGGTCGGAATAAGCCTCGCATGCGTGGATGAGGGTGTATCATCTATACTTGAACCGCGGGCGCCCGCCCCGATAAGACGACTGGGTGCATTGTCGAAGCTCGTGGATGCGGGTATAGACACCTACCTCATGGCCGCTCCCATCGTCCCGGAGTTATCTGACTCCGAGAAAATGATCCATCAGCTGGTGGATCAGGTAGCTTCGGTCGGAGTCAAGAAGATCATGTGGGACAGGTATAACCCGCGACCTTTCGCTGATGCGAGAATGGTATCCAGATTCCCGCATATCGAGATATCCGACCTGCATAGTCCTCGCGATCCGTTTGGATTCAAGATGAGATGCGCGATGGAATACGCATGTTCGGAACGAGGAATCGTGCTCTTGGACGCATTCTAAGGCTCCGTTCATTGGTGGCAAGCCTTATATAGAAGCACTATCATAATCGGACCTGGAGGTAACATCACATGATGGGAAACCAACCTATAATTGTGCTCAGAGAAGGAACGGAATCAACGAAGGGCAAGACCGCCCAGAGTAACAACATCATGGCGGCCAGAGCAGTCGCCGATGCCGTACGGAGCACCCTAGGTCCCAAGGGCATGGACAAGATGCTTGTGGACAGCATGGGAGATATCGTCATCACAAACGATGGCGCTACGATCCTCAAGGAATTGGATATTGAACACCCCGCGGCCAAGATGGTCGTAGAGATTTCGAAGACACAGGACAATGAGTGCGGAGATGGAACAACTTCCGCTGTCGTGATCGCTGGAGAGCTTCTTAAGAAGTCCGAGGCGCTCATAGAGCAGAATGTGCACCCGACCGTTATTGCCAACGGATTCAGGCTCGCATCCCTGGAGGCTATCAAGATCCTCAAGGGCATCGGTATAAAAGTTTCGCCTACTGACAAGAAGACACTCAAGCTTGTGGCTATGACTGCCATGACTGGCAAGAGCGTCGGCGGAGAGCGCGACAAGCTCGCGGACATATCCGTCGAGGCTGTCTCATCCGTATCTGAGAAGTCGAATGGCACGTACGAGGCAGATATTGACAACATCCAGGTCGAGAAGAAGCACGGCGGCGCCGTCTCCGATACGAGGCTCATAAAGGGCATCGTGCTGGACAAGGAGCGCGTGCACCCGAGGATGCCAAAGAGCGTCAAGAACGTCAAGATCGCACTCATCGACTCCGCCCTCGAGATCAAGAAGACCGAGGTCGAAGCAAAGATTCAGATTCGTGACCCGATGCAGATGCAGAAGTTCCTGGACGAGGAAGAGAACACCATCAAGGAAATGGTCCAGAAGGTCAAGAAGTCTGGAGCGACTGTCATCATCTGCGAGAAGGGAATCGATGACATGGCTCAGCACTACCTCGCCAAGGATGGAATCTACGCGGTGCGTAGGGTCAAGAGATCTGACATGGAGAAGCTCGCCAAGGCGACCGGCGGAAAGATCGTCACGAACCTTGATGATTTGACCTCCGCAGAGCTCGGAGCTGCTGAGACTGTCGAAGAGGTCAAGATCGCTGATTCTGACATGACCTTCGTGACTGGCTGCAAGAATCCGAAGGCGGTTTCAATCCTCATCCGAGGCGGAACCGAACACGTCATTGACGAGGTCGAGCGGGCATTGCACGACGCACTCAAGGTCGTCGCGGTCGCACTCGAGGATGGAATCGTCGTTCCAGGAGGAGGCGCTCCGGAGATCGAGATCGCGATCAAGCTCAGGGACTATGGACAGTCTGTCGGTGGCAGGGAGCAGCTTGCAATCGAGGCTTTTGCGGATGCAATGGAAGTGATTCCATGGACACTCGCCGAGAACGCAGGAATGGACTCGATAAATGTGCTCATAGAGCTCAAGAACGCCCACACGAAGAAGGCTGGACGGACTTTCGGAATCAATATCGATGAGAACAAGGTCTCCGACATGATTCGCGCGAACGTCATTGAGCCTCTGAGGGTTAAAACGCAGGCAGTCCAGTCCGCAACCGAGGTGGCATCTATGGTCCTCAGGATCGACGATGTCATAGCCGCAAGGAAGCTCAGTCCTTCCGAGAGGGGTCCCCCAGGCGGCGGAATGGGTGGCATGGGCGGAATGCCCGGAATGATGTAAACTCTCACAAAACACTCGGAGGGGCAACCCTCCGTAACTTCATTTTTTTCAATCCACGCGATTCAATCGATATGGGAAGAATATGATCGGGGAGGTGTGCCTTTCTCCGAAATTGGTTTATCGAGACCATCGATATCGGCATGTTGAATGCTTCTCAAGCCACCGATTGAGGTTGTCCCGAAGTTTGTCGAGCGATTTCTGAAGCTGGGTTTGCTCGTCAACCCTATCCTCATGGTCTTCGATTGCACGCAATAGTCCTTTCTATCATCAATCATCAATGTCTCAAGGTATCTTGGACATCCTATCTGCAACCATTGCGATGAATGCAACATTATAGATAAGGCTGGGCAGCCAAGCGTTCTCGTTCGGGGCATGTCCATTCGTATGTTGGATATCGGAGTAGCTATATGCCATGCACATCGGGGCATAAGGTGTGAAAAGATGGGCCGGACCAGAGCCTCCCACCATCGGCACGATGTTAGATGGTGCCGGGGCAACGACCTCTTTCGATAATTCATGGACCATCCGTATGAATGGGTCGTTGATTCTGCTCCTGCTGGGCATATATCCTGGCGACATCTTCACCTCTATGTCCTCATACCCTTTCTTGGCCAGATGTGCCTTCAGAAGCTCATGGACTTTCTCGGGAGTCAGATCCGGCACCAGTCTGACATCCAATTTCGCGCTTGCTGATGACGGGACTATGGTCATGTCTTCCGTTCCCTGATATCCGCTGGTCAATCCACTGATTGTTAGTGTGGGCATGAAGTATAGGTGTTTCAGGAGCTCGATACCTTTCCTGTCCAACAGGGTCCTTCCAAGGTCATAATCATCCATTATCCTCTTCGCATAATCTCCCTCATATTCCGCAAGAACCGCGATGTCTTCATCGGATGGTTGAACGACCTCATCTTGAAAGCCTTCGACGAGAATATTTTCGTGCTTGTCCTTCAGAGTATTCAGTGCCCAGATTAGCCTCCACGCGGCATTTGGCACGCAAGATGCCTCTCCTGAATGAACGTCTGTACGAGGGAAATTTGGCGGGCCACTCGCCCTGAACTCAAAGTATGCATCTCCTTTTACTCCACAGATTATTTCTGCAGGGCTGTTTGGCATGGAGGAAATCCCTTCCCAGACTAATCCCTCCGCGCTGAGAAAATCTCTGTTGGTTTCCGTGAATTCGTGAAGACTTATCGAGCCTGCTTCTTCTTCTCCTTCTATCACAAATCTAACATTTACTGGCAATTGCTCGAGCATCTCTTCTGCCAGCATTATTCCCATTAGGCTTGCTGCTATCGGTCCTTTATCATCCACAGCCCCACGGCCGTAGACCCTGTCTCCTCTGACTTCCATTTTCCAAGGCGACGAATCCCAGAGTTCCAGTGGCCCTTCTGGCTGGACATCATAATGATGGTAGAATAACAGATTCTTCTTTGCGCCGACATTCTTTTCGGCCGTGACGACAGGGTCTCCTGTTGTATCAAAGATCGATGCTTCAAATCCTGATTTTTCAAACTGTTTCACGAGCTCTTCCGCGCATGCTCTTAGCCCGTCTTTGTCTCGAGGGGAAACGGTCGGAAATTGTATAATTTTGCCCAAGAATTCAAGCGATTTTGCCTGGTATCTAGAGGCCTTCTCTACGACTTGCGTGTACACTAGATCTGACATTCAATCCCCGGACAGGTATCGATGCATACTCGATAATTCTTTTGCTAAAGTCATCTGCGTCTTCTACATGAAATATCTGCAATTGATATCACAGAATTCCGTGTCTGGCTATTCATACATTGAATTGCATGGGCATCAATTATTTTGATGTTTTATTTGCATCAAATCCCCACGATTTCTCATGTTGGGTTATGCTCAAAATTCGCTCAGTATCGGACGCGGTCATTTCGCGCATGAGTTGTACCTTTTTCTTGCGATGTGTTAGGCAAATTAGGCGGGACCGCGACTATTCTATGCGGGAGATGTGCGAGCCCGCTTTTATTGTGGTGACGCGTATTCAAATGTGTCTGGTAATTATGTTGGTATGGGGGAGGATTGACTGGATCAAACCTGTTGGTGACGGAGTAGTGATTTCCAATATTTTCCTGCATCTGGCTAATATGATTTGACGTGCCTGGGTTGTAATGAAATGCACGTTATCTTCGATATGCAAGAACAGACATTCCACTGCAATAATTGTTTTTCTACCATCCTTGCACAGCAGATTCTCTTCGCATGGCATGCGGCTTGTTAACAGTGAACATTCCAGATGAAGCGTCGTGTGTCATGACTTGGCATAGCACGCTGTCTGTCGATGTCTGACGGAATAATATGTCATGCCGCCAATATGTGAGAAAGGAGATGCGATGCCATGGATAATTGAGGTCAGAGCTAATTTTCACAATATTGATTGTCCCCAACGATGGCATGAAAACGATTTTTTGCACGGATCGGTGAAATTTATCTATTTCCCCCACCCTAAAACACTACTTTTTGGGATTCCTTGACACATTGTGTCATGCTACCCTCTAGGATCTATGTCTGGGTAGTGTGCCAAAGGAGGGCTTGTTGCGGAAAACGGCAATTAATCGGGTATTTGTTGACGCTTTTAGGGGGGTCCACGAGCGCGACAAGCGACTGAGGGCATTTTTCAACTAAAATGCGACATTTTTATATAGGCTCAAACCCATGTTTCGTCGGACAATCGTCCAACGAACAAGGGATGGGAACTAGCATGCGAAAGTATCTCAAGCAGGATGAACTGAAAGCACTGCTCGAGGCTCCTAAGCGGATGAGGGACCGATTGATCATCAAGTTGCTATACGAAACTGGGATGAGAGTCGGCGAGCTCGTGGCCTTGGCAATTGGTGACGTGGACCTTGAATCAAGCGAGATCACGATTCAACAGGCCAAGCGACATGTCGAAGGCCGCAAGGTCCCTATCATCAACAGCTGGACAAAGGCAATGCTTCGGGACTATATCGGAACCCGCAAGAACAGGAGGGACCCGCTATTCGTGTCAAACAAGCGCGGTCAACTATCTCGTAGACAGGTCGAGCGTCTGGTTTCGAATTATGCAGCTGAAGTTGGAATTGACAAAGACAAGAGCCATCCACACGTTTTGCGGCACACGCACGCGGTCCATTCATTGAAATCTGGCATAGATCTGAGGACCCTCCAACAGAACCTCGGCCACTCAAGCATAGAGGTGACGGCAATCTATCTTACGATGGATATTGACGATAGGAAAGAACAGTATTCAAAGCACCCTCTACCTGGCATGGATGTCTCTGATGATGGATCCGAAGAACATCATGTGTCTGGGACAGAATCCGTGGCGGTGACATCGAACCATTCGAATTCTTTCGTCCTTTCCCCGGATGTATAGGTAAGACATTAAATATATTATTGCAAACATCTTCCGACTAATTCTTTCGATATCGGGGCTAAATACATTTTATTGGGCCCATTTATTGGAGCACTTTTGCGCAGCTTGCAGATAATCTATATCGGAAAAGCAACTTGTCTCAATACGAGATGCAAGAAGATTGGACTGAGAAATATCGGCCCAGATCCCTTTCGCAGGTCGTTGGAAACGAGTCTGCTATTAGGGCAATCCGTCGATGGGCGGAATCCTGGGCTCACGGAGTTCCTAAGGTCAAGGCCTTGATTCTCAAAGGAGAGCCTGGTATTGGAAAAACCAGCTCAGCCCTAGCACTGGCATATGATCTGAAATGGGACGTCGTCGAGATGAATGCTTCAGATCATAGGAACGCCGAATCCATCAAAAAGGTGGCTGGAATCGGCTCGATGACACAGACGTTCACTCTGGATGGAGAGTTTCTTTCTTCTCATTCTGGGCGTCGGAAGCTCATAATCTTGGATGAGGCGGACAATCTCTTTGGTCGAGAGGACTATGGCGGCGCAAAGGCGATCGTGGACACGATTCGTGAATCCAGCCAGCCGATATTGCTTATAGCGAACGACTATTACGAATTGACGCGTAGAGCATCTGCCCTCAAGAGGCTCGCAACGAGCGTTACATTCAGACGATTGGACCCGAGTGCAATCGTCGTAGTTCTGCGTTCAATTGCGGAGAATGAGAATGTCACTGTCTCACTGGACACCCTCGGGAAGATTGCATCAAATGCGGGTGGGGATCTCCGGGCGGCAATAAACGATCTCCAGATGATAGTCGAAGGACGGTCTCACCTGGATGCTGAGGATACGGATGTCCTCGGTGAGCGAAATCAGGAGAAGGAGCTGAGCAGGGCCCTAGGCGCCATGTTCGGTGCGAAGACCGTTCGCGAAGCTCAGGATGCGACGTTGAATCTCGACAAGATGCCTGATGAGCTAGAGAAATGGATTGAGGAGAGTATACCGTCTGAGATGAAGGACCCCGAAGATCTGGCCCGCGCATTCGACGCGCTTTCGAGATCCAATATCTATCTCCGGAGGGCCAGGGCGTTGCAGCATTATGGGATGTGGTCTTACGCGAGAACAATGATGACCGCTGGCGTTGCATTGTCGAGGAAATCTGGCCGACGACCGCATGTGAGTGAGTATCGTTTCCCAAGTTTCTTGATAGTCATGTCACGTGCGAAGGGTACTCGTGCGTCAAGGAAGTCCATATCCTCAAAATTGGCACCGTATTTTCATACTTCATCGAGGATGTTCGATGAATCGATCTTGCCTTATCTATCAAAATTGTTGACAAAGGATCGAGAGCTGATGGTGAAGTTGGGATGCGAGACGGAACTCGATGATGGCGATATCTCGAATCTATTACACGTGGATTCTGATTCCAGTATTGTCAAAGCTATCCGGGCAGAGATCATAGCAATCAAAGGCGAAGATGAAGTAATGCGAAAGAAGACCCCTCGACGAAAGTCCGGCCGGAGTCTCGCGGAGTTCTGAGAGGTGGGATGTGGGTTGAACGGGACTATCCAGCATCTTGAGAAACAGCAATATCGCATCGTCGAAGAGACGGGCGCGGTCAAGCTGTGTCATTGGATGCGTCAGCGGTTGATATATGGTCGGTCATGCTACAAGGAGGAGTTCTACGGTATCCATACCCATAGATGCCTGCAGATGACTCCTGCGGTCAATATATGCAACTTCAGATGCTTGTTCTGCTGGCGGTTCCATGGGATGACTGGGTTCGAGGGTACCAAGTACCCCGAACCTGAGGAACTGCTCGAGAGATGTCTGCAAGAACAGCGCTCTCTTGTATCCGGTTTCAAGGGTGACGAGCGGTGCGATCCCAAGCTATGGGAGGAATCCCGTCATCCTAACCAGGTTGCCATATCTCTCTCTGGGGAACCGACTCTGTATCCACACCTTGGAGAATTCATCGCCCTCTGCAAGAGGAAGGGCATGACCACATTCCTGGTGACCAATGGCTCGGTTCCAAAAGCACTTGCCAATCTCTCCTCTCTTCCCTCGCAATTGTATGTTACAGTCGCGGCCCCGAACGAAGAATTGTTCAAACGGGTCTGTGTGCCACAGTTCGATGGTGCGTGGGAGAATCTCATGGAGACCCTCGAATTGCTCCCATCTCTTTCGACCCGTACGGTGATAAGGCACACTCTAGTGCGCGATTGGAACCTGGGCTGGGAGGATGAATATGCTCGCCTGGATGAGATCGCATCCCCCACATTCATAGAGCCAAAAGGGTACGTGTTCGTGGGAGACTCTAGAACCAGGATGACGATTGAGAACATGCCATCTCATTCCTCTGTGGTCGAATTTTCCCGGAGAATCGCCGACCGACTGTCGCTTGAGATACTGGCAGAGAGAGAAGATAGCCGGGTGACACTGATCGGCAAGAAGGGTTCTAAGCTGAAGATCGTCGAATGAGAATCACTTCAGTCTGATAGTCTCTAGATTCATCGGGGCACGGGTCTCGATTCCGAACTTCTTGTAGAGCGTGCTAGCCAGTTCAGCACACTTGTATTCTTCGCCGTGGCCGATGATGATTCTCTCTGGACGCGGCTCGATCGTGCTGACATAGTTCACCAGTTGCCTCCTGTCGGAGTGACCAGAGAAACCATCGACTGTCTCGGTATCCATCTTCATATGGAGAGTCAACTGCTTTCCCTTATCGTTGAGATTGATGTCTGTCCAACCCTTCTGAATCTTGCGGCCCATGGTCCCCTCTCCCTGGAAACCGACGAAGACGAGTGTGTTCAGCGGGTTGTCGCACCATGCCTTGAAGTATTCCATGACAGGTCCGCCGTTCATCATCCCGCTCGTGGCAAGTACGATGCAAGTCTCCGTATCGTGGCATATGCGCTCTCTCATGTCTGGGCTGTCCACCCTCTTGAAGACATCGGACAAGAACGGGTTCTCACCCATCTGGAATATCTGCGTCCTCAACTGGCTGTTGAGATACTCTGGATATGCAGTGTGTATCGCCGTCGCCTCGAATATCATGCCATCGAGGTAGATAGGCACCTTGGGCACCTGGTGGTTCCTCATGAGGTCTTCGAGGACGAGCATGACCTCCTGAGACCTGCCTACAGCAAACACGGGGGTCAGGATCTTTCCACCTCTCGAGAGGGCCCTGCGGATGATTTCCTTGAGCTGCGCAGAAGCATCCTGACGGCTAGGCTGCATGTCATGATAGCCACCGTATGTCGATTCCATCACGAGCGTCTCTAGCCTTGGGAACTTGTTCACCGCCGCGTTAAACAACCAGGATTTCTCGAATTTGATGTCGCCAGTGAACGCTATGTTGTACAGTCCGTCCCCTACGTGGAAGTGCGCGATGGACGAACCTAGGATGTGTCCCGCGTTCTGAAGGGTCAGTCTGACATCGGGCGATATGTCCGTTGTCTCTCCATACTTCAAAGGTATCGTGTGCCTGACGACATCTCGTATGTGAGACGAATCGTACGGTGCTTTCTTGCCCTCGCCTACTGCGACTTTGATGAAATCAAGCTGCAAGAGTGACATGAGGTCCCTTGTCGGAGGAGTGCAATATACCGGTCCATCATAGCCATACTTGAATAGCACTGGCAGAAGCCCCGAGTGGTCAAGGTGCGCATGCGTGATGATGACCCCGTCAATGGATTCGAGGGGCATTAGCTCCGGGGCGCTCAGATATGGCGTCGATCCGTTTTCGTCGGCTGATACCGCGACACCGCAGTCGATCAATACCTTGCTCTCGCGGGTCATTAGCAGGCTCGCGCTCCGGCCGACCTCGCGGAACCCTCCTAATGCGGTCAGCCTCAACCAGGTCTCGTCGTTCATCCGTTGCCTCATCAGCTTCCGGCCGACTTTCCTTAGAAATTCCTTTCGCTCCTCCTGGACCTTCCTAAGGTAGTTCCTGATATCGCTGACCGTCTTGGACGGGATAGGAGGCGCTCTGACGACCTTGGCCGCCCATCCGATCTCCTTTTTGATCTCGTTCAAGATGGCTCCGTGTTTGCCTATGACCAGGCCAGGTGAGATGGCTTCGATGGTGACCTCTCCCGTGTCATCTTCGAAGTATATGTTCGTGATCTTGGCTTCTTCAGGTATGATCTTACGGATCTTCTCCTCGGCACTCTCTATGTCTGCGAGCGTGCTGGGATCCGGCCGTATTGCCACGCGTCTCCGCAAAGTCTGGGCCAGCTGTCGAACCAGGTCATTGTTGTTGGAGAACTCGTCGAGGTTTTTGGTATAGATCACTATGACTGGTCCTTCGAAATCTATATCCGTCACTTCAATGTGTGAGGGGATGGTCTTCTTGACCGCATCTCTCGCATCTTCCAGAATCTTCTCTATGCCCATCTGATTCACTCAACTTAATCGAACACATGTCGTTCGTATTGTGGACGGCAACATTGCCACTCGAACGTACCTAATCAGAGCCTCAGGAGACCAGTTTCATCTTGGCTTGCCTCTTCTGAATCTCCTTCTCATCGAGGGGTGTGAACGCCTCTTTGGTTATGATCGCGACCGTCATTCCATCGCCTGATGCTGAATCACGTTTCATTGCGGCGTGCAATGCCCTGATCGCGAGGTCAGCGCCTTCATTGACCGTCAGTCCTTTCTCGTAATGGTCTTCCAGCACACCATAGACATATGGCGAACCAGAGCCTGTGGTGACATAAGTGTCGGGGATGGCTCCACCGACCATGTCCAGCGCGTAGACATGGTTGCCTTCCCTGTCGACCCCTCCCAGGATCAGTCCGACCCAGTAGGGATAGAACCGACTGCCTGCCAAAATGTTCGACATGAGCGTGGCCCCGGATTTGACACTCATCTGTTGCCCTCTCTTGAGTTTGTAAAGCTCGACCTCGGCGGTTATGTATCTTGCAAGGGTCTGAGCATCTCCGACGACACCCGCGACTGCAAGTCCCATATTGTCATCGATCTTGAATAGCTTCTGAGTGGTCTTGTGAGCGATGAGTGTGCCCATTGTGGCCCTCATCTCGGTAGCCATCACTACACCATCCTTGCAGACCAGGCCTATCGTGGTCGTGCCCTTCTTGATATCTTCGCTGCTCGTCATGAAATAACACCCACGGCGAAAATCTGTGACTAGAAAAGCCGTTTGAGAATAATTGCCAACCCAGTATTTAAGGGTTTGTCCAACTCAGATTATGGACGCATGCGCGAATGCTTCCTTCAATGAGAATGTTTAAGTTGGTCGCCATAGGATATTGTCCTGAGATGGGTAGCCTGTAAGTCCCTTCCAAGCAAGCACGCATCCTTCAAGGACTCCGTGCTCCAAAATTAAAATCCGGAAGGGCCTGGCGTCAGGAACATATTGCCTGCCCATCTCCCTTTTTCCACCAAACAACGATAAATACTCTCTAGTGTATCCGATAGCTGAGGAGGTATGGCTCCATATGAAGATACTGATTGTTGATGATTCGGAAGTCTTCCGGAAAGTGGTCATCGAGCTCCTCGTCAAATCTGGCTTCAACGATGTGACGGAAGCTGGCGGCTACGACGAAGCGGTGGATCTATACAGGTCGACCATGCCGGACATCGTCTTCGCGGATATGATCCTCCCAGGCAAGTCAGGTGTCGAGTTGACGAGAGAGATACTCAGAATCAACCCAAATGCGAAGATCATCGCCATGAGTTCCATCGTGAACAAGTCCATGATAAAACAGAGCTTGGATGCAGGGGCAAGGGATTTCCTCCTCAAGCCAACGAACGAGATCGCGCTCTCATCCGTACTTGCAATGTGGAGTGATTAGATTATGGGCCTGTTCCTTTTCAAGAAGGGCAAGGAGAAGAGGGGCACCAAAGAGGCTCACCTTGGTATCACCAGGAAGTATTCACTTGCCGCCGGAAAGTGCTATGTGATAGAGGAGGCGCCTCCTAGCATCAGCTTTGATGCCTTCACAAACATGGTATCCACCAGTGACGAGCAGGGCGGAAAGATCATCGGACTCGCCGTGACCAGGCAGCATCCAGAGATGCTGAGGGAGAAGTACGGCCTCGAGAACACCCCGATCTACTGGCTGGCGACCCGTGCTGGCGAGAATGTGATGTCCCCGACGAACCTCGGCATACTCACGCACAATCTGATCAAATTCATCGAAGATACCCAGGACGGGGTGATCCTATTGGACGGAATCGAATATCTCGTGTCCAACAACGATTTCAACAAAGTGCTCAGGGTCATCGACCAGGTGAACGACAATATCTCTCAGAGCACTTGCAGGCTCATATTGCCCGTCGACCCTCGTGCCTTCGAGGCCAAGGAGCTGGCCCTCCTGGAGCGAAACATGGAGAAGATCGTGGCCAGCGCCACCGAGTAGTTTATGCTGGTCAAGTCAGGTGGCTGTTACCACTGTCGCTGCGAATATGAGCTGCGACACGAGGATGCAAACACCGATTGATTTTTGCAGAGCCCTTCTATCGACTCCTCCTTCTATTCCCCATACGAAGAAACATACGACGGCGTTGATCTCCGCAAGGAAGATTCCCAGAACCAGGACGAGTTGTCCTGGAGTCACTGCCCCGCTGCCTCCTCCGAGAGATTCCAGAGACATGTATATCGAGTATGTTATGCCCAGCACGATCGGGCCCATGACATGTGCGGTCATCCTCATCATAGATATGATCGGTCTGAGCCTGCTCTTCAACATCGATTCGATCTGCGACAGGTCCCGGATATATGTGGCCAGATCCATAGCCAAGAGGCCCGCAGATTGCTCGTCCTTCTCGGCCGCCCTCTTCACGACCTTCATGGCCTCGTTCGCGCTGGATGCTCTAGTCCTGCTGTCCTCGTCATCCATGGCCTCGTTGAAGTCCTGTCCCAAGACTATGGCCCTCACGGCGACACGATACGGGACGCGGCTCCTGTCCTTCCCCGAGTCGGCCGCAGCGTTCTTCAACGCCGACTCGAAGTTCTCCCCTTCGAGCATCCTCGCTCCCATTCTGAACAGCATATCTCCCATCACGGCCTCTTTTTCATCCGACCTTTCGAAAGCCGGACTAGATGAGGTGATCACGGATATGACCGATGCGGGGCATGTGAATGCGAGCAGAACGATCACGGGCTCGACATAATTCGAGGCGAAGAGCCAGAATGATAGGCCTGATACGCATCCTATTGCGATTGCGATGATGCATCCCTGTCTATGAAGGTTGGAGGACTTCATCCTCCTGACGCTTCTCTCGAGCGGGTGCCTCGAAACGGCCTCCATCGCGACGAGCAGTGCCACCGCTGGGAACAGAAGATTCATCAAGAATGCGGTCTGGATGATGAGCCCGTTCCCGTTATCCTGTGACGTCCCGTCGTCCAGTGCTGGTGTGGACCATATGTCCCATGAGAGCATCGGGAGGAACGCACCGACCATGATTGGAAGGAGTATTCCAAGACCGAACAGGAGCATGCTCGGAGTGGATAGAGATAGAGCATACTCCTCGATCCGTCTCTTCGCACCAATGACCATGGCGTGATTCGCCCTATCGAGCGCTCGCCTCTTACCCTCCTCCGTCTTCTCTGATGCCGCCGTCAGCAGCGAGGAGACAGCCATCTTCAGCTCCTCCCCGAATGCGGACCACCTGCATCCAATGTCGTAGAGCGCAGCCTCGAAGCTATTGAACCGGCCCATTATCACATCCCATACGCACATCCTTAGTTCAGCGGAGAACTCAGATTCGCTTTCGGACGCGAATCTGATGGCATTGGGAACAGAGGGTTCGTGCCGTATGCTCATCGTCATAAGGCTCATCGACTCCGTCGATCCCCTCAGGATATTCGCAGCCCTTTTTCGTGCCATGGATGTAGGATGGCCTATGATCGCGTGGTGAGCTAGAGCCGGGGCTACCACCGAGATCACCATCAACGGAAGTGCGAGTCTGCCGTGAATCAACAACATGTACGAGACCGTCAATGCGCCCATGGCGATGATGACCATCAGGCCAGCGCATTTAGCTGCCCTCCTGATCGATTCCACGGTGACTGGGATGCGGGAAAGATCGAGCTGTCGTCTGAGATATTCGTCAGTCGTTCTTGACATCGTCAACCTCGACGCTACCGATTTGGGTGATGAACTCAGCCCGATCACGCACCCGATGCGCACGAGCGACTCGCACACGTGCACGTATGTGGCTGATTCGTCAGATGGTACCGGTTTCGCCATACAATTCCCTCCATCTGTCCAATCCGGATGTAGGCCCGTCAGGGTGGAACAGGGCACTAGCAAGCAACTCGTTGGATTGCAGCCTCACGGAGTCATGGGCGCCGATGCATGAGTTGCTCATCCTGTCGGATCTCTCTGAAAGCAATTGATCACAGATCGCTCGCGTCTTGATTATGCCGATCAGCGCTTCCGCAGTGATGCCCATCGCCGCGGCCGCACCCTTGACCGTTCGTGACTCAGTCGAGAACGCCTTAGTGGGCTCGGCACTTGTGCTGCCCTTGCCCATCTCGAAGAGGTTCACTAGCTCCACACCGTCATCCTTAGGTTTGACTTCCGCAACCTCCACAACCTTTCTATGGAATCTCGATCCATCTGGCGTCCGAACGAGTCCTATCACAATCACTATGTCTGTGGCCGAAAACGCCCGCTCTGATACGCCGAGATCCTCGACTGCACGGTCGAGGACCCCGCTTGCGGAATTCCCATGGATTGTTCCCAGTACCGCCGATCCCGCGCTGCCCGCGCGCATGCTCTCATACAGCACGCGCGCCTCGCTTCCCCGAACCTCTCCGATGACGATTGCGCTTTCTCCCATCCTGAGGCTAACCATGAGCGCGCCCTCTGCTGACATGTGAGTGACCTCCTGATCGTTCGTGAACCTGAGCGTCTGGATATCGTAGCCGAGGTCGCGCATTCTCCGGACAGGTATCTCAGGTGTGTCTTCGATGAGAAGAATCCTCTGTGATAACGGGAACTCGAGCATCATCGCAGCGAGAAGCGTGGTCTTTCCAGCGCCGCGGCTCCCTGCCACTAATGCCGTCCTCCTGCCAGTGACGCATGCCCAGAGGAAGCTCGCTAGAAGCGGCGATAACGAATCGTTCCTGATAAGACGGGGAAGAGTCCACATTTCACGAGAATGCTTCCTGATCGCGACGGAAACGCCCTTCTCGCTTATCGGAGGACCTACAAGTGTGACCCTGCTCCCGAGTCTAGGTATGTCCGCCTCCAGGACGGGATGCGCCTCTGAGAACGGTAGGCCAGTCTCCAGCTTCAGCCGCGAAACAAAACCTTGTACATCTCTTGCACCGATGAAGATGTTCGTCCGACATTTCTGTCTGACGCCCTCGATGGTATCTGACCTCAGCACTACAAAGACAGGAGTGACGCTCGATGGCGCATTGACGTAGATGTCCTGAACCTGCGGATCGTCAAGGAGACTTTCCAGAAGACCATATCCCGCAGTGTACTTAGCGACAATCTCAGCGAGATTGTCCGTCATCTTCTCATCATCATATTCGTGAGGCTGGGAGCGTCCCTTGTTGACTAGCTTGTCGAACACTATGTCCTTGGCGCGTGACTTGATATATGGTCTCATCAAGTCGAGTGAAGAGGTGTCCATCTCTGTAGGAGGCGAGGCGGAGATGATCTCGATGGTATCTGATATCATCCTGAGATGAATCGGATTGAGTCGATACTCTGGCGGATCTACGATGTATCTTCCAAATGTCTCGTTCTCGAGTGCGAAGAGGGATACATTGACATCTCGTACGCTGAACCTGGCTTTTGGCAGTCCCATGTCTCCGCGGACTTCGATCCATGATGATGTGAAACAGGGTCTCGTCTCGGATGCCGGTCCAGTGTGGAAGATGTCTCCTTGTTTCTCACGATATGGCTCATTGACTATCCTGAGCGGGATAGCACTCGGGGCCTGACCGATGATTCTAGGCCGCGATCTGCCGCCCCCCACGGCTACGCACCGCCGTCATATCGAATGATGGTGGTCGCTAATGCCTCCCTGAGACAGTCATGTCCTTTTGGACATGAAGCCTCCGATGCAATATCCTTCAGTCTGTCCGACAATGCTCGCTTTCGCTTCGCATATGCTACAGGGTCGTGTCTCAACTGGTTGATTAGATATTCCGCAGTCTTCTCCTTACTGGCCGAACATGTCAGACACCTCTTGTCTGACGGAATAACCTGTGCGCTGACGATTCTGTTCAAGACGGATAATTCCGTGGCAAGTTCGCAGAGCGATTTGAATGATTCTGACCGATATCTCCGATGTATGTACCTCTTGAGTATGATCGAATCCGGTTCGACGCCAGAACGTAATATGTTCAGAATCCCTCTCGCGCAGTTGCCATTATTGATGTCCTGAGCGCCCGTGCATGCCGAACAATCAACCTCCAATTGCAGTCCATGTTCACTCGTGTATGAATGAGGACAATGCAGATCTGCATGTCTGGCTGGTGCGAGTTTCTTCGTAGGGCCACTGCTACGTTGTTTCATGCATGCGATTTACAGCCCGTCTGATATTGTATTGTTGGGTCCCTTCGTACGCTACATGTAAGGCTGCACGATTTGGCATATTCGGGTCCCTCTCAGGATCATGTATTTCGATTGCGATGCAGTGGGCGGGTTCACTGAGGATCTGCCCGTGCTTGCTATCGTCATATCTGGTGTCGTGTTGCTGATGGCCACTGCGGGTTGGGTCGGCGATGCTTTGATGTCCGAAGAGACGTCGCGCGCCCTGGAGCTGGAGGTTCAAGAGATTGCAGACCGCTTCGTTCTGTTTCTGACCTCCCGATCTGACGACCTTCCACTTGTGGAATCGATACGCGCTGGGCGCGACAATCTGTCGATATTCCATCCCGATGATGAGATCAATTGCATCATCACGGTGATCGAATGCTTTCCTGAATGTGAGGTGCTTCAATCGATCGAACACTCCGATGGCGGTCCCGTGAGGGAGACTGCTTTCGCTACAAGATACATCAATGCGCTGGACAGATACAATCGAGTGGCGATGTTGGAGGTTCGAGTCCTTGAATGGTAGGATGATCCGTGATTCGGATGCTCAATTAGCGTTGCTCGATGCACTTGTGTTCTTCACAGTGATTCTAGCACTTTGCAGCAGCATGGTAGCTTATGTCGAGATATGCGAGACCTACAGAATCGATGATTATGGGGTCAAAGCAATTGATGTGTCTGAACTTCTGTCTGTCTTTTTGCGCACATCCATCGGTGCGTCAGTCGAGATTGCATCGGGCATAGATATTGAGATGACGGGCAGGGAATCCATGGCGGATATCTTGATGGTTGTCTGCGATGCAAAACTGAGCGGGGTTGACGAGAAATTCTTTGCTCCTATCCCCTCCATGATACTCGAAGCCCTCGTGGGAGCATGCCCGTCAAATATCGAGCCACATCTAGTCGTTCTCGACCTCACGGTGAATCCTCCTTCGGAGATATTGGTCTTAGAGAACGCCCCGTGCGGCGAGACAGATACGAGCGCCGCTTCGCAGAAGATGCTGGACCATGAGGGTCGGCCGTTCCTACTTGTCCTGGTCCTTGAGCCAGCCCTTGGTCTTCATGACCTGGGTGTCTGATTTGGTCACCCTGAGCTTCGATATCGCGTATCTGTGCCCTCTCGTCAATTCGGCGAACTGCAATACGAGCAATGCCACGACGGAGGCTACTCCCACATAGAGGTAATTCCTATTGTCCGTTGTGGAGTTGAGGTACACGAACGTGAATGTCGTGGCTGCGAGCGCGTATATGGCATAGGTGGCCCAACCCCGTGGTATGGGGATCACCTTCAGTGTACCCATACACCTCGGACAATAATCCTTGGTCGGGTACCACGGTTTCACCCTCAATTCCTTGCATTTCGGGCAGTATAGGTACTTCACGGACACGGAATTGCTAGAGTCCTATATATCATGAACCCACGGGGCCAGGGAAAGATTCACAATCTTGGACGAAGATACTCGACCAGATGATCAAGGATCATGACGTAGATTCAGATGGTTATACGAGCGATGAGAGGAAAGTGCTCGCATCGTTGAGACAGACCACCGGCCGTACCTGCAGATATTGTGCGTGGTTGTCAATGAGAGGTCCGCAGAGAGGGTGCTTTCCGAACGGCAAATATCGGAAATTCCTCTCCACTGCGGAATACGAATCTGGATGCCCGGAATACCGTCCAAGAGACCCCAAGGGTTCCTAGGAAATCTGTCGAGGGCCGGCTTCGAATCCATGCATTCAAGTTAGAGAATTGCCTGCCACCTCTGGAATGACTATTATGGATACCTTGCCCGCTGAACGTGATATGATATCTGGTAGATGGATTCTCCTCCCTCTTCTCCTGAGAATCCAGCATCATTCTCTGATTCTCTCTAGGTCACTTGTGCGTGAATCCATCCAAGCCTCGATGCGATTGCGAGATGCCATGCCAAAGAGTCCGGAGGCTGCGGCAATGCCTCCGATGAGGAGTCCCGAATAGGCCACGCTCTGGTAATCGCTCCGCATATCATTGTACCACGCAACTGATCCTCCTGTCGGACTTACGGATTCCATCAACCACTTGCTCGTGATTGCCAGAGCGAGACCGATTATCAGAACAGCGATGATTACAGCGACGAATCTGGAATATCTTGGGTATGTCTTCATCCTTGCTCGAAGGTCTCTCACCAGAATGATGATGACTGCTGACAGGATGACAAATCCTGCATATGTGCCAAAGTCATCCACAATGCCCAGGATGTCGATGACAAGCAGGACGACCGACATAACTGCTAGTACTATCAATATGATCATGAACGACTTGAGATCCCTGCGGCTGGTGACCATCCTATGGCCACCGAGGACGAGCCTGTACTCTGTGTCGGTTCGCGATTCATTGTGTGAAGTGAAAGCATCGCCAGACCAGGTGCTTCCACACGCACGACACGTCGTTGCGTTCGCCATCAGCTCCTTTCCGCAGTTTGGGCACTCCATTCGAACACCTTTCTTGATTATTGAGTCGCGATGTTAATATTCTTTGTGAGGTAACCCTATGAGCCCCTTGATGTTTCGGATCGCAGATTCGAACCTCTGAACCACTGCTGGACATAGTCCTAAGCCCGTCCTTTAGTAGGGCGGTTGCTGCTGATAACGTTTCTGGCTGCATGGGCTTCCCTGATAACCTATATGTCCTCTCGGTTCAATCGTATCTCTGTGACATTCATGGCTGGCTTCGGACCATCTTCAAGAAGGTTGGTACATGCAAGTGAACCTTACGAAATGAGTGTGAGGTGGAGAGTCAGGTCCGTGCCACCCGTCACCGGAGTACTTGTGTTCGTGGCACTACTTCTCGGTGTCGTCTCTGGAGTGACTCTAATCTACGAGAATGAAGAGATACTTGGTGCGATTCTCATAATTGCCCCTGTCGCCTTAGTAGTATTTCTGGTCATTCGGTCAATCAAAACCCCGAAATAGACTCCCTATTGGAAACAGCTAGGCAGTTGCGGTTTCTTTCGCGTCGAACGCCCTTCAGTGGAAAAAGAGGTGCAGGGGCGCGGATTCGAACCGCGGAACCACTGCTGGACAAGGTCCTAAGCCTTGCGCCGTTGACCGGACTTGGCTACCCCTGCTTGTGTCGCATATGCCGGATGCCAGGCTCCATATAAGAATCAATCGAAAGAGTTGCCGTTTGCCATCTATCTACGCACTCGATAGTTTGTCTTGCGCGGTTGCGAGATACTCGCGTGCCTGCACAATGGCGCTCTCGCGCTTCGCTGGATATGCCCTTATTTTTATCCTGATGGCGATGGCATCATCATCGGTGGCCAATCGTATGATCTCATGAAACGCATCTTGTTTGCTCAACCTGAGGAATAGGTTGCATGCATCGTCTATCCTCGATTCGATTGTCCTGTCGATCACTTCAAGATCCTCTGCCTGCATCTTCTTGAAGAAACCATCGATTTCACGCATCTTTTCTGTGCGCGCTTCGATTATCTCCATCGGATTTCCATGATGCCCCTTCGCCACAGAAACATGCAGCTCTATCTCCCCCAATGCATTGAGCATCGATTGCCTGACCTTCTCGACGTCTTCGGTCGAGTGACAGATCGCTCGGGCGTTCAGAGACGAGAAACTCCTGTTCACATTTCGTGTAAGTGCATATCTCATATCTAAATCCGTTCCGAATCGCGTCTTTGCGTGCCAGGATATGTCAATGCAAGGTCCCGTACTAGTAGGTGAGAGAATACTTAATATGCTGAAGTCGCTAACGCACGAATTGGTGCATCCGAGTGATTGAGGTCAGGTTTCATGGTAGGGGCGGCCAGGGGGTCGTCATAGCTTCAGAAGTCCTGGCGAAGGCAGCATTCAAAATGGGATTCGAAGTATCATCCTTTCCTTTCTTCGGAGTTGAGCGGCGTGGCGCGCCAGTCACCGCATATGCTCGTATTGACAAGAATCCCATCCGGATCAAATCAAGCATCTACGAACCGGATTACATCGTCGTGCTCGACAGCACTCTCCTTAAGGGCGTGGACCTCCTTGAAGGCCTCAAACCTGGAGGCAAGGTTCTGATAAACTACCCCGATGATAAGACTCTCCCAGAAATATCGGACCGATTCCAGTACTATACATTGGACGCCACGGCCATCGCCGCGACACATGGCATCGGATCCAAGATGACTCCCATAGTGAACACTGCGATCATGGGTGGGTTCGCCAAGATGAGCGATTGGGTGTCAATAGAGGCGATGTTGGAGATTATCCGGGAGGTCGCCCCTGTCAAGAAGGACGAGAATGTCGAGGCGGCCAGGGAAGCATACGAGCGGACTAGAGAGGTTGCCGTATGACAAAGAGCTACGAAGAGATACCGCTGACGCCGATCTCGAACACGCCAAGTACCATGAACATGACCGGCCTTTGGAGGGCATTCAGGCCAATCGTCGATATATCGAAGTGCAAGAGATGCACTATCTGCTGGAAGTTCTGTCCTGATGCGGCGATAAAGCTCGTGGACTTCGTGCCAGTCATCGACTTGAAATACTGCAAAGGCTGCGGCATCTGTTCTGCTGAATGTCCCGCGAAATGCATCGAGATGATCAAGGAGGGTATCGAATGAGACAGGTGATGACCGGGAACTACGCCTCTGCCTATGGCGCGAAGCTATCTCGGGCGGAAGTCATCGCGGCTTATCCGATCACCCCTCAGACTTCCATCGTCGAGAAGCTCGCGGAGCTTGTATCAACCGGAGAGCTGAAGGCCAAGTTCATCTCGGTAGAGAGCGAGCACAGCGCTATGGCGGCATGCATATCCGCGTCCATCGTGGGAGCGAGGACTTACACGGCTACTAGCTCACACGGCCTCACCCTCATGCACGAAGTCCTCATGTGGGCGTCGGGTGCAAGACTGCCGATCGTGATAACAAATGTGAGCCGGGCCATGGCTCCACCATGGAGCGTTTGGGCCGATCACATGGACTCCATAGCCCAGAGGGACACGGGATGGCTGCAGTTCTTCTGTTCGAGCAATCAGGAGGTCCTGGACACGACGATCATGGCATACAAGATCTGCGAAAGCAGAAACGTGATGCTTCCAGCGATGGTGATAGAGGACGCATTCATACTCTCACATACATCCGAACCGGTCGACATGCCTGAACAGGAGGCCGTCGATTCGTTCCTACCATCATTCTCGCCAGAGCTGAAGGTGGAGATCGGCAAGCCCATGGGCTTCGGATCGCTCGTGAAACCCGATCAGTACATGGAGTTCAGATACAAGGCGATGCTCGCGATGAAAGCGGCTCGGGAAAGGATACTCCGTGTGGAGAAGGAGTTCAAGCAAGTGTTCGGGAGGGAATACGGGGGCCTGCTGGAGAACTACCGCTGCGACGACGCCGAGGTGGTACTGGTAGCCGCGGGATCCACGGCTGCCACCGCTAAGGACGTGGTTGACAGCCTGAGGGAGAAAGGACAGAAGGTAGGACTTGCCAGACTGAGGGTGTTCAGACCGTTCCCGCACGAGGAGTTCAGAGCACTCGCAAGCAAGGTGGCCGGCATCGCGGTACTCGATCGCAGCTATACTTTCGGCGTCTCAGGTGCATTCTTCACCGAGATCAAAGGATCGATTTACGACTGCCCGAAGAGGCCGGCGATGAAGAATTACATAGCAGGTCTGGGTGGCCGTGACATAACTCCGAAGATATTGGAGAAGATATTCGACGACATCCAACTCTTCGTCAAGCGCAGGGAGGAGACCGATGTCGAATGGGTCGATGTCGCGGGTCTTCCGAGGAGGTGGCATTGATGCCAAAGATGACCATCCCAGAGGAAGAGCACACATATCCTGGAAGCACGGGTTGTCCCGGATGCGGTGCCAACCTAGTGATGAGATACCTGTTGAAAGGCCTCGGGGAGAGGACCATCATATCGATCCCTGCATGCTGCTGGGCGGTGATGCCTGGATACTGGCCTAGCAACTGTCTGAAGGTTCCGCTCGTGTATTCGGCCTTCGAAGCCACAGGCGCATCGATATCCGGATTGCGCGCCGCCCTGGATATGAAGGGGGTGGAGGATGTCACCGTAGTCGGGTTCGCTGGCGACGGAGGGACAGTCGATATCGGTCTACAATCGTTGTCCGGAGCGGCGGAGAGACAGACCGACGCCATCTATGTGATGTACGATAACGAAGCATACATGAACACTGGCATCCAGAGAAGCGGTTCCACTCCATGGGGGGCATGGACCACCACGACCCCGGTCGGGAAGAACCATGACTTCAAGCAGGAGCAGAAGAAGGATATCATGGCCATAATGCAGGCTCACAGAGTGCCATATACGGCGACGGTGTCTGTGGCGCACCCCGAGGATTTCATAAAGAAAGTCGCGAAAGCAAAGGCCATCAAGGGAATGAAGTTCATACACGCGCTCTCGCCGTGCCCACCTGGCTGGAAGGCCAATCCGATGTATACGATCGAGATCGCAAGACTCGCGGTCGATACTCATGTGTTCCCCCTTTACGAGATCGAGAACGGGAAGGTGCATGTGACGAGGAAAGGAAAGGGTCTGCCAGTGAGCGACTACCTGAAGCTACAGGGGCGTTTCGCTCATCTGACTCCGGCTGAGGTGTCCTCGATACAGAGCGCGGTGGAGGCTAATTGGGCCATTCTTCTGGAGAAGGATGATTCGGGGACATGAACAAGTCCGAATCAGATCAGAGTATTCGCACAAGCCTTCTTCTCTTGTAGCCGACCACGACCTTGGCGCTGCCTCTGAGCTGGGCATCCAATGAAGCATCTCCGGTGTCAACTCTCATCACAGGCGTCGACAGGAGCTTTGTTGGCGTGCATATGATGATCACATTCTCCAATCCGACGCGTCTTATGACCTCAGGTGATATCTGCTGGTTGCCTCGCCCGAACAGGAACCCTTGAGAGCCGATGGGCGAGACGATTATCCTGGCCGGTCTGCCTGAAGCCATGATTGCCTCCAGGTCCCTCTCGGAAGCATCGTGACAGACGATGTATCCGTCCCTGTATACATCGACGCCCAGCAATGTCTTGTCTGACTGCATCGCTTTGGCGACGTGCGCAGTTGTGCCTCCTGGACCAATTATGTACGTGATGTCAGGCTCCATCGTGTCGACGATGTACCGCCCCAATTCCAACGCTTCGTCGTCCGCCGTGCCTGAAACAAAGGACTGTTTTCCAGTCTGCATGTGGACGCGGTCGTCAGGTACCCGCGCCACCCCGAATAGGCGACTTATCGCCCTGCCCTCCCTGAAAGCCTCCTCATCTATGTCCATCACATCGGCTTCTTCAGATAATCTGGATCTGAGGAACGACTCCATCACCTGTGACAAGGCCTGGGGTGTGTTAAGGAAGACTGCGGAATGCATCTTGACTCCTGCCGGAACGCCTAGAATCGGGAGCCTTGAGCCAACTACGGACAAAACATCCCTCGCGGTCCCGTCTCCTCCGACGAATATGATTATCTCAGCTCCTTCGTCGATGAACCTTGCCACACAGTTCCTGGTATCCGCGGAATCCGTCTCAGGCTTGGATTTGCAGACAACGCGAGCCTCCAATCCGGCTGCGGTAAGGGCGGTCTCCCCCATGATTCCAGAACAGGTGACGAACTCTATGGGGAGCTCTGCTGATTTGATTCCCTGCAATGAGTCGATGGCCCTCCGTTCAGCCGTCCTGGCTGCGCCTCGATCTATGGCCTCTTCAACCGCATCGATTCCGTCGGTACCCTTCAGACCGACAGGTCCTCCCATGCCGGCGATCGGATTGATGACGAAGCCAGCCTTCATCGAGATGGTTAGCGCTTTGCGACTAGAAACCATTTGTCGTCTTAATCTATCTGAAAACACCCGCGGAAGGGGTTTCTCGTTCGATCATCATACCCAAGCGAAGTTATTCTTCGACGGCGGCGAGATGAATCGCTCCGCTTCGTGTACGGAATCGAATCTCCACGCGTGCACATCTGCCAATCTCGGAGGTTCGCGACCGGACGCGGTCCAGACCTTCACGTGAACCTCAAAGCTGTGCGTATCATCATGAGACACCCTCTTCATCATCACGTTGCCGATGGTTCCATTCAGACGCTTTCCGGTGCCACACCGTGCAGGCACGAACACCGAACCGATCGACTTCTCCTCATTCTCCGGGACGGAATCCGGGTCGAAGACGAAAGGCTCACATATGCTTCTGATCTCATCTTCGAGATAGTCCTTCCTGATTTCGTTCCATTCTGACTCGTCAATCGTCTTAAGCCAATTTCCGGAATCATTGAGGATGCGTCTCATGGGCTATCCCTCCGATCGTTCGTCCATGGGCTTCTCAGAAGAAGCCAGGCCCGAAATTGTTGAGCATCGGGTTCAGATCCGCATGTATCATCGGTCCTTCCATCGTTGAAGGCATGGTCTGCGGCATTTCTTCCGATGCATCCGTATCCGTGAATCCTGATATCTCTTCCATGAGCGAGCTCACATACGAGCTGGTCTGCTGCGAAACGGAATCCACGATCTTCATGACGCTCCGGTCGATGACTCCCATAGCGTCTGAGACTGACAGAGAGTCTCCCAGGCCGATCAACTTATTGTTGTCGAGCACGATTGTGAAGCTCGCATTATCCTTGAGCTTGGCGAGCCCATCCACCGCAGTCTTCATGCGATTGGCGCCCTCGACCTCGAATGGAAGTATCGGCACAGCGAATGAGATCGCGTTCATCTCCTTGGCGACATTGGCCACTATGGGTGCTACGCCCGTACCGGTGCCGCCTCCCATTCCTGCGACGACGAACACGATGTCGTAGCCCTTTATCGCCTCTCGTATGACCTCGCGAGCCTTCTCTGCGCAGTGCTCACCGATCTCGGGGTAACCGCCGGCGTCCTTGCCGAAGGACACGTTCTTGCCTATCAACACTTTCCTGTGGGCATCCGTCTTTCTCAAGTGCTCCTCATCCGTGTTGATGGCAACGGTCTCGACCCTGTTGTGCTTCCAGTACATGCGATGTACGATGTTCGAGCCCGCTCCTCCACAGCCAACAACTGCTATCGTCGGTTCGCCCAGACTCGCTCCCAATGAATTGATTATCTCTTCCGTGCTGTTCCCTTCTTCCGCCGTCATCCTTCTGGCCTCCGTTCACCGTTGACATTCGAGAGAGGGTCCTCTCAACTGAGAGAATCCCCCAACCATGCCAAGGCGCCCACAAACAGTGCCTAAGCTCGGGGAACGACCTTAACCGTGCTCCTCAGCTGCGTAACGTCCTTCTTTATGGTCTCCACGTGCTCCGCGTGGAGGAAGTGGTGTCGGGCGCAGTCGCTTAGCGCCTCGGACACCGAATTGTAGACGCCCTCAGTCACGAGGTGTGTTACGGTATCCATCACTAGAGGTGGTAGCTCCACGACCACCTCGTTCGGTTTGTTGCTCGCTCCCTCTGCACACCCTAGCTTTGCATCCACGTATGCGCGTATTGCCGCGCGTGCTAGTTGCGACCTGTTGGAGAACTCGTTGCTGTTCGTTATGAACTCGTCGATGAGCCGGAGATCCTCCGAATCAAGGCGAAGAGTTATTCGTTCATTTTCCAACGGGTCGTTCATGTGTGCATCCCATCCCAATTTGCTGACGCAGAAGGAACATATGTCATACAATCATATATATAGGTATCCAAAATGTCACATTTCGTCTGATAATGTCATACCCAATCACCTGGCCGGTCGAAACGTGGCCCTCAAATTGGTCTGCCAGTCATACGGGTCCATGATTGCACCAATATGTCCATGGACACCGGCAAGTTTTATCAACAGCATCTTGTATGCATCTTTTAGACTAGAGGGGAATCTACTAGATGGCATCAAATGATGATAGCGACCGCAAGCGCCCCTTCAAGCTGAAGGGAACACCTATCGTTGTGGGGGTCGGCATAGCATTGTTCGTCATGGGTTTCGTCATAACAGTATACTCTCTATCCTCACTCGAAACGGTCAGTGCGGGTAGCGATGGATCGACATCCGAATCCCATGAGGTCTTCAGCTCATCCTCCCTGCCATTGTTCATCGGGCTTGTGCTCAGCCTCGTGGGAGTGGTGTCGGCGACTGCGGGTCCAGCTGCGTTCTTCTTGCACAGCAAGAGGCGCGGAGCCTGAGGATATCGGCTTCTCAAGAAACCTTTTATTGGTATCAACCCTTCCGTCATATTGCTGGCTGACCAAGATGACACTGGATTTCTCGGCGATGGAAGCCAAATGGAGGACCGCCTGGTACAAGGCCAGGATAAACGAATCGAATCCCGTGCCTGGAAAGAAGAAATTCTTCATGATATTCGCATACCCTGGTGTCACAGGGTATCTCCATGTCGGGCATATGAGGGGATACACCATCACCGACGCGATCGTCAGGTACAAGATGATGACTGGACACAATGTCCTGTTCCCTGTGGGGACGCATTCTACTGGCAACGGCGCTATCAGTTTCGCTCGTAAGGTGGAGCGAGGGGATCCAGCAACTATCGGAATACTGGAAGCCAATGGGTGCACATCCGAGACGATCGAATCTCTGGCGAACGCAGATGGTGTCGTCAGGTTCTTCAACGAGGTCTATGTGAATGATTATTGGAAGCGGTTCGGCTTCATGTCTGATTGGCGCAGGTTCACATGCACGACATATCCGGATTATTCCAGGTTCATAGAATGGCAGATGCGCAAGCTGAAGGCACATGGACTGCTCATTCAGAAACCATATTTCGCACCGGCCTGTCTTGAGCATGGGCCGGTTGCGATCGATGCCTCCGAGACCGACATTCAGAAGGGCGGGACCGCCGAGGTGCTGGAATACACCTTGCTGAAGTTCGATCTCGATGACGGCAGGAATCTGGTTGCAGCGACCCTGAGGCCTGAGACCGTGTTCGGCCTCACGAACTTCTGGGTGAACCCTGATGTGGAATACGTCGATGCAGAGGTTGATGGCGAGACATGGGTGGTCAGCAGACCCGCCGCCGAGAAGCTCGCGCTGCAGATGGATTCGGTCAAGGTGCTGGGTTCGACGGACGGCAGCGCGTTGATGGGGAAGAGGTGCAAGGCGCCATTCACGGGCAAGATGATCCCTGTGTTCCCGTCGAATCTGTGCGATCCGAACATTGGCACCGGGCTCGTCATGAGTGTCCCATCGGATGCACCGGTCGATTGGATCGGTCTGGTCGAGCTCAAGCGCAACTCCGATATGAGGGCCCGGTACAATCTGACGGATGAGATGATAGAGGGTGCGAAGCCGATCGCGATCATAGACACACCAGGCTGGGGGCCGATGCCCGCGGTCGAGATATGCGAGAGGATGGGCATTTCGACTATGGCCGATCCCAAATTGGATGAGGCGACCAAGGAGGTCTACAAGGCCGGCTTCCACAGGGGTGTCATGAACTCTTCATGTGGAGAGTTCTCAGGAAAGCCTGTCGAGGCCGCTAAGGATGCGATAAGGGCGCAGATGCTCTCTGGCAGCCAAGCGGCGATCATGCGCGACCTGTCTGAGGAGGTCATCTGCCGATGCGGTGAGAAGGTCCTCGTACGGAAGATACCCGACCAATGGTTCATCGATTATGCAAACCCTGGCCTGAAGGAGCGGTCGAAAGAGCACGCAAGGACGATGAAGATCCTGCCCAAGGAGTACTTCGACAACATACAGAACGTCATAGAATGGTACAGGGAGAGAGCATGTGTCCGCCTTGGCAATTGGCTCGGTACGAGATTCCCGTTCGACCAGAGATGGATAATCGAGGCGATCGCCGATAGCACGTTGTATCCTGTCTATTATGTCCTGTCCAGATACGCCAACGAAGGCATCATAAAACCCGATGGCATGACTGAGAAGTTCTTCGATTATGTGATCCTTGGTGAAGGGGATGTGACGGTCGTCGAGGCAGAATCGGGCGTATCCGTGGAGACCCTCGGCATGATGAGGGCCGAGTTCGAGTACTGGTATCCTCTCGACATCAACCTCGGGGGCAAGGAGCACATGACCGTTCACTTCCCGGTCTTCCTGATGAACCATGTGGCGATCTTGAGGCCGGAGCACCGCCCGAACGGGATCATGGTCAACTGGTACATCACATCTACAGGTAGCAAGATATCCAAATCGAAAGGTGGCGCGCAGCCGATCCCCGATGCTGCAGAGAAGTTCGGGGTCGATGCGATGCGGCTCTTCTATGCGCACATATCCTCTCTCTTCGTCGATGTTGCTTGGGATGACGAGAAGGTCGAGAGCTACAGCGACCGGTTGGAGAAGACCTGGATCCTTGTGGATGATCTGCTGAGGATAGGGACCGAGGAGAGCACCGGAATGGACGCGTGGCTCTTGGCGAGGTTGAACATGCGCCTGGCCAAGCTCCACGAGCATATGGCAGACTACGATATCCGCTCGTACTCCAACGAAGTGTATTTCGAGATATCTCAGGATATCAAATGGTACCTCAGACGAGGCGGAAAGAGCAGGAGCGTCCTGATGGATGCGCTGAGAACCTGGATACCGCTCATGGCTCCGATCACACCTCATCTGTCCGAGGAACTATGGGAACACATAGGCCAGAAGCCGTTCGTATCTCTGCACCGACTCTCCGATGGAAGCAGGAACGATGAAGTGATATCGGAGGAGGCCAAGGAGAAGCTCATCCAGAATCTCATGCAGGATGTATCTGAGATCCTGAAGGTCACGAGCATGAGCCCTACGAAGATCTCCATCATGGTGGCTCCATCGTGGAAGATCGAGATGCTATCAGCTGCACTCGGTCAACCGAAAGGAAAGGTGGATGTGTCCGCATTGATAAAGGCTGCCATGCCCGATGCGAAGACTCCTGAGATGAAGAAGGCAATACCTGCTTTCGCAAAGGATGTCGCACAGGAGGTTTCGAGGGCTGCCGAACATGACCGAGTCATGCTGTCTGCAAAATTCGACGAGCTCGAGGTACTCAAAGCCGCCAGCGGTTTCCTGGGCGAGCAGTTCGGATGTGCGGTCGAAGTTCGTTCGGTCGACGACCCCGAGTTGGTTGACCCGAAAGGACGTAGCAGGTTTGCGAAGCCTGGTCGGCCCGCAGTATATGCCGAATAGCTGCATGATGCATCGTCCCGGTTCCGTTATTGCCGCAGATCCAGGGAATCCATGTCGATTCCGAAGGTCTACCGTACAAGGGCTTCTGCTTGTGATGCGTGATAATGAGATGCGAAAGCATTAAGAGCAATCTGACCAGATACTGCCATACTGGTCCTCATGATGCGTTTCAGGACAGCAATGTTGGTCCTCTTCTTGTGCATGGCACTCATCGTCTCAGTTCCCATGGGAACATCCGCCCACGATGGGAACGTGATGATTATCGAATCGAAGATGTCGTTCACCGTCCTGGACACGATGGAAGGCGATGGCAAGGTGCAGCTGACATTCGAAGGCGTCCCTGCCATCGAATTGCGTCAATCCATATTCGAAAGCAGGGGATATTATACAAATTTCGACACGAACGATAACCAGTATCTCGAAGTGTCCGAGGCCAGAGCGTTTCTTGTCGCGTTCACGGATGCCCTGGCCGGCAGGCAGCATTGGGGCATGACGATCAATAGTCCCACCGACTTCGAGAACATGACCGATTACGAATTAAGACATGCCACATCGGGCATAGTCGACACGAGATATTCCTCTACCGATGTGATGTCCATCAGCATAAGGTTCAATTGCATAGGCGAGAGCGTCACGAAGCTCATGAGGCCATCGGAGGTTCCGTTGGAGACCTTCGCTGGTGCACTCAACACTGTCACCGGCTTCACATTCGATGGCACATTGATAGTGAAGGACCGGGTGATGATGTTCGGCATGAGCAGCTTCACATCCCCTGATCTGGTTGCAGGAAAGATCAGCGAGCTAAGGACCCCCATCGGTACGATCATCTGGTATACCTTTGAGGGCGAGGTTCTTCCGGGCGAGTCGGCCGTCCAAGAGACCATGACCTATGAGCCTTTCAGCATCTATGAGAACAGCCAGATATCCTTCATAGTGCTCCTGTTCGGATGCATACTGATATTGAGGATATCGGCGAAGAGGTTCAGCAAGTATCTGATGCAGCATCCGAAGCGTTTCAGAGGTTCAGCCAAGCAGCTCCCGATTGTGAGATGGTTCACATGGGCGCTGGTCGGAATCCTTTCCCTGTTCTATGTGCTCCCATTCATGTTCTCATTCGCCAGCAGGGGCACGATGATTTACGGTTCCTACATGTATTTCCTGGTGCCCGGGTTCATCTTCGCAAGCTACGTGTTCTCCAAGACGCTCTATGACCGTGCGACGTTAGAGATACCGGATGATCTCGTCATCCCCGTGAAGCAGGCGGTCGTGAAGCAGGATGACGATTCCCACATGCTGAGATGTCAGATGTGCATGCGTCCGATTGATGCGGAGAAGGAACTCTACGAATGCATCTGCGGACATCAGATGCACATGGATTGTGCGGAGAAGGCGCAGGCGTGCCCGCAATGCGGCGAGGTGTTGTTCCCAGAGCACACGCGGTCGATCCAGTGCAAGGCATGTGATGAGACCTTCCTGTCAACCGGCGAAGAAGACCCCTATACTCTTCAGTGCACTAGATGTGGTGCATTCCAGGAGGAGGTGAAGGGCGGTAGAAGCTACATCATCGTGGACATCGATTCACGAAGAGGATACAGCATGATACGCGCCATGGGACTTTCTGGACGACCCGCGCTCATCATGACGAACGAATTCCCAGGTAAGGTGCGCGAGCAACACGACCTCGGCGATGATTTCGACGTGAAATGCATGTGCGACAGCACCACCGACATAGACAGCGTGAACATCCACGACCTGGACGGGGACGCGATGGAGACCGTCTCCACTTTCCTGATGACGACGAAGCGCTCAGGACTGCTGATAGAGGGCCTTGAGGTCATACTATCTGAAAACGGGTTCGAAGCGGCGCTGGCATTCGTGAAGCGGGTGAACGACCTATCCGCGATTCACGGCGCATCGGTCATCGTCCCAGTGAACAAGGAACGCATTCCCGAGGATGAGTACAAGATCATCAGCGACGAGTTCGACGAGGTACACGATTACCTGTGACGGACCTACTCTCCTTCCCAGCGCTTGTATAATGAGTTCTCTATGTCGAGTACGTCGAGGATTCTCCCGACGAGGAAGTCGACCATGTCATCGACCGTATCTGGGTTCGGATAGAACGCTGGACTTGCGGGCATGATGACGGCACCGGCTGCTGAGAGCCTATGCATATTCTCCAGATGTATCGTCGACAGAGGGGTTTCGCGCACGAGCAGGACGAGCTTCCGCCTCTCCTTCAATGCGATCGATGCCACTCTCGTTATCAACGTGTCCGATATCCCGCAGGCGATCTTAGACATGGTTGATACGCTGCAAGGGGCTATGATGACATTATCGAATCTGCTCGATCCCGATGCAACTGGAGCTGCCAGATCTGAGTTGTCATTATGGCAATCTGCCAGAGCTTCTATGTCCATCCTATCGAGGTTCATCTCGATCCTGGCCACATGCATCCCGTCCTCGGACAAGATGACGGTCTTATGGCCGGGGAGCGCTTTCAGAAGCCTTATGCCGTAGGTCGTTCCCGATGCTCCCGTGATGCCGATTACAGTTCTCACGGCTGCCACAAGCATCGACTTCTCTCAAAAGCCTTTTCCCCTGGTCGTGTATATGCTACCAAAGAGATACGGTCCATATGCTGGCGATATCGATAGGCAACAAGCATTTAAATATGAGCACCAACTTATCCGCGTTTTGCCACCCATGTGGCACATGCTTTCAGTATGTAAGTCACACTCGTTTGAGGTAATCCAATGGCTACGGCGTTTGATGTGCCCGCAGACAAGCTCATTCCAAGGCTTGCGGAAGAGCTGAAGAAGATCGAGACGATAAAACCGCCAGAATGGGCTGCATATGTCAAGACCGGACGACACAAGGAAAAGAGTCCTGTGCAGGAAGACTGGTGGTATATCAGGTCCGCTGCCGTCCTCAGGAAGATATACATCGACGGTCCGATGGGTTCGACGAGGCTCGCCGCCTGCTATGGTGGTTACGCGGACCGCGGCGCCAAACCCGACAAGGCGGTCAGGGGCTCGCGCTCGATAGCACGTTCGACGATTCAATTGCTAGAGAAAAGCCAACTGATACAGAAAGAGCGGGACGGAGGCAGGAAGATCTCCCCCATGGGCCAGAAACTAGTGGACAGCGTGTCCACCGTGGTCCTGAAGGAACTTGCGGCCAAGAACCCCGAACTCACAAAATATCTTTAAGTGAGCGATATGCCAGACGAAGATGAGCTAGCGGCTCTGAGGCAACGCAAGATCCAGGAACTCCAGTTGAGAGCACAGCAGGAGGCCATGGCGCATGAGCAGACGAAGCAGGTAGACGCCCAGAAGGCCATGGTCATGCGGCAGATACTGACCCCTGAGGCGAGAGAAAGGCTCGCCAACTTGCGCATGACCCGACCCGACCTGGTCGAGTCTGTCGAGAACCAGCTGATAACGCTAGTCCAATCGGGACGGGTGAACCAGAAGATAGACGATTACACCCTGAGGCAATTGCTGCGGAAGATCATGCCGACGAAAAGAGAGATCAAGATTGAGAGGAGATGACCCGATGTCCAAGCACAAACCGACTGCTAGAAAACTCAGGCTAATGAAGGCCATCAAGAGTAACAGGAGAGTCCCTGCCTGGGTCATGATGAGGACGAACAGAACCTTCCTCAGGCATCCGAAGCGAAGGCACTGGAGAAGGACCAAGTTGAAGGTGTGAGGGCTTACCATGGTCGAAGAAGTAGAGAGAGTTTTCACAATTCCGTTACCCATGACGAGGAATGTGCCAAAGACGAAGCGCGCGCCCAGAGCTATCAAGGAGATCAAGGAATATGTCCTCCGACATCTGGCCGACAGGGCCCCCTCGGATGAGGCGGATGCCCCTAAGAAGGATGTATGGATCGATTACCGTCTGAATGAGTTTCTGTGGTCGAAGGGTATTGAGAATCCTCCCAGCAAGGTGCGCGTAAAGGCTATCCGGTTCGAGGATGGTCTGATCGAAGTGTCCCTTCCTGATGAGTGAGGATTTTCGGAGTAGAATCGATGCTCAAGATCGGCATGATGATGGGTAGTCCCTATGTGGGTGTCTTTTGCGCAGCCAGTGAGAAACTGGCGATATTGCCCGAGGCGACCGATCCCTGGGTCAAGGACGATTTGCAGGAGGCTCTAGGCGTCGATGTCCTGTGCACGTATCTCGCTGGCTCCGTCTTGATCGGTTCGCTCGCTTCGATGAATTCCAACGGGATAGTCGTGACGAACTTCGCCGATAAGTCCGAATTGAAGAGATTGCCGAAGGACCTCAGGGTAGGCATAATGGAGGAGAAGTTGAACGCCGCCGGGAATAACATATTGGCCAACGATCATGGGGCGTTTGTAAATCTCAATGCGTCCCGATCATCTGTTAAGATCATAGAAGATACCCTTGGAGTTGAGGTTCTGCGCAGGACCATCGCTTGCATAGATACTGTGGGCTCAGTAGCTATTGTGACATCAAAGGGCATCGTATGTCACCCGCGGACATCGCAGGACGAGCTGAAGGAGATATCCGCGTTCTTCAAAGTGCCTGCCGCGCTTGCAACATTGAACTACGGGACGCCGTACCTCGGTGCATGCGCCGTTGCGAACAGCAAGGGTGCGTACATCGGTGGCAAGAGCACCCCCATAGAGCTGGGTAAACTAGAGGACGGTCTAGGGCTATACTGATGTGGTTGGCTAAAGCGAGAACAGCCAGATCTCCGTGCCTTCCTCTGGTAGATCTTCCGACGAGAAGTCGACTTCGTTGCCGACTCTGACGACTTGTCCCTTGTCGCAGAGGTCGAGGAAATTCTGTATAGGCTTGATTGATAGGGAAAGGCCCGAAGTGCGGTAATGCATGGGCACTGCCACTTTGGGTCCGAGCTTCTTTATCGTTCTCACAGCGGATTCAGGTCCTATCGTGAACACATCCCCGACAGGGACGAACAGGAAATCGATCGGTGCAAGCTGCTCAACCGTCGAATCGTCGAGTTCGTGGCCGAGGTCACCCAAATGACAGAAGGACATGCCGTCAAGCTCGAACTTGAAGATGGTCACCTTTCCTCTCTTCTTCCCTCCAGCATCATCGTGGTCGGCTTCTATGCCTTCCACTCTGACCCCTTGCTCGACGGTCATGATCGGATCCGATATGACCGTTGTATCTTCCTTCTCGACGGCCTTAGGGCAGTTGTGGTCGAAATGACCGTGAGATATCAACACTAGATCTGCCTTGGCGTCAGGTGCATGTATGCCGATCGATTTACCATCGTGAGGGTCCGTGACGACATCGACGCTCCCTCCGACCTCAAAACACGCATGGCCATGCCAACGAATGCGCAATTATCTACTCTCCCCGGGAATTGAGATAATAATCCAATCCGTACTTAACAAGAGCGGTGGTGCCGGACCGATATTCCGTCATCTCAATCCTTCACGCGCCTGATCGCGCGGGTCTTCTTCGGAGGTTCCGTTGGCACGGGCATCGGCGCGGGCTTTGGTGCAGCCACCTGCCGCACCTTCCTGATAGTCCTCTGAGCGGGTGCTCGGGTCTCCGGCACGAATTCGGGGAGCGACTGCTCCTCGACCAGGGGTTCGGGCTCGACGACCGGCGCAGGAGATGGTTTCTTGACGCTCCTGACAGTCCTTGTCTTTGGAGTGGGTTCCGCGGCGACCTTGGGTTCGTTCTTCGGCATCGCCGCCTTAGGATGTGCCATGTGTACGGATGCTGGCTCTTGTACCCTTCTCACAGGCGGGTTGTTCGCTGCTCTTCCACCTGCAAGGAGGTCGCTAGCAGTCGCGGGCTTATCATCATCGCAACGCGTCTCGGTTCTATCAAGGACAGGATTACTGAGCGTTGATTCTATCATGTGGTTGACTGAACCGGGCTCGAACTTCTGCTTCTCGAGCATGAGCTCCCTCTCGAGCTTCTCGATCTGGAGTATCCACTCATCCTCCTCTTCGAAGTCCCAGCCACAGAATTCACATATGTTGGCCTCGAGTGAAACGCCGAGACCACAACTAGGGCATTCTTTCTTGGGTTCGGCGCGGTCGAATTTTTTGGCCATCATACAGATAAATCGGTGGTTATTATATAAGCATTTTTAACCAAACCCATGATTGTCTGAGCCAGTATCTCCCAGGCGCAGAGTAAAATAACCCTGCGGGCCATTAGGTGGGTCTGATGAGGATTCTCGTTCTATGCGTAGACAGGGATGACGACCTAGGCTCAAAGGCGGGTATAAACGGTCCTGTCATCGGTAGAGAAGAGAACATCGAATCTGCACTGGCGCTCGGACTTGCGGACCCCGAGGAGGTCGACACGAACACCATCCTGTCTGGCTTGCAGCTCTACGACGACCTTGTGAAACGGGGTATGGACGCGGAGATAGCTACCATCTCGGGTGATTCGCATGTGGGCTTCCAATCCGACCTCATACTCGCTACTCAGCTGGAGAACGTCCTTGAGGTCGTGAAACCCGACCGTGCCATCCTCGTCAGTGACGGGGTCGAGGACGAGGCGATATACCCCGTGATTTCCTCGAGGATCAAGATCGATTCTGTACGGCGCGTCTACGTGAAGCAGAGCAAGAGCATCGAGGGCACATATTACCTCATCGTCAAGACCCTCCAGGACGAGAAGATGAGACGGAAATGGGTAGTCCCTCTCTCACTCGTGCTCATCATCTGGGGCATGCTATCGCTGATAGTCAAGATCGTGGAATTCGTAGAACAGAATTACGAAGATATCGGTCTGCTTTCTCAGATGGCCGTCGGGGTCATAGGCATCGTCCTTGGGCTGTACCTGCTGGGGTGGTCCTACAGGTGGGCGGATGCCCTGCGCGAGCGCATCGTCCGGACCAAGAGATCCATTAGACAGGGAAGCCTTGCGATCCCGTTCGCAATAATAGGGCTGGTCCTCGGGGTTGTAGGCCTGCTGATAGGGTTCGATATGGCCACGGTATATCGTGAATCACTCCTGTCGCATGAGCGGAGCCTGGCCATCTCGATACTGATTTTCGTATCCGGTGCTGTGTGGTTCATCGTATTCGGCGTGTTCGCCTTCGAATCGGGCAAGTCTGTCACGACATTCATGCAGACGGGAAAGATCCGTTGGTCGTTCATCGTCATGATGGTCTCCGTGCTCGCAACGGGTTTCATCGTCCAGGGTTCCGCAGACGCCCTATCCTATTTCATCGGATATGGAGACTACGACCTCACCGTGGTAATCGCAGAGATGATAACCGGTATCCTAATCGCCATATTCAGCTCAGTATTGAACGCATCTCTCAGAAGCGAGGCGGGCAAAACGCGTCAGGCGTCCGGAGCGTGACCTCTTGAGACTCGCGGATTGGATGCCGATCTACCGGCATATCTCTTCCGAGTTCGGATTCTCCGAAGATGAGGATATCGTATCTGCGCATACCCTCGCCGAACTGCTGATGCCCCGAGCGACTGATTGCGTTGGAGTCATGGATTACCTCCTGAGAGGGTTTCCGGATGAGGTGTATGTCTGCGGTGGAGGGGAGTGCCTCTCGAATGAATTGTCATCCATCCCCTCGCAGGCTTTCGTGATCGCGGCAGATGGCGCAACCACGCACCTATTGGATTCTGGAATCAAGCCTAAGCTGATCGTGACCGACTTGGATGGTGTGGTCGGAGACCAGGTGGACGCGAACGCGGAGGGGACCGTGGTGTTCGTACATGCCCACGGCGACAACGTCCCGTCGCTCAAGGCCTATGTCCCACTATTCACTGGGCCGATCGTGGGGACATGTCAGTGCGAACCGGTGACAGGCCTCTACAATTTCGGTGGATTCACTGACGGGGACAGAGCAGTGTGCATATCCTCGGAGCTGGGGGCAAAGAAGGCGCATCTGATCGGATTCGACTTCGACAACCCCTCGTCCAAGCCGGGGAAGACATTGGCAGTCAAGCGAAGGAAGTTGCACTGGGCCGAGCGTATCATTGCCGGCATCTCTGGGCCTGATTTCAAAGTCGTGGATCACAGGTCCCGGACATAGACCTCTGCATTATTCTTATTCGACAGTCTTATAGGAGTGTACTGAGTTTCATCTTCGGGATTGGGATGACTATTGTCACCATGCAGCAGGTGGAACTAGCTCTCAAGAGGACCATCGGCAAGAAAGGGATGTCCTCTGAGGAGATCGCGAAGCTAGCAGAATACCTGATGAGTTTCTTCGGATACACAGACGAAGTCATCGATAATAGACTGACTCCAGAGGATCGAGATGTCTTCTACATGCTCGAGGAGGCCGGAATGCTCACAACGACACAGGAAGAGGTCCTGATCAAGAAGGGCAAGCTCTGGCGGATTCATTTCTGGATACTGAAGAAGGATCAGATCATCAGACTGGCGCAGATGGATGAGGCAGTCAAGGTGGATGTGGATCATTCGACGGATGTATACGATGAATTGTCGGATGAGGAATGGGCCCGACATCGCCCCGAAGTGCCTGGTTCCCCAGATGATCACAACGAAAAAGAATGAAACCAATTAATATCAGTATCCTGATGCGCAGACAGTTGGTCACCTGAAATGAACGGATACCTTATCGCGCTCATAGTGTTCATCGCTTGGATTCTTCTGATATACGTTCTGAACAGGACCAAATGGCTCGAACGTCACAACTTGAGTCTAATGGGTCCGATGATAATGATGAAGACCCAGAAGGGCAGGGACTTCATCGACCGAGTATCACAACGAAAGCTGCTCTGGACCATCTATGGGAAGCTGTCACTATGGATATGTGCAGGGTCCATGGTGATTATCATGGTGCTCCTCTTGTGGGAGGCGACCATAGTCGACCAGGTCGCGCAAGCCCCTTCCCCTGAGCTGATACTTGGGATCCCGGGAATAAACCCTATCATACCTCTGGGATACGGCATACTGGGGCTCGTGGTCGCCATCGTCGTGCATGAACTGGCACATGGCATCATGACCCGCCTGGGCAACTTGAAGCTCGTATCCCTGGGAGTGCTCTTCTTCGTGTTCCCCGTGGGAGCATTTGTGGAACCTGATGAGATGGAGCTGCGGTCGACCACGCGGAAGATCAGGGCGAGAGTCTTCGCGGCGGGTCCGGCGACGAACATAATCGTCGCCATTGTGGTACTATCCTTGTTCTCAGGCGTCATGATGGCCTCCGTGGAACCTGCCGAGGATGGGGCTCTAACCATGGGTGTGGTGGAGGGTTCGCCTGTCAATTTCGCAGGTGTCACGACCTCGAGCGTGGTTACCTCCGTCGGCGGTGTCGGGTTGACCTCTGCTGAAGATCTCGATGAGCTATCTTCCATAGCCCCTGGCTCCTTGGTGGATGTCGAATACACCTTCTCTGGAGAACATCTGACTGCCTCGGGTGTCGTGTACGGATTAGTCGTTTCGTACACTGTGAAGGATTATGCTGCGAACATCGGCGGCCTGCATGCAGGGATGGTAATCCTCTCGTTGAACGATACTGAGCTCAGGAACCTGGACGACCTGAGGCAGGCGATGGTGGCGACCCACTCGGACCAGGTCGTCAATGTCTCCATCATGAGCTACGATGATGCGAGCGAATCCTTCCAGTTCAATGAGACGATAACTTCGCTCACGCTTTCAGATAAGTACGATTTCTATGATGAATTCTACCCCTCGGACAACGAGGATTCATTCTATGGTCAGGGATATCTCGGGGCGGGCTTCCTCAACATGGGGCTCGACGTCGAAGATGCCGATTACTATGCGGCTATTCTTTCCGATCCATTCGATGGCGACAGGAATCTAGACGATTTCTCCAGGTCCTGGCTTAGACTGATAGCGCTGCCGTTCCTTGATTTGGCTCCGTTGCGGTCACCGGTCACTGACCTCTACGAACCGAGCGGTGCGTTCGCGTGGATGCCTGCGGGAGCCTTCTGGATCCTCACCAATTCATTGTATTGGATATTCTGGCTGAACTTGATGCTCGGCCTGACCAACGTCCTGCCTGCGGTACCTCTAGATGGAGGATATCTGTTCCGTGATTCGGCGGATTATCTGCTCAGCAAGATCAGGAAAGGCCTTTCGACCGAGCAGAGGGAGAAAGCCGTCGGCACCCTCACGCTCATGTTCGCGTTGTCCGTGCTATTCCTAATCCTCTGGCAATTGATCGGGCCCGCCCTGCTGAATTGAGAAAGGGTTTTATTACCGAATCTGTTACCAAGTCCGGTACTATGTTCTCGCCAGAGAAGGACATGAAGGAACTCGTCCTCGAGATACTGAAGAAGGACCCCGCATCGATAAGCGGCATATGTCGGGAGCTCGGCACCAAGGGCATCAAGCTCCATAGGCTTGAGTTGACAGGGTATCTGAAGGCCCTCGCAGACATGAACATACTCAGAGCTAGAGATATCAAGCCCGCAAAAGTATTCTCAATATCATCCACCAGGGAGAAGAACATATACGAACTCATAGGCGAGGCCGCCTCTATGAATGCAGGGACGGCTACCGAGAGAGCCTCACTGGCTGCCTACTGTCTCCAAAGACTCTTCAAGAGGGCTGTGTTCGATATGGAGGTCCGCAGATGCAATCTGGATGGTGTCATCGAGGGGAGGAAGGCCACCCCAGAGGAACGGACCGACGCGAAGGTTGTGTTGACTCGCATGGGATACAAGGTCCCGAACAGCGACATACCGACGATAGTGGAAGCAGATCTCGAAGAGGAGTTCATGAAGGTTCTGGCGGAGATCGTGGCCGAACGGTTCAACCTACGATCGCACATGAAGGAGACCGTCCAGACCAAACTCTGAATCGAAGTATCCGATAGATGGCGGTGTCGTGGACATGATAGATGCTGACAAGCTGGTTGAGGCGATCAGAGCCTATCGAGGGGTGGTCAGGAAATCCGCTATATCCTCAGTCGCTTCGAGGCTGCTCCCCCTTTATGCCAAGGGCGTGATCGCGACCCACGGGGAGGATGCGGCCGCCATGGAGTTCGGGTCGGAAGTGTTGCTGATGGCTGCTGATGGCATACGACCTGACCTAATACAGAAGAATCCGCGATGGGCGGGCTATTGCGCAGTGCTTGTCAACGTCAACGACATCTCCGCGATGGGTGGCTTGCCCATGGCAGCAGTCAATGTCTTATCGTGCTCTGATGCGGCGAAACGCAGGAAGATCGTCGATGGCATGAGGTCCGCTTGTGATAAGTTCGGTGTCCCCATGGTGGGTGGGCACCTGCACCCTGACACGATTTATGACGCGATCGATGTGGCGATACTGGGAAGGACTGACAGGGAGCATCTCCTACTGAGCTCCGGGGCAAAGGCCGGCGATTCGATCATATTCGCGATGGATTTGGTAGGAAGATTCACTCGGGGACTCAGATATTCCTGGGATACGACGAGCATGAAAACCTCCCTTGAGGTCCAGAAACTTGTGAGGTTGATGCACAGGATGGCGCCAATGCTCAGCTCTGGGAAGGATATCAGCAATCCAGGATCGTTGGGCACGCTTGGCATGCTCTTGGAATCAAGCTCGTGCGGAGCGGAGGTAGATGTATCGTTGATACCCAGACCCCGCAATGTCGACCTCCTGCAATGGCTCCTCGCGTATCAGGGATTCGGTTTCGTCGTGACATGTGAGCCAAGCAAGGCCAGATCCGTCTTGAACGGGTTCAAGCGCGCAGGCGTACAGGGCGCGCGCTGCGGCGTGGTCACCAGCTCACAAAGACTCGATTTGATCCACCAAGGTGAGAGTCGCACCCTGTTCGATTTCGGGACTGATACCTTTGGATGCTCGACTCCGCAAAAGCTATGAGCACGCTGGCGCTTCATGTTGATAGGAAGAGCGAGAAACACGGTAACACAGCGGTTAGCAACCAATCCGAGAGGGCGCCTAAACGCTCGGGTAGGTTGAGCTAGTAAAAGGATGCTGTCACGCTGCGGCGTCCGCCGTGCTCGACTCTCTTGAGAGAAAAGGAGGAGTGCTAGGCCACTGGGGTTGCCGGCCTCTCCATGCGCCAGCGACCCAGAAACCTCCTCGGTCCCGCTTCCCGGTGAGCGTTGATAGTTCGCGGTAAGGCTGCTCCCGTCAGGGCCTGACCCGATCTCCGCGACAAAGGCACACACCCCCGCCCTCCGGCAGGAGCATATAGCCCCCTTCAACCCCATCGGACAGGGCCTCACTGTCGGCTTCTGGACTGGCGCCGGTTCGGTTACGACGTCCCCAGCTGTCACCCCCACTGTCGACGATTTTGGTGTATAAGGACACGCCGAACGTCCCGGTCAAGCCTAGCGACTCGCAAATGCATGCACCTAATATAAAAGGAGTTCGAATGGTTATTTACGTGCATAGATTTTGATTCTGGCCTTTCAGATGCGTCGGTAATCGACATCATTATTCGATTATGCTCCGCATTCGTGTCTGTAAATGCCATCGTTTTTATAGCATCTTGTATAATCCGGCTTGCATTGCTTAGGGCCGGGGGATCTAATTCTCCAGGTTCAGGCGGATAGTAGGGGGACTAGTATAAGTGAATCATCTGAACTACGGTGCAGGAAGACGGCACCTTGCCGCGGCTATATGTGCGCTTGTTCTGTTGGTGGGGCTATTTGCCTTCCCAATGGTTTCGAAACAATCTGGGGCAGCTGAAGAGGACTCCGAGTTGATCGTTGGAGTCCTTCAGAAACCGGATACTCTGAATCCATTCAAGATGGCCTTGAGCATATCGTACACGATAAATTTCCTCGTGTATGACACGCTCACATCCGTTGAACCGGACCTATCTCCAGGAGATCAGTTGGCGGAATCCTGGACGACTGACGCATCTGGTCTCGTCTGGACATTCAACCTCGTTGAGAACGCCAAATGGCACGACGGCCAGGATGTGACCGCAGATGATGTAGTATTCACATACAATACGATACTTGAGAATCCAGACACATGCGCGCTCTGGATCGACTATCTGTCAAACATTGTGCATCCTGTTGTTGCTATCGATGATTACACCGTACAGATCACCACTGATGTCAAGAAGGCCACGATGTTGACCATCATGGTGCCGATATTGCCCGAGCATCTATGGAGCGAAGTCGATGTGGACAAACTTGACAAGATTGATCCATGGGACCAGACCGCATTTCCTGACGGCCCCATCGGCTCTGGGCCGCTGATCCTCGATGAGTATGATGCCACGCTTGGGTGGATTCGAATGCTTGCCTGGGACGAGTATTATATCGACCAGGTCGTGGTCGATCAGGTTCTCTTCAAGATATTCTTGTCAGATACCACGATGATGGAGGCACTCTGGGCGGATGATATCGATGTCGCAATGGGTGTTCCCGCAAGACTCTGGACTGAGACGCTTGAGACGGATGGAATCGCGGGACAGGCTGTAAAGGCTCTGTCGATATTCGAACTAGGTATCAACTGTGCCTCTCCTGAACTGCGAGAGAACTTCCCCAAGGCCAGTGACAATCTCGAGACTACCAACCTTTCTGTTCGTCAGGCGATCGCTATGGCGACGGACAAGGACTACATTGTCAACGACGTCATGGAAGGACTCGCAGAAGTCGGTGATTCGATTATTCCGACCGCGACTTCATATTGGCATTACTATGTCGATGAGGAGACCAGGTGGGATTATCAGATCGCCAAGGCGAATGCACTTCTGGACGCAGCTGGATACGTTGACACTGACGGCAACGATATCAGAGACAACGGCACATCTGGAGTCGATCTGGAATTCTCGTTCTACTACAGGAGTGACAAGACCGACGACCGTTCAGCTGCGATTGACATTGAGGACTCGCTAGCTGAGATTGGCATAAAGGCTACTCCTGCGGGTATATCCGAGGGGCAGATGTACAACCTATGGCTCGGCTGTCAGATGGATCTGTTCATATGGGCATGGGACACCGATGTTGATCCGAACTTCATGCTTTCGACGCAGACAACTGACCAGATTCCGCAGAGTCCACAGGACTGGACACGGTGGTCTGACTCCTTCTGGTCCAATGCGACCTATGATCGTATGTACCTAGAACAGCAAACCACGGTGGATAAAGAGGAAAGACAATCTATCATCCTCGAAATGCAGGCGCTCCTCTATGATCAGTGCCCGTATGTTGTGTTGTACTATCCAATGGGTCTATATGCATACACCACAGAGAGATTCACCAACTATCCAGACATGACGGCCAATGCGGGTATGACTCCTGGATCGATGTGGTTCTTCTTCGAAGTCACGCCTGTGGCAGATTGGGTCGATCCGATGCCTCCGGAGAACGTGAACGCGGGCCAGGATCAATCGTGTACTGTTGGAGAGACATTGTCGTTCACAGGTGAAGCGGATGACGAGAACGATGCAACAGAAACGCTCACCTGGGAGTGGGAGTTCACAGAACCGGATTTGTCCAGCACAGTGCTTGATGGTCGTACGGTATCATATAAATTCGACCAGACTGGCATTGTCAGCGTGATGTTGAGGGTCACAGATCCAGGCGGACTTTCCGGTGTGGATGATCTTGTCGTCAATGTAACCGATTTGGCGGAGGGTAGTGGATGGCTAAGAGGCGTCGTGTCCGATGAGGACTCTGTTGGTATCGTAGGAGCGACAATCCTCGTTAGTGACCAGTCGAGATCAACTGACGTCGATGGAGCATACATGGTGTCATTGCCTGAAGGTTCGTATATGGTCAATGCATCGAAGACCGGATATGGAATAGCTTCCGGTGATGCCATTATCGTTGCCGGTGAGACAACATGGGTGAACCTTACGCTGGCACTGACATCTGGAACTCTGTCTGGCTACGTATACGACAACGAGACAGGTGCATCGATCGCAAGTGCTACCGTGGAGATAACGTATGGCGATAAGACGAAGAAATTCACGACGAACGCTACAGGATTCTATTCGTTCATCGCTGTCGAAGCAGGGACTGTGATCGTCAACGTGACAAAGATTGGATACGAGAAGAATGTCACCACCGCGGAGGTCACAGCTGGCAATACGACCGTATGCAATGTGAATCTGACACCAGTGAAGGATGATTCTGGCGGAATAAGCGCAGTGGCCATCGCGGGGATAATCGCGGTGATCGCGATAGTCGGAGCATTGGCTGCTATCATGATGATGAAGCGCAGGAAGAGCGCCGAGCCACCATCCCCGCCTGAAGAACCGCCACTGACATCCTGATAGTGTCGTGATAAACCCCTTCTTCAAACCGTTTTCCATTTCATTCCAGGATGCAGTGCATAAGCTGGAGAGAAGTGTGGATAGTGAATAGGTGGAATCCGTGCTCAGTCCTCTCAAGGTAACAATGCATTAGGTGCTACGATGAGAAACGGCAAGATATTGATTGCAAGAAAGGCCTTTAACTCCTTCATAACCCTCCTCATGGTAGTCGTGATGAACTTCTTCCTTTTCCGAGTCATACCCGGTGACCCTTTGATGAATCTCAGGAACAATACTAGGGTATCCGATGAATATAAGGAACAGTTCATTCATGATTTCGGGCTCGATCAACCGATTTATGTGCAATTTCTCAAGTACATTGAGAACGTGTTCACACTCAACTTCGGGAATGCTATCTCGGAACCGCTTAGGCCCGCCATGGACATCATACTTGACAACATGGTGTGGACCCTGATTCTCACGGGAACTTCGTCGATACTTATGATAGTCATCGGGATGTCGATTGGAATTCTGGCTGCATGGAAGCGTGGAGGCGCCTTCGACACTGGATCAATGGCATTTTCATTGTTCTTCTATGCAATGCCAACCTTCTGGTTTGCGATGATGCTCATCGTCATATTCGCTACCGAACTCAAGTGGACCCCCTCTGGTGGTGCATTGGAGTACGGCACGAGGTTCGAGTTCACATGGATCTCGATCAAAGACATGTTATCGCATTTGGTATTACCAGCTACGGCCCTGACCATAGGGAGTATTGCCGCTTTTTCCCTCATCATGCGGGGTTCTTTGATCGATGTGATGACCGAGGAGTACATAACCACTGCCAGGGCCAAGGGTATGACCGAACGAAAGGTCCTGAAGGATCACGCACTACCCAATGCCATGCTTCCTATGGTCGCGCTGATTGCGATCGATATCGCATTCGTCGTAGGTGGCGCCTTCCAAGCCGAAGTCGTCTTCGATTATCCCGGGATAGGGTGGTTGACCGTGAAGGCCACCATCGATAAGGATTTTCCATTATTAGAGGCGGCATTTTTCTTGATTGCCGTAGTAGTGATCATCGCTAATTTGATTGCTGACGTGCTGCTGGTCTATATGGACCCGAGGGTGAAGATGGAGTGATTGCTATGGATGATTCAATACATATTCCCAAGGACAGCAAGGCTCCGACCAAACCTCGATTTCGTATTGGTCTATCCGAACCTACGATAGAGAAAATGCGCCTGATGAAGAAGAATGCGTTGAAAATGTGGCGCATATACCGCAAGAACCGGCTAGGAATGGCCGGCTTGATAATACTGATGATATTCGTGGTGATGGCCGTGTTCTCTCCACTGGTGATGTCATTACTCTCTATCATCGGCGGTTGGGACCAGGCATACGGACCCTTTGACCAGGATTACAGCACACCAAAGGAGTCGCCGCCTTCACTCAAACACTGGCTGGGCACGGATTCATACTATCAGGATGTTCTAGCAAGAGTTGTATATGGCACGAGAGTCTCGCTATTAGTTGGATTGGTGGCTACAGCGGTATCCATGGGTATGGGCGCTGGTGTTGGATTGCTCAGCGGATATTGGGGTGGCATAAAGGACGACGTCCTGATGAGAATCACTGACGTGTTCCTCGTCATACCTTGGCTGGCATTGATGATAGTCTTTGCAGCGGTCTTGCCAGGAGGTGCTAGCGTCACCAAGGTCGTGTTCGTCATCGGGATAACTGGATGGTCAAGCACAGCGAGGATAGTCAGGGCGCAGGTGTTCTCTCTCAAGGAACGATCCTTCGTGGAACGTGCCAAGGCCGTAGGCGCGGGCGACTATTACATCGTCAGGAAGCATATCTTCCCGAATGTCTTCCCGTTGATGTTTGCCAACGCGATATTGACGATAGCGCTTTCGATCCTCTCGGAGAGCACCTTGAGCTACATCTCACTCGGACCCGATTCATCAAAGGTGGTGACCTGGGGGAACATGATTGCTGATGCCGACGCAGCATTCGCCATTCGCCAAGGCCTCTATTTATGGATTGTGGTGCCTGGGTTGTGCATTGTGGCTGTCGTTCTTGGGTTCACCCTCATTGGATATGCAATGGACGAGATATTCAATCCAAAACTGAGAAAGCGCTAGTGGAACAAGTTCAGAGGAAAACCCGACGACCAGGCTTGAACGAACGGGTCTGGTCAAAATCTTCTTCCCTTTTCATTCTTGACATTTGAGAGTCCTATTGCCAAGCCTGCCAGTGAAGCCAGTATCTCTATCCATTTCAGCGATTCTATGGTGGGAAATTTGTAATCAATGGTTCCAGATATCTCTATCCAGCCCAGTATATCGTCGTTTTTCCCACGTATCCAGATATCGAAGTAGTCGCCCTCTATGCTGTCCTCAGCCGAGCGCCTCATGGATTCCAGCATCGCAGGACGATTGTATGTCTTAGCCTCACCCTCCCCGTAGGGGTTGTCCTCTGCCAGGAAGAGGATGGTCTCTTTGCTGATCTCCCTCGATTTGTACACATTAGGGTTGACAAGCTCCTCTTTTGTGTATGATAGGCTTTTATGTGCTTCCCAGGTATCGTTCCTGAGACCGCCCATGTACCTGTACATGTAGCAGCTCTTCTCGGGATTGAACAGAGCGACAGTGACTTCTCTTATCCAAAGACGTCTTCTGATGACCGTGATGATCTCGTCGAAGAATTTGTCGATATCCAGGCTTTGCTTGCGTATATGTTTCAGAAGGGTGTTGGTATTGTCAAGGATCTTCTGATATTCGTCCTTGGAGGAGTACATGTAATCGAGGTGCAGCTTCCTTCCGACCTCCTCTGTGCTCACAGTCTGTTTCTTGTTCATGGTCATCATCGGCACACGATTCCCGTCATAGATTGATCATTCATTGAGGCCCAATGAGGTGATGAAATCCCTCAGACCATCATGAGTGTCGCATATTTTCTATATTTTGGTCAAGTCGAATTCAACATCGTTGGGTAATCCATAGTATTACGGCTCTCTATTTGCGAAGCTATTATCCGCCATTTGATGATATTTATGTGGGATAGGATGAAGAAGCGCTGTGAATGGGTTAGTGACGACCCACTTTCGATAGAATACCATGACAAGGAATGGGGCGTGCCGGTACATGACGAATGTAGATTATTCGAATTCCTCGTGCTTGAGGGGGCGCAGGCAGGCCTCACGTGGATGACGATATTGCGCAGGCGGGAGAATTATCGGAAGGCGTTTGATGACTTCAATCCCGTGAAGGTCGCAGCCTATGGACCTAAAGACATCCGCAGGCTATTATCTAATGGGGGCATCATTCGGAACCGTTTGAAGATTGAATCGGCGATAACCAATGCAAAGGCATTCGTGAGGGTTCAGCATGAATTCGGGACCTTCGACTCATACATATGGCAATTCGTCAGGGGAAAGCCAACAATGACTCCCAAGAGAGAATCGTGCAGACTCTTGACTACGTCCGATGAGGCCATCGAGATGAGCAAGGATCTCAAGAGAAGGGGATTCAGATTCGTGGGACCCACAATATGCTACGCCTTCATGGAGGCAGTGGGTATGGTAAACGACCATTCGAGGGATTGTTACCGCCGAAAACAGCTGCAATGACATCTGTTGCAGGCTGATGCAAATGGCATTTCAAGGAGACCGATCGCACCAATGGCGCCAGCCTCTTTTCACAACACATATCTGCTCGGACGGCCCCAAGCTTTAACTATCCCGCAGACCTCGTAGGTTCGATGCGATGTTCTCATTGCGAGAAGTGCTGTAGCGATACTGAGATGGAGCTATGCGATGCAGATATTGCGCGACTCGAGAGAAATGGTCATAATCGAGAGGATTTCGTGAATCGCGGCGTTGATAGTATACCTAGGCTGCGCAACATTGGAGGATACTGTTTCTTCTACGATCATGGGATGAAGCGATGCAGGGAGTACTCGCGTAGGCCCTTAGGCTGCGTCATCTACCCTGTGAACATGTCTGTCGACGGTGAGGTGATGGTGGACGAACTGTGTCCTGAGTCTTCTTCGGTTAGCCGCGAAGAGGTGGAAAGCAAGGGACGACGCCTCCGTATGTTGCTCGATACTATCGCCCTTGAGGTGAAGCTGCGTGATATTCGCCGGAAATGATGGTATCGTATAGGATAGTGACGAAGACGCTATAAGGGCAGCGTGCTACAATTCGAATTAAACCAAAATGGATATAAAAGATGAGCCACAATCGACATTTTCGATTTTGAGGAGCTTCATTGCCGACTAAGCGCTCATTTATAAACTATATAAGCCATCCATTGCATTACTGTTAGGTCGGTGCATATCCTATGGCAGTGATTAAGATAGAGAACGTTGTCGCCTCAGCATCTCTAGGGGTGGAGCTAGATCTTCAGGCGATTGCGATTACGCTTGACGGTGCGGAATACGAACCTGAGCAGTTCCCAGGTCTGATATACAGGCTCAAAGAACCTAAGACGGCGACGCTGCTTTTCAGGAGCGGAAAGGTCGTTTGCACGGGAGCCAAGAGCCTCGAGCAGGTCAAGACTGCTGTTGGCAAGGTGGTCAAGGAGATAGAAGCTGCTGGTGTTGTGATCACGAAAGAGCCAGATATCGTGGTGCAGAACATCGTTGCCACAAGCAACCTCGGGGCGAAGATCAACCTCAATGCGACGGCTATCACACTTGGTCTTGAGAAGGTCGAGTACGAACCTGAGCAATTCCCCGGACTCGTGTACCGTCTCGACGTGCCGAAGGTAGTTATGCTTCTGTTCGGCAGCGGGAAACTTGTTTGCACTGGCGCCCGAAAGCCTGAGGATGCCGAGACTGCCGTCGACAAGATCACAGAAGAGCTGAAGTCCGCTGGCCTGCTTGCATAGGCTGAGACTAGAGTCCAATGCCTGAGATCCTTCTGGACAGACACATTCGCCAGGGTCTATGCAACGGGAGTAGCAACTAGTCGATGATCGTCTGAATAGGATTGGATCAGAGGAACGATGCTACGCTTGTTGGATCCTCCGCCAAGTAAGGAGGAACCGCGTGGTGGAAAGAGCCAGAAACACCAGCACAACAGCAATGTTGAGAGCGCTTGCACCAGACAATATGTCCATGATAAGAATGAATGCGAAAAGGGCGATCAAGAACAAGTTCAACGCAACGCGGTTACGATATCTTGTTTGCCAGATCGGTTTTCGGTCATTGGTCATATGTCCGTCGACGGAATCGACTAGGCCCTCTGATGTCTGTTCTCCTCGAGTTGCACGCGAATCCTTGGCAGTAGGACTGCGGAGCGTGGAGGCACAAGAGCCACAACGGAAGGCATAGTCTGGATTCTTGACTCCACATTTCTTGCATACAATCATCTTCTTTGCCATTTCTATCGACCGTTCGCTGCATGTCCTTCCGCCTCTATGGCGTTTTCTCGGTACAAGGACCCTCTACCCAGTGAAGATGCATCGAGTGATTTCCTCTGCAGTGGGATCATAGACCAAGAAAATGCTGTAGGTCTGCCCATATGAGAACTCGTCTGCTATCAGGGTGAAGTAGTCCATTTCGTCCATTCGACCATTACCGTCTAGGTCTGTGACGACGAGAGAGACGCATAACTCGCCGACATATTCATCTCCGTAGCTTTGGGAATCATAGATTGTGTCATCCAGATCTGATGACGAGATGTTGTCCCATGCCTCATGTTGGCTCCCATCCGAAAGTATGATTGTGACATCTGACCAAGGCACCTCAGCGCCTGCGCCAATTATGAACTTGATGCCGTTGAATACGGTGACATGCGCAATTGATGTTGTAGGAGTCACCGAAGGGGATGTCCACTTCGCAGGGTCATCAGGATATGGATCGATGTTATCGGGATAACCATCGCCGTCGCTGTCCCGTATAGAGGCATCCCACGAATACTCTGGACTGTAGTATGCCCACGACAATGAAACGATAATCAGAGCAACAACAGCGACTGCAATCCCCATCATAAGTGCCGCTTTCGCCATTCTGGATCCCCCGATAGCTGAAAGCCCTCAGTTGGCTAAATACCTATCCGCCTCTATGGCCTTTTCTAAAGAGAGAATACAGGAAGGCTTATGAGCCGAAAGGAAAATGCCAGGTCGGAGTGGTTATGGTGCGAGGCATATGTGTGAACTGTGGGAAATCGGTTGGAGGATTAATGCAGCCACCGGGATTGATCTGCAAGACTCAGGGATGACAGAACGCTGGGAAGGTCTACTGTTTCGGATGCGTTCCAAAGCACAAGGCATTGCTGTCAGCTCCCAAGGCGGTTTGTCCGCAGTGCGGCAGAACGATGAACAGATAGGTGAGTGTGCTGTCCTATTCATCGCCAGCTTGGTATAGGGGCAATCCAGGCGTTCTTGAGCTGGAGAACGGGCAGCTCAAGTTCGTCACTCGAAGCGGTCTGGTAAATCGGAAGGACTATGTTACCCAATCCATTCCGCTCAAGGCAATTAAGTCAATGAATGTCCAGAGGGCGAACAAGATCCTTGGGATGGTTCAGAAGCCGATTCTTGTGGTAGTAGTTGACACTACAGAGATGTCAGGGATTCCCCGCCATGAATTCCAAGTCGATACGCCTGAACCGTGGATAACTGCTATTCAGAGCGGAATGGCAAGCCAGAGTGCAGAGACTACTCACTCTTCACAGCCAACGATCGTGAAGGAAGTGGTCAGGGAGATTGTCAAGTATCCATGCCCATACTGCAACGCCTTGATAGAGGTCACGTCAAGCAAGTGCCCGTTTTGTGGCGCGCCTCAGAAGAAATAGGTCCTATGGCCTTTCCCACGGTATATGCGAATCTGCATTCCAGCTACAATCCTTGTCTATCCGAGTGATATTAATATAGCGCAAAAGCATGATTTAAATGGATGTCTGGGTGGAAGCGAGCATCGTTGAAGGGTACGGTTAAGGCAAAGGCATTCTGGCTTCGCTATTGTCTAGCGCTCGCTCAGGTTCTCGTAATAGTCGCATATTTCCTTCCCTGGGAGCGGATCTATGCGAGTATCTCTTATGCTGGACCGCTTGAATTGCTGTATCCGAGTCTTATGGACGGTCCTTCAAGTGGTCTTACTTTCTACACGGCGATCGCACTCTTTATATGCTTTACGGCCGCAATCATCTCCCTTCTCCTCTCTATGTTCGCCATCGCCAAGAAGAGGGAGCATACCGTAGCCCTTCGTGCCTCGTCGATGTTGAACAGCTTGGCCCTGGCGGGACCATTGCTCTATGTCCACTGGGAATTGCCTTGGCCAATTGGGTCGGCAGATCTATCTGTTCTCTGGTCTGCACTTGACGAAATGGTGATTGGGTGGTTCATTGCGTTGTTTTCTGGTTCGGCCGCGTGCCTGCTAACACTGGGCATGTATCATGAAGCCTGTAAGTCAAATGACGGAAATCGCAATTCGATTAGACTGTCACCCGCGAAATCCCACACAGCATCTCTCTTCTGGGTATCCATTCCCATCATCGTCTTTGGATGTGCCATTACAGTGGCGGGATTCTTCCTGGCCTGGAACTCCGGGTCCGCATCAAGCTTGTACGGTCAGAGTCCTTATTCCAACAACGGGTCCGAAGTCTCACCACTGGTATACCTTGTGCTTGTTATAGCAGTCCTGTCCACTGCGCTGGTCATTCTGTGCTTGTTCGTCCGCAAGATGAGTGGTCTGGTTATCTTGCAGTTCGCTCAGGACCTACTGATCGTCACTCTTGCATTGACTCTGTTTTGGGGACTGGTGTTCGGGGAGTACAGAACTATGACTGTTGGCGCTGTATTCGCTGCAAAGCTTCAGCTTGGATGGTATCTGTGCGTGATAGGTCAGCTGATCATGCTTACCTCAGTGATTCTCTTTCACTACTTTCAGTATGGCGCGCCAGGAGATCGTAAGATATGGCGCCTGAAGAGTAATTCTGAGTAGCCATTTCCACAGTCAGCTCTTCCGCCTCTATCACATTTTCTTACCCCAGCATCTTTGGAAGACATGCGAAAACTCAGCTCGAACTCATTCTCTTCTTCCGTCAAAAGAAGAATACAAGGAGCATCGACACCAAGAAGAATGCCGTGAACAGCAGCCCCAGTATGAGTATGATGTTGCCATATGAGTTCCAAGAAGGTGACTCTGCGTAGAATGCTGGATCTTTGTAATCTTCTATCTCCAAAGAGTTCATGCAAAGTTGACAGGATTTGGCATTTTCCGGATTGGAGGCACCGCATTGCATGCATTGCATGATGATTGCCACTGAATCGTGAACATATATCATTTGCTGGGGAAGCCTCTATTTGCCCCCCTTTGGCCTTTTCTCAGAATTGGTGGACCCTGTGGGATTAGGGACCATCAAGATGACTGGCTCACACCCCGAAATGCCCTTGTTAGGGCATCTTCGCCGAGGAAGCGGATTGAGAGGTAGCAAACCCGTTGTTCTTTTTAGAGGGGTTAATTACCCTTCACTAAACCTCTTCAACATCCTCAGCTCATGACCCTTCAACAGGTACACCCACGATCTAATCGCAATGAATCATCATAGCAATCAATGAATCTCATAAAATTGATGTTCGCATCCGAGTTCTCCGAATCGGTTCATGCATACATTTTGCACCAGTGACGGTTCATTGCTCGAGTTCCTTCTTGCGGATAGACATTCTGTAGCAGCGGGCAGCAATCATCGACCCAAATACGAACGCAAGGACAAGGGCCATGATTAAGAAGAGGTCTCGTGTGAATGCGTCAGTGGTCGTGAACGCTATCGCCAGAATGAATGTAACCATGAATGCCATCGCAATGCCACCCAATGCTGTCCATCTCTTCTTCTGGGCAATGCTCCACGAAGCAGGGTCGATGAAGGACGCCTCAGGATATAGGCTTCCTCCAACACCTCTCCCTTCGTCACGCAACCATTCAGGCACGTTTGAGTTAGGACTCATCGCTCCCAGTTTTCCTCCACAGCGGCCGCAGTAATTGTTATCTGGTGGACTCTCAAATGCACAATGCGGACACCTCATCGCCAGTCCTCTATATGTTGATGGACATGGATTGTTATCTAGTTTACTCAGGCATTCCGCTCTTATGGCTTCTTCTCATCGACTCATTGGGATGATGGACCACGAAGATGACTGGCTCATAGTCCAAAATGCCCTTGTTAGGGCACCTTCGCCGAGGAGACGCGTTGAGAGATAGCAAACGCTTTGGTCATTTTAGGAGGGGATCGTTGCCCCTCACCAAACCCCTTCCATCATTCTACACAGGATTCATCGTAACTGCACATCAGAAGGCGTTCAACCCTTGTCCACATCTCTGATGGTGGCGAATTCGAACTTCTCTACACTGATTGTGTGGTTATCAATGAATCCTAGTTTGTTGAAGTCATCTCTCTTAACGAAGTAGGCGAGAGTTCCTCCTGGTTCAATATCATTGACCGAGTCTCCCGTTGACAATCTCACGCTAGCTAGGTAGCGTATCTCTGCATATCCGCAAGACCTGATATCCCACTCCAATGACTCGTCAATCGTCAAATTGACATCCTTATCAGAGAAGAGACTCTGAAGGGCTGAATCCTGGACCTGTATGCCCCAGGGAACGATGACCACAAGGGTGTACTGACAGTCGTCCCTTATTCCAACAATCGTCTTGTGGTCCACCACGCCGGACACCGTAATGGTCGAGAAGACAAGAACATAGGCTGCAAATGCAAGAATGGCCACTACGCCCACCACTGCAGCTATCAGGCCGAATTGTCTAATCGATCTGCTCAATCTAAGCGCCATTTCCTCAACCATAAATCGCTGTTCATGGCTTGAAGATTCCTATTCCGTGTCTACGGCCCCTTACATCAGGATTCAAACTGAAGGGGATTTGAATCCCTGAGGAGCCAGTATGTCAGGACTCGGATTCAATCAGCGGGGAATTGGCCCGGAGCTAAACTCCTTTTCTTCTTCCTACACGCCTGATGCATGCTAGAACCCCTCGGATCACCCCAATACTGCCAATCATGAGCAGTATCCGGGGAATTCGGACAGGAGCATTGGCCTTGACGGGTCTCTCTGAATCAGAATTCAAGTCGACTCCCTTGCTGCAATCGTTCTCTTCAGCACAAGAATCTTTCCCTGGTAGTCCGCCCTTATGTCCTTTTCTCATGGATGGTGGACCCTGTGGCTCCTCATTTCGAACACCTGGCCTTATCGCAATCAACGGGGATTGAATTTACAGACGCATTCGCATAGGCACGGTCTATCTCCGCAAAGACTCTACTGCTTTTCAGACGGACGTAGGACCTTTGAGTCGTCGCCACGTGTGCGTGACCTAGAGCTCCACTCACGAAGTCCATTGGCGTACCGGCATCTAAAGCGTTCTGGCCGTAAGTTCTTCTCAGCTTGCGAAAGTCGAACTGCAGCATACGGTCACGCTCGACCTCGCACTTCACGTTATGAAGGACCGAATCTGGCCAGCGTTCGACTCTGCCTCCTATGACTCTAGGCACCAATGGGATCGCCTTGCTGTCAAGGATGTCGGACTTCCTTAGCTCTCGGTCGCGCATAGCCATGAAATCGTCGGCGAACGGCCTCCCAGGAGGGCAGATTTGTGCTATTCGTGGATCTCCCCAGGACTTCTCGCCCTTTGGATGAAGCACGGTCAATTCATAGAACTTGGCCAAGTAGTCGCCTCTCTGAGCTAGCCTGACCTCCTTGAGTCTCGTGCCCGCATATCCGCAGAACAGAGCATGGCCAAACACGCCGAAGGCATTCATTGACCCCTTGGCAGCCGCCTCTTTGAGACTCGTCATAATCTGGGCAAGCTCATCCGCCTCAAACGATTCACGAGGAACATTCCGTTCTCGCGGCATCCTCAGCTGCTTCTTCTTCAGCATTCTGTCGATTACGCCATTGTCGAGATGCGCCAGGAAGCTCTTCAACTGGTGAAGCGTCTTCTTCTGAGTGGCTTCGCCCAAAGGCCTTGAACGCAGGCCATCCTTGGCGTTCATCCATGCAACAAATGCAAAGATCTCTTGTTCTCCCATCTTTCGGGGACTTGTAGTCTGTACAAGTCCCTTCGATTTCAGCTCCTTGAGAACATCATGGATATGCCGCAGCTTCCTTGCCATGTCTGTCAGTGTGGATTCCGCATGTGCATGCTCCACGTCCTTCAGATAGACCTTAAGCTCAGTCAGGAACGGATAAGGGCCATTTGACCTCGGACCACGCTCCCTTCCTGGCTTCCTTCTTCTATGCGTCGAGCTCTTCCGTCTCCCCTGCCCCGATCTGGGTTCACGACCGGGTTCATTGTATCCCTTGCGGTCCTGAGTTGTCCCATCCTCAGGACCGCTCGTTACATCACTATCTAGGGAGTTAACGTTTTCTCTCAAGCGCCAACTGCCCGCCCACGACGATTCTTCGTCTCCTTTGTTGATCAATCTTTCGCAACCTAGTCGTGCTGGCTGGATCAACAATATCAAAATTAAATACAACAGAGGGCCACTAGGCCGCGAAAGGAATCAGACCAAAGCCAAAATTCCAGGTTACACGATCCATAAATCTTAACAGACTTCGTGCATTTGTATCTTGCGGTTCGCCCCAAGGCCAGTAAGATAACTGACTACTTTCTACAGTCTATAGTCTGTAGTAGACCTAATACCGGACCTGAAGGTTTATGGCATGTAGACCCCATCCGAGGGCTGTGAAAATCGATGACCATGACCTAATGAACATTCTTGAAACGGTCACCCTCAGGGACGGCTCCAAAAGGAAGCTGAAGTGTGATTCAGACCAGCTGAATTCGTTGAAGACCATTCAATCGGTCCCAGAACTTACACAGCTTTTTGACGCGGTCGCGACGGAGGAGGACATTCGCAAGTTTCTCTGGCGCCACAGGCATGACTACATGCCATTCAAGGGAGTTGTTCTCCCCATCTTTTATGATGAAAGCATGCCCTTCCGTGACCACGATCCATTGGCCTACGAAGCAAGCAAGTCTGACGCCGAGCTCCGAGTCCATGTATACGACGCCTTGAATAGGTTTCTTCCAATCCTACCTGATATTCTCGCGGGTTTTGAAGAGCAGTTTCAGGAAACGACCGCGAAGCTTCCATCACTTGAAACTGAACGAGAGGAAGAGATCAGGACGGAGATCGTCACCAGAGAGGTAACAAACAGAATCATTCAGATGTACAGTGAAGATGGGCTAAGAAAAGTCGTAAACACAATCACGAGCAGAGCCGGAGATTTGGTGGTTCCTGCCCTAGCTAGCATTTTTTCAATATGGAAATATGGTGCGCTGCAATTCGGCCGGAAGCACCTAGAAAATCTCCTTGTGTCCTCCAGACAGAGCTATGAAGAATATCACCGCACACTAAAACAGCTTGCCGACCGCTTCTGTCTCTTGTCCCCGGCGACATCGCTAGTTTGGTGCACTCAATGCAGGAAACATCCTCAATCGTACTTTGCGGTAGCTAGCCAGGACCCTCCGGTCTCGACCTGCCCAGTCTGCAAGTCCGAAATGGCTGTGGGTACATTCTACTACCCAAAATCGCCACTTGCCAAATTGCTGGATGCCCGCGACGGTTTGCTGGGCACCACGGTACACTGGAGCCTCCGAGAAAGCGGCCGCAGCTGGGCACCTGGTGTATATGTGGAAGGACTGGCCGATGACACCGAGAAGGACGCGGTATTTCAAATGGAGGATGAGAACGAAATTGGAATCGTCGAATCTAAGGTTCACCATCTCGACTCACCTGGACGAACCCTGGAATCGCAAATCCGTGAAGATCTCAACCAGCTTTCCAATCATTGGAGGACCTATGACAAGGCCGATATTCACGTTAGCAGCGCATACCTTGTAACGAATATCCCCCAGTGCGTTGGAGCATCCGTCGTCGACAATATTCTGTCATTAAAGGAATTCTCTGAAATCCCGTGTGACATCGAGGTCTTCTATCCAGAGACATTCGAGGACTTCAGAGACATCATTTCAGAAGAATGAATTCTTCCTGTATCACTGTCCCTGAATCGGAGCCATTTCTTGCCAATGAGCAGCGTCTTTGTCAACGAGCGAAAAGAACTCTTTGCAGAATGATGAACTGACTACCCATACGGAGAGTGACGTCAGGTCCGGCAATCCGTCTCCTGCGAGCGTATCAGGTGGGAACCAAAGACCTATAGGGAGCGAATATCTGAATAGCAGACACTTCTTCGATTCAGTCTCTAGACCGTCGGGAGGAATACTGCCCTGCAGTAAGTCCGTGGCTGCATCATCAACATGGCACACGTAAATTGGAGCAGTTGTGACAAGGACTGGAAGGACTAGATGATTCCCCGTAAGAGGAAGAAATCGCTCTTTCCTCCGCGAGTTTCGGTATTCGTGGAGGCTATGAACAGCGCCGAGCACTCCCCGAGCCACCTGGTTAGCAGCATGCTGAATCACTCCTGAGTCTGCGGCACCAATCGTACCATCGCGCCTCGTCGGAACCCCAAAAGAATCACTGTATTTGATATCAGCCCATTCAGCCAGACTTGGGAAATAACCCTCGTACATCCCCATTCTACCCGTCTTGTGATGTTTGTTATCGAAGGAATAACTGCCACCGGTGAGGTGACACCAAACTGATGGGAATTTCTCTCGACCTTCAATCTCTCCAAGATTGCTGCCTCGAGAGAAGAAGAGCCATTCTGAATACTTGGGATCATGTCTCTTGCATTCAATCACAGAAACTGCTCTAGGCATATCGCTGAACTTCCGTCTGGAGCGAGCTAAGATGTCAACCTTGACCTCTTCCACCGACCTTTCTTCGAATCTTACGAGGGGCTTCTCAATCTCAACATCCCATTTCTCGGTGCTAGAGATCTCAAGTGCAATCTTTCTCTGGAAACCATAGCCTGATTTGTTGATGCTATCAACCTTCTTGTTGTGACTTCTAGTCTCCGATTCGCTCTCCGTATCTGTCAACCTCCCTGTTGGCAAACCAACATATAGGCACCTAATTGTCATACTCCGATTAGTTCCTTTGCCACCATAAGCCAAGCATCTCCCCTCAGAATACGGGTGCTTGGCTGGTAATCAATGAGAATTATGCTTTTTGGATTGAGGTACGCAGACAACGTAATCCTGATTGTGTCTCCTCTCTCTGGGCTTTTCTGAGCAAAAAAGCCTGGAGACCCAGGCGGGACCTTCCGAAACAACTATCTGGTCTCCTTGTCATCAATGTCCGGGATTGGTTCAATTGAAGCGAAACTATGATCCTGTCCAGTATGCGAAAGGCAAGGATTTCGAAGCGTTCGTGGAAAACATGTTTCCGAATCGCGATTTCGAAATCAAGCAGAGGGATGATCCCGAAGGCAGCAGAAAGCCGGACCTCTACATAAAGGACCGAAGGAGCAGGGACAAGTTCTGGGTCGAAGCGAAATGGAGAGCCAGACTCTATGATGACAAGTTCAAGATATGTGAACAGGACCGCCTGGAAGCGTATCGCAGCTTTCAGAAGGGAGTATGTCCAGAGACTGTGTTTATGGTTCTGGGCCTAGGGGGAGAGCCGTCAATGCCAGACGAAGTCTATTGCCTACCTCTTGAGGAAATCGAGTACCCTAGCCTGTTCAGATCAGTGTTACGAGACAAGAAGCATGAGCACGCTTCGTTCAGATATGAGCGAGGCAAACTCTACTAATGCTCGAGTGGCACATTTCCACTCTATGGTCTTCTCCCAGTCAGATTAGAACCGGACTCTATCCTCTGCCACCCGCCAATCCCTTGACGTATGCGACGACGGCCACGACATCTATGACACCAATCAGCACTGTACCAATTGGCTGTATCGTCCATAGAGCATTTGCTATAATCGCGGAAAGCACCAAACCAACAGATAAGCCAACAAGTCCCTCCAGAAAATTCGTCATTTGGGACCCCTTTTCCGCCTGTAACCGAACAGACTGGCCATAGCTATCACCATCCCCACAATCATGGCGAACATGCTGACCAAGAGGACTTGGGCAACCGCCACAGTATTGGCGTCCTCAAGTGCGGCCAATCCCAGACCGACTGCGATGCCTCCGAGACCGATGGTGAATATGCCAAAACCGCCTTCAGTCAGCTCGCGTCTCGAGCGACGTTTCTCCTCCCTCTCCCACCATGTCTTGAACCAGGTTGGTTCTCCCTGATCTGAATCGGGTTCACTGCTATTCACAATTCCACCCCTTGTCTTCTCTGACCGTCAACTCGCTACATAAAGGCTTCCGGGGAATCCCCATTCAGTCCTGCCACCAGGCTAAGAGCCAACTCTCATTACCAGTCTTCTTCTGTTCCCTCCCTCTTCATCTGACCTCTTCCAAGCCCCCTCTAGAACGCCTCTAACGCAACTGCGCTCATACCCCCTCTTGATTCGGTTTCGGCAGCCTAAAGGCATTATTCTATCCTCACAAGCAACAGCATTCGATCCATACCTCTCACGCTTTATATCAAAGCAATATTATTCCGAAAGGATGAGCAAGAAGCACATCAAGAAGAAGATGACGATTTCAGCTGAAGGAATCGCAATTCTCAAAATTGTATCAAAACAAATCAACGAATACGAAACAATTGTGAAGGCACACGCAAGTATTGACCCATCTGTCCATCTGGGTCTGGTTCAGAAGTCGCTTGGATTCGAACCCCACCTCACTGACGAAAGAGAACCAGACCGAGAAAAAGCTCATAAATATTACAGACTCATCACGATTGAAGAGTTTCTGAACTCTTTCATGATTCTCCTTTCGAGGCCGGGTTCTCCTCCGCCAAAGATCACATCAGTCAATAACAAGAAAGACATGGAAAGAATGAATCTCTACTTCAAGAAATCCTTATCTCGATTCATCCACCCTCCGAAGCATAGAAAAGCCATGGTTCTGAAAAGCGGACCATTGAGAGACGCAATAATGCCGCTACTGAATCAAGAAGATCCAGATAATCTCACCTTCGAAATCGACGAATTCATCAACCGCAAGGACAAAAGGGTAAGCAAGAATCAAAAGTACGAGTGGAAATTCGAAGACGAGATCAAGCCTAAGAATCTAGAACTCGCATTCCTCAATCGTCCAGACCGTACTTTGCTTGTCTTCTCCGAAGGTTTTGTCATTGAATTCTATACTGAATCATTCGACCGATGGCAACGCTCTCTGACGAAATTGCCTGGAGTCAAAGAACTGCTCAAGGAAATCAATACAAGAACTATCACTTGCGAAAAGCATAACGAATCATGAGACTGACGACCTCCGACCACTACTCTCTAAAACACTTATTGACTCTCTCCCCTTTTCGAAAAGACAGAATATCCGAACGTATCCGTCGACCCACAATGTCCAATTCTTTATGCGATTGACATTCCGATAATGCGTCATCGTACGGTTTAAGACATTCATTGCACAACGCTAGGCCACAGATAATCATTAGAAAATCGAATTCATGTTGACATCCGTCGCAAACGAACATCTCAACTCCCCCAAGTATTCATCCAACATGTTCCCACGTAGCTACGACAAGGTTTCCAGCATAGGTCTAGCCAATCAGGTGGATCCGTATACGTCTTGACCCAGGTGTAGCCATCCAATTCGGTGTCTTTTCCGCGCACCATTCCAATGAATTCCCACACAATTTCAAGCTCTGGGACGCATTCTCCTTCTATGTTCGTTTGAATTGTGCTTATACGTTTTTTCAAGTCGTTAGGGTGGTCATGTCCCTCCAATAGCCCACGACTGATCGAATATGACCTTTTGCCAAAGTACCATAAAAGCGATTCGGTCAGGAGTCTCTTTCGAGGCCAGGATTCCACATGACGATAATCCATCTCAGTGGCCCCTTTGCCCACATACTTGCTGACATACGATACGACCTTCTCGACATTCTTGTTAGTCGTGCCAGGGGTGAGGGCTACTACATCTATCCATCCGAAGCTCCAAGCATCTTGGAATGTGTCCTTGTCATTGAGTCGCCACCTCGACTTTGAATCTTGGAAGATTGTCCAGGAGTATCCCTCAAAACATAGAATAGCATGGAAATGGGGCCATCCCGATCCATGGGACTCCCAGGACCGATATACTCGAATCTTGAGTTCCTTGGCTTTTTCCTTCTCTTCCTTGAGCGTGATGTTTCTGACACATCGCTTTCTCAGGCTTGCCAGGAACATATTGAACCAGTATCCAAGGTACTGCCAAGCGTATTCGAGATCATTATCGACCAATCTAGGGTCAATCGTGCCCGTCACATGGACGGCCCTAGTAGCCCTCAGGCGTTGATTGCTTTGAGCATATTCGACGATTGAGTCCTTTATGATGCGAAGCTGTCGATGGATCCTGTATGCGTCTACATCGTTTCCACGCTTGCGAGCCTTGCATACCTGATACTCGATTGGTCCACGAGGGTCGATTTTTCTCAGAACCATGTAATTGTCGTCTGTGACCCATTTCTGATAGAGTTTTATGCATAGATCCCGGTCCTCAGGCAGGTTCAGGTCTAATTTGCCCTTTACTAGCTTGAGCCTGACCTCCTCGAAGTCGTTGACATACTGAAAGATTCGATAATCTTCATGGTCCCGGGAGGCTTCGGAAGAGAAAGAAGATGAAGGAGTTTGTTGGGACAGGGGAGAAATCAATTCCGGCTGATTGAAAATTGGCCAGTCAGGCTTAGAATGGACCCTGTGGGATTTGAACCCACGACCTCTTCCTTGCGAAGGAAGCGATCTTCCACTGATCTAAGGGCCCGTATGCTAGCTGGGGAGCTGACGAGAGATATTTCTAACTTTCGTCAGCCTACAATTTTTAGAATGTTGTCCACAGTCTGTCCCGTCGTACCAAGATACGCCCTGGGATCCAATGCGGCATCTATATCCGCCTCCGACAGCAGGCCAGTTACGTCCTTGTTCGCCATCAGATATGATTTGAAATCCTCGCATGCACGCTGGGATTCCATGCTGCATTTCCGTATCAGTTCGTGAGCATCCTGTCTGCCCATGCCTTTCCCGACAAGGGCGAGGATGACTGATTCTGCCATTATGACGCTACCAGCTCTGGCAAGGTTGCGTTGCATCTGCTCCTTGTTGACGACGAGGCCCGCGTACATCTTGGTCATCTTTGCGAGCATGTCATCCAAGAGTATGAACGAATGCGGGATGAAGAATCGCTCCGCTGATGAGTTTGTAAGGTCCCTCTCGTGCCATAGGATCGCGCTCTCGAAAGCAGGTGTCATGAAGCCGCGGACGATCCTCGCTAGGCCGCATACATTCTCTGCCGTGACAGGATTCTTCTTATGCGCCATCGTAGAGCTGCCGACCTGGTTGTTCTCATCGAACGGCTCGGATACCTCTCCAAGCTCCCCTCTCTGGAGGTTCCTGACCTCCGTCGCGAACTTCTCGATGGAGCACGCGATGTTCGTAAGCACGGACATGAGCTCGACATACCTGTCACGACCTACTATCTGGGTCGGTCCTTCCTCAACTCCTAGGCCAAGTTCCTCCATCACTGCCTTCTGGATCTCCGTTGCCTTGGGCCCGAAGCCTGCGCCGGTACCTACCGCCCCACTCATCTTGCCTACGAGTATCCGTGCGGAGCATTCCCTCAGCCGCTGCTCCTGCCTGTGCATCTCGAGAGCGTAGTTGGCGACCTTCAGTCCGAATGTGATCGGCAAGGCATATTGGCCATGTGTCCTTCCGACCATGATCGTGTCTCGGTGCTCCCTGGCTCTCTCTGCAAGCACCTTCTTGAACTCGGCAAGATCCTTCTGGATGATCTCGATAGCGTCCTTGATCTGTAGTGCGGCAGCCGTATCGAGGATGTCATTGGAGGTAGCGCCCACGTGTACGTATTTCCCGCTCTCGCCACATTGCTCGCTCAACGCGCGTATCAACGCCGTTATCTCATGGTTTATCTTGGCGTCGATCTCCTGCACCCGAGAGAGTTTGACGTACCTTGTGGATGCAGTCTTCTTTATGATGTCTGCATGGTCCTGTTTGATGTTCCCGACCTTCGCATGAGCCAGCGACAACGCCGCCTCCACATCTAGCAGTCGCTGAAGACGGTTCTCCTCGTCAAATGTCTCCTTCATCTCGGCTCTGCCGTACCTGAAATCCAATGGACAGACTGGCATGGGACTTTCTCCCGATGATAGGACATATACCCGGGAGAGATAATTGTTTCGCGCGTATGAATCGGACATTCCGGATATTGCCAGGTTCCTTATCACCACTGATAACCTGACGAAAACCAGCTTAAATGCTGCAATTACTCATTCAATGGAGCTAGATGACCCCCGAAGAGAAGTCCAAGGAGGTGTCCAAGCTTCTGGCGGATAATTATTCCCAGAAGATCCTTGCGTACACCTATACATCCCCCATGTCCGCCCAGAAGCTGAGCAAGCTATGCCGTATACCCATCGCGGCCTGCTATAGGCGTATACATGAGCTGGAAGATGCAGGGCTCATTACCATAGACCAGGACAAGGAGGTCTATAAAGGTCGTAGAGTGAGGATGTACAAGTGCCGTCTCAAGTCGGCTGCGATCAAATTCTCAAAAGGCAGGTTCTCGCTGAAGTTCGATGTTCACCCTGAGAACGGCGATTCGGATGAGCCAGACGCAGGGAATAGGGTCACGCGTCTCGGGACCAAATATTCTTAGGCGATGTTCTTTCGGTCGAGCTCGTTATTGACTAGTGTCACGCAATGGTCCGCGTGGTAGCTGACAGGTCCCAATGATATCTTCTTCGGCTCGTAGTTCATCAGTATCTCCTCCTCCTCAGGAGTGAGGTCCTGATCGTCCCCCATGACGAATGTGTTGTCCTGGACGAAGTCGCAAGACCTGATGTCCGCCCCATCCTCTTTGAGATAGTACATCTGGGACTCCTTCGATATGTTCGACAGGACATCCTGGTAGCTCCGCTCAGAGACATATATGCCCGGAGAGCACCTTCTCTCGCCCTCGCCCTTCTGCATGAGTGCGTTCCTTATCAGGGCGGCGGTGCTCCTCTCGTCAGGATTGAGGTATTTGACCTCCGAGCCGTCGATCCGTATGGTCTTTGGTGGGTTGGGCTCTCCGAGGAGCATGAGCGTGATCTCCACATCCCTTCGGATCGAATGTGATAGGAAGAACGCCGAATTGACGCATCTGAGGAGGATATCCAACCGACCGGTTGACCCGCAGAGGTCATCGAGTTTGAAATCAGCAGACGTGATGGCCCTATGGCCCAATACGACGAATCGTCTCATTGTCATGCCTCCTTGGAGAAGTCAGCGCCCTTGAACTGCTTCATGAGCTGCCTCCGCATCTTCCGGTTGCCCATGAAACCCTTCATGGCTTTCTTGGACATGTCATACTGCTTCAGCAGCTCCTTGACTTCTTTTGTGGTCGTGCCGCTCCCGCGCGCGACCCTTATGATCCTGGACGACTTGATGAGCTTGGGGTTCTCAAGCTCCTCCTCGGTCATCGAATCCATTATGACCCTGAACCTTACCAAGCGCTCCTGGGTCGCCTCCATGTCCTGCTCTTGTAGCTTGTCAGACATACCCGGAAGCATGGACGCGATCTTCTTCAGAGGCCCCATACCCTGGAGCATCTCCATCTGATCGTACATCTCTTTCAAGGAGAACTTGCCGGACATCATCTTACGCGCAGCCTCTTCGGCCTTCTCCTCATCCATGACCTCGCTCGCGACCTCTATGAGGGACTTGATATCCCCCATCCCCAGAAGCCTGCTTATGAAACGATCGGGGTCGAACCGCTCGATATCCTCAAGATGCTCGCCCACTCCCACATAACAGATCGGGGCGCCGGTCTCCGCGACTGCGCTGAGCGCCCCTCCGCCCTTGGCAGTGCCATCCAACTTGGTTATTATGACGCCAGTGACATGGACTGCATCATGGAACGCCTTGGCTTGAGGCCCTGCCTGCTGCCCAGTCTGCGCGTCAAGGACGAGTATCTTCTGCTCCGCGTCGACTATCTTGGCGACCGATTCTATCTCATCGATGAGGTCGGCCTCCAGGGCGTGTCTGCCTGATGTGTCGAATATGATGACATCGTAGCCCTCGAACTCTTTCATTGCCCGCTTGGCTATCTTGACTGCGCTCTTCTCCTTGGGGTCGCCGAACACTGGCACGTTTATCTTGGCGCCAATCTGGGTGAGCTGATCAAAGGCAGCAGGTCGGTGGACATCGGCAGCGACAAGGCCGACCTTCATGCCTCTCTTGTGGAGGTCCTTAGCCAATTTGCCCGATGTGGTAGTCTTTCCCTGACCATAGAGCCCCACCATAAGTATCCGCTGGGGTTTGGCAGGTATCTCCCCTCCCTTTCCGATGAGCTTCACTAGCTCCTCATACACTATCTTTATGACATGTTCCCGCGAGCTCATGCCTGCAGGGGGCTTCTCCGTGAGCGCCCGTTGCTCGAGCTCCTTAGTCATCGAGATGACTAGTTTGACATTGATATCTGCCTGAAGGAGCGCGCGCTGAATATCCTTCACGACTTCCTTGACAAGCTTCTGGTCAACATGTGATGCGTTGGCGATCTTTTTGATTGCGTCTTTCAGAGCGCCACCGAGGTTTTCCAGCACCATCTGAATCTACTTCCGCCGCTAAGCTACGCTTCGGATAAATATGTTGTGCAACCGTTCTTCCATTTACAAAAAAAGGGAAGGGAAGGGCTAGCCTTGTCAGAAGGGATGGGATGCACTCTAACAACTAGCCCAAAATTTCCCGGGTGATATATTGGCGGTGCCCTATTTATAATTATCGAATCAGCCCTTAAATACTTTGCCGGGGCAGAGGTCTTAAACGAAGTACATAGCCAGCATATCGCGGGAATAACGTCGCTTTTTCAACTGGCAGAACCCCCGCTTCATGTGGAGCCGGTGCACCTCACATGTAACCGGATTTCTGAAGCACCATGATGTCCTCGGTGCTGAGCTTCTCTCCGCTCCGGAACTTATCGTAGATCTCCTCGGCCTCTTTCTTGACAGAACTCTCGTCATTCTCTCTGCGGGACTTGCGACTCTTGTCACGGATGCCAGTTATGATCTTGTCGAAATCGTGAACCTGTCGGATGTGCTCTATATGCTCACGGTGCTCCTCGTCAGCGGTTAGTTTGGCATCGATGAACTTCTCTTGGGCATCGTCGGCCTCCTTTCTGATGGCGTCCGCTTCCTCGTAGAGCTTCAGCATGGCATCGTGCTCCATCTGCGCCTTCTCGGCGTATTCGGAGACCTGCCTGTGGAATGTCTCAGCCTGATCCTTCGCCTCTCTTGCGTCGTGCTCGGCAGTCTTGACCTCGGTGAACTGCTCCATCTCTTTCTCGAGGGAGCGTATCTTGTTGCTGAGCGATGATATCTCTTCGACCAGGGCTCTCTCCTTCTCGGTGGTGAGGACCGAGGTCATGTGTCTCTTCTCGAGCGTCCTGAGCTCAGCCTTGTACTTTCGGATTGATTGGCCGCTCTTGGGCATGTTCTCCCGCTTGAGTGTGATGACCTTATCGCTCTGGTCGTTGAACTTCCTGTTCCAATCGTCTCTCTTGGCTTTGACCTCTCTGACCTCGGCGTTGAGCTTGTCCCTCGTCTCGCGTCTGGCGTTGGCCTCTTCTATGAGCTTTCGAACCTGTGCATTCAATTCATCTCTTCGGTCGGCCCATTCCCTAGTCTTCTCATTAAGCTCATCTCTGAGCCTCTTGTGCCGTTCGGCATCGGCATTGTGCCGTGCCCGCTTTTCTTCGAGTTCTGCAACAAGCTCTTCCGTCATACTGTACCAACGCCGTCAGAACACCCATTAGACTGTGGACGCAGTGAGGACAATGATAGGTCCCGTTTATATCTTTTTCGATGTATGGCAAACGCTTGGTAATGTCTGCTGGGAATGAGTCGGGCCGTTTAGATTGAGGATCAATGGTCGTTCGAATGCATATCTCACTGGATAATCTCGGGAATCTGCTTATATGAAATAACGCATTATTGAGTGATAGTCGTGTAGTGGGTGTGCGACGAGTGAATGAGAAGGATCTCCAGCTAGTCAAGATCATCAGCTCAGAGATTCAGACTGAAGGAGAGAGCGGGCTGTATCTCATATCGGTGAAGTATACGAATCTGGTCCGATTGAACTTGGTTCTTCTGAAAGCGCTCCTGGAGCGAAAACAGAAGAAAGGCATCATGATAACGATCGATAGACCCCACCAATATGTCTCACATCTCCTCCAGCTCCATGGCATCGATCAGACCAATCTGTCTTTCGTTGATGCCATATCGGTCCAATCGTCAGATACGAAAGGCGGTGCGGTCGCTGCTGAATTCCAGAAAGGACCGTTTCACATCGAGGTTCTACCGGAGTTCATAGCAGGTTCGAATGGCTCGAACCCTGATATCTCATCAGAGTTCTCAATGGTCGAGTTCGTCGTGATGGACAATGTATCCACCCTGCTGACCTATAACACGATGGCGAGCGTGGAGACATTCTTCACGAAGTATCTCGCGGTGCTGAGGAACAGAGCCTCCCAGAGAGTGATCACCGTCTTGGCGATGGACAAGGAGGTTCATCCGGTCCTCTTCGAGTTTGTGTCTGAAATCGCGACGAAGACGATCGAACTGTCACCTGATATGCAGATAAGACATGTCTTCCAGGGCAGTCCCGGAGGACTGGCGAAGAGCGATATTTCGAAAGGAGTGATTTGAATATGATCGAGAATGGCTTCCCGAGACTGAGCAGTGGCATTCCTGGCCTGGACGATATGATCGAAGGAGGCTTCCCCTATCCATCGGTTGTCCTCGTAGCTGGCGGTGCGGGATCTGGCAAGACCACGTTCGCCCAGAAATTCATGTTCTCAGGTGCTGAGAATGGCGAGCAGTGCCTCTACATAAGCACACTCAGCGAGCCTGCGCAGTGGATGCTGAGATATGCCACTCAGTTCGAGTTCGCCAAGCGTGAGTTCTACGGCAAGGAGATAGTCTACTTCGACCTCGGCCTCGAACTCCGAAAGAGGAGTGGTGAAGAGATACTCGACATCATAGACAAGAAGATCGCCGAGGTGATGCCCAACAGGATCGTCATCGATCCAATCACGGTGGTGGGTACGATGATGAAAGATGACTACAGGGTATTCGCGTTCGATCTCGCGACCCGATTGAAGAACTGGCAGGCCGTCACCATTCTGACAGGTGAAGTACATCCGGGTGAACTGTACCCCGCGGAGATATCGTACGCGGTAGATGGGGTCATCCTTCTGATGCTCTCCGACGAAGGAGATGCCAGGCGCAAATACATAGAGGTGCTCAAGATGAGAGGCACCAACCATCTGACTGGGAAGCAATCGGTTGATATAACACGCAAAGACGGCGTGATAGTGCTGAAGGCGCGATTCTGAGCCTCCGACGCCTGAAGACTGGCAGGGTCTGGTGTTATCAGCGCTGATTACCGTGTCGACACCGGTATAAGTAATCCTATCCAATCGTTGAGCTGAGAGAAACGATTCGAAACATCTGACGAGAGGATCTGGGATATGAAAGCGAAACGCCAACAGACTGATGAAGGGGTCGACGAGGATGCGAATGCCCCAGCGAAGGCCAGGAGATTAGGAAAGAAAGGTACCTTCATCACTGTCAAGGAAGAGAAGAGGCATCTAAGACGGGTTGTCAAGGCGAAGCCTATGAGCAGGAAACATATGGCTGATGCCCTGAAGGCGCCCAAGATTACACGCGATGATATCCAGATCACCGCTCAAGTTCTAGACCAGTTTGTCGCTAGATCTTCTAACGCTCCTCCAAGACCCGTCATGAAGACATTCCAATGCTTCGAGTGCAACACCCAGATGCCCGATGGCGCAGAGAGGTGTCCGAAGTGCCGCGCATTGTACATACAAGGAATAGACGAGGCTGAGATGGAGGAACTCCTGCGCGCTGAGAATCTCAAAGAATTCCAACCCGAGGATTTCGTCACGAAGGACGGCAATCCCCTGATACACTTCGATGCCGAGTTGGGCATCCTGCATTATCTGCAGGACGACAAAGGTGGTCCCGACTTCGTTTTCGAGTGCACACATTGTGGTACTGTCGTTGAATTGAACACTGACAGGTGTCCGATATGCGGCACCCGGTTGGAGCTGGGAGACACCGGTATCGTAGGAATATTCACAGACATGGAGTTCGACAACAACCCACTCGACGAGGTAGACTGTCCGTTCTGTGGACAGCATGGACCTCTCGATTCAGGCAAGTGTTCCGCGTGTGGCCAGATGGTGGAGAACCCCGAAGGCATGGATGCGGGCAAGATACTGCCAGTCCTCAAAGTGGACAATGTCGTGTTCCTTCATCTCGATATAGAGACTGGTGATGTGAATTATCTCCAAAGGGCCGCCAACAAGCCGGGTTTCGAACACTCATCTGTCCATCTACAAGGTATTGGAGGCAGCAACTTCGACCAGGAATGGTCAGGTCTGTCGAGGATATAGGTCGTGACTCGATGAATGCCATGGATTCCTTCAAACTCATGCTCGACGAACATTCATCGGAGATACTCTCCATGACGGAGGTGCAGGCCATGAACGCCACGGAGATCAGCGAAGCGCTAGGGATACCCATCGCGGCCTGCTACAGACGGATACGTCTGCTCAAACAGGCGGGCATGATCCGAGAAGAGGACAAGGCAGTGTCCATCGGTGGCAAGTCCGTGGCTATGTACCGTTCGACGGTCGAATCCGCCGAGGTGGTCCTTCAGGACGGGAGACTGCGCGTATTCGTCAAAGCCAACGGCGAATCTAGCTCAGAAACGGTCGATCTGGAAGATGAACCATCCTTCCTACACTGGTCTGCCCAAGGCCAGGAGATGAGTCGGAAGACACGATGATATCGAGATTCTAGACCTTCTCGAGGTTGTCTGCCCTCTTCCCATACATCCGGGACTCGCTCTCGTGCGACTTGTTCTTCTCGAGGAACTTGGCCGCTCTCGTCCTGTATTTGGCGGCCTTCTCAGTCTGATCAGCAGCCAGTGATTCGTATTTTCTCGCTTTTGACTCCTGCTTCGCCGTCTTGCGCTCAAGGACAGCGATCTTGTTCCTCAGTGCCTCAGGGCTCAGATCCCCCTTGCCCTGCGCAGCGCCCCTCAGCTCCAGATCATATTCTTTGGTAGCCGCTCTGTGCTCCTTTGCCTTCTCCCTCCGCTCAGACGCCTTCTCGCGGTATGCGACGGCCCTGGAGGAGCATTTCTGGCGTCTGGCCTCGTTGCTCTTGTATTTGTGGAAGAACTTGGACGCCTTGTGACTGTGTTCATGCGATTTCTTCCTCAGGACAGCGACATCGTGATATGCTTCGGCGGCAGCCCTGCCAGTCCTAGCGGCTTTGATCTGATTATCGTGCTCCTCATCGGAAGTCTCCTTAGGTGGTTGATCCTCATCCGATTCCGATGATTGGGGCTTCTTAGTCGATAGTTCAGATGATACTGGCTTAGCGTTCTTGGAAGGTTCCCTCTTCGTAAGGAATGCATCTAGATCATCATCTTTGGTTTTCTGAAAATCACGCTTCTTCTGGACGCTTTCCTCCGGAGGACCCATATGAATCACCTATACGACGCCATTGCGTCTCATGTGTAAAATCATTGTGTTGCGTCATAATGCTTTTTGTTCGAATCGTCACGAATGATGATAATGGCGTAACGTGGTTCCCCAAGACTCCATAAATCCATTCCATGCGTGGTTTCGGATAGATTATATACATATAGACTCCGTTTGCTGCCTCAACGGAAGGGATTCCATGGTAAAGGCATGCATATTAGTCTGCTGCAAGTTGCTGAAGACCAAGAAGATCGTGGATATTGCTAAGAAACTGCCAGGCGTAGTCGAAGCTTTCCCAGTGCATGGAAGATGGGATGTAGCTATCGAAACCGAGGACATGGATCTGGCAAAGATCGCGAAGATAGGGATGACCATATACGGCTCCGAGGGCGTCGAGATAGTCGAAACCCTGATCGGATTCCCGGAGATCTGAGGTGATTCAAATGGTTAAGGCAGTTGTACTCGTAATGTTGGAGCCTAAGACATACACGGACGCGGGGAAGATAACGAAGATCCCTGGAGTCAAAGACGGATTCACAGTGTTCGGACACTATGACTACGTCGCATTCTTGGACGTGCAGGGTCTCGAGAAGGTCGGCCAGATCGCAGATAAGATCCAGAAGCTTGGCTTCGTGAGATACGTCGAGACGCTCATCGAGAGATAGGCGTTCGGCGATATTTGCCCGCAAACCATTTTCCCCAAATCATTTCTCTATCGTTTTCGGTCTGTTTCGACCCGACGAGTCGTGATTCGTATTGTCAGCGGCTATCACACATGATTTGTATCGCCGTTTATAATGCTGGCATAACGGACATTCAAGAGCACAAGCTGCGCACTTAGTTGGTTAATAATTTATATTGGGAGCCTAATCCTGCGGCAATCGGTAACGGAGAGTTTAGGATGGTAGACATCACACTTGTGATTCCGATTGCGGGATTGGTCGGTCTTGCCTTCGCAGGCTATCTGACCTGGTATGTTTTCAGAAAGGATCTTGGGACACCCGAGATGCAGGAGATCAGTGACGCTATCAAGCAGGGTGCGATGGCTTATATGAAGCGCCAGTACACGACCATCATCATAATCAGCGTGATACTGGCAGTCCTCATTGGAATCTTCATCGAACCCTATTATTGGGTAGGCGCATCATTCATGGTCGGTGCGGGCGCGTCTGCACTATCTGGCTACATTGGAATGTATGTCAGCGTCCGGTCCAACATAAGGACGGCAGCTGCTGCAAGGAGATCTCTGAACGAGGCTCTTGTCACATCGTTCCGCGGCGGAGCTGTCTCTGGCATGGCGGTCGTTTCGCTCAGCTTGATTGGAGTAGCCGGCATCTATTATGTTTTCTCTGCTGGCGTCGGGCTCGAAGTGAGAGACTCCCTCAACGCAGCCATTGGGTTCGCGTTCGGGGCCAGTTTCGCTGCGCTGTTCGCTCAGCTTGGTGGCGGGATATACACAAAAGCTGCTGATGTTGGCGCGGACCTCGTCGGAAAGATTGAGGCCGGAATTCCAGAGGACGACCCGAGGAACCCTGCAGTCATAGCTGACCTCGTCGGTGACAATGTCGGTGACTGCGCAGGCAGAGGCGCCGACCTGTTCGAGTCGACGGCCGCAGAGAATATCGGTGCGATGGTTCTCGGTCTGACACTATACGGATTCTCTATAACGACTCTTGGCTGGACTCCAGAGGCCGCCCTCGCGTGGATATTCTTCCCTCTGGTCGCCAGATCGTTCGGAATATTCGCATCGATGGCTGGTGTATTGCTCGTCAAGATAAAGGATGAAAACAAGGACCCGATGAGCGGGATTAACAAGGGCCTTTATGTGACGTGCCTGCTCGCAGCGGTGTTCTTCTACATATCTACCAAGTACATGTTGGGAGACAATTACCTGTACTTCTTCGCTGCAGGACTCATCGGAATCGGCCTGAGCATAGTAATCGTATACATAACTCAATACTACACATCTGGAAGCTGGAGACCTGTAAAGGAGATAGCAGAGGCTTCGAAGACTGGACCGGCGACGAACATCATAACCGGTTTGTCCATCGCGATGGAGAGCACGGCTCTCCCGGTTATCGCAATAATCATTGCTCTCTTGGGTGCATTCGCACTCGGACAGGCAGCAGCTCCTGCAGAGGCTGTGGATGACGCAACTATACACCTGGTCTACGGGTTCTACGGCACCGCAGTGGCTACCATGGGTATGCTCGCCACATGTGCATTCATACTTGCAACGGACACTTTCGGACCCATCACAGATAACGCTGGTGGAATAGTCGAGATGTCAAGGCAGCCAGAGGATATCAGACGGAGGACCGACAGGCTCGATGCCTGTGGGAACACCACAAAGGCCTTGACCAAGGGATACGCGATGGCAAGTGCAGCACTTGCAGCATTCCTATTGTTCGGCGCCTATTTCGAGCGTGTTGCCGACAAGACCGGAGGCAGCCTGGCAGATGCATTCAAGGTGGATCTCGCTCAACCGGATGTCTTCGCGGGTGCGTTGCTCGGAGCCATGCTTGTCTTCCTGTTCGCTTCATTGGCCATCAGGGCCGTCGGAAAGACCGCAGGGAAGATGATCACTGAAGTCCGCAGGCAGTTCAAGGAGATACCTGGAATAATGGAGAGAACCGCAAAGCCAGACTATGCGGCCTGTGTCGATATCGCTACAAAGGGCGCATTGAAAGCTATGATCCTTCCCGCATTGTTGCCCGTCCTCGTGCCAGTGCTCTTCGGAGTCCTGATGAACCAGGCCGGCTACGATGCGCCACAGGCCGTCGGCGGTCTGCTCATGGTCGGCACGATCACTGGAATCATGGTCGCCAACATGTTCAACAACGGCGGCGGGGCATGGGACAACGGCAAGAAATACGTCGAGTCTGGGAACTTTGGTGGAAAGGGATCACCCACGCACGCAGCTGCGGTCGTAGGAGACACCGTCGGTGACCCGTTGAAGGACACTGCAGGACCTTCGATACACGTGCTCGTCAAACTGCTCTCGACAGTGACGCTCGTGTTCGTCGGACTGTTCGTGATATCTTAAACTCAGACCCGAGGGGGTCAATCCCCTCGGCAAACCATATATATATAAAGCGTAATCGAGAAACCTGCGATCCGTTGCATTAGAGGACTGTCTAAATGTACGTAATAGCATCAAAAGAGGACGTCGTCAGGGTCCCTCCGAACTTGCTGGGAGAGGATTTCCATAAGCTTGCCGAGCGCCTGACCCAAGAATCCTTCCAGAACAAGGTCGAGGGTGATGGCAGCTACACCGTGCTCGTCAGGAACATCGAACCTCAGGGTGATGGTAGGATAATCCATGGAGACGGAGCGATATATCAGAAGGTCCAGTTTGAGACTCTGATGTTCCGACCCACCTTGCATGAGATAGTTGAAGGTACTGTATGTGAGGTGATGAAGTTCGGCGCGTTCGTCAGATTCGGCCCGCTTGATGGACTTCTCCACATCAGTCAGATCATGGACGATCGGATCGATGTCGATGTGGACGGCAGACGCTTGCTCGGCAAGGATACCAAGCGTGAGCTGCGCATTGGCGACAGCGTAAGAGCAAGGATAGTGTCATTGAGCATCAACGAGAGGAACCCGAGGGAGAGCAAGATTGGACTGACGATGCGTCAACCTGGCCTTGGGAAGATCGAATGGATCCAGGAAGAACGGATGAAGAAGGAGGACAAGAAATGAAGATTGAGAGGGCCTGCAAGAAGTGCAGCGCGATCACCGAAGCCGATAAATGCCCTCTCTGCGGTGCCGATACCTCCAAGGAGTGGCAGGGTTACGTGGTAATCATTGACCACAGCAAGTCCGAGATCGCCAGGAGGATGGGCTTAAGTGTCAACGGCAAGTTCGCCCTGCGGGTTCGATGAATCGTTCCCAGCAGATGACCTTGTCCTTCCAGATGATATGCGAGAAGAGCTCGCGAGACCCTTCGGTGAGTTGGTCGGAGTCACCGACTTGAATGAGCGAATCAAGGGCGCAAGGCGCGTCATAACCGTTGGTGATGTCGTAACGACGACACTTCTGGACTTGGGCATCGAACCCGATCTGGCGGTGTTCGATTACAAAACGCAACGGTCCATAGATTGCGGTTCGAGGAATCGCATAGAGACAATGTCCGGGACATTGGTGACAGTCGTGAATCCTGCCGGGAAGATAACTCCCGGAATGTGGAGGGCTGTGAGGGACGCCGCGAGATCGGATGCACGCACCAAGGTGAAGGTGGAGGGCGAAGAGGATCTGGCAGCCCTTGTGGCCATAGCATACGCCCCTGAGGGAGCGCAAATCATATATGGAATACCCAATAAGGGGTTAGCAGTAGTAGACGTGAATGGCGAATCGCGGGCGTTCGCGACAGCGGCCATAAATCGCATGATACGGTGAAGACCATGGAGATCGAGATTGTCGACAAGAAGGAAAACGAGCTGCTCGAGAGGATCGAGGTCACATTCAAGGCATCCCACTCAAAGGAGGGAACTCCCCAGAGAGATGCTGTAAAGGACAAACTGTCATCGCTTCTGAAGGCCCCGAAGGAGAGAATCGTCATTGATTCCATGACCTCCGAGTTCGGCAGGATGGAGACGGTCGGCTATGCCAAGGTGTACAAGACCAAGGACGCAGTCATGAAGTACGAGCGTGAGCACATACTCGTAAGGAACAAGCTCAAGGAAAAGGTTGCAGTCGTGAAGAAGCAGAAGGCTGCACGCGCACCACCGAAGGCGAAGTGAGGAGGTAGCGACTATGGCGGAAAAGGACAAGAAACCGAAGCCGAAGCAGATCAGGACGGCGAAGAAGGATTTCTTCAAGGTCGAGGATGGCAAGATCAAGAGGACGCGGAATCACTGTCCCAAGTGCGGACCAGGCGTCTTCATGGCCGAGCACCCGAACCGAGTCGCCTGCGGCAAGTGCGGATACACCGAGTTCAAGAAGGCGAAGTAAGTTCCATCGATGGAACGATTCGCCTTTGATCAAACCCAACATAAATCCCTTTCATATTTCTGCATAGATTCTAATCGGTTCTAGCGATACCTGAAGTAAGATCGGACCTTCTTTCGGCCCAGATAGATGAATATGAAGAGATTGAGGATTAGAGTCAGCACTGGAGTTCGAGGATCTGTGATCACTCCATTCAGAGATATTACAGCGACTGCGATTATCATTGCGAAGATCGCAGCCCTCCTCCCCCATCGTCTCGATGATTCGCGTCCTTTGAGATACCCTGCAGTGATGAAGAAGTACAATACGCTCATTGCCAAGTAGACGAGGCCAGTCGCGAAAAGGATCCCCGTGTGCTCAGTCGATGAATCTGAGATCGCCAATATGACAAAGGCCACGAACAGGAACTGGATCGCTGAGACCAATTGTGCTATTGCGAGGATCGTCACCCCGAAAGGTCGTCTACGAGTCATTATCTACCCGCATGATGGCCATATGGCTATTAGGTTTGCTCACCCGTCCGTCTCTTTTGCGTCAATGCTCAGAAAGCTTGATTAGCAGATGGTTGATTCACCGCCAGCTACGCATTGATTCATAGGTTGGGTTTCGATGGAGAGCTGGTTCCTGCTAGCGGCGGTTGTTGCCCTATTCTGGGGTCTTAGCGGTATATTCGCCAAGTACAGCACAGGTCGTCTAGGCGTAGCCAGGGTCGCACTCCTGATCACACTGGTCGAAGGTGTGATGTATACCATTGCGTTCCTGCTCTGGCGTGAGGACATTCCCATATCCCTCGACGATGCCCTCCTCGCGGCAGGCTCCTGCATAATAGGAATATCCGGTTTCCTATGCTATTTCGAGTCTATATTGGATGGGCAGGTGGCGATAGCCGGGACGATATCCGCCGCATATCCTGCGCTCACGGTCTTGGGAGCGGTGCTTCTCCTATCCGAAGATCTCAGTTTCACACAGGTGATGGGGGTAGCAGCCATAGTGGCAGGGGTGATTGCCCTATCGTATGAGCCTGACAAGAAAGCAGTCAACGCATTGAGCAAACGATCGATGATATTCGCGATAATTGCATTCTTTGCATGGGGTGTATGGAGTCTGTCCTCAAAGGTAGCTGTCGATCGCGTTGGCCCAGGGAACCTATTCGGGTTCTACGTCCTTTCATCTCTGACCGCGCCCTTGATCTACGCATGGGCTCGGAGGATCCGGCCTGCACCTATGAGGTCTGAAGACCCGACACGAATGGCTTGGACATTCGGTGCTGTGGCCCTGTCATTGAATGTTGTCGGCGCATTCGCGTACACGTACGCGCTCGAGGGAGGCAACGCATCGTTGGTGGTGCCGATATCAAGTGCATATCCCATAGTGACTGTGATATTGGCCCTTTCCATTCTCAAGGAGAAGATTAACTGGGTCCAGGCCGTAGCAGTCATGACTGTCGTCTTCGGCTTGACATTGATCGGCATTTCCATGTAGCCATGATCATCATATTTGACGAGACGACCATGGAGCGCCGGCATTGCCAAGGTAGATATACGCACTCTGCTTTTCGACAGACTGGGCCTGTAGTGTAGCTTGGATATCACAGGGGCTTCCGGAGCCTCGAACTCGGGTTCGAAAGACGTCAATAATATGCGTCCGAAATTCCCGACAGGCCCGCCTCCACTCCCATCACAATATTATACTGGGCGCCCTTTTTCTAGACGATGCATCTCACTTCGAAGGAAGAGCGGATTCTGAAAGGCGAGGAAGGGTTCGGGAGACAGAAGGCGATAGAGCTTCTGGTCGCTCTAGGTGATATCTATGGCGCGAAGAGACTCGTCCCGATATCATCGGCCCAGGTCTCGGGAGCGTCATTCAAGACGGTCGGGGATGCGGGAATAAAGTTCATCGAGGATTTCTCGTCAGAGGCACATGTTTCAGTGAGGGCTTCCGTCAACCCTTTGGGCATGGATGTGTTGAGATGGCGATCGATGGGTATCGACGAGAGATTCAAGGAGAAGCAGATGAGGATCGTCAGAGCATATGCTTCGATGGGCCTTGAACCATTATACAGTTGCACGCCCTATTTGGCAGGCAATCGACCCCGGGCCGGACAACATATCGCGTGGGCAGAGTCGTCCGCTACGGTATTCGCGAACTCCGTATTAGGGGCGTTGACCAACAGAGAGGGTGGGCCTTCTGCATTGGCAGCTGCCGTCATCGGCAAGACAGCCGAGTACGGGCTGCATCTCATCGAGAACAGACTTCCCAGCGTGCAGATAGATGTGGAATCGATACCTCAAGGCTCTGTGCCGTTGCTGGGTTATGTCGTCGGCAGGATAGCTGGCAACAGGATACCCTACATCACTAACCTTACTTTGACGAATGATGAACACAAATCCTTCGGTGCCGCAATGGCCGCTACGAGTGCAGTATCGATGTATCTCTACGGAAGACCAGGTGTCAGATCGAAGATTGATACAAGCAGGATAGAGGAATGTGTTTCGCTTCCTGAATCCGAATTGAAGGAATGCCAGGATTCTCTCTCTGGCGATGATTCATGGGACCTGGTGGCGATAGGATGCCCCCACTGTTCCACTCAGGAGTTGCGCAGGATGGCTCGTACTCTGGACGGAAAGCGCCCTCGAAAGGACTGCAACGTCTGGTTCTGCACTTCGCGCAAAGCATATGCCAACGCACCTGACGCAGTCAAGACCTTGAAGCGGTTCGGCAAAGTGCTATGCGATACATGCATGGTGGTCGCGCCGATCGAGAAGATGTTCAAGAGGACGGCCTCAGACTCAGGCAAGGCCATGGTATATCTGCCGACCCTTGGGAAACAGAGGGCGACATTCAGAACCACGGACCAACTCCTGGAGGCGATATCACGATAATAAAGGGAAGGTGCATCAGAGCCGGCATGGCAAAGGGCGCCGTACTGGCCAGCAGCATCCCACTCTCATTCCTGGGAGGAGTGGACCCCAAGACTGGCCGGATCCTCGATCCAGAATGCGAGTGCAGGGGCAAGAGCGTCTCGAAGACCGTCCTGGCATTCCCATATGGTAAAGGCAGCACGGTCGGCTCCTATTCTATGTATCAGCTCAAGATCCTGAATGCGTCTCCAGCTGCTATAGTCAATACAATCGCGGAGCCTATTGTGGCGACGGGTGCGATAATCGCGGGCATACCGATGATAGATGGCATCGACGTATCCCTCTTGAGGACATCGGACAAGGCCATAGTCGATGCAGAGTCAGGGACTCTCGAATTGAGGAATGTGGAGGAGAAACAGGTCGTCACCAACATTCTCAGGCACAAAGGGAAGATACTCCTGTTGCAGAGGAGCCTCGAGGTCGGTTCCTATCGCGGACTATGGGCCGGAGTTTCTGGGTTCATAGAGCCGGGAGAGGCTCCGAAGGTTGCCGCAAAACGTGAACTCGAAGAGGAAGTCAGTTTGAAGAACGCCCGCATGGCACGCTCGATCGACCCTCAGAGCTTCAGAGACGGCGACGTCGTGTGGACCGTACACTCATTCCTGTTCGATGTGCGCGATCCACAGGTATCGATAGATTGGGAACACCAAGGATATGAATGGGTATCTCCCGAGGATGTCGGAAGATTCCCCACAGTCCCCGGATTGCAGAAGATCGTCTGCAAACTGCTGTCCTGAGCAGGCTCATCCAGTTATGGTGTAGTCCACCTCTCGCTCCAGCAGATTGAGCTGATGGCTCTCAAGTGTCGACTTGTTCACAGCCATGAGGAGTATGGATTGATTGATCGCGACCTGATCCCTCAGGGATTGTATCAGCCTCAACACGGTTATGAAATTGTTATTGGTGATCAGATACTCCAGACCATCCAGGAGCACGATTCCCCCGCCCGGTTGCGAGAGGAATTGTTCCAGGGAGACGCTCAGCTTCTCGAGGTCCTTCGGTCTGATGGCGTTCTCGCGACCTACATTAGAGAGCCAAACCAATGGCGTATCCTTGAGGTCGAATTTGGTGCGTATCTTCGCGGGATAATTCCTCGTGACACAATATCCCTTCATGCCCTTATTGAGCGCGCTTACGAACAGACTGTACGATGTCTCGGGCCTGTCCTCTTCGACAAGGTATGAAAACGACCTTTCGAGATCGCTCACGCCTGGCTCTATCTTCTTGGGTGCTACTTGAGCCGCTCCGTCAGAAACGGAAGGGTTCATGGATGCGTCCAATAACTGGGTTGCGACATCGAGACTTATTCCGTCCACCTTCATCATATCGTCCACAGAAGCGTTCCTGATGGATTCCTCGGACACGAAACCTGCCCTGTACAATCCGTCCGCCAGCGATGCTGTCATGCCGGGAACGGCTTTCAATCGCTCGATGAATTCGTTCGGGGGAGGGGCAGCTGCTACGTCCGTAGTAGCCTGCGCGACACTCGGGGCTGGCGGTGCTGCAGGAGCTGGTTCTGTGTGGACGACCCCATTTAGATGGTCATGGATCTTCTTACCATCGACGTTCGTGATGCCATCGATCGAGGCTATGTCTTCGATCGATGCGTTCTTGAGGGCGTCAACCGTAGTGTAGCCATGGTCGAATATCTTGAGCGCCTTTTCGGCGGTCATGCCAGGAATCGCTCCGAGCTCGTCCAATGCCTTCTTCATCTTAAGTGAGGTTATGCCTATCAGGAGTTGTTCATTCGAGACATTCCACTCGACGATGTATTCCCCTCTTGGAGAATTGGCGACCTCGAGCCGTTTGGCCCTGGTCTCCCTTGAGATATGGTCCTTCCAGGTCTCTATGGCGTTCTCGATCTTGCGCGAACACTCTATCTCTATCTTTATGAATTCCTCTACGTTGAGGCCCATGTCCTTTCTCATCTGCTGTATCCGTCTGATGGTCTCTCTCGCGAATCCCTCCGCTTCGAGCGCGGGGGTCTCCTCGAGGTCGACATAGAACAGACCCTTGGAGAACTCGTCACTGACCACATCTGGTGGGAGCGTCGAAGTGAAGGACACCATGTTCGGAAGGATCTTGACGAGTTGGCCCTCGATACCGAGTGAGTACTCGCCCTTGTCGATACCGGCCTTGATCGACTTCGCAGGCCTGTTCTTGAGAAGAACCGCGATCTTGCTCGACCACTGGCGATAGACCTTCCCTATGGCGTTGGGGTTCGGAACCACGCTCAGGACCATCTCGTCCCATTCCTCACCTACCGGCACGACATGCATATCCTTGATGTTGTTCTGGGACAGGATGACATTCTTGAGCTGTATCAGCGCATCAGCGACATCATCATTCTGCGGTTTGATGATGATGCGCTTCAAGGGCCATCGGAGGTTCACATTCGCCTCCTGGCGCATGCGGGCGATCACCTCGGATATCTCCCTTACGAGGTCCATGCCCTCTTCCAGACCCTCATCGATCCAACTTGGATCATGAGTCGGCCATTGAACCATGTGCACGCTCTCAGGCCTTGAGTTGAGGTTGGTGTAGATTGCTTCGCAAACATGAGGTGCTATTGGAGCGAGCATGGTCGCAGATGTTGACAGCGCCTCGTGCAGCACTTTGAACGCAGCGGTCTTGTCCCTGTCATCCCCCTCCTTCCAGAGTCTATCCCTCACTACCTTGACGTACCATCGCGAGAGATCCGTCACTATGAAGTCCTCGAGTATCCTCGCCGCTCGATGCACCTCATATATCTCCATTGCCTGCGTGAAGTCCCTCTTCATCGTCTCGATGCGGGAGAGCATCCATCGATCCTCTGGCCTGAAGGTCTCTCTGAGAGATTGGGTCCGCCATTGTGATTCGTCGAATTTATCTATCGACATGTACAGGACTGCGAATTTGTAGACGTTCCAGAAGATGTTTATGATCCTGTTAGCCGCCTTGACGCCCTCAGTCTGGAAGAGAATGTCCTCCCAAGGGGCGTTGGCCTTCAGGAGATATAGTCTCAGCGCGTCGGCGCCAAGTGTGTTCACCGCACCTATTGGGTCTATTGCCGTGCCTTCGCTCTTAGACATGGCCTCTCCCTGGGGCGTAAGTGCCCATCCGTGCATGAGAACGGAATTGTATGGTGATCTGCCGAATGCAACAACTCCCGTCACTAGCTGAGAGTAGAACCAGCCTCGGGTCTGATCGTGAGCCTCGGTGACCCACTCGCTTGGCCACCATTTATCGAAGTCATCCTTGCTCGCTGGGTATCCCAAGGACGCCCAAGAACAGACTCCCGCGTCGAACCAGACATCCAGAACATCTGGTGTCCTGGTCATCGTCTGCCCGCACTTCTCGCAATCGAATGTGATATTATCGATCCATGGGCGATGCACATCCATACCGTCCACGTATCCTCGGCCAGACTTGAGCTCCTCAATCGATGAGATCACCTTGACGTTGCCGCATGCGCATCTCCAGATGGGAACGGGTGTCCCCCAGTACCTCTGCCTGCTGATGCACCAGTCCCTTGCATTGGCTATCCAGTCCTTCTCCCTGGATGAGCCGGCCCAGTCGGGATACCACTTGATCTGGTCGTTGGCAGCTTCGAGCTGCGCCTTTATGTCGGTGACCTTCAGGAACCATTGCTCGGTTATCCTGTATATGATCGGCCTCTTACATCGCCAGCAGTGCCCGTATCTGTGCGTGATCTGCCCTTCATGGAACATGGCACCCCTGTCGACGAGATCTGATCTGATAAGGTCATTTGATTCTTTGACGCTCTTGCCGGCATACCTCTCACCCACATCATCTGTGTAAGACCCCGCCTCATCGACGGGCGAGAACGGTTCGATATCGTGCGCGATGCCTATGTCGAAGTCATCAGGACCGTGCCCTGGAGCTATATGAACGATACCAGTGCTCTCGGCGGTGACCGTTTCAGACGGCACAATAGCATGGACCCATTCGCCCTTTATCTGCTGCTGGTATGGCACCACATCGGCGAGTGGGTGTCTGTAATGCAAGCCCAGTAAGTCTGCTCCCTTCATCGTCTCTAGAATCTTGAGCTCCTCGATGCCTGCTGTATTCCTGAGCTCTTCTACCTTCTCTTCGAGGAATACCAGCTTCTCTTCAGTCCCTCCCCGTCTCACCCATACCTTCGCGTATGTGAACTCGGGGTGAACGGCAGCGGCCAGGTTTCCAGGTATGGTCCAGGGGGTCGTCGTCCATATTAGTAGAAACTCATCGTCCGTCCCTTCGATCTGGAACTTGACGTATATCGATGGATCAGCCTCATCCCAATACTCTATCTCCGCCTCTGCAAGAGCCGTCTCGCAACGCGGGCACCATGGAAGGACCCTAAGGTCCGTCGTCAAGAGTTTCTTATCATGGGCCTGCTTGAGTGTCCACCAGACAGATCCCATGTATGATGGGTTGACCGTGAGGTATGGACTCTCCCAGTCCATCCACACACCGAGTAGTTTGAACTCGTCGGTCATCTTCGATTTGAACTTGATAGCGAACTCGCGGCATGTGTTCACGAATTTGTCTATGCCATGCTCTTCAATGTCCTTCTTGTTCTTCATGGCGAGGGATTGCTCTACCTTCACCTCGATGGGGAGCCCATGCATGTCATAGCCTGGCTGGTCCCTTACCTGGAATCCTTGCATCCTCCGGAACCTGATGTAGGTGTCCTTCAGTATCTTGTTCCATGCAGTACCTATGTGAATCGAGCCGGTCGTATAGGGCGGGCCGTCGAGGAAGTAATAAGGCTTGCCTGACTCGCGAGCCTTCTTGACTTTCTCGTAGATCCGGGTACGGTCCCACTGCTCCCTCATGCCTTTCTCAAGCTGGACAGGGGAGTAATTCTCGTCTACTTGACGCATGATCCATCTTCCTTTGAACCATATTGATGCGAGGTATTTTAAACGTGATGGACAAAGTATCGCATATTGATTTTACGAGTTGGTCCTTAGACAGAACGTCAACCCCATTGGTCCAGGCACCTCTGGTGGGACGATCTCTCGGCTAAATCGAGCTTCCCGAGAATGGTGTCTATCCTATCCACCGAAAATCCATGCATGTCGCACATCAGCCTGCGGATACCTTCCGCGTCCATCATTCGCCAATCAAGGATGTATTCATCTGTAGTTGGCGGATCGAGGAATATCTTCCGTATATCCTCGTAACCTGACGGAATCTCCACTTTGCCCTCGGACGCGAGCGATTCGAGACTTCCTGACCTCTTTATGGACACGAGTGCTCGTTTCGGTCCGATACCGTGCACTCCATCATTGAAATCCGTACCTATCAATATCGCCATGTCAACTAATTGCTCTCGCGTCACCTCGAGTGCGGAGAGCACATCGCCCAACTTCAGGATCTCGGGGACGACATCCTGGAACTTGCCAGAAGGAAGGCGTCTTCTGCCTGCGAGTGTGAGATTCCTCAGGAGGGTGGTAGTGCCGAATAGGAGGGCATCGAAATCCTGCGACGCACCCGCCCAGACATCACCCTTCTGGACCATGTACGCCATCTGAGCCTCTCCCTCGCTTGGCGCATCTATGGTCGGGACACCCATCAGACGCAGTAGCGACTTGGATTCTGAGATCATGTCCTTATCGAGTCTAGACGACCTCGAAGCCAGGGACAGAGCCCTCTTCTGGTCCCCTCGCTCGAGGGCCAGTTTCCATTCCTTCTCAGCCTCCTCTCGGATTGCACGCCTCGCCTCTATCGTCTTTCGCTTCAGTTCCGGTGGTGCACCGTCGAATACGAATGCGGGACGAAGGCCGAATTGCATCAGACTCGAGGTCCTATAGAACAATCCTGACAGATGCGAGGTGACCCTCCCATCCCGGTCCATGAGTGGTGTGCCGTCAGGTTGGCGTATGCTAGAGAGGAATTGATAGATGGTGTTGAACGCGTCTATCGCTACAGTTCTTCCCGTCAGGTCTTCCAGCCTGACGGGCTTACCTCGTAATAGGGCGGATATGTCCACTCCCATGGTACCGGAACCTCATAGGCGGTTATTCGACTGCTGGATAGACGAGTCATCCTATCGGGATGAGCCATTGTCGTCCGACATCGGCACGAAGAATATCATGAATGCCACTCCCAGCCAAACGATCGTTATGATAAATAGGAACACGTTGGCACCGAAGATTATCCCCATTGCAAGGAGTATCAGCGGGAGCCCGAATGTCAGGTAGCTCAGTATCGGATGTTGAGACAATCTTTCTGCCATGGTCTATCAATCACCTTGAACGACACGTGGGCTATTAATGCTTCGACGAGCCACAGGCCCTGAGCGTCCTTATCGCGGCAGGCATGTCATCTGCCTTGAACACATAACTGCCGGCTGCCAGTATATCTGCACCTGCAAGAGCTGCCAATTCGCCCGTCTTGCCGTTTATCCCGCCATCTATCTCGACTGGGACGGACGATCCCTGGCGCTCCATCTCTTTCTTCGCGATCCCGATTTTGGGCAACGAGGATTCGATGAAAGACTGTCCGCCGAATCCCGGGTTCACAGACATTATCAGGAGAAGGTCGATCTCCCGGAGATAGGGAAAGGCATTCTCAATGGCTGTCGGCGGATTCACTGCCAATGCGGCCTTTTTGCCATGGTCACGTATCGACCTCAGGGTCTTGACCAGATCCTGTTCAGCTTCGATATGCACTTCTATGATGTCCGAACCACTATCCGCGAAGGCTTTGATATGCCGTTCAGGATGCGTTATCATCAGATGTGCGATGAAGGGCAGCTTCGAATATTCCCTTATGCTAGACACCGTCGACGGGCCCATCGTTATGTTGGGTACGAACACACCGTCCATGATATCGATATGTATGTAATCCGCGCCAGCGAGCGAAACCCTCGCAACATCCTCTCCCAATCTCGCGAAGTCTGCGGCTAGAATAGACGGTGCTACTGATGGCATCGACCTGCTCATGAACAACCCTCGTATTATGGGTTTTGGTGCATCTCTCCGATAGTGCGAGCTTATTTGTAGTTCCTGATAAATTAACTGACATGGTCGATCCAAAGCATGCGGTGTCAAAGGCTGCGACTTGCGATATAGAGGGATGTGACGCTGAATCGAGCAGGTCCATCTCAGGCAAGAAGGTCGAGAAGGCGGGCTTCGAGATCACGGTCGACCCTTCAAAGAACGCTCATCTGTGCAAGGAGCACTACAAGCAGTTCAAGAAGAAGACCAAGACCGACCGCGAATACGAACGACTGGGCAGGTAATCCCAGTGCGGTCCTTCTCAGACCCAGTTTTCAGCGTGATATGCAAAGATTGGTAATAGTGAACCCTGATTCGCCCCCTCGTGAAGCCGGAGGGCATTCAGCTTCTATCGAGCGCGGGAGTTTTCGGTCCCGCCATCATTGTCCCAGTCATACTCGCTGACCATTTCGAAGCATCAAAGAGCCTCATCGGCCTGATTGCAGGCCTGTATGCCGCAGCAGGGTTCATATCGACCTATGCGTTCGGAAGAGCATCGGACGTTTATGGCCGGCGCAAGATACTGCTCGCAGGTCTAGGATTGACTGTAATCGCCACCATCGCCCAGGCGATGTCCCTCATATACGACAGCTTCGAGGCGTTCGTATTCGTCAGGATACTGATTGGTTTCGCTGCGGGCATGTTCCCGGCGGCACTGCTGGCATATGCATATGACGCCAAGAGCAAGATGGGTAAGTTCAGTTCTTGGGCTGCAGCGGGCTGGGGCATAGGCAACCTTTCAGTGGGCGTCTTCGGCTCACTCTACGAATGGGCATATTTCTACTGCGCAGGCATACTGATGGTGTCCTTCGGACTAGCCCTGACACTGAAATTCGACAAGGAGTGCAGGATGGACGTCCCCCTATTCCCGATCGCACTCATCAGAAGGAATGCGCCAGTTTATTCGGCGATGCTCATAAGGCACACAGGCGCGAGCATGATCTGGGTCACCTATCCCCTCTTCTTGAAGAGCATCGGTGCGGACATCGCATGGATAGGTGCGATATACGCAGTCAATGCTTTCGGCCAGTTCTTGATAATGAACATCCTTGACCGATATGACCCTGCAGTGCTCGTGGCAGTTGGCCTGGGTAGCTCGTCCATCACATTCCTCACTTTCCTGTTCGTCGGAACCCATTGGCAGATAATCCCCGCGCAACTCCTTCTTGCGGCATCCTGGGCATCCTTGTACGTCGGCAGCCTCCGATATGTGATGGACAAGAACAAGGAAAAGGCAACTGCATCAGGCATATTATCAAGCGTGATGAGCATATCCGGCATTGCAGGCCCGATCCTCGGCGGCGTGGCGGCGGCAGCATTAGGGTTCAAGGGTACGATAGCAATCGCATGCGTCATGTCTGCGGTCGCATTGACCATATTCCTCTATGAACTGCGCGTCTCTGGAGAACTCTATCGCCTGGGAAGGCTATTTGGGAGGCCGACATGAGACTGATATTCCTTGGGACTGGTGGGACATATCCTTCCATGAAGCGCGGCGTCACTTCGATTGCGGTCCAACTTCGATCGGAAGTGCTGTTGCTGGATTGTGGGGAATGTACGCAACGACAGCTGATGGGTTCCTCCGTCTCGTTCATGAAGATCTCCAGGATCCTCATCAGTCATCTTCACGCAGACCATTTCCTAGGATTACCTGGCTTGATACAGAGCATGAGCCTGAACGGGCGAGAAGACAAGCTCGTGGTTCTTGGTCCCGAGGGAACGGCAGACATGGTGGAATCAATAATGAACCTCGGACATTTCGATTGCGGATATGAGGTCGTATCACAGGAACTTGCCCCTGGAGACTATATCGACGCCGGTACATACGGGATCACTGCAGCTAACGCGGACCATACCGTGCCTTCGTTGGCGTATTCCATCGAAGAGAGGACACGTCTGGGTAGATTCTCGCTGGACAAGGCACTGGCGCTTGGGATACAACCTGGCCCGCTCTATAGCCGTCTGCAATGCGGTGAGACCGTCGAGCACAAAGGGATAATGGTCCATCCAGAACATGTGATCGGTGAGCCAAGGAGAGGTCGCAAGGTGGTCTACACGGGTGATACGAGGAAATGCTCATCGGTGACCGACCTGGCGAGGGCTGCTGATGTCCTCATACACGACGCGACCTTCGATTCGTCTCTTGAAGAGCAGGCAGTCAAGTATGGTCACTCGACGGCAAGGCAGGCCGCGGAGGTCGCGGTCGAAGCGGGGGTCGGCCGCCTTTTCCTCGTCCATATCAGCCCGAGATACGATGACTCTAGCCGGCTTACCGCTGAAGCGGTCGAGGTCTTTGCGAAGTCGATGGTCCCAGATGAATTGTCGGAATATGTGATCGATCTGCCAGATTGAATGATAAGATTTGTCCTCGGAATGTGTCCAGCAATCGTTACGCTAACGAAGTCTGCTTCGATATTCGCATCAACATCTATCGCAGTCGTTTAGATACGCCTTTATAGCATAATACGATTCACGTGGTATCCAGGGATTGAATCGGGGTCAGATTTTTATTATCCCATTATTCCTGCATCCGCTCACAAACAACAACGGAATTAGTTGAGGGGGAATAAGAGATGGCCTTACTAGAAATTCAAGGGTTAAGGACATATTTCAAGACGCAAGAAGGAACACTGCAAGCAGTCGACGGCATCGATTTCAACCTGGACAAGGGTCAGGCCTTGGGTCTAGCCGGAGAGTCCGGTTGTGGGAAGACCACCGCGGCTCTGTCCATCATGAAGCTTCTGCCAGCAAACGGATATATCGCTGGAGGAAAGATCAATTTCATGGGCCAGGACATGGCAAGGGTTACGGGCGACAAGCTCCGTGCGATCAGGTGGAGGGATATATCCATCATCTTCCAGGGTGCGATGAACGCTCTCAACCCAGTCAAGCGCGTTGGCGAGCAGATCATCGAACCTATCATTCTACACGAGAAGGTGGATGAAGAGGTCGCATTGAAGCGCGTCAAGGAGCTCTTCGAGATGGTGGGTATCAACCCGAGCAGGATACGGGAGTATCCGCACGAGTTCAGCGGCGGTATGAGGCAGAGAGTCATGATCGCGATGGCACTCGCATGCAAGCCCCGACTTGTGATTGCGGACGAACCCACAACGGCACTCGATGTGATGATACAGGCGCAGATAATAGCACTTCTCAAGAGCCTTCAGAAGGATCTCGACCTGGCCATGATCGTCATCTCCCATGATCTGTCCGTTCTCGCCGAGACCTGTGACGTATTGGCAATCATGTACGCCGGGAAGATAGTCGAGAGGGCTCCTGCGGGCGAGGTCTTCTATGACCCCCACCATCCCTACACAAGGGGACTGATCGCGGCTTTCCCGAATATTCACGGTGAGAAGAAGATGCCGGCATCGATCGCAGGTAATCCACCGAACCTGATCAATCCAACAAAGGGCTGTAGGTTCTATGACAGGTGCTTCATGAAGCAGGACATCTGCAAGACGAAGGAGCCTCCGCTCGTGGAGATAAAGCCAGGGCACTGGGCTGCATGTAATTTCGTGCCACCGATGAAGGGGTGATCTGATATGGTTAAGGATATTCTGGTTGTCAAGGACTTGCAGGTCTGGTTCCCAGTGAGACAAGGATTCATCGAGAGTCTCGTCTCGAAAGAGCAGCGATATGTGAAAGCAGTGGATGGCGTATCGTTCAACATCAAGGAGAAGGAGATATTCTGCCTTGTCGGTGAATCGGGATGCGGCAAGACCACCACGGGAAAGGGGATTCTCAGGCTCGTCGAGCCAACCGGCGGAAGCGTCAAGTACTATGGCAAAGGCAAGGAGATTCTCCTCAAAGACATGATATCTGATGCTCTTGCCAAGGGAAAGATCACGAAGGCGCAGGCGGAGAAGATGACCGCCGAAGGCGGGATAGATGTCCGTGCGCTCCATAAGAGCAAGATGAAAAAGCTTCGCCAGAAGATGCAGATAATCTTCCAGGACCCATACGAATCGCTCAATCCGAAGCAGTCGGTCTATGACATAGTCGCCGAGCCGTTGGTGGTCAATGGGATTGGCGCGACTGAAGCGGAGAGGGAAAAGAGGGTCGTGAAGGCACTCGAGGATGCGGGTCTCAGGCCCCCGAAGGATTTCATGTGGAGATATCCCCATGAAGTATCTGGTGGTCAGAGGCAGAGGGTCGGCATAGCAGGGTCCCTCGTGCTTGAGCCAGAGTTCCTGGTGGCCGATGAACCGGTGTCAATGCTCGATGTGTCAATCAGGTCTGAGATCTTGAAGCTCATGCTCGACCTGAGAGACAACAAAGGTCTCGCATTCCTGTTCATAACGCACGACCTGGGAGTGGCATATGTGTTCAGCGACAGGATAGGCATCATGTACCTGGGCAAGATCGTGGAGCTTGGACCGACTGAAGAGGTCGTCAAGCATCCGGCGCATCCTTACACCAAGGCCCTGATATCCGTCGTTCCTACCCCAGACCCTGAGATGAGGCGAAACCAGATCATCCTCAAGGGTGAGAGACCGGACCCGTCGAACATGCCACCTGGATGCAGGTTCCACCCGAGATGCCCATTTGTGATGGACATCTGTCGGAAGGAAGCTCCGGCCACGGTTTTCGTCTCGGAAGGCCACTGGGTCTCGTGTCACCTCGAGAAGGGACAGGCCAAATAGACGGTATGATTGAGCCATTCGGAAGGTCTATCGATCCAAACCCCTCAAACTCTTTGACCATCTACTTAAATAGCGTCTGCTGAGCGCATGAGATACTTTTTTAGTGTGTGGGACAATTGCTCCAGGCTGCCGAAGCGGCACATAGATGGTCGATTGAATGAAGGTCGAGAGAACAGACACTTTCAATAACGTCAAACGAGCGGTCCCGAGATCGGAGATCGAATCATTGGTCAAGGACCTTGTCAGGATACCGAGTCATAGCCAGGTACCTACCCGCGAGAAAGAGATAGCGGAGTTCCTGCACGAGTTCCTGACAGATGAGGGGATCGATTCAAAGCTTAGAAAGGTCGAGAAGGACAGATACAACGTCATAGCGACGCTCAGGGGGTCGGGAAGCGGGAGCAGTCTAATGCTAAATGGGCATCTGGACACGGTACCCCCGTATGATATGGATATCCCACCGTTCACCCCAAAGGTGCAGGGTGGGAAGTTGTACGGACGAGGCGCGCTAGACATGAAGGGTGGCCTAGGGGCAATGGCAGCAACCATGCTCGCACTAGACCGCGCCAAGGTAGACCTGAAAGGAAATGTGTATCTCACTGCGGTCGTGGGAGAAGAGGAACGGAGCGAGGGCACAGAGGATATTGTCATAAGAGGTCCAAAGGCGGACATGGCTATCGTAGGGGAGCCCACAGATTTGGAGATCCAACCGTCCCACAGAGGCCTCGAATGGCTGGAAGTGCACTTCTACGGGAAGGCGGCACATGGTGGACAAGCGGCCCAGGGCGTAAATGCGATATCGATGGCTGCGAAGTTCGTGAACCTGTTGGATACTGAGCTCTTGCCGCGCATTCGCGAGAGGAAGAGCGCACATACCGACCCGCCCACTCTCAATGTCGGTTTGATCCAGGGTGGTCAACAGCCCAGTTCAGTCGCCGATCATTGTGTGGTGAAGATGGATAGGCGCTGGACACCGGAGGAAGACTTGCAGCAGGTGTTCAAGGAGATATACAAACTGTTCGACGAGCTCAAGCGTGATGATCCTCGATTCAAGGCAGAGCTCAAGCGTGATTCGACTAACATGAAGACCATGACGCACGTGCCGAACGTCGTCCCTGTCAAGCATAGGCTGGTCAAATCCCTCCGCGAATCAGTCAAGACGGTCACGGGCAAACCAGCGAAGCTGACAAGCTTCTGGGGATGGACGGATGCGGCTCTCCTGACTCATTTCGGGAAGACCCCCACAGTCATATTTGGTCCTGGAGGGAAGGGTGCGCACTCGAGGATCGAATACGTGCTCGTCGACGACCTGCAGAAGTGCATGCACGTGTACGCCAAGACCGCCATGGACATATCTGGCTAGTTGGATTCAGGATACGCGCGGCTTATGTCTAAATACCTGTCCCGCTCGCTCCTTCGTATGTTCTCCATCCTGGATGGTGATCTGTCCGTTCACCAATACATGGACAATACCCTCAGGATACCGGTGAGAATCCTCGAACGTGGCCATGTCCCTGATCTTGTCCGGATCGAATACCACGACATCAGCGGCCATCCCCTTGGCAATTGTTCCACGGTCATCTAGACCAATTCGTTCAGCTGGCCATGAGGTCATCTTTCGAATGGCTTCCTCCACGGGGAATAGTCCCATCTCGATCGAATATCGCCTAATGACCCTGGGGAAAGTCCCGTAGGATCGGGGATGGGTCGCCGAGTCTCCTGTCGGCCCATATGGGGCCTCGGCCTCACCATCCGAACCTATGGCTGATAGCGGGTGGCTGATGACCGTCTTAACGTCATCCTCGGATATCTCGTGGAATATCGCGATTGCCCCCTTATAGTCCTCTGCGAGTATATCGAGCGCGAGGTCGTCCGGGCTGACATTCAGCGCGGATGCTGCGTCGGATATGGACTTGTTCTCGAACATGCCATACTTCTCGCTCTTCAGCCCGATCAGTACTATTCTGTCCCAACCATCCTCTGCGACCGTGTTCTCCCAGTCTGTGTCCTTGTTCTGAAACGCGCGCTTGATCTCTTCCCTAGTCTTCTCATCTCCAAGTCTCTTCAATATGGAATCCGTCTCACCGTCTCGGATGCCCGGCGGGAGAATTGAATTGAGCCAGGTAGAGGACGCAGTGTATGGATATACGTCGAAGACGACATCGACGCCCTCTGACCTTGCAGCCTCGATCATGGTTATTGTCTTGGACACCAGCCCCCAGTTGTCGATCCCTGTCGCCTTATGATGGGATATCTGGACACGACTGTCTGCATCTCGACCTATCTTGATTGCTTCGGCCACCGCTTTCACGACGGTCCTCCCTTCTCCTCGGATGTGACTCGCATAGAACCCACCCAAGGAGGCCGAAGTCGATGCGAGGGATGTCAGCTCGTCTGTTGATGCGAAGCATCCTGGAGCGTATATCAGACCCGATGAGAGGCCATAGGCGCCTTCGATCATGGCCTGCGCTAATAACTCGTTCATCTGCCGTAGCTGATTCTCGGTTGCCAGAGTGTCATTCGCCCCAATCACGCCAAGCCTCAGCGTGTCCGCGCCAACGAGTGATGCAACATTGACAGAGGTCCTCACATCAGATAGATGCAGAAGATATTCGTCGAAGCTAGACCAGGTCACATCGACCCAGAGCTTCTTTGCATAATCCATAGCCTGCTTCCTCGCTGCTCCGATAATGGGGGCAGCTGAGCCCCCGCAATTGCCCAAGAGTTCAGTCGTGACTCCTTGACGTATCTTGCTCTCCGCGAGCGGGCATCCCAATAGGCTGAAATCAGAATGAGTGTGAATGTCTACGAAACCCGGGCAGACCACGAGGCCTTCGGCATCTATTTCCATGGATCCCTTGCCATCTCCAGGTTTGTATAATCTCCCGATCTTGGTTCCATCGATCACAAGATCCATCATAACGCCAGGTGAGCCCGTTCCGTCTATGACCTTGCCGTTCCGAATAAGGATATCGTGCATAAGATGCCTCCAAAGACCAGTCCTAGGGAGATAGGATCTCAGTATTCTATGTCATTCTGAGCTGATTATTTAACAGTTCGTCGCTCTGGCAAGGATTATATCATATCTCCACGTTAATCGACATGATGAGGTACGAGTTCCGTTTCGAGAAATATCAGGGCTGTGGAAACGATTTCATCCTCAAGGATGAGATGGATGATGACAGGATACCTGATGCCCACCGAAGCGAGATGGCGAAGTTCCTTTGGGACAGACATTTCTGGGTAGGCGCAGATGGAGTGCTCTTCGTCGAGAAAGCTCCCGGAGTGGACGGATCGATGCGCCTGTTCGAACCCGCGGGTAACGAGGCAGATATGTGTGGGAATGGACTCAGATGCGTGGCGGCGTTTCTCATGGAGAAGCTCGACATGACTGCTGTCGATGTCTTGACGAAAGACGGCGTCAAACATGCCGAGCGCACACCTGAAGGGATCAGGGTGGATATGGGATTGGTCAGGACCCAACGGAAGGATCTCGCCCAGTATATCACAGACCAAGGCGACCCGGAGGACTCCATGATGTCGATAGACCTATCGATTGGCGATTCTACTATCAAAGCATCGCTTCTTAATACTGGCGAGCCGCACATAATAATCTTCACAGATGACATCAGATCGGTCCCGATGGTGGAGATCGGAACGCATGTCAATAGCGACAGGAAACGATTCCCGAAGGGGATGAACATCAACTATGTCCAGATCACAGGAGCTCACGATATAAGTGTGAGGACATATGAGCGTGGAGTCTACAATGAGAGCATGGCCTGTGGGACTGGTTCGACTGCGTGTGCAGCAGCCTCGTTGATGCTTGATAGGATACAGCAAGGCCCGGTCAACGTCAAGACCCTAGGCGGAATGCTCGTCATAGAAATCGATGAAAATGCGAGAGCGGTCATGACCGGTCCCGCAGAGAAAGCGTTTGAAGGAAAGTTGACGGTCGAGGTATGACAGCCGCCACCCTCGAACCCGCGTTCCATTCTCACATCGCAGACTTCATCTTCTTGAGGACTTCCTCCGCAACTACCAGGGTGTTGTCGATGTCCTCATCAGTGTGCTCAGTGCATGTGTAGAACGGCTTGTCTGGATGGAAGTGCAGACCCCTCGCGAGCAAACCGAAATCGAACTTCTTCCGTGCGGTTTCATCCGCCTTGAGGGTGTGCCTGTAATCGCGGACATCGTCCAGATTCTGACCATCCTTGCCGAACAGGACATTGAACGTCGACCCCGGACCCATGCCTTTCGCATTGAATCCAAGTCTCTGGAACAGGTCGTTCAATCCATCCTGGAACCTGTCCGTGATCCTCATAAGGTACGGATAGGTCTCAGGCTGCTCCAGCACGTCGATGGTTGCCATGCCTGCTGCCAATATCGTCGGGTGCCCGTTGAAGGTACCTCCATGGAACACCCTGTTCTCCTTTCCGCGGGTGACAGGGTTGACGACATCCATTATATCCTCCCTTCCAAGGAATGCGCCGCAGGGGAATCCACCACCAATGATCTTCCCGAGGCACATCAGGTCCGGAGTTATTCCGACCATGGTCTGTGCCCCACCGAGCTTATCCATCCTGAAACCGGACATGACCTCGTCGAATATGAGTACGATGTCCAGCTCTGTGGTGGTCTCACGGACCGCCTTAAGGAACTCCGGCTCCCCTTCAATGAAACCACGCTGCACCGGTTCCATGATGACGGCCGCTAGGTCGTTCTTGTGGGCCTTCAATAGTCGGATCGTGTCATGGATATCGTTGAACGGGAGCACCTGTGTACTCTGTAGTGTGTATTCCGATGTTCCCATAGAGCATGCGACAGCCTGAGGCGCGGCTTCTGGTCCAGCGACCTCTTCGCTCGGGGTCAGGCTCACGAGCGCCTCATCGTAGCATCCATGATAGTGCCCCTCGAACTTAGCGATCCTGTTCTTCTTCTTGTATCCCCTGGCGATTCTAAGCGAGTGAAGGGTCGCCTCGAGTCCAGAGTTTGTGAAACGAACATATTCTGCGCATGGGAAGATCTTCTCGAGGCGCTGCGCCATCTTTGCCTCCATCTCGTGTGGAGCACCGAATATCGCCGTTCCATCAGTTTCTAGCTGCTTTATGATGGCCTCATGCACCTTCGGATGGCCATGCCCGAGTATCATCGGGCCGAAACACAGCATGTAGTCGATGTATTCGTTCCCATCCAGGTCCCAGATGTGTGACCCTTTCGCCTTGTTCGCGTATATCGGGTATGGCGCATAGAACTTCACGTTCCCCGTCACCCCGCCAGGCAGGTACTCCTTCGCGAACTCGAACCATTTTGCGCTCTTCTGCGTCTTGGCCTTGTATTCGGCCACGGCGTCATATGGAGGCATCTGAGATCACCCAAGGTAGATGTTATCCGGATCGAGCGCTCTCAGTGTAGAGATCTCCCTCTCGGTCGGTGGTGGCGTGTTCTCCAGTTTCGGCGAGATCTTCAGATCCCACGGGGTGTTCTCCTTGATCACCTCAACGGTAGCACCCGGATGCAAGGATACGAGGGTCATCTCTCCAGTGACCTCATCGAACTTCATCGTGCCTAGGTTGGTGACGACCGCATATGGGCCACCGCCCTGAAGTCCCAGCTTCTTCCAGGATTCTTTTCCATCCATGAAGCCGGGGCTCGTCTTGAAATCGACCTTCTCCACGAATCTGCGCTTCTCATGGGGGGTGATCACTATGATCTTCTTCACGTTCGAGGCTATATCGCAAGCACCGCCACTTCCTGGTAGTCTCACTTTCGGGGTCTTGTAATTGCCTATTATCGTCGAGTTGATGTTGCCGTACTTGTCGATCTGAGCCCCTCCTAGGAAACCTACATCGATTCTCCCGCCCTGGAGATAATATGCGAACTGCTCGTACATAGAGCATACGCTCTTCGCACCAGTCACAAGGCATGGGTCGCCTATCGACAAGGGCATCCTGCTCGGGTTGGATCCGACTGCGCCGGATTCGTATACCATGTTGAGTCCCGGTGCCTGCAGCTTCTTCGCGAGGTTGGCAGCGAGGTTCGGTATTCCGACACCGACCAAGACAGACTCTCCGTCCTTGAGTTCCCTCGCAGCGACTATTACCATCAGCTCGCTTGGTGAAACATCTGTCATCTTCATGACCTCCTCAAACACTCCCATAGTTCACAGGCGCGCTGTAAGCGGCCTTTGGAAGGAGCTTCAACACTTTCTCGGACGAGAGCTTCTTCATGTATGCAGCTCGGTCCTCTACTCCGTACACCCATTCATCCAGGTACTTCATAGTCGTCTCATGCTCCTTCGTGATGTCGTCCCATTGCATGTAGAACTCGTTGTCCCTGTCGTAATATCCCTGCGTATATGATGGATGGGCACACCAGGGCTCGCATACTACGGCATGCGAGACGAAATCTGGTATCAGAGTCCTGTTCGGGTCCGATCGGATAACAGATTCGTCCACGATCTCCTCACAGCTTATGATGACTTTCTTGGCAGCGAACGCCGCATCCTTCTGCTCGCCAGTTATGCCCCAGATATGGCAGTTGCCCTTCGCATCAGCCCTCTGCACATGCACTACGGCAACATCCGGGTTCAATGGCGGAACGATCGAGACTTCCTCGCCCGTGTACGGATTCTTGATGGTCTTCATCATAGGGTTCTCTGGGGGAAGGTCCGAGCCTAAATTTGTCCTCATCGGGAGGAATGGCATCTTGGTAGCTCCTGCAAACAATCTCCCCGAAAGACCGAAGTGAGTATACTCCTCAATCTCGATGGGCTTCGGGACACCCTTCTCGAGGGCCCTTCGGAAGCATCTGAGTGAGCCCACGCCAGGGTTTCCTGCATAGCTGAACATCATTCTCTTGGCACAGCCTGCTGCAATCATCTGGTCATAGATGATATCAGGAGTCGCCCTACATAATGTCAGGTCCTTACGCTTCTGCCTGATGATCTCATGTCCTGCAGCGAACGGGATCATGTGAGTGAACCCGGCCAGGTACACCGCATCTCCATCCTTGACGAACTTGGACACAGCATCCTTCATTGTCATCAATTTCGTGGAATCCATATCAGTTCCCCTCCAAATCAGGTGTGAACTTGAAACCATATCTGATTACGCCCTCTTCGACGTAGACCTTCTTCAACTCAGCACGGACGGGCATGTCAAACTTGACATCTTTCGGATTGACATCGGTCATCTGACCGATGACCTTGGCTCCTTCCGCGAGCTCGACGATCGCGACGGGATAGGACCCGCCGGCCCTCATCTGTTCTGCGAACTCTGGTGGAGCACCGCCGGCCCCTATCAGCACGAAGGTGTGTATCTTGCCCTTTCCACTGAGCTGGATCTCCTCGAACTCTGAAGAGGCGTTGCAGTATTTGCACACACCCTTCGGGGGAAAGTTGACCGCTCCACACTTCTTGCACTTCTGGCCTATCATCTTGTACCTTTGGGGGATGGTCCTCCAATACATTGGGACTGAAACATGTGCCATATCTGTTCACCTCACTTTAGCGCTCCCTTGAGTTTGAGGTACTGGATGTAGTCGATGTACTCCTTCTTCTCGAGCTGTTCCTTCAAACTCGGCTTCGTTTTCTTCTCACTCACTACCTTGAAGCTCAGGGCATCGCTGGCTGCACCGGAGCCATAGGATACGACCATGATCCTCTCGCCTACCTTCGCCGCCTCGAGTGCTGACACTAGCCCAACGGGTGTGGATGCAGCGCCGAGGTCTCCAAGGCTTGTGGATATCATACCAGATTCGAGCTTCGTAGCATCGAAGGCCATCTTGCCTGCGACAGATGCCGGGGTCTTGGCATCTGGTTGCTGAATGACGACGTGGGCATAATCCTCAGGTTTTGACCCGATCTTCTTCATCAGCGAGGAGCACGCCTTCGTCGTGGCACTTACAAACGCCTTCTGTGAAAATTTCTTCACGCCCAAGTCTATGATCATATCCTCGTTCGACGGTCTGAAGCGCTCTCCGAAGTGTTCCATGGCGAAAGATGCAGAGCCTTCGAACTCTGCGATGAGGTCATCCGATGAGAGCGCGAAACCGGCTGCTCCGGCACCCAGTGCATGCTCGGTGGAATCCCACATGCTCGCCTTTGGCGCGTCTGCAGCAGCGACTACCGCAAGCCCGCTCGGGACGGCTTTCAAGTGCTCGAAGGCGGATATCATGGCCTCAGTGCCGGCCCTCGTAGATGAGGTATGATCACTGCAGAAAGTCGAACTCGGCATCCCTACGTTCACAACTACCATCCCCGAGAGCATCTTCTCGAGATACGGCGCGGAGGTGGATGCCAGGGCGAATCGCGTTACCTTCTCTTGCCCTATGGGGACTGATGCAAGGGCCGTTCTGGAGACTTTCGCGGCTGCCGTGAGCACATCCTCATCGAAGCTCATCACGGACTTCTCACTCACGCCTGGTGCCTGGAATGATCCCCATGCCTTGGCATAATCTTCCTTCTTGATCCTGAGCCTCGGGACATATACGCTGTATCCAGATATTCCTATTGCCATCTAGATTCACCTTTCCATTATAGAGACGGACACAGTACCGCCGGACCCGCCGACATTGTGTATAAGCCCTATCTCGGCATCCTTGACCTGACGGACCGGTTTCTCAACTTTTCCACGTAGCTGGTTGAACATTTCGTATGCCTGTCCCGTTCCGGTGGAGCCAATTGGGTGCCCCTTTGACTTGAGGCCTCCGCTCGGGTTAATCGGCATATCGCCACCTATCTGGGTGTGGCCTTCCTCAATGAATTGACCCGCCTTGCCCTTCTCGCAGAAACCTAGGTCCTCGGTTGCAAGGAGCTCTGCAATCGTGAAACAGTCATGGACCTCCGCCAGGTTCATGTCCTTCGGGGTCCTGCCCGCCATCTTGTATGCGTGCTCCCCTGCCCGTCTGCTGCCTTCCAGAGTGACCGTCCTAGCCCTGTCATGTATTGCCAGGTAATCGCTGGATGTGCCGAAACCTGTTACATATATCGGCGTGTCGGTAAACTGCTTCGCGATCTCAGCGTCACAGACAAGGACGGAAGACGCACCATCCGTCGTCGAGCAGCAATCGAACAGGTTCAGTGGATATGCCACTATTGGAGACTTCATCGCCTGCTCCAGTGAGATCTCCCTCTGGAACTGGGCCTTCGGGTTCTGGGCACCGTTCTTGTGGTTCTTCACGGCCACCATCGACAGGTGCTCCCTCTTGGTCCCGAACTCGTGCATGTGTCTGTGGGCTATCAGAGAGTAAAGACCAGCAAAGGTCGTCCCGGCAAGTCTCTCGTACTCAGTATCTCCGGACACCCCCAGCCAATATTTCTGCTTCATACCCGAAACATCGGTCATCTTCTCGACGCCACCAGCAATGACCATCTTGTGGGTGCCCGACAACACGTCCATAATTGCGGCCACCAATGCGTAGCCGCCTGATGCGCATGCGTTCTCAATCCTGACTGTGTGTATGTATGGCAGTCCGGCGTATTCCGCTACGAGCGCGGACATGTTTCCCAGCTGGAATCCGCCAGATCCCAGGTTGCCGATGTATGCACTCTCGACAAGTTTGGGGTCGTAATTCTTATCCACACTGGAAGCCATGTCCTGGTACGCTTCGAAGAAGAGTTCCTTTATCCCCTTCTCGGGAAATTCACCGTACTTGCTTTGCCCCGCTCCGACAATCGCTACTTTCCTCATGTTAAGTCCCTCGCATTGCTCGCCAAGCCCGGCCGCGCGCATTATCTTGTGCGACTGGTCGTCAGCAGCCATTCTGCGAGTCTGGTATGGCAATTTTTCGAAACACGGATTCGGCTATATAACCATTGGTGAATAACATGACATCTCTGAACCGTTTTAGACAACGCTTTACGAATCCGTATGGTTATGTGTGGTCACATGTTCCCTTTTTCGTATTCTGTGAACGACGTTCGTAACAAGTTCGACGATAGCCTGAGCAGATGATAAATACGGAGTCTAATATTGAGTCACTCGAACATTTGACGAGGTAGTGCTCATGCGGTCTTACAAGGACATCCCTCTATGGAAGGACGTCACCCCCGAGGAATGGAACGATTGGAAATGGCAGTTGAGGAACAGGATCACTAGCGTCGATCAATTGAAGCAAGTGATCAATCTCACCCCGGAGGAGGAGGCGGGAGTCCGGGACTCATTGAGAATTCTCAGGATGGCAATAACGCCGTTCTACGCGACACTCATGGATCCCAACGACCCGCATTGTCCTGTGAGGTTGCAGGCGGTCCCGACGGCCAAGGAGATCGATTTCAGCGACGACGACATGGAGGACCCGCTGTTCGAAGACATAGATTCACCCGTCCATGGATTGACCCACAGATATCCCGACAAGGTGCTCTTCCTGATAACCGATCAATGCGGCATGTACTGCAGGCACTGCACCCGGAGGAGGCTCGCAGGCCAGACGGATACAGAAAGAGATTCCAACACGATAGACGCCGTCATAAAATACATCGAAGAGCACGAAGAGATACGGGACGTATTGCTTTCAGGCGGAGACCCACTGACCGTGTCCGACAAGGTCCTGGAAGGCATAATATCAAGGCTGCAGGCAATCGATCATGTCGAGATCGTGAGACTGGGAAGTAGGACGCCATGCGTCCTGCCCCAGAGGATAACACCCGAACTATGCGATATGCTGAAGAAGTACCACCCCATCTGGCTCAATACTCACTTCAACCACCCCAAGGAGATAACCCCAGAGGCGAAGGCTGCTGTGGAGAGGCTTGCAGACGCGGGTATCCCTGTCGGAAACCAGAGCGTTCTTCTCAAGGGAATAAACGATTGTCCGACGATAATGAAGAAACTGGTCCACGAACTCGTCAAAATGAGATGCAGACCATACTACTACTACCAGTGCGACATGTCCCGAGGGATTGAACACTTCAGGACATCGGTCGCTAAGGGTATGGAGATCCAAGAGGCCCTGAGAGGGCACACTTCGGGATATGCGGTACCGTTGTTCATAGTCGATGCCCCCGGTGGCGGAGGGAAGATCCCGCTGAGTCCCAATTACTTCGTAAGCATGTCAGACAAACGCATAGTGCTAAGGAACTACGAGGGAGGCACTTTCCAGTACCCCGAGCCAAAGGACCGAGTCAGCACATGTCCGCCCAACTGCAAGATGTGCAAGGATTATAGCAATATAGAGAGCACAGAAGGTGTCGCGGGTGTTCTGTCGGGTAAGAAATTCGCACTTATACCCGAGGGGAACGCAAGGGCCGAGAGACGAAAGCATTACGACAAGCACTGACAGGACCATCAAACCCCTTCAGAATCCGTTTTGCTTAAATCCGAAACAATTAAGAATGATTATCATATCTTCGGATTCAAGCCTGCGAGGCGAGCGCATGGACAGGAACATTCTAATAGAGGAGTTGACGCACACTCCAATTGAGAAGCAGACTGTTGAATTCGTCGAAAGAAAAGGCATCGGTCATCCGGACAGCATTGCTGACGGACTTGCCGAGAGTGTGAGCCGTGCACTGTCTCAGATGTATATCGAGAGATACGGCAGGATCTTGCACCACAACACTGACGAGACTCAGATAGTGGGTGGGCAGTCCGCGCCAAAGTTCGGTGGCGGCTCGATCCTCGAACCTATATACATACTCCTGGTCGGCAGGGCGACGACTAATGTCAATGGCGAGCGTCTTCCGTACAGGACCGTCGCAATGAAGGCTGCATATTCCTACCTTGAGAAGACCTGCAAGAATCTCGATGTCCAATGGGACGTTGTCCTTGACTGCATGATCGGTCAGGGAAGCGTTGATCTGACTGGCCTCTACGAAACGCAGAGACTGTTGGCGAACGATACATCGTTCGGGGTCGGATTTGCACCATTCAGCGAGACTGAGAAGATGACCCTCGACACCGAGAGATATATCAACGGCAAGCTCTGGAAGAAGATGCCGGAAGTCGGCGAGGATGTCAAGGTCATGGCCTGCAGGAACGGCTCGAACATCGATCTGACAGTCGCCACAGCGATGGTATCCTCCAAGATCCCAGACAAGAGCCATTACAAGAGCGTCGTAGACGAACTCCGGGAGAGCATCGCGGATTATGCATCAAAGTACACAAAGAGGAATCTCAGAGTGTTCGTTAACACCGCGGACGACTACAAGAAGAACATCTATTACCTGACAGTGTCCGGCCTTTCGATGGAGAACGGGGACGACGGCTCTGTGGGCAGGGGAAACCGCTCCAACGGCCTCATTACGCCTATGAGACCAATGAGCATGGAGGCATCAGCAGGTAAGAACCCGGTGACACATGTCGGCAAGCTGTACAACCTGCTCTCTAACAGAGTCGCCGATGAGATATACAAGATGGGCAAGGGTGACATTCTTGAAGTCCATACCAGGATACTGTCTCAGATAGGGAAGCCCATAGATCAACCACAGGCGGCGAGCGCCAATATGATATTCGCGCCGAATGTGGACAAGAAGAAATACCAGAAGGAAGCCGCAGCGATCTTTGATGAGAGGCTTGCGACCATATACAAGCTGACCGATGAGATCGTAGCTGGCAAGCTAACGGTTTTCTGAGAAAACACATAAACCATGGACATTGGTCCTTTGCAGGACCTATGATCCTTCTTCTATTCTTTTGATTTCATCCTCTTTGTCTCTGAGGATCTTCGCCAGCTGCTCTAGCTCATCCTGGATTGATTGAAGCCGGGTCCATTCCTCCTCAAGCCTCTGCTCATCATTTCTGATGGTCGCCTCACGGTCTGAGAGCTTCAGGAATAGTTCGTCCAGTTCACCTTGGCGCCTCTCGAGCTCCTCGAAAGTCTTCCCGTCAATCGATGCAAGACCCTGCTTGGAAGCATCTACCTTCTCCCAAAGGTCCTGGATCTCGGCGCGCTCGCGCTCGAGCCTCTCCATCTCTATCATGAGATTCTTCTCGCGGTTCTCCATATCGCGTTCATTCACTTTGGCTGCTTCTTCCATGTGGCGAAGCTCGAGTTCATGTCTGAGGAGTGCATCCCCATCAGGGCTCGCAGGCTTAGGCCTCGATACAGCCATCTCCTTTGATATCTCGGCAACCCGCTCGCGCACTTCTTCCTCTAGCTTCTCCCTTCGCTCCATGAGCTCTTCTCGCCACTTCTCCAGCTCAAGACGAAGCTGATCCAGCCCAGTGTCCTTCTGGGCGAGGGATGACCGCTCTCTGTCCAGCTCGATCTGGAGCAGCTCGAACTCATCTATGCCGCGCTCGAGTTCGATCACGCGCCTATTGAGCGCTTCCTCTTTGACCCTAAGCGCATCCTTCTCCTTTGCGATATCATCCAGCACAGTCTGGTATTCGGATATTGATTGATCAACGCCTTGCTCCCTCATGTTCAGGGCGGTCTCAATGGAGGTGTGCTTATCCATTTGTGACTGTAATTCGGCATATTTGTTGGCAAGTTCCTCTTCCTTGGACGATATCTCACTCTCACGCACAAGCAGACTTGCCTCCGTCGAAGCAATCGCCATCTGGACTTCGCTCGACGTCTTCATCGCAGCGTCTATCTCGGACTTCTGCTGCTCCAATTCATTTCTGAGGCGGTCCATCTCATCTCGTTCTTCCGATGCGGAAAGAGATGCGTCCTCTGATATGCGCTTCATTTCGGATTCCATCAACGCCAGTGCAGTCTCGCGTGCCTCGAGCTCACTTATTCTCCTACGGTATTCCTCTTCACTTGAGGAGATGCGGCTCGCCCGTTCCTCATGCTCTGCCTCAAATCCCGACATCCGTTCAGAAAGACTCTTTTCCATATCAGACAATCTGTTCTCCAATGCTTCGAGCTCCTCACGCTTCTTCTCGATCGCATCAGATCCTTCACGCAGCTCATCCTCCTTCGCAGCGATGATAGCGTCCATTTCTCTGAGACCTGCATCCTTATCATCGAGTTCTCGTCTGTGCGCTTCTATCTCGGTTTTGGAGGCGGCTATCTCGGATTCCCATCTTGCAACTGCCTCATCATGCGATTGACGGTCGGCCGAGAGTGATTCGATACTCTTGTCCAATTGCACCCTATCAGAATTGAATGATGAAGACCGTTCCTCGAACTGGCTAATTGCCACAGCAAGAGCAGCCTTCTCCGCGTCCAGCGTCGACATCGCCTCATCAAGTGATACTCTCCTCAGATCAAGATCATGTTCAAGAGATGATAGCTCTTCGCGTCTCGATGCGGCTTGAGCCTCTCCATCCGAATGCTCAAGCCTGAGTTCCTCGACCTCTCTCCGCTGCGATTCGAGTTCTGATAGCGTACTCTGCAAGGCTAGCCTATCCGATTTGAGCGCGTCTTCTCTCTTGACAAGTTCCTGTTCCACAGATTCGATGTCGGATCGTAACGCATCTAGTTCTGCAGCCCTGGTCGCGACATCCTTCTCCCTTTGCTCAAGCTCTAGTGACCTCTGGTCGAGTGTTTCTGAATGTTCTGTATGAGCCTGCCTGTGCGATTCAAGCTCGATTCTTGATGATTCGAGCTCGGCTTGCATCCTTGCCAGATCATCAGATGCACGAACCCTCTCTTCCTCGAACAGCCTTCGCTCGGCCTCAATCGAGCTGCGGACTTCATCGAGGTCGTTCTGGGCCGCATCAAACTCGCGCTGGCGCTCCTCGATAAAACGTTCCTGTTCGGCCAGCCGTTGTTCCCGTCCGCTGACCTCCTTCTCGAGTTCGCCCATCTCCGTCTTCACTGTTTCAAGAGCATTCTCGGTCTCCGCTATTCGTGCATCTCGTTCCTCTAGCGATGCGAGTTTGGATGAATATTCTGCGCTTATCCTGTCCATCCTGGCCTCAGATTCGCGACCCGCAGCCTCAAGTGACATCTTTGTGGATTCGAGTTCCTTCTCCCTCGCCTGGAGATTCTCGTCCTTCGCCCTGAGACCAGATGCTATCTCATCTAATTCGATCTTCCAAGTCTCGAGCTCGGACTGCATCGATGAGATCTCCTGAGACTTCGCGTCCAGTTCGGTCTTCGCTCCGTTGAACTCAGTAATCTTCTCGTCGACCGCGATGCTCTTCTTCTCGAGTTCCGCAAGCTCGGCCTCATTCTTCAGCAGTTGATCCTTAAGAACTCTCTCGCGTTCATCAAGTGTGCTTCGAGTCTGTTGAAGGAGCTCGGCTGTCGATTTTAGATTATCCTGATTATTCGCAAGTTCCCGCTCTATCTCCTCAAAACTCTCTGAGCGCTTGTTATGTTCACGCCTCGTCTGATCCAGTTCCACGCGCTCCTCGGCCATCTTGAGTTCCTGTGCGGCAATGTCGCTGGACCTCTGATCAAGTATCTTCTTCATCTCCTCGACAGAGTAGCCCTTCTCATCAATCTCCCTTCGCTCCTCCTCGATGGTTGCCAGTTTATCCTCATATGATGACTGCAATTCGGACGTCCGTCTCTGTATGTCTGCACTGGAGTTCTCGAACTCAATCTTCTCCTGATCCAATGCATTGCGGTCGAGGGCCAGTTTCTCCATTGTATCCTCGACCTCCCTAGCAAACGAATCCCTCTCGTTCACGATTGCATTCTTTTCTTCTTGTAGAGAAATCCGTTTTGATTCGAGCTCGGATTTCAATGCGTTCAAGTCATTTTCACGTATGGCGATCTCAGCCATCTGCTCGGATAGGTTCGCATCCCTCTCCTTCAATCGCGATTCGAATTCCGACAGGGCGTTCTTCCTTGCCCCGCATTCACTGGAGAAACGCTCTTCGTCTGAGCGCAGCTTCTCCTCTCTTTGCTGCAGCTCTGAGAGCTTCGATTTGGTATCTGCTTTCAACTGGTCGACCTCATCGAACAGTCTCTTGCGTTCATCATCCAGATCGGATTGCCTCTTCTCGCATGCCTCCTCCGATGATATAGCAGCCTCCATCCGCTGCCTGACCTCCTCCTCGGCAGATGCCAGCGCCTTCTCCCGGTCGGCTATCTCCTCGAGCTTGCCCGAGACCTTTGCCTCTCTCTCTGTCAGATTCTGCTCCTCGGTTACGAGACGGACTCTGAGCGCATCGATCTCGTGTGTCAAACGAGATACGGATTCTTCCCTCTGAGAAACCTCGGATATGGAACGATCCATCACTGCACGCCTCTCTGAGAGTTCGTCCTCCTGGACCTTCCTTATTCGATCCAGCTCCTTCCGTTCGGAATCAATTGACGCACGCTCCTTCTCGAGCTCCACCTTGGAAAGCGCGAAGGTGTGTTCCTTGGCATCCAATCCAGTTTCCCTTGAGCGAAGTTCTGTGGACTCGCTCTCTAAGAGGCTCTCTTTCTCATGATGTGTCCTGATTCGTTCGTCAAGAGACCGTCTGTCAGATTCGACCCTGGCCGTCAGGTCGACGAGCCGGCTCCTCTCGCCTTCGAGACGCTTGGATTCGTTCTGGATCTCCATCATCTTCTGCTCGGTCTTAAGGCTCACAATCTTGTCCAACTGAAGATATCTTGCCTCTATCTCCTTCTCGACCGATTCAAGGTTGGCTTTCTTTGAATCGAGCGCATGCATCTCCTTCTCTAGCTTGGACTTGACCTTTGACGCCAATTGGGCTTCTTCACGGGTGAGTGTGACTCGGAAATCCTCGAGATCTTTTCTTGTTTGGCGCACTTTGACGAGAGTCTGTCGGACTTCTTCCCGCTCCTTTTCCAGAGCCGTACGCTCAGAATCCAGCCTCTGAGCACCCTCATTCAATTTTCTCTCCTTTGAAAGGAGCTTCTCACGAATCTCTTCCAGGTTCTGCGCCTCGATCATCATCTCGTCCTGGCGGAGTTCAGCCAACAGCTTGGCCTCGACATCTATCCTTATTGGTATCGGCTGCGACTCATCCGGAGAATACACCTCGAGTTCGCGTTGGATAGCCCCGAGCTTGGACGACTCCAGTGTCGATGATTTCAGTGATACTATGCAGACTGCCTTCTGCAGAGCGACCAGGTCCCTTATGCTCTGGAGCAGCCTCATCACGCTTACGAATTTATTGTTCGTGATCAGGTACTCTAGGGAATCAATCAGGACCAGGCGCCCTCCACCCTCTTCCAGGAATCTCTTGATAGTCAGATTCAACCGCTCGAGGTCCTTAGGTCCTATCGCATCCTCGTCCATCGCATTGGTGAGCCAGAACACGGGTACGTCTTTGAGATTGAACGCCTTCTTCAGATTCTTCGGGTAAGTCCTAGAAACAATCATTCCTCGCTTGCCATCTGCCAAGTGAGAGAGGAAAAGAGAGTACGCGATTTCAGGTCGCTCCTCTTCAACGAGATAGGTCATGGACGGTTCCAGCTGCTTGAGCTTCGGAGTCTCATCCCTGGATTCGTCAGTTCGAGGCGTCTCTATTGGCTCATCTGTAGCAGTACCTCGCTCAGCCTGGGATAAAGCCTCGACCGCCTGATTGGATGCGGGTTCCTCGACCTTCGCACTGCTCTCTCTCGCCTTATCTCTCAAACCCATGGTGCCGGGCTCCATGTGTATGACGTTCATCTCCGGGGGGGAGCCTCACGCCAAAGAGTCTTGTTCTCGTAATATAGCGTAGTGTACATTAAATCATGGTTCATATTTTCATGCGATCAAGCACGCGTTCGTAAAGTGCGAAATCCTCGGATTTCGAGAATTTATCTATTACTTCGCTCGACAGCTGCCCTAGCAGGTTGTCCAGAACCTTGAGGAGACGACGGACCTCCTCTTCCGTCCCAGAGATGTCCGAGAGCCTACCATCCATCTCTCTCTTTTCACCCAATACTGCACTTATGCGGTTTGATACATCCTGAATCACAGCCGAGAGATCATTCGCCCCGTCCAGGTCGACATTCATATCCATCATCTCGCACAAGCCCGAAATCGCACGGACGAGGCCTTCTCGTTCCTCTGGCGGAATGATTCCACCTGCCTGCGCCTCTGCCATGGGCTCCGTACTGGCTCCTGAGCTCATTTCAGCCTCGCGAGCCTCCAGCTGCTTCATCTTCAAGGCGTAGGCCTTGATCTTCCTGTTGACCATCTCCTCTCTCTTCGCAACCTGTGTCTCCCTCTCAGCTAGATCGATTACTGAACCCTCGCCTGATTCAGCGACCATAGATTCCAAGAACGGCCGCATATCCCGTCCATCCAAGATTGAGACTATCCCTGGCAAATGTATGATACGATCAACATCGACGGATAATTCGCGTATCCTCCGCTCCAAAGAGGATATATCGGTCAAGTCTTTGGAGAGTGCCGATAGTGCACCCTCGAAATCATCTGGCCCTATCTCGGACCCCGAGGCGCTTGATGAAGTGAAAGCGGATATGTTGACTCGGACAGGGTCGATCCGGTTCCTCATCCTGGAGAGCGTCGCCTCCCGTTCGGATATGAATGTCTCGAGCGCATCCCCGAGACGACCTATAGAAGATACTTCATCTTCAGATAATCCAGTCGTCTCATTCGGTTCCTCCTCAGTCACCAAGGCGATTTCAGCATCCTCGCCATTCTCACTGACAGACTTCTTACCCCAATCCATGAGCTTGGCCAGGAGCTTATCATCCTCAGCGGGATCTTTTTCCTTCACTGATTTGACAATGAATCGCATTGCGCATTTAGTACATTGCGCAGTGCCAAGTTCCATGACGGTCTTGCAGCGTGGACAATTGAATGCTTTCACCTCGCTGTCGAGCTCGGAATAGCATGACTCACATTTGTCACTGTCCCGGTCGACTACTGCGCTACAGCTCATGCAGTAGCATTCACCAGTCTTCGTTATTCCCTTTGAAACCAACTCAATCTCTCCTCTTCGGACCGGGGGGTTCGCGGGTTGGTCCTTTCCTCTGAACACAGATAGCCGCAAGTGCCTTTAGGCTTATTGGTATCGATCGTATATCACGAGATCTTCGAGATTCTTTCGTGGAATGCGTTCTGGAATCTCATCGGGATAGCCAAGAGGAGTCATCGCAATCACCCTGACATCCTCAGGTATCGATAATACCTCGCGCACATTGTCCTCCTTGAACCAGGCGATCCAGCAAGTGCCAAGACCGACCGCATGTGCCATGAGCGTCAAGTGATCAATGGCAATCGAGGCATCAATCACATGACTACTCATGTATCCACCGACCGTCGGGAATGCCTCGTCCGGAATCCCACATATCACGAGCACAACTGGCGCCTGCGCGATGAACTTCTGGCCGTTTGCCGCCGCCACGAGCTTGCGTTTCGTATCCTCATCTCTGATGACCAGGATCCTCCAAGGCTGCGCATTGTCCGCAGACGGTGCATGCCTTGCAGCGGTCAGAACCTCGCGCAGTAGATCATCTGGTACAGGCGTCGCTTTGTATCGTCTAATACTGCGTCTGCCCTTGATGGCATCCATCAAGTCCATGAGGTCCCTGGCATAGTAAGGATTACTGCCAATAATAACCTTTACTCATCGGACTCAGCTGTTCATGGAACCTGGAATCACTGCGCGCCTGCAGAGTCAGATATGATTCTGCAGCGAAGGTCACTTATCGATCAGCTTGATCAGCGTAGCTGTCCTGAGAACTCCCGGAAACGCTCTGAGCTCGTCTACCCTTTTGTTCAGCTCGTCAAGGCTATCTGCCCTCAGACGCACCGCGACGTCGAACTCGCCCGAACATTCGAACACACTCTCAGATAGCTCCGTCGCTTTCGCTTTGACAGCTGGAGTCCTACCGACATGCGTGTCGATCAGCACGATCCCCTCGAATCCGACTGGGGTTGTCTCTATCGTGAACTTGCGAATGACTCCCTCGCGAACGAGCTTCTCTATCCTGGCACGGACCGCTCTTTCAGTCAGATTGACCATGCGGGCGATCTCCGTATTCTTCATCCTTGAGTTGTCCCTCAGGAGGTTAAGGATCTTTATGTCGGTATCGTCCATGAATCAGGGTATACGTCGTTCCTATTTTCGTACCTTTCGATGAAAACAGAAGAAAAACGTCGTTTATGCCGGTTGAATGCACCGGCAGACCCCCCCTAGGGTACACATATGATCCCTAGTGAGGAGTCTTGAATAGGGTTTGCTTCAGATCTTCTGCAGGATGTAGATGGTCGCTTCATCGCTCTCGGTCGGCCTCTCGGAGAACTTATAGAGCTTCCCAAGTTTGTTCATGAGATCCTGTCTCTTCTCCCCCTTCTTTGCCTCGAGGTCGTACTCAAGGAATGCAAGAGGTACATCCTTCAGCTTCACTGTCGTAGCCATAAGGACGCGTGCCCTGAACTTGACCTTCGGACCCTGGACCTCGACAGTCTCATCCGGAACGAACTTCAGGTCGCCTCTATCCACTCTGATCGTGGCGAATACCCTGTCCTTCAGTTTATCCCAGTCCTGTGAGAACTTCATCGTTCTAGCTTTCATCGAATATCACTGATATCCCGTGATATCTACCGAATATTAAGTGTTGCTGGCGAACAACTTCTTAAGTGCTTAATTGCGTGCACACCCAACGTGTCACTACCAGAAAGGAAATCCACCCCAAATCCAAGAGCTGTTGAACCATATCCGGAATTCGGAACCATCAATTGCATCTGCCGCAGATGCGAGAATGATAAGGAGTGGGCCCAACCGGATTTGAACCGGTGACCTCCCGGTTATCAGCCGGGTGCTCCAGCCAACCTAAGCTATGGGCCCATGGCGCTTTTTGCGCAATACAGTGATTGGGATTAAATACTTTCCATCCTGGTCATATTGTCACGATACTCATCCATTGAGGTCGAATGATCCATAGGAACCCGTGCATGGCTTCCCCCTGCAGACATGCGCACGAAGGCTGGTCAAATCATATATCACGGAGAATATCGTCTCAGACACATCCAGGGGATGCTCCTTCGGGTCGGCGTGCCTGCATACTGACCCTGGCTTGCCCACATGGTCCCTGAAGATTGATATGATCGAATCGACCGTGACCTCGCCTAGCTGAGCCTCGATCAACCTCAGCGCACGATGGTATCTCACCAGAGAACACGCTAGGGAATTAGGGTACTGTTCAAAGCGAGACATCTTCTCCGTCACGTAATGATTCGCGTGGACGAGGTATCCATCGATTGCATACATACATGCATAATCGGTTGCCGAGCCTTCTAGAGAATATATCTCCCCGTTCTTGTCCGAGCAGATATTGTTGTAACTCGATGCGCGGTTTGAAGGCATCGCATATTCGACCGCCTCGCCGATCCGCCTTGCTTCGAGGGCTTTTCTCACCGGGAATAGCTTCGGTATGCCGACCCTCGTATCGTTGGGATTCAGAGCGTTTCCCGTAAGGCTGATCCCGCTGCTGTTCATCCCGGAGGAGGGCACAAGCCCTGCATATGAGGTAGCGACGAATGATGGCTTCGTGCTAGGGCGCGCGTGAAGCAGCACTACAGTCTCGAGTTGATTCTCTGACCAGTCCTCATTGTGGCCAATGAGGACATCGCCGTTCTTAGTCACGTCCCCGTTCGTAGCGACATCTGTGCACCCTCGGAACCCCAGCGGGTTCAGCAACTCGTGACAACAAAGTACAAACGTGTCTTCGAAAAGTATCCTTGCCCCATCAGAATAGCCTTTGATCTCCTCTATGAAATCAGGGTAGAATCCTTCCGCATGAGGCAGGTACAGCTTCGCTCTCCTGACCGCTTTATCCCACGACATCCCGGTCGAATGCAGGATGGTCTGAGAAATCGCGTCTTTGTAGACGCGTGCCCTCTTCGCGCATTTCGAACCTGCCTGTTTACCAAGGTCGTACGGCTTGCCAGACACCTCGACTATCGGAAGGCCCCCGACAGACTGACTCTTCATGGCGACCGCAAGGGCCAATCTCCCCTAAAAACTCTAGGATTTGGAATGCGTCCGATCATATCCTCGCATCCCATGAAGGGACCGCCTGCATTATTTTCAGAATCGATTTTGGAACCTTCTTGTGAGAGTCCACGATAATCCCGTTCCGTGTGATGTTCATCGGTCGGGGTTGAGTGTCATGTGCCGATCCTCTGAATTTCTCGATTGTCACGAACCTCTCGGCCTTTGACGCGACCATGAGCTTGTGGAACCTAATCATACCTCTCGCCATGAGTGTCTCGGGTTCCATTGACGTAGGGTCAGGCATGTCCGTGATCAGGATACATGTCACATTTGACTCGGAAAGGAACCTCAGCAATGACATGATTCCCATATCCACATCGTCGTCCCCACCGGATAGGCGCTTCAATGAAGTTATTGAATCGATGACGACTCGAGAGTATCTTACTTCCTGCAGTTCCTGCCGGAGCATCATCTGGAGCGATTGAGGAGACAGGTCTGGTGAGACCTGTTTCATGGCCTCCGCGCGAGCATCCTGCCGAGCCTCGCGGAGTGATCCCACACTCCTCTGTGCGCCGACTTCCACGAGCGAATCCTTCCTATTGTATGCCTTCGCAGTAGGATGCACGTCAAGTATCCGTATCTTCCCCACATCCCACCCCAGGAAACGGACATTCTCCCGAAGTTCAGACGGCGGCTCGTCTATCGACACGAAAAGGGCCCTCTCGCCCTGTCTGACCCCCTGCTGAAGGAATTGAATGCTAAATGTGGTCTTGCCGCTGCCTGTGGTGCCCGCCACCACGTACGGACGTCCTGCTATCAGCCCACCCTTCAGCATATCATCCATCCCCGATATGCCGGTGCTCATCCTGTTGTGTTTATCTTGAGCCATCTAGGTCTCCACCTCCAGATGGGGCATCCATTCGCTCGGGTGATGGCGATACGGGAAGGATCTTATCCTCTGGCGGAGGGGGCAGCTCCTCAGGAACGACCTCCAGTGGAGGCGCTCCATCCTCTGGAGGAGCGGGCGGTTCGTTATTCGAAGGTTTGGATGCCGGCCTTGTGACCTCAGGAGATTCAACCACACCCTCAGTCGCATCCACATCTCCAGCGTCATCCGTGGCAGCGGCGGATTCCTCCTCTTCGTCCTTCGGTTTCTCCTTCTTCTTCAGTGTGGTTACTTTGACATGGACGCCAGTATCGTCTAGCTTCAAAGATCGCATTGAGGAGTCGTGGGACGACCCTCTGTATTTCTCGATGGTGACGCCTCTCACGAGACCTCGCCCGTCAAACCATTTGTACAACCTGACCTCGCCCCTTGCCATGTGCGACTCTGCATCGGGTTTGGATATCTCAGGCAGCTCCACCGTCAGGATGGTCGTTATCCCGAGGTCGGACAGCAATCGGAAGAATGATTGGAGGATCAGATACTCCTCACTGGTGCGGATATAGAACCGCCTAAGAGATGTGACCGAGTCGACTACGACGCGTGAGTATTTTCTGATCTTCATCTCCTGTTTCAGAAGTTCCTGAATGGTGTTTATCGTCATATCCGAAGGACCTTTCACGGATGTTTGTCTTATGTTCTCTGGCAGGTCTCTGAACATCACGACCCGCCTCTCAGTCGAAATATCCCTGACGGGAGTCTTATCGTAGCTCAGAACGTCAGGCGTCCCATCGAAAACGAAGATCTTTGAGATGTCCCACCCGAACGAGGTCATGTTAGCCTTCACCTCGTTAGGGGGTTCGTCTATAGCCACGTACAGTACCTGTTCGCCGTTCATGGCGCCCTCCATGAGGAAACGCATGGCAATTGCAGTCTTGCCCGTGCCAGCTGTACCAGACACTATGTATGGCCGGGCGGGGATCAGTCCGCCTTCAAGCATCTCATCGATGCCAGGTATTCCAATCTCGACTTTATCCTTAATCATTTCGAGCCCCAGCTGCGAGCAGGATATATCATTTCTATACCATCCGATTCTAAATGAGGGTGCTTATATTTTTCCATCAGAATCCAAATCATGAGAATTAAGGTCATGACAAGGCAGATTTTACTGTTAAAACGCATGTTTTATTAGCGAAGATGGAAATACGCCCCATTACCGATTTCGAGCTCGAGTCATGGTCACAAATGACCGATTCGTTCAAGAATCAAGTACACGATTGTGAATCACGATGGCAGATGATCGCGGCAAACCCGGAATAAGGGACCGATTGAGAAAGTCAGGGCTACTGACTAGGGACTTCTCAATACTAATGTCGGCACTCGTTGTCGTAAGCCTGGGCTTTGGCCTCCTCGCCCCGATCATGCCGGAATTGGCTAGGAACCTCGGCATAACCGACGGCGCCATGGGAGGCATATTCGCCCTTTATTTCGTGGCATTGGTGCTCGCGCTACCTCCATCTGGATACCTGGCGGACAAGGTCGGAAGAAAGAAGATGATAATAGGTGGGCTCATAGTCTTCAGCGTCACCACATTTGGTCTTGCATTCGTGACCGACGCTCTCCAGTTCGCAGTCTTGCGAGCAATCGAAGGGGTTGGGGCTGCAATGGTTGCCCCAGCGACATTTGCTCTAACAATAGACATCGTCCCCGAAGACAAAAGGGCCACGGCAATGGGCATCGAAGGGACGGTCCAGATGATTGGCATCTTCGCAGGACCTGCGATAGGGGGATACATCGCAGGAGAGATCAATTTCATCTATCCGTTCTACCTGGGCGCCGGACTATCGGTGCTGTGCGCGATCATCGTCAGCTCTATTAAGGAACCTGCTAGGTCGCAGAGCGATGAGCATCCATCACTGTTCACAATGTTCGGCGCGTGGAAGAGAAATGTGCAGGCCAATCGAACTCTCATCGCCCTTACAGTCCGCGGATTGGTCATGGGCATCGTCCAAGGACTGTTCATGCTCGGCCTGATTCTGTATTGGTACGATGAGATAAGCATGTCCCTGACGGAGGTGGGCATCGCGATGTCCATCGGGACCGCGGTCATGGCCGCGGGTACGCTCTACTTCGGGACTTTATCAGACAAGCATGGAAGAGTCCCCTTCATTCTAATAGGTGGAGCCATCATGGCTACGGGACTGGCGGGAATGATATTCGCTGAAAATGTCATGCACATCTATATCCTGATGGCCATCTCTGAGCTTGGGGCGGCGATCTCAAATCCCTCTGTTGGCGCCCTTCTCGCAGATACCATGCTGAAGGAGGAGAGAGGACGTGTGATGGGTGCTTACCAGACGGTTCAAGGCATTGGCAACATCCTGGGCCTCACAGGACTCAGCATCGTATATGCCAGGATAAGCCACGATGCACCGATAATCGTGGGGGCAGCAGCTCTCGCGCTCGCCACGGCTATCATAGCCATATATGTCAGAGATAAGAAGAGACTGCCTGCGACCGGAGCGAACTCGACATCAACGAATATCACCGCGATTCGATCAACGCCAAAAGACGAGTGATCTTGATACTCGCCGATGATTCCTGATAACCTTTTATATGCGCATCGACTTTTCTCGGAATGGCAGATTGACCATGCCAGTAATCAATTTCAGCTATTCCGATCTATGTCGCCTGCTCGGGATGCAGGTCTCCAGGCAGACACTTCGAGAGAAGCTGCCCATGATGGGTGCGGACCTCAACTCAGTCGATGAGGGATCGGATGATGTCTCCTTCGAGTTCTTTCCGGATCGACCTGACCTCTACTCAGTGGAAGGAATCGCGAGAGCACTTCGAGCATTTCTTGGCAAAGAAATCGGCCTCAAATCATATCCTGTTACCCGTTCGGATCTCTCGGTCCTTGTCGACCCGAGCGTGGACGACGTTCGGCCATTTATATGGACGGCGGTCGTAGAGGGGAATCGAATAGATGACGCATTGATACGCTCCATGATGGACCTGCAGGAGAAGCTGCACATAACCCTCGGACGTAACAGAAAAAAGGTTGCCATAGGGCTTCACGACATCAAAGAAGTGAAGCCGCCATTCACATACAAAGCGGTGAGACCAGACGAGATAACGTTCATGCCACTGCAGGGTTCTCGAGAGATGAATCTAAAGGAGATCCTCGAAGAACACGAGAAGGGCAAGGCATACGCGTTCGTCCTGGATGGCAAGGACAAGTACCCGATAATCCTGGACAGAGACGGGAAGGTGCTCTCATTCCCGCCAATAATAAATGGGATCACTACCGCAGTCACGGAGAATACGAGAGATATCTTCGTCGATTGCACAGGGACCGACGCGAATGCAGTCATGGCTGCAGTGAACATCATCGCGACAGCTCTCGCGGAGCGTGGCGGAAACATCAAATCAGTCTCCATGCAACAGGGTGGCAGCAGCGCCAGCGCACCCAATCTCGAGCCGAGGATGATGAACCTCGAAATAGACTATGTCAACCACCTCATAGGGATCGACTTGGATGCCAAAGGAATGGTAGATTGCCTCAGAAGGATGGGCTACGGTGCCACATCAGGGGATGATGGGCTCCAGATCCTCATCCCGGCCTACAGAGCAGATATCATCCATCCCGCGGACCTCGCAGAGGACGTCGCCATCGGATACGGCTTCGACAAATTCGGGGCCGAACTCCCAAGGAAGGCGACTTTCGGAATTGAGGACCCAACTATCGGATTCTCTTCAAGGGTACGGCCCATACTGACCGGGCTTGGATATCTCGAGATCGTAACCCTATCCCTTTCGAATCCAAGGGATCAATACGAATTCATGGGACAGCCTGTCCGTGACGACGCTATCCGGATCATGAACCCCGTTAGCGAGGACCATGTGCAGATACGTACATCACTCATACCGAGCATATTGACCATGCTCAAGAAGAACAAGCACCGTGAACTTCCGCAGAGGGTCTTCGAGATTGGCGATACTGTCCGGGATCACAGGAACGTGACATATCTGTCAGGGGCATCCATACATGCCAAAGCGAGCTTCACTGAATGCAAATCAGACATACAATCATTGATGACGGCTCTTGACCTCATGGTGACCGTCGAGAAGCTGGATAATCAGGCATTTGCCGATGGCAGGTGCGCTTCGATCAAGCACGATTCAGGTTTGCTGGGCGTGTTCGGAGAACTGGCCCCTTTGACGATCGAGTCGTTCGAACTCGGCTATCCGATCGCTGCGTTTGAGTTCGACCTTGAGTCGATCATCCGGGCAAGAGAATCACAATGACCACGGATCATCACCTGCTGAGGTAGCTAAGCCCGGTTCACGGCGCCAGCCTTGAGAGTTGGTGGTACTACGTACCACGGGAGTTCAAATCTCCCCCTCAGCGCTCCATCCACTCCTGCAACAATATAATATCCCCTGTCATCAATGACAACGTCAATAGATGTTCGAAATCAGGGAGGCATAAGTCTTGATCCGTGTACTCCTCGTCGATGACGAGCCCCAACTATTAGAGCTCGCCAGATTCTTTCTCGAGAAACAGGGTCAATTCGCAATCGAGACTGCGACATCCGCGAATGAAGCGCTCAACAGGATATCCGCGGGAAGCTTAGATGCGGTCGTCTCCGATTATCAGATGTCAGAGATGGACGGCATAGAATTATTGAAGACCCTGAGGGCGCAGAAGAATGACATCCCATTCATACTCTTCACGGGAAGGGGAAGGGAAGATGTCGCTATAGAAGCGCTTAATTCCGGCGCCAGCTTCTATTTGCAGAAAGGAGGGGCCCCGAAGTCTCAGTTCGCTGAACTCGCTAACATGATAAGATCATCTGTCGAGAAGCTGCATGACCGGCAGGAACTGATGGAATCAGAGCGACGATTCAGAAACATGCTGGCAAACATTCATCATGCCGCCCTCGTCCTCGATAAGGAGAGCAACATCACATACTGCAATGACCATCTGCTCAGGATCGTCGGCTATGAGACGCATGAACTCATGGGACGAAACGCCGTCGAGATATTTCTCTCACCAGAGAAGAGGGATGAGTTTCGAGAAGAGCAGCGACGGGTGATGGAACTCGGCATGTATCCCGCAGGAAGCCAATATGAGACCCTGCTGAATACGAAGAACGGAGGAAAAGTCCTGATCAGCTGGGACTCGACAGCACTCAGAGACCGTGACGGGAATCCCATCGGCACGGCAAGCATAGGAGACGACATCACACAGAAGAGGAAGGCCGAGGAGGAACTCCGGAGATCTGAATCACAGTACCGAAGACTCGTCGTCACCGCCCCCAACCTCATCTGCACGTTGTCTCCATCTGGCGAGACTATCTTCGTTAACGATTACGTGGAAGCATTGAGTGGTTACCAACCTTCCGAGCTCATTGGCAAGAATTGGTGGGATGTGTTCTATCCGGGTGATCTCCGCAGCCAGGTCGACTCACTCATGCTTCGATTCGAAGAGGGAGAAGTTGAGGATTTCGAGATGACTCTCATGGCCAAGGATGGTGAGACACGAACGGTCGTCTGGAATTCGTTCAATTTATGGTCAGAGGATGGCACCCAACTCATTGAAATAAACGGCGCGGGACTGGATGTCACCGCAAGAAAGAGAGCCGAGGATGCACTGAGAGAGAGCGGAGCGTTCAATCGTGCGGTGCTTGACTCACTAGATGCAAACATCGCCGTACTCGACAGCAGAGGAGACATCGTCGCTGTCAATCGCAGTTGGTGGATGTTCGCTAGGCAGAACAAGGGAGACACTGGCAGCGTCGGAGTGGGAGCGAATTATCTCGACGAATGTGAGAAGGCGTCGAATGATGTCAGAGATGCTCGCGCCATACTCAAGGGCATAGTATCAGTCCTTGGTGGAGAGAAGGAATCATTCTCCGTCGAATACTCGGGCGATGTCAACGGTGAAGAGAGATGGTTCTCGGCGCAGGTGACCTCGCTCCAAAGGAAACGGGGAGGCGCGGTCGTATCACACATCGATGTCACCAAGTGTAAGCTCGCACAGAAGGAGTTGACCCAGAGCGAAGAACGTTACAGGACCATCTTCGAGACGGTCGGCGATTCGCTCATAATTGCGGACAATGATTCAATCGTGATCCTGGTCAACTCGGAGTTCGAGAGAATCTCTGGCTACCAGAAATCAGATATCGAGGGAAAGATGAATTTAGCTGATTTCTTCGCTGAGCGCGATGTCAAGAAACTAATAGACATTGGCAAGAAGAAAATGGATGATCCTGCGTCAGCAATTCAATCATATGAGTTCAGGTCCAAGGACAAATTCGGAAATGAGAAGGCGTTCATAGCGACGGCATCGACCCTTCCAACCGCGGAGCGCATGGTCATATCTCTAGTTGATCAGACTGAGAGAAGATACTACGAAGACGCGCTAGAGCAAGTCAGGCGAAAGATCGACATACTGGCAAAGATCACTCGCCACGATATCCTGAACCAGCTTTCCGTGCTATATGGTTATCTCGAATTAGCCAGGGAGCAGGCGAGAGATGAGAAGCTCTCAGGGACACTGCAGAAGCTCTATCTGGCGACGAATTCAATAAAGCACCATCTGGAGTTCGCCAGGGATTATCAGAACATGGGAGCAAAGAGGCCGCAATGGGTGGATGTGAGAGCATCTTGCAAGAAAGCAGCGAGCAACATGGACACGAAGAATGTCTCCGTTGTCATCGAATTGAGGGACCTTGAAGTGTTTGCAGACCCTATGCTCGAGAAGGTCTTCTACAACTTGATCGATAATTCCATCAGACATGGCGGTGTCGTTAGGAAGATTAAATTCTCCTTCGTGCGTGATCGGGATGGCATGAGGATAATCTGCCAGGACGATGGCATGGGAATCCCCGTGGAGCAGAAGACATCGATTTTCAAAAGAGATAGCGCCATGGACGGGGAACAGCGTGGCTATGGCCTTTACTTGGCCAAGGAGATACTGGGCATCACCGGCATGACGATATCTGAAAATGGAACAGCTGGTGAGTGTGCGATGTTCGTCATTCACATCCCTCCAGGCAAATACAGGACTAAGCCTCAACTCAGAAAGCGCAAAAGCCAACACTCCTCATATTGAGGGAGCTGGATATACCAACGGATCCAGATCATAACTGCCCTCCCCAGTTTCGAGATAACACCGATATGAAATGCGACATACCACATACATTTATGTGCGCTCACGCACATTCAGTATTGTCCTGCGGGACACGGGATGGGAAACGAATGTGTAAGTACAGCTACCTTAGCGGAGCTTGTGCTAACCGCCACATAGATAGCCTTGAATGTGTCGGTGAGAATAAGTGCCAGTTCTCCGAGATGAATATACTCACTAAGAGAGTGGTATCACAATCGAATGCCGGATGCGGTGCCGACAAATGGCTTGGACTCTATTGCGAGAAGTACAAAAGATTCTTCTGTGCAGGGAAAGACAATTGCGCAACCCCAGACTCATACATGACTCATTTCAGCCAGCATCAGGATAGATTGTTCAAGAGATTTGAGGAGGGATGATGCCCTGCATTGCAAACACCTAAGCAAGAATGGCATGTGCGAAGGGAAATACTCGGGATATGCATGCATCCGACAGCATTGCGAGATAGTACGTGAATCCAAGTTGTGCGAGCATCACGACATTTCTGGAGATTATTGCAGGAAATATGCGCGTTTCGGGTGCGTCGGCAAGGGCAACTGTGAATCAGCCGAAGATTATCTCGATTCTATATCCGAGGATGAGCAGGCATCCTAGACCGGTTCACAATACAGCTCACACCTCATCCGTGGTATGATTGCCATCAAGACCGCGATCTCGGTTAGCGATGTCCGATCTATGAGTCCATCCGACAGGTATCCTACGGATCCGGATTTGTGACCTATCCGATCTATCCCGGTGAGCTCACTCATCACATCGCCTACGGCCCTTCCCTCAGAAACTGCCTTCAGCACCGACGGCGGATACTCAAATCCGGGTCCATGGCCAATCGTCGTGCGACGGGATGAATCGATCACCACACAATATTGGACGTCCAATCGACGCATCATATAGCGATTCATGTGCAGACCAGCCTCGATCCCAACTCCGAAATCCGCCCCTTCGACCGAAATCGCATTCTCTGCTCGCTTCATCGCACCCTGGAGCACCTCTTCATCCTTTGGCTGCCGAATAAGATCGTCTCCTGGATCTATGGATACGACATCGACAAGCCCGAACGCTTGAGTGAAAATGTTCCTGACGGCATCCACTTTCACCTTATTGACCGAGCCCACGACCACTCTCAGCGGACGTAGCAAGTGTCCATCCCTATCGATCTCACCGTCCATGATTCTCGTGGAACTGATTGGCATAGAATCCTCTGCCTTGACCGATCGTATACAGAAGACCTTGAGAGCTTTGAGACCGTTTGTCTTCCTTGCAGCATTGATTGACTCCGCGTTGTGTTTGGTCTCAGGGGAGACGACGATGCCATCGAGGCGCTCCGAAGTTGCGGCCGTGCCAAATTCGTCCGTGATCATGATGATCTCAAAAGGTTTTCCAAAGCGTTCAAGGAATCTAATCAGCTTGACCTTGCGCTGGAAGTATGGGGCTACCGGGATCTTTCGCGTTGACTTGGCGAATTCGTCCGATGTAAGGCCTACCTCCACCTCGTCTGCGACCAAGAATGCGGTCTCGAACAGCAGTTCATGGCCGCCGTGTATCAGGCTGAACGTCCCACCCACGGCCACTCGCAAATCCTCACCCCAAGAACATGAGCGTAACTGCAAATATCATTATGATGACCATGACGATATAGAAGTACATCAACTGGTTCTTCTTCTTGGACATCTTCGTCTTCCACTCCGTCTCGCATCCATCATTGCAGTACAGATCTTTGTACGGAATCGCTTTCTCGCAGTTTCTGCAATGTTTGTGCTGGCCTATGCGTTCTACCAATCTCTCACCATCCTGGCTAACATTACGCAGACATATTATCGTTTTCCCAATGTGTCCGCACTATCGCGAAGATCAATCCTCGATTCTTACGCCCTCGCATCCGACCTTGACCGAGTATGGTCTTCCGCCTGCATCAATAATAGCATCACATACTTCAGCTGGTCGGTCGGTCAGCGCAATCATGCTTCCTCCTCCACCTGCCCCTGTCAGCTTAGCACCATATGAAAGGCTCGACGCAGCATCTATGAGCGAATCAAGAGTTGGATGGCCGACACCCAAAGATACGAGCAGCGAATTGTTTTCCGTCATCAGACGTCCGACCCTGACTTTGTCATTCTTCCGCATTGCATCCATGCCGTCCAAGACCAGTTCCCCTATGCAATCGACTGATCTTCGCGCGTCTGCGTCCGATTCCACCAGGTTCCGGACCCCTTTCACCAAAGGCCCAGTTAAGGCATGAGTGCCCGTATATCCAATGACAAATGTCAGTTCAGGCACTTCGCAATCGTGAATGTTCCAGACGCGAATCCCGTCCTTGATGCACCACAAATGATTATCCATCTTCTCAGGGCAGATAAGAATCCCTCGACCATTCGTTGACACCGAGGTATCCGTCGGGCTCGCCCTCCCTTGCACCGACAATTCCACTCGAAATGCCCTTTGCGCAATGGATTCCAGCCCGAATGCGTTCTTCTCAGACAGGAGCGCCCCCACCGTCGCAACGGTCACAGCTGCGGACGACCCGAGCCCGGATCCAGACGGAATCCACGATCGGGTCCTTATGTCAATAGGGGGACCAGACCACGCTTCATCCAATGCAGCTGAGATATAGCCATGATGCCTGCCGTTCATAGGCCGGCCATTCACGAGATAGCTGCTGGCCGGTCTCACGCTGCTCTTGATTCTCAGATCGACAGCCAACGCTAGTGCGGGCTTCCCAAATACCACCGCATGCTCACCGAAGAGTATTATCTTCCCAGGAGCTGAGCATTTGCTCATCGGGTCCCCCAGACATCACAGCAGATATATCCTTTTCTTAGATACGTGCTGAATATCGGGGTTATTGCGCGCAAGGGTTATTACTCGTTAATCGCTTGTCGAGAGCACCAGTGGTCCACATGGCAAGAACATCAAGGGTTGAAGGATTCTACAAGCTGAGCATCCCAGAGAGGCTCAAGATATTGAAGGAATTCGCGACGCTGACCGACGATGAAGTCAATGCACTCGCAGGGACCAACGGACTCAGAATCGAAGTTGCAGACAAGATGATCGAGAATGCCGTTGGTACCTTCTCTTTGCCGCTCGGGATAGCAACTAATTTCGTCATCAATGGAAAGGATTCCATGATTCCAATGGTGATCGAGGAGCCATCGGTCGTGGCCGCTGCATCCAACTCCGCAAAGATGGCGAGAGAGAAGGGTGGCTTCACCACGAGCAGCACTCCGCCGATCATGATAGGTCAAATTCAGATCACCAACATCGATGATCCCGATATGGCGGCTAAGAAGATACTGGACAACAAAGCGGCCATAATCGACCTCGCCAACAAACAGGACCCCCTGTTGATAAGTCTCGGAGGCGGCGCCAAAGATATGGATGTCAGGGTTCTTCAGACGATCAAGGGTCCAAATGTAATCATACATCTGCACGTGGATGTCCGTGATGCCATGGGGGCCAACGCCGTCAACACTATGGCAGAAGCAGTAGCTCCGCTTGCCGAGGAATTGACCGGTGGGAGGGTTTACCTCAGGATACTATCAAACCTCGCGATATACAGATTGGCCAGGGCGGAAGCAATCTGGTCAAAGGAAGCCATAGGCGGAGAGGATGTCATCGACGGCATCATAGAAGCCTATTCGTTCGCTGATGCCGACCCGTTCAGATGCGCGACCCACAACAAAGGGATCATGAACGGCATAGATGCCGTCATGATAGCCACGGGGAACGATTGGAGGGCGATAGAGGCAGGTGTCCATGCCTATGCTTCGCTCAAAGGATCATACAAACCTCTGACTGTCTTCGAGAAGACCTCGCATGGTGACCTTCGTGGGACCATCGAGGTCCCTATGGCAGTTGGATTGATAGGGGGAGCGACGAAGGTTCACCCAACGGCTCGCGCATGCATCAGATTGCTGGCGGTGACCAGAGCTAACGAACTTGCTGAGATCGGAGCTGCGGTCGGACTCGCCCAGAACCTCGCGGCTTTGAGAGCGCTCGCAACCATCGGCATCCAGAAGGGACACATGTCCCTTCATGCAAGGAATATAGTGGCGAGTGTCGACTGTCCTCCAGAGTTGATGCAAGAAGTCGTCGACATAATCGTGAGAGAGCGCAAGATACGCATGGATAGGGCCAAGGAAGTTGTGGAGGAACTGAAACGGATCAAGGGCATCGGTTGAGTCATTACCTTTCGGCCCGATAAAGCATATATGCTCATATAGGTCATAATAAGGGGAGTGCCCATGCCCACACAAGGCGATCTATTCGGACTGGCGGGTGTCTATGGCTATGTCTCCGCAATAATCATCATCACGTGGGTCGCAAGAAGTAGGATACATAACCCGAGGAAAGTCCTGCACATCCTTACTGGAGGCATAGTGTTCTTCTGGTGGGCCTTTGAGACCCGAGAGATTATGGCGTTCCTGGCTGCTGCACCTTTTGCAGTGCTCCTACTATTATGCACTCCGATATCTCCTGTCCGCCTTCTCCGAGAGAGTCCTCTCGGAAGTCGCTCGACAGAGGGCCATCCTTATGGCCTCGTCATGTACGCGGTCTCATGGACACTGATCGCGTACTTCCTTTTCGAAGACCTCGTCGCAGCATCCATCGCGATTGCGGCCATGTCCTTCGGGGACGGAATGGGAGAATTCATCGGCAAGAGATACGGGAAGAGACGATATCTCAATCACAGGACCCTGGAGGGGAGTGCAGCGGTCTTCATATCGACTTTCATCGCCATAATCGTCATTGAATTGTTCTACTTCGAGATGATCGGATACTCGAGCGGCGGCGCGCCCGACATGCTCGTGCTTTTCGGATTGTCCACCGCAGGCCTCGTCACCTGCCTTGAGGCAATCACACCAGGCCAGATAGATAACCTCGTCATACCACTCATTGTCGGAGGTTACCTGCACATGCTGGGGGTCTGACACTGAAAAGACTCATTGCAGTCGACGGACTCGATGGAAGCGGGAAGAACACGCATGCGTCGAGTATCAAGACCTTAATTGAACGCAATGGCGAGATTGTCGTCATTCGATCCCATCCATCGGCGGGAAGGCTGGGCAGGGCCTCCAAGAATGCCCTTCAGGGAGAAGGGCATGTTGCCAGGTTCCTTGCAACGATATTCTTCACACTAGATGTGCTCTTCTCGGTGAGATGGTACAACAAGAAGGCAGATTGCACGGTAATATTCGTCAGATACATCCTCGGGACGGCATACCTGCCCCGAAGACTTGCGCCACACGGCTACCGTCTATTCAGAAACATGCTCCCCTTTCCAGATCTCGCACTCTTCATAGACATCGACCCCGAGATCGCCATTCGGAGGATAGAGGAGAGAGATCACACACGAGAAATGTTCGAGACAAAGGATAAGCTCGATAAGGTCAGGCAGACGGTGGGAAGACTCATCGGAGAAGAGTGGACTGTTGTGGACAACTCAGAGAATGGAGAGGAACCCTTTAGGCGGATAGAGGCAATCCTAGGTGAAAGAGGATTCATCTGAATGCAGTCGGGCCTCGGCTCAGACGCCTCGGAATACCTTCTCGGCATCCTTTAGCTTGCACTTCATGCAATCCTTGTCACAGGGCTCGATATGGATTATGGCGGTGCTCCCGGGCAACGCTTTCCTTATCTCCGCTTCGAGATGCTCGACAAGATCGTGACCATCCTTGACACTCAGATATCGAGGGACCGTCAGATGCAGGTCGATCTGTCGTTCAGCACCCGATTTTCTGGCCCTCAATCTGTGGAAGTCCACGAAATCAGTTGCATGTTCGTTCATTACCTTCTCGATGGCAGTAATCTCAGGGTCGGGCAGACTGACATCGAGCAACCCCTCCGTCGATCTGCGGGTTATGTCATAAGCCGCACGGATGATGAAGAGAGCCACTATCAGAGCGATTACTGGATCGATGAGTCTCTCTCCGGTTATGAATATGATTCCCAGGGCTACAAACACTCCGACCGACGTCCATACATCAGTCTTCAGGTGATATGCATCGGCCTCCAGGGCGAGAGAGTCCGTCCGCTTCGCGACCTCCATTAGCTTCCTGGATACGAAGAAGTTCAGAACCGCAGATATGCCCATGACGACCATTCCAGCTGCCACATATTGGACATCTGCAGGCTTAGACAGTCTTCTCCCGGCCTCGTATATGATCACTGCTGCGGCGACGAAGATCAGGGCGCCTTCGATCATACCTGAAAGATTCTCGAATTTCCCATGACCATACTGATGATCCTCATCAGCAGGTTCAGCTGATTTCTTCACGGAGTATCTCGCGATGATGGCGGCCACCAGATCAATTCCAGAGTGGATTGCTTCAGAAATCACGCTTATGGACAGCATCAGCATTCCAACGACCAACTTCAGTGCAACTAGGCACGTATTGGAGTATACGGAGAGTCTGGCCGCAGAGATCTTTTCAGCATTGACGTCCATCTACTCGCTCGATTATCCTGCCGCTACTTAGGTTTTGCTGGAGTAATGCAGAAGGATGAACCCATCGAAACAATTATCATCAAAAATAGGGATAAGCAAGACGAGCTCACGAGGAATTCTGATGGTCGACAACGTATCCCCCCGTTTAGAGAATCTCACGATTTCGAAGCTTAAGCGAATCGCTCAGGAATACAGCCTCGACATATCTTCATGCAAACACAAGAAGGATTTTCTTGTCGTCGTCATTGCCGCCAATTTAACCGGGGAGCAGGTGGATAGAGCCCTTGGGAAGTCAGAGGAACAGTCAGTGCACCAACAATCCGAGGAGGAACGACTCGAGAATGAGATAGAGGAGATCGCTGAGAAATCCTCCAAGATTTCAGAACTACCTAAGCAGCAGAACATCGATGTAGAGAGGAACATAGATCAGACGCTCTTGATGCGACCATCATTCTTCGAGGTAGATTCACAGATCGAGACCGCGTGGACCCGAATGATGATGGGGGACTACCAAGAGGTGCTGAAGATGAGTCAGGATGCACGGACCAAGATGCTCGATAGGTTCAGCTCATTCCAGTTATATACGGCAGCACTTTCGATAAGAGCGGCCGAGAGCATCCTGAGTGACCTTACTAAAGCACAGGGGAAGCCAATCGACCACCGAATCAAGACAGCGCTTGCCGAGGCTAAGAACGCATTCATAGAGGGTAGTCCCAGGCGAAGGGAGGAGACCTTGGAGGAACTCGAAAAGCTTGCAGCAAATGCATATGAGGCGTTCTTCAAGGGGAGCATTTCAGCTGCCGCGGAATTGCGGACAATGTTGGCAGATTACGAATCGTTCGGGACCCAAGTGAGTGAATCATGTCGCATTCTTGACATAGCGGAGGAGGCGAGGCAGGCGTATAACATCTCCGAATACGGCACACTCGTGACACAGGCAAGGGAGATGGCCGAGAAGGCAAAACTAGTCAGAGCAAAGGAGATCGAAGAAACGCTGGGATTTGTCAAAGCCGCACTTGAGGAGGCCAGGGAGGTGGGAGCAACTCCAAGCATGGGTGAAAAGGAGTTGGAGCAAGCGAAGGAGGCGCTGGAAAAGCAGGCGTTCAAGAAGGCCATCGACCTTCTCTCTGCGATCGAGAAAACGGCTGACCAGGCCCATCTTGAACGAATGAGAGACAATTCCGTTCGAACACGCCAGGTAGATAAGATCACATCTACCATCGAGAACATGGGGCCTGCGCTAGAAGAGGCTGCGTCGTACGGACTCGAAGTACAGCAGGGGTTGCTCTTCGTGAGAAGCGCCCAGACTGCGCTCAATGGGAAAGACTTTGTCGCCGCGGCTAAGTACACTAGAAGGCTCAAACAAGTCTCCGGTCATGTAAAATCGGATCTTGACAATAAACGCATCGAGCTTGGGGTCGCCAAGAAGGTCGAAGGGGCCAAGTGTGGAAAGTGCGGAGAAGAGGAACTATATGCTCATCCAGACGGCATTCAAAAATGTAACAGATGCGGTCACTCATTCACCATAGCCCATGCCATCGAACAGCAAGGACAGTCAACCGACATGAATCCAATCGAGAAACCAGTCTCTTCATCCAGGAATGACACCCAGAAGAGCCCGTCGGAAGAGAACAACAGGGAGAGGCGCACACTCACGAATATCCTCAAACGGTGACCATACCACCGTTTGCAGAGGGTTACCCCAATGGATCATGCCGTACCAGGTTTGTTGTTACTCGCTTGCTCGCGCGCGAGCCCCCGTATGATGTCTCCGCGCGTGACTATGCCGACAAGGTTTCTGCCCTGGACGACAGGCAGCCGGTTGATCCTATTCTGCACCATCTTCATGATCGCCTCATTGATCGTGATGTCAGGTGCAACGGTGAAGACATCTTTGGACATGATATCCTTCACCTGCATGTTCCCAATCTCCTCGTAAGCGTCGATGATCTCCCTCTGAGTCACTTCTTCCTGGAATGCGATGCCGAGCGTCGAGATAGATGGGAATATCAGCCTCATATCCTTCTTCGTCGTCTTTATCGATTTGAGCACATCGACTTCGCTGAAGATTCCCAGTACAACTCCTTCGCTGACTACAGGAGCGCCAGATACGTTCGATTCCGCGAGCTTGGCGGCAGCATCCTTGACAAGTGCATCGGGTGAGAGGCTCATGACTGGTGAGCTCATCACTTCCCTGACCGTGACCATAGTATCGGAACCATCCAACGGCAGGAAAGCTATAAATCTTTTCTTCAGGCTTTATCACCTCTGAAAATCGGGAGCGTAAAGGCAATGCGCACAAAACTGAAACCAATAACCGACATGGACATCACGCCCGAGATGAGCGTGAACGAACTGACATCTCAGATGTTTGCGTCAGGCGGATTCACCGCAAAGAAGCTTGGTCAGGCATGTGAGATATTGCGCAGCATGCTGAAGGAGAAGAATTGCACGATATTCCTGTCGTTCCCAGCATGCATAATATCGACCGGCACGAGAGGGGTAATAAAGAAGCTGGTAGAGGAGAAGCTGGTCGATGTGATCATAACAACGTGCGGCACACTCGACCACGATCTCGCCCGCGTCTGGAAGAGGTACTATCACGGCGATTTCCTCATGGATGATGCAGACCTTCATAAGAAAGGAATCAACAGACTGGGCAACATCCTGATACCGAACGAAAGCTATGGTATAGTCCTCGAACGGAAGATGCAGCCAATTTTGAGAGACTTATATAAGTCGGGCAAGAAGGTCATGTCCAGCCGCCAGCTCGCGGAGGAGTTCGGCCACCGCATAGAGGACAAGAATTCGATACTGTACTGGGCGTCGAGGAACCAAATACCCATATACATACCTGGCATAACGGATGGCGCATTCGGTGCCCAGCTCTGGCTGTTCAGACAGCAGCACCCTGATTTTACCGTCGATGTCCTGAAGGACGAACAGGAATTGTCGGACATAGTATTCACCTCCAAGAAGGCGGGTGCTCTGATGATCGGCGGTGGCATATCGAAGCACCATGTCATATGGTGGAACCAGTTCAGGGGCGGACTCGATTATGCCGTCTACCTGACGACCGCAGAGGAATATGACGGTTCATTATCCGGAGCCAGGATACGCGAGGCGGTCAGCTGGGGAAAGGTAAAAGAATCCGCAAAATACGTCACCGTGGAGGGTGATGCGACCATAACCATGCCTATCATCGGCGTGTCAATGTTGCGAGCAAACAGGCCAGCAAGAGATTAATAGTGTTCAGTATGGTTACCTATGCAGGGGAGCGCTAAAAATGAGTCCAAACGAAGGTGGTCCGGGAATTCCCGTTACCCAGGATCTGGTTGCATTTGCAAGAGAGTACTTTAAAGCATATATGGACATCATCGAGGAGAAGAAGCCATCGACATATCCAAGGTTCGCCCAGGATGCGCCGTATGCAATCCGGACATACATCCTCCCGAACAACTGCATATGCATGATTTTCAACTCTGCCCAGGAGCTCACCTTGAGCGCTGACGAAAAGGGATGGGATGAAGTCCAGGACATGATCGTTAAAGGAGTGGATCATTTTGCAGGATTCTATCCGTTCGAAGGCAGGTCCTTGGGTGACTGGGGCAAGCGAGGAAAACGTGACGCGCTGAGGGACCTCCGTCTTCTCGACAAGTCGAACCTTGCACGGGCCGGTGCAGAACTCGAAGGAGTCATGGAGAACATAACGAAGATGATCAAGGCGAACCCTTGGCTGAGCAAGTCAGGTAATGAGATCCTCACCACCATCAAGAACCTCGAGGGACGAGTTCGAGGAGGATTCCCGACTGTCGATGCGATTGCGAACCTGCAATCGATGAAGGCGTACGCACCCGGCTCCGAGAACGTCGTTATAGAATTCCCAGATAGGGAGGTCCTCGACCGCATATTGGAAAGCATCAAGAACGTCGCAGCCGTCGAGAACAAGCTCGAGATGATCGAGACCAGGATGTTCGAGGTTGAGAAGGTCGCCCAGTCACCCGACCCCTCCGACAAGCTCATCGACATGACTGACCGCGTCGATCGGCTCGAGAAACAGCTCGAGAAGGTTTCTAACATATTGACCATGCTCAACTCGAAGGTCGAAAGCTATTTCTCAAAGACCGCAGAAAAGGAACGTCAAGCGGATCTCGAGATTCGGATAGAGGAGCATACGTCCAAGGCATTCTCCCACGAATCCAAGATCGTGTCCTTGGAGAAGGAGGCTGAGAGTCTGGTCGCTGAGATGAAGGAGATGACCGCAAGGATGGATAAGGACATCCACGACAGCAGGAAGAGGATCGCCAGGGTCGAGAAGCATTTTGTCGATTTCGCCAAGCTAGTCCAAGAATGAGACTTCCATGAAGCGCATCTGCGTCCTCCCGGGCGATGGTATCGGACCTGAAGTGATAGAGTCGGCCGTCCGGGTGCTCCGATCTGTGACAGATGAACTGGAATTCAAATATGCGCACATCGGCCTCGGGGAGTTCGAGAGAACGGGATATCCAATCACAGATGAGACCATTCAACAGATGAAGGGCGCGGACAGCTGCCTCTTCGGTGCGGTCACATCATCAACTGATGAAGAATACAAGTCCCCGGTCCTGCGATTCCGTAAGGAACTGGACCTCTTCGCCAATGTCCGGCCTATCAGGAGCCTGCTCCCGCTGCTAGGCAAGCCATACATGGATCTCATCATAGTGAGAGAGAACACGGAGGGGATGTATACCCAGGACGAGGCCGTCGACCTCGACGGCGTGACGACGTTTAGAAGGGTGTCCCGCCACGCGTGCGAAAGGATTGTGAGATTCGCATTCGATCGGTCCCAGTCGTGGAAGAAGAGACGGATATGCTGCGTTCACAAGGCAAATGTTCTCCGCAAATCAGACGGACTCTTCCTGGAAATATTCCGGGAGATCTCAAAGGACTTCCAGGGAGACATCGAGACAAGTGAACAACTCGTCGATTCCGCTGCTATGAGCCTAGTGACCGATCCCTCGAGGTTCGAGGTCATAGTCACCCTGAATCTCTACGGAGACATCTTATCGGATGTCGCAGCTGGAATGGTCGGCGGCCTTGGATTCGCACCATCTGGAAACATCGGGACTGCTCATTCGGTCTTCGAACCGTGTCATGGCTCGGCCCCGGACATCTCGGGGAAAGGGATTGCGAATCCGACTGCAGCCATTCTCGCATCCGCGATGATGCTGAGACATCTGGGAATGGTCAGAGAAAGCGATTCTATGCAGAAGGCAGTCCAGAGCGCTTATTCCTCCGCTAACCTTACCATGGACATTGGAGGAACGAAAGACTCTGAGGCATTCACCGATTCCGTGATCGATGCCATAATGGAAGAATAGTATCCCTTATGTGGACATACTTCTCTGCTCGGGGGCGGACCTGCGCAACGCCCGCCATTCTGATGCTATGTATCTCCGGAAAGAAGCACCTGAATTGAGAGATCGGAAGAACGAGTATCTCATCCACAACACAGCTCCCGAAGCACACACAACGAGTATCAGCTCAGGTGCGGACAACAGTCCAAGGAGTGAATCCTCTAGCCAATCCATAGATATGTGGACCCCCCAGAATATCAACGGTATCGCGATCCTCGACGCGACTGAGATTGGACCAACAATCATCACGGATACCGGATTGTGTAGAAGGGATTTCCATTGACCATCGGCATTCATTAGCGAATCGAAGTCGAAAATACTGGCGATGCCATTTGCCTTGGCGTATGAATTCAAACCAAATAGGTGATCTACGTCTATGACGACGCCGAACATCAGTGCGACAAAAGAATCGTTCCTATCGAGAGATAGCAATTGAATGAGCAATAGGCTAACAGCGAGATGTGTGATCGCCAGCATTTTCCGCCATCTGTCCCGTTATCGGAGCCTGAATTCTCAAGTCAGATATATTTCCATATCGGCGATTCAGCGAATCATGACCGAGATCGGCGAACATATCGAATCATCAATGAACCCATTCTGTCCATAATGACTTTATGTTGCTTTGCGCTCTGTAATCCCGTCTTGGTGCGAGAAAAATCAAAGTGCGGGGGCTGAGATTCGAACTCAGGGACTCCTTCGAGACCAGACCCTCAATCTGGCGCCGTTGACCGGGCTTGGCTACCCCCGCTTGATGGTGCTGGCCTTCGGTCGATATATGTTCCCTCATTAAAGCCTTTCGTATCGATCTGTGCGTGCATCGCCTCTGAAGCAGATGATGAGAGCAGAGCCGAATCCTCACTAGCCAGCAGCCCCAATGAACATACCTGTCTATCGTTGCACCTCAACATCAGCAAATAAATACTCATTTGCAATACGGTGTACTCGAAGCGCACAGTCGGAGTGATACTCTGGCCGTGGAAGCAAAACAGGGGAATGTTGAAATGATTGGTTTCCCGAAAGGAAAGATCGCGTTCCGAATGTTCCAGGAGACGGACCTGGAATCACTTCACTGGGGAACGTTGGACGTGCTCGAGAACGCAGGCATAAAAGTCTTCAGCGAAGAATGTCTGAAGCTCCTTGAAGCTGCAGGGGCTACTGTGGATTACAAGCAGAGCAGTGCAAAGATCCCTGGTAATCTCGTAGAAGAAGCCATTACCAAGGCCAAGAAGAACATCACGCTCTTTGCCCGTAACCCAAAATACGATGTGGTACTCGATGGACGAAGAGTCTACTGCTGCACGGATGGAAACGGCACGGGCGTTATGGATTTCGAGACCGGAAAGAGACGCATGTCCACGAGCAAGGATCTTGAGATGGTTGGCAAGGTCGCTAACGCTCTGGATTCCGCTCACATCTTCTGGCCTTGCGTGAGCAGCCAAGACATACCTGATTATTACAGACATGTCGTCGACCTCAAGGTCGCCCTCATGAGCATCGAGAAGCACGTACAGGTAGAGACGACCAGTCACAGGAGAGAGGCACAGTGGCTCATCAAACTCGGTTCCGCACTCGCAGGCGGCGAGAAGGAATTGAGGAGAAGACCAATCTTCTCGTCCATGCACTGCCCGTTCTCTCCTCTACAGCTTGACGGAGGTTCGACTGAAGGTGCACTCGCGCTGGCGAGGGCAGGCGTGCCGATATCGTTCTACGGAATGCCACAGGCAGGTATCACTGGACCTGTGACGCTCGCCGGATCAATCATTGTCAATAACGCTGAAGTACTCGCGGGACTGACTACGGCTCAACTCGCAGCTCCTGGCTCACCATTCATCTATGGGACGGGCGGAGCGGCCTTTGATATGAAGACCATGACATGGGCAGGCGGCGGACCGGAGAGGGCCCTTATATCCAGCGGAGCGGGAGAACTTGCACACTGGTACGGATTCCCGATACTCTGTGGCGGAATAGTCACCTCTGCAAAGGTACCAGGCCCGCAGTCCTGCTACGAGAAGATGTCCAGCGGAATGCCCCAGTTCTACGCTGGCTGCGACATGGTCGCAGGATTGGGTCTGCTCGACGATGTCTCGATGCTGTGCTACGAGCAGATGGTTATCGACAACGAGATGGTCAAGATAATGGCGAGACTCGCCCAGGGCGTGATCGTTGACGACGACCACATGGCGATCGACCTGATTAAGAAGGTCGGCCCTGGCGGAAGCTTCCTTCCAGAAAGACACACCATGAACTGGCTTCACAAGGAGCACTTCATGACAGATATAACTGACAGGAGGACAGGCGAGCTCTGGGAAGCAGACGGCAAGAAGAGTGCCGTCGACCGCGCTAGGGAGAAGGTTGCAAAGATCATGAAGGAGCATGTTGTGCAGCCTGTCGCAACTGAAGTCTCGAAGCAGTTCGAAGACATAGTTGTCGCTGCGGAGAAAGATATCCGCGATAACGGACTCAACTGAGACCGTCAGAAAAACTATTAGGTTAAACCAACTACGGGCGGATGGTGCTTGGAGGGAACCTCCGCCCTTAGAAACATCTTATCTCGGGTGATCTAGACTTTGATACCTTTGGAGCTGGTGCGAGAGTTCGAGCGGCAGATGCACAATCTTCGAATCGGGCACACTTCATTCAAAAGAGCTTCTAGACTCGAGAAGAAGCTCGGTATCAGGCGACTCCATCTCAAGCTTGAATCGGAGAATTCTTCGGGGACGCACAAGGACCGGGCCGCACTTCTATACGCACTGGATGCGAGGAAGAAGGGAAAGAACACATTGGCTGCCGTGACTTGCGGCAATTACGGCGCCGCGCTCGCTTATGTGTGCTCTAAACTCGACATGCACTGCAGGGTCTATGTACCATCGGAATTCGCGGCCACCAGGAACAAGGACATAGAAGCGTTCGGTGGAAATATCGTGATCACTCAAGGTGATTATGAGGCCGCTCTCAACGCCTGCGTGAAAGACACACTGGCAAACGGATGGTACAACGCCAATCCGGGCGGGCCCGACAAGGAGCTCGCGATATACTCATACTCATTCATAGCCAGGGAGATCGCACAGGAGCTGGGGAGACAGCCGGACTGGATATCGGTGCCATTTGGGAACGGGACGATACTGGCGGGAATTTGGCAGGGGTTCAGGGCAATGAGCATGAAACCGAGAATCGTCGGCTACTCCAACAACAACTCTGCCATCCATGGTCTCGTCAACAAGTCGCGAGTGCCCATCCCTGTGGAGGGGTTGACAATAACCGAGGTGAACGAACCATTATCTGGCAATTTCCTACTAGATGACAAAGAGGGGATGAGCGCTATCCTCGAATCCAATGGAACGGCTTTCGAGATATCGGACGAGGAGTTGCTGAAGGCGTCCAAGCTCATCATGGATCAGGAAGGTCTAGACATCCTCCCAGCATCGGCGGGGGCAATCACCGCGATCACAAGACTAGAGTCGCGCAACCACACATTTGCTGCGGTCATAACCGGCAGGGGTCACCACAGCTAGGCCATCGAAGTATGTACAATTATGTCCAAATGAGCATATCGTTCAATGGTCAAGTCCGTCCAGACAAGATATTAATATATCGACAATCATCTACAAACCCGGTACAAATGTCCGCTGGTCAAGTCGATCTGACGCTTCTTCTTGGGACCCTAGAGGTCATTGTCGACCTGCGGATTGTAAGCCTGTGATGGGCATGCGACCTGAGCGGTCTTGTGTCCATGCGGGCAGGATTTGAGGAGTGTGAATTAGAGATGAAAGGTGCCAGAGCCACCGTGAAATTGCTGGAGAAACAGAATGTCGATCTGATGTTTGGCATACCCGGCGGCGTTCTACTTCCGTTCTACGACGAGCTCGTGGACTCGGATATCAGGCATATCCTTGTGCGCCATGAACAGTGCGCGGCACACATGGCTGATGGTTATGCGAGGGTCTCCAAGAGGCCTGGCGTGTGCGTAGCAACCTCGGGACCAGGAGCGACAAATATGGTGACGGGTGTCGCCACCGCATTCATGGACTCATCACCCATAATCGCGATAACTGGTCAAGTGGCAACGGGAGTGCTGGGAAATGATGCGTTCCAGGAAGCGGACTCTTTCAGCCTCATGATGCCGATAACGAAGCACAACTTCAGAATAACTGACCCGAAGGCCCTTCCTGAATCCATCAACCGGGCGTTCATGATAGCCACGACAGGAAGATATGGACCCGTCCACATAGACATACCAACGGACATATTCCAGGCGGATTACACCGAAGAGGAACTCGATGTTAAGGCCAGAGTGCCTAAGCCTCGCAGGAACCTATCAGGCCTCCTCGACGCAATCAAGCTGCTCGAATCGGCGGAGAGGCCAACAATAATGGTGGGTGGAGGAGTCACTTGGTCAAGAGCGGGACCTGAGATCGCCGTGCTATCAGAGATGTTGATGGCGCCCATTGTCACCACACTGATGGCAAAAGGGTCCGTCCCAGATAACCATCCACTTGTCCTGGGTGTGTGTGGAATGCATGGGAAGCAAGTGGCCAACTATGCATTGAACAACTGCGACGTCCTCCTTGCAATCGGGACCAGGTTCAGTGACAGGGTGACTGGCAAGCTCAGCGAGTTTGGAGCCAAGACGAAGGTAGTCCATGTCGATATCGACTCGTCCGAGATAGGCAAGAATGTGAAGGGCAGGGTCGGTCTTGTGGGCGATGCATGGACTGTGGTCAATGCCCTAATTGCAGGCCTGCAGAAACGAAAGAAGAAGGCCACCTGGATCGAGAGGATAAAGATACTCAAGAAGGAATGCACCTGCGACTACAACATCAAATCAAATCCGATCAAACCACAGAAAGTAATACATGATCTGTCGAAGCTATTGCCAGACGACGCGATTGTCACGACCGAGGTGGGCCAGAACCAGATGTGGGCGCTGCACTTCTACGAATGTCAAGACAACCGCATGTTCATCACATCAGGTGGTCTAGGGACCATGGGTTTCGGGTTCCCTGCGGCCATAGGTGCGAAATTGGCCAGACCCGATAGTGTCGTCGCCGATATCGCAGGCGATGGTAGCCTGCAGATGGTCACGCATGAGTTCGCAACGGCGGTCGAGAACGACATACCGGTGATCGTATGCCTCCTGAATAACGGATGGCTCGGCAACGTAAAGCAGTGGCAGAAGCTGTTTTATGGCTCAAGATACATAGCGACCGAGTTCGGCAGGAACCCCGATTTCGTCAAGCTCGCGGAGGCCTACGGGGCGGATGCGATACGAGTGGAGAAACAGTCAGAGGTCGCAGAAGCCATCGAGAGGGGAATCAAATCCCAGGTCCCGATATTGCTCGATTTCGTGATTGATCCCGAGGAGGACGTCCTTCCAATGACACCACCTGGCAAGGCATCCTCGGAATGCATAAAGGGAAGATGCATATGGAAAGGAGGTGGCGATTAGATGGAAGTCATGATGCTCTTGGTGTACGACCAGCCCGGTGTAATGCAACGTGTGATGGGCGAGTTCACCCGAAAGAGGATAAATGTCGAGACCATCGTGGTCGGCAAGTGTGAAATGCCCGAGAGAGCAAGGATAGTGCTCTCCGTCACTGACAAGGAGAAGGCACACGGCGTGCTCGAGCACCTGAGAGCGCTCCAGGAAGTCATTGAAGCCGACATCGTCGATTCAGATAGACACGAGGCATATGCTATCATGCAAGGCAAGCAAGGGATATGCCGAGTCACAGGAACGGTCGAAGAGGTTGAGGCTCTCGTCATGAAGAGCCAACCTAAAAGATACATAGAAGCTATGAATGCGATTTGAAAACGGAGTGGTCGACAATGGCTAGGATATACTACAACAAGGATGCGAACCTGAATGCCCTCAAGGGCAAGAAGGTCGCAGTGATAGGATACGGGATACAGGGCAGAGCACAGTCGCTCAACCTTAGAGACAGTGGAGTGAACGTGGTAGTCGGACTCAAGTTCAGAGACGATTACTGGAAGCGCGCAAAGGCCGATAAGATGGAAGTCTTGGACATCCCCACGGCGGTCAAGAATGCCGATATCGTCATGATGCTCATCCCGGACGAGGTCCAGAAGATGGCCTACGACTCTGAGGTGGCGCCAAACTTGAAGGCAGGGATGACTCTCGACTTCGCCCACGGATTCAACATACACTTCAAACTCATTGTCCCGCCGAAGGACGTCGATGTCATAATGGTGGCCCCGAAAGGGCCTGGTGCTTTGGTTCGAGAGACATTCGTGGCAGGCAATGGAGTGCCGGCATTGATAGCCGTCCATCAGGATGCGAGCGGTAAGGCCAAGAAAACCGCGCTCGCCATCGCGAAGGGACTGGGAGCGACGACCAAGGGGGTCATCGAGACGACTTTCACTGAGGAGACTGAGACCGACCTGTTCGGAGAACAAGTTGATCTATGCGGCGGCGCGAGCGATCTCATAAAGAAATCGTTCGAAGTGCTTGTCGAAGCTGGTTACCAACCAGAGATCGCATATTTCGAGGTCCTCCATGAACTCAAGCTCATAATCGACCTCGTCCAGAAGGGCGGCATCGAGGGTATGTGGAACAATGTATCAAACACCGCGGAATACGGTGGAAGGACGCGTGGACCCAGGATAATCGATGCTCGCGTGAAGAAGAGCATGCAGGCAGTCCTCAAAGAGATCCAGTCGGGCGCGTTTGCGAAGGAATGGGTCAACGAATGCAATTCCGGGATGGCCACTCTTACCAAGCTGAGGAAAGACGGTGAGAAGGACCAGATCGAAGTCGTCGGCAGATCGATAAGAAAGATGTTCAAGTAGGGCATCCGAGAAAGACATACATGATCGATGCCTAATGTCTACATCGCAGTAGGTGGATAAGTTGGAACCCTCGATACCAAACGGAATCCGGCTGGGCCGATTCAGGATTGAGGACCGAATGTTCGTCGGAATCGTCGATGGAGACGAAGTCATAGAGACGGACCAGACCTCCATGGAGGACGTTCTCAGCCATGGATTCGCCGAGAAGGCGATCCGTCACCCATCCTTGCGAGTCACCGTGCTCGCACCATTTCCGAGACCGTCCAAAATCATCTGCATCGGACTCAACTATCGAAGTCATATAGAGGAGATGAACTGGGAGGTACCGAAGGTGCCAATAATCTTCACAAAACCGTCCTCTGCAATAATCGGTCCAGGAGACGATATACGCATACCGCAGATGTCTTCGAGAGTAGATTACGAGGGCGAATCCGCTATAATAATCGGCAAGAGGGCCAGGCACACCGATGACGGCGGATCCCATATTTTCGGCTTCACATGCATGAACGATGTCACCGCCCGCGACCTCCAGAAGATCGACCCTGATTGGACAAGGGCGAAAGGCTTCGACACATTTGCCCCGATGGGCCCGTTCGTCTCAGGCCAGGCCCCGACACGCATATTGACCAGGTTGAACGGGAACATCGTACAGGATGCACCATTATCCGACAGGGTGTTCGATGACGCGGCTTTGGTCGAATACATATCAAATGTAATGACACTTGAGCCAGGAGATGTCATTGCAACGGGAACACCATCTGGAATCGCCGCCATGAGACCCGGAGACCTGGTCGAGGTCGATCTTGAAGGTATCGGATGCTTGAAGAACAGGGTAGTCAGTTAGGATCATGAGAGGAGATTAGACCATGCAGATTCAACCAATGGAGAAGATCTGGAAGAATGGAGAGTTGATATCGTGGAAGGATGCGACCGTCCACGTGCTCACGCATTGCCTGCATTACGGGACAGGAGCCTTCGAAGGAATCAGATGCTACAGCACGGACAAAGGACCCGCGATCTTCAGGCTGAAGGAGCACATGTCCAGACTCCACACATCTGCAAAGGCAATCAACATGGAGATACCGCATAGCATCGATGAACTCTGCACTGCAGCGAGAGAACTCGTCAAAGTGAACCACCTGGATTCATGCTATATACGGCCGATTTCATTCTTCGGGGTTTCTGGCATCGGAGTGAACCCGCTCGGCTATCCCGTCGAGACATTCATCGTCGCATTCCCCATGGGGTCGTACCTAGGGGATGAAGGCATGAAGAAGGGTATCAGGGTGCACACATCCTCATGGCATAGGATGCCCGTTGGATCGGTCCCCGCAACCGCAAAGGTATGCGGCGATTACCTGAACAGCGCTCTCGCAGTCATGGAGGCGAAGCTGAATGGTTTCGATGAAGCAATAATGCTCAACGATCAGCACATGGTTGCCGAGGGTTCCGGCGAGAACATATTCATGGTCAGGAATGGCAAGCTACTGACTCCGCCGCTTAGCACAGGAGTACTTCCCGGCATAACAAGAGAATCGGTCATGACAGTCGCAAGAGATCTCGGGTTTGTGGTGATCGAACAAGATTTCTCCAGAGGCGAAATGTATCTTGCTGATGAGCTCTTCTTTACGGGCACTGCAGCAGAAGTCACTCCTATCAGAGAGGTAGACCGAAGGAATGTTGGCAACGGTTCACCTGGCCCCACCACTATGGCACTTCAGGAAAAATTCCTTCAGATCGCCAGAGGCAAGGACGACAAATACTCATCCTGGCTGGACATCGTGAAGTAGCCCATCATCCATAGCAATTAATATATATCGTCAGCGACAATACTGCGTCAGACGATTGTCATACGAAGGATGAGGCATATGTCTAGCTATGGAATTGAGAAACTCATGAGCCAGGCTGAGGAGAAAGGGGTCACGCTCGCAAATATGATCTCCACCATGATGTCCTCCGATGAGATTGACCGTATGCAGGACGAGATCAAGTCCCAGATGACTGCAAATTATCAATCAATAAGAGATTTCATGAATGATGTGGAAGTACCCAGTCTCGCTGAACTCTCCGAATTCTCAGAAGACGAGCTCCAACGGATGCAGGATGATATCGCTCATGCGATGTCAGACGAATTGTCATTCGCTTGAGCATCTGTTCAACTCACCTTAACGAAGATTCTATTCTCGGGATCGATCATCTCGAAGCTGGTCCTCACACGACCCATGAGTGCCTCCGTCCTGCCAAGCATCAAGAAGCCGCCGGATCGAAGTGATTCATGCAAATTCTCGATCACTTCGTCATGGGAAGGCCGAGAGAAGTAGATGAGCACATTCCTGCAGATTATCGCATCGAAGAACTTGCTCTTGGGAGTCTCCATCAGATCCTCCTTCATGAACCTGACTCTCTTTCGGAGAAGGTCGTTGATCTCATAGGACGACTCGTTCTTGATAAAGTAGCGTTTGAGAAGGTACGCAGGGACATTCTTCACCTGCAATTCAGAATAATCGCCTTTTCTAGCGAACGCCAGTGCGCTCGCGGATATGTCTGTGCCAGTTATGCTCGCAACCATATCCTCCGGCATATTCGCACGGCGCATCTCCTCATTAAGACATATTGCAATCGTATAGGTCTCCTGACCCGTGGCACATCCAGCGCTCCATATTCGCAATATACCCCCAGTTTCCCGCTTTGACCTGAGCAAGGGACGTATGATCTTCTCAGAAAGCGCCTCGAATGCCCCATCGTCACGGAAGAATTCGGTCACATTTATGGAAAGAGCGCTTATCAGTTCAGTTGTCTCGGCATCATCGTGGATAAGCAGATCGACGTAGGATCCGACATCTGGCATCGATGATCGACCCATTCGTTTCCTCAGACTGCGCATCATGAAAGTAGGGGAATAACCAGATATGTCGATTCCTCGGGATTTCAGCAGATGATCACGGATATGCGCTATCGCCTCATCATCAGTCGTCGTCATGCCATTCGTAGATACCAATCAGGTTAGATAGTCTCTTGCTTCGCTATGCTGCAGGTGGTGAAGAATCTCATATCCTCAATAATGAGTTTCTGGACGACATACTTTTATATTGTCCAGGGTGATTTTGACCATGATGCGGGTGCTCAGAAGGCTTTCGAATGAAAGTACAAATGAATCTCACCCGAGTGTTGTCAAGGTGATTCGTTGAGATTCCCCCTCACTGCGAAACTAGTGTCTGTGATACTCGTTCTGGTATTGGTGCCCGTGGCAGGCCTTAGCTTTCTTGCCCTTGACGGTTTGAACAACATCAAAGGAAACGTTGAGGTCCTCTATACTGAGAACATGCAGGTGGCCTCATTCATCGCCAACGGATCCACCACACTCGCAGAGGTGGAAAACATGTTCATCCTGTATTATGTGAACCATGGTTCCCTCGGGGCGACACAATATAGGATTGTCCTGTTGACCCAAGTGCAGGATTTCAACAGTTTCGTCTCAATATTCAAACAGAGCTACAGCTTCAATGTCCTGCCAAATATGGCTGAGATAGTGACCAATCAAGGAAGGCAGGACCTGTTGACTGCTCAGACGGCGGCCCTCAGCACCATAGATACCAGATGGGCTCAATATCAGACAGCACTCAGCGCCGTCCTCAGCGAACTAGATTATGCAGATTATGTTGCAGCAGCCGCATCCATGCACGATGCCACCATCGAGATGGTAGCCATCAACTCCGCGATGAACGATCTCATTGAGACATGCGTCGATGGTGCATCCCTAATGAACATCGTCGCTGAGGAGACCATAAAGACTAGCATATTCTGGACAATCATCGGAAGCACTTCGGTCGCCATCATAATATCGATCATATCCATGTTCGTTTCGATTACGGTCACAAGACCGATTGTGACTGTTTCCAAGGCAGCTATGACAATCTCTGAGGGTAATTTCACGACCAGGTTGGAACTCAAGGTAAGTAATGACGAGATAGGCGACCTCGTGAAGGCCATGAATCTTCTCATCGATAATACTTCGAAGCCTCTCCAGAAACTCATCGAAAGCGCCGAGGCGATCTCGGCAGGTGACTGGACAGTTGATATCGACGCCGAGGCAAAAGGCGATCTTGCAAGACTCGTAAGCAGCTTCAGAAAGATGAGGACGAACCTCATCACGCTCACGGAACAGATACAGGTCGCATCGAAGACGATCCTCGAATCATCAGCCATCCTCGCGGAGACCGCCAAGCACATGACGGACGCTACCCAACAGGTATCAACCTCTGTCACCCAAACCTCGATGGGCGCCCAGATACAGGCGGCCAAGGTCGATGAGATGGTGAGGATGCTTGGCGAGCAGACGAAAGCGATATACGATGTGGTCCAGAGTTCTCAAAACGCAGCCAGAGCGTCCGAGGATGCAAGCGATGTGGCACAGAATGGCAGCAGGTCTGCCGAGGATGCGCTGCAGAGGATAAAGAGTCTGCTGACCAGTGTCGAAGAGACCGCTGAGGCAATGAACGCTCTATCCAAGAAGTCCAAGGAGATCGCCGAGATTGTCATGATAATCACTAATATAGCACAACAGACCAACTTGCTCTCACTCAACGCGGCAATAGAGGCTGCAAGGGCAGGGGAACATGGAAGAGGCTTCGCCGTCGTCGCAGATGAGGTGCGAAAGCTCGCAGAAGGGTCCAGAAAGGCAGCAAGCCAGATTCAGGGATTACTCGAATCAGTCGAGCGAGACATCGATTCTAGCACCCACAAGATGGATCAGACCCGAATGAATGTCACCGAAGGAACGAGGACAATTTCTGACGCACTCAAATCGCTCGAGGACATAGCGGCCACTGTAGAGGAGACGGCTGCCATGGTTCAGGAGATAAGCTCATCGACGGAAGAGCAGAAGGCCCTTACTGAGAGCCTTGCGAAGAATCTCGATGAGGTCGCCAGTATAGCGAATGAGACTTCATCATCTGTCGAAGAGGTCTCCGCATCAACAGAAGAAGTCGCTGCGGGAATGGAAGAACTGACTGCCTCAGCTCAGGATCTCGCCGACCTCGCCAACGCCTTGAATGAAATCACAAAGAGCATATCCACCGTCAATCAGGAAATCATCGAACAAGTGCATGAAGAGACTGGAACGTCTGGAAAGAAGGAGCGGAACTGATGGACCAACCGACTCCGACCCAGCAATACATAGTCTTCAGACTTGGAAAGGAAGAGTACGCATTCGATATCGTCAGTGTCAAAGAGATAAAGGACCTGGATGAGATCGCTAAGGTGCACCGAACCCAATCATACATAGAGGGAGTCATGAACCTTAGAGGGAAGCTGGTGACGATAATAGATCTCAGGAAGAGGTTAGGGTTAGAAACGAAATCTCCTGGCGAGGCGACAAAGATTGTGGTGGTCGAGGCACCTGACGCCCCTGTGGGGTTCCTCGTCGATGAAGTATCCGAGGTCTTGAGGCTGTCCGCATCGGATGTGGAGGCACCCCCATCATACGTTGCCGATTCGCTTGAGTCCGAATATGTCCGCGGCATCGCCAAGTTGGGCGATCGACTGATAACCATTATCGATCCGGTCAAGATATTGGAATTATCACCGAATGAAACCCCTGAAGGAGGACGATAAGATGGCAACGGTTCTCGTGGTAGACGATTCCGAATTCATGCGTAGAGTGATCAAGAACATCCTTGAGAACGGCGGACACAAGGTCATGGAAGCAAAGAATGCAGATGAAGCGCTTGAGCTCTTCAAGAAGTTCGGGGCAGATGTCATCACGATGGATATCGTGATGCCGGAGACTGATGGCATCGAAACCGTCAAGAGACTCAAGGAGGCCGATGACAAGGTCAAGATCATCATGGTCTCCGCGCTAGGCCACCAGAAGACCGTCATGAGAGCGCTGGAAGCCGGCGCTCTAGACTTCATAATGAAACCATTCACAGCCGATGATGTTCTCGAATCCGTGAACGCGGTCCTGCAGATGGGCATGTGAGAGGTGTCTGATGCCTGACTCGGTCAAGATCCTCGTCGTCGACGATAGCGCGTATATGCGAGTAGTTCTACGCGACATGTTGGAGTCAGAGGAAGGACTGACCGTCGTAGATACAGCAAAGGATGGCGTCGAAGCGCTCGAGAAGGTCGAGCGCCTCAGGCCAGATATCGTACTCCTTGACATACAGATGCCTCGTATGGATGGGCTCACGACCCTCCAGATGATAATGAAAAACAGACCCACAAGGGTCGTCATGCTCAGCGCAATGGACAAGTTGGATGGCCAGCTGCCACTGAGAGCATTGTCCCAGGGAGCAGTCGATTTCATACCCAAACCGAGCGGAACCATATCCATAGACATAATCAACTACAAGGCTAGAATCGCAAACCATCTGAGGACCATAGCGAGGGCGAAGCTGGATGCGCTCAAGATGGAGAGCATCACCACCCGTCTGCTCACAACTGGACCTGAGAAGACGCCGGATGTTCGTGCTAAGACTAAGGCCATCGTATTGGCCGCATCCACAGGAGGTCCGCGAGCTCTCGAGACAGTCTTCTCCATACTGCCTAAGAACCTCCCAGCATCGATGTTCATCGTTCAACACCTGCCCATAGAATTCTCGACCCTTTTCGCGAAAAGACTGGATTCAGTGCAGGGTCCATCGGTGAGACTCGCAGTGGATGGGGTCTTTGTCGAGAACGATACAACATATCTGGCACCTGGCGGCACACATCTTATACTTGAACCGAAGGAGCGCAAGGGAATCATGATGAAGCTGGACGATGGTCCGCCGGTACAGTTTGTCAGGCCTTCTGCGAATATCCTATTCGAGACTGCGGCACGATGCTATGGACAGAAGCTTTTGGGCATCGTTCTGACCGGCATGGGGTCAGATAGTGCAAAAGGTGCAGAGGTCATCAAGAGATATGGCGGCAGGGTCATCGTTCAGAACGAGGAATCGTCGGTGATATTCGGAATGGCCAACGCGGTAATACGTGCAGGCGCAGCGGACGAAGTGCTGCCACTGGATGACATTCCCAGAAGAATGATAGATTTCATAGAGGAGTGATACAACTGACAAAGGAGTTCGATCTCAACAAGTACTCGAAACTCTTCGTGAGCGAGTCTAGGGAGTACCTACGCTCACTCAATGAGGCGGTCATCGCGCTCGAATCGAGCGGCGAAGACAAAGAACTCATAGATCAGATGTTCAGGGCTTGCCATACGCTCAAAGGCATGGCGAGCATGATGAATCTCACTGCGATTTCTGAGACAGCGCATGCGATGGAGGACATCCTCGCAGCGATCAGAGATGGGGATTTGCCAGTAAATGAGGCGGTGGTCGAGGGCATATTCAAGGGTATCGATGGGCTAGAAGCCATGGTCTCGGAGGTCGAACGTACCCTTGAGGTTGGTGATAATCCCGATCTTCTCATTAATCTGAGATCGCTGACCAATCAACCCCAGGAGATGAAGAAGACCTCGAAGAAGAAGGGCCCCGCAGTCGAAGAGAAGGCGGCTCCGAAAGGAAATGTGATCAGGATAAGACTTGCACGCAGATGCGCCCTGCCCTCCGCCAGAGCAATAGTGATAATGAAGGAGCTAGAGAAGGGTGCATCGATCCTCAGCATGACACCATCTGAGAACGACATCGAGAACGAGCGACCATTCGACGAATTGGTCATAGAAGTTGACCCTGCAGATAACTACCGAGAAGTCCTGTCAAGAATAGCGAACATGATTGATGTCGAGCAACTCCTCGAAGGGGAGACTGGCACTCAGAAGAACCAGTTGAAGAGAGTGCCCAAGCAAGAGAAAAAGACCAAGGACGGCCATGATGCATCCCTTGTACAGACCGTGAAGGTAGGGATGGATAAGCTGGACGAGCTCCTGGATGATGTCGGCGAGCTTGTCATAGGCCGAAGCAGACTAGTCGAGATGGCCTCATCGAGCGACGATTATGAACTCCAGGACATATCGTCATTGATCGATTCTCTTACTTCGGGTATCCAGGCGAAAGTTCTGGGCATTCGGATGATACCGCTCGATTATGTTATGAGTCGCTTCCCAAGGATGGTCCGAGACTTGGCAAAAAACCAAACCAAGGAGGCCGAGCTCGTAGTCGAAGGGGGGAATATTGAGCTCGACAGAACAGTCGTAGACAGGATATCCGAACCCATAATCCACATAATCCGAAATGCAGTCGATCATGGGATCGAGATGCCCGATGAGAGGGTGAAGGCAGGCAAGAATCCGAAAGGGCTGATCAGAGTGGTCGCATCCAAGCAACAAGACCATGTACTGATAGAGATAACGGATGACGGGCAAGGATTGGATTTCGACCGGCTACGACAGAGTGCAGTATCCAAGGGATTTATGACCAAGGATAGGGCAGATGCCGCCCTCGGACGAGAACTGATCGAGCTAATGTTCCTGCCAGGATTCACCACCAAGACTGAAGTATCGGAGACATCCGGCAGAGGGGTGGGTCTCGATGTCGTCAAGAAGGGTGTCGAGAACCTTGGAGGCTCTGTGATGATGTCCACTTCGAAAGGGGCGGGTACGACCATCTCGCTATGGCTGCCATTCACCCTTGCAATCATAGAAGCGATGATGATCTCGATCAGAGGGCAGATCTACGCAGCGCCTATGAGTTCCGTAGTCGAATCCCATTGCTTCCAAGGACCAGAGGTAAGGCTCATACGCAACAGAGAGGTCGTGCAACTGAGAGGAGAGGTGCTGCCTCTCATCGACATGTACGATTTCTTTGCATTGGAACTTGCGCCCAAGAAGGACAGCATCAACACTCTGATAGTCCAGAGCCGTGAAAGACGCGCAGCAATCAGGGTCGATGAACTCATTGGGCATCAACAGATAGTCGTTAAATCCTTGGATAAGCACTTGAGGAATACCAGAGGCATATCCGGCGGAACGATATTGGGCAGCGGAAAGATCGCGCTCATACTGGACATGGATTCAATCCTCGGAGACTGATTGAGATGAAGGAGATAGACGAGAGCAAGGTATTGGGGATCGTGAAGGAGTTTGCCAACGTTGGCGCAGGAAACGCGGCCACTGCACTCGCATCTCTCCTGGATATCGAAATCGTGAACGAAGTGACCTCGTGCAACTTCCTGAAGTTCTCAGAGGTCGGTGAATGGCTCGGTGGTTCGGACAAGATCGTGGTCGGCGTTTATACGCAGCTATGCGGTGATCTTCGAGGCGGAGTCCTCGTGGTTCTATCAGACAATTCCGCAGCAATCCTCATGAAGCATCTGACCAACGAGGAAATCAACCTATCCAATCTATCGCAGATACATGCATCCGCCCTCAGGGAGATAGGCAACATATGCCTCTGCTGGTACCTTGTCGCTGTCTCGAAAATGATAGATACTGACCTTATACCAGCACCACCAGATGTGTCCATAGATATGCTCGGCGCCATCATCGACCTTCCGCTAGCAAATCTTGAGATCGAGGTGGACTCGGTCATTGCAGTACACACGGTATTCAAGAGCTTCGAGAAGGAGTTCGACGGGTATTTCCTGCTCCTTCCAGAGCAGCAGATGCTAGACACCATACTAGAAAAGATGGGAGACACGATGAGATGAAAGAGCCGATCCTCGTGGGCATATCGCAAATTGCCGTTGCGAGGGCACCGGAGCAGATATGCTGCATGGGACTCGGATCCTGCGTCGCCGTGTTCTTGTATGATCATCAGATGAGACTCGGCGGAGTCGTACACATCCTACTTCCCCGAGCGCCTTTGAAGGTTGAGAACGAGGGCAAGTATGCTGATACGGGCGTCAAGAAGCTTTTCAGAGACATGATCGCAAAGGGCGCGCGGAAGGAACGAATAAGGGCCAAGCTTGTCGGCGGCGCTCAGATGTTTCCCAATCTTAACGTTCATATCAGCGATATCGGAGGAGATAACTGCCGTGAGGTCAAGAAGGGCCTCAAGGAACTCGGAATCAAGATTATCGCAGAGGATCTCCACGGCAATAGGGGCCGGTCTGCGACTTTCGATCTAGTCGATGGACAGGTCACCATCAAAACAGCTTTTACAGATGCCAGGAGCATCTGAACATCATACTGACTCCCACTGGAAAGGCTTTTGTATAGGGATGGTCTTGATAACACTTGCCAGGAGAAGGCGGATGGCTGACGGTAGACTCGTTCTCAGAACGAGTCGGCTGAGGAAAGTCCCCTCTCCAAGAGAAGGTGGGCTGCCAGAGCAGCAGGGCGAGAGTCCTGGCAAGGGCACAGAAACGGCACAGCCTCGGGATAATGTGATGATTCCATTGAGGATGAAGTCTCCCGAGGATTTGTTGAAACGGCGACACCCCACCGGAGCAAGCTCAAACGGCCGAAACGATTCTCATCGTCGGCGGGTAGAGTGCATTAGTCGAATGCCATCAGCCTCGAAAGAGGTGAACAGAAAGGGGCTTATGTCCTTCACCTGGCACTATGAGGTACAGAACGTAAGGTTTTCCCTCCGTCCAAAACCTTATGTTCGCATTCTTTTCTTACCAAGTCCCTCGACGGCGCGATTAGAGGGCCGTAGGCGCGAGATAACACGGACAGTCTGTTCTAGCTCCTCTGAGCTGCCGCATCTCTGTGCGTTTCTAGAACCCCTGCAGTATGGCAGCGTTGACTATCTATTACGACAATTATGACTCATGAGGTACTACCGATGAACAAAAGAGCGAGTCGCAAAGGCCACCCCCTATCAGCCTGTGCGCCGACAGTACGACCTGTCGGGAGGGTGCAGGTCCGGAGGAAATCTCGCGCCTCCGTCGTGTCATCCGACCTTCAACGCGTGTGCACTTTTCCGAATGTACTGACTGCGGTGATATTTCGAGGATTGTACTAGAGGTATTTAGTACTATAGCGGCGTAATAAGATTTGGGTACCAGAACGCTCTGGTGCCCGAGAGGAAATGGGGGAGTGGTAAGGAAATGAGATACACGAGAGCTACGGCTGTGGCAATTGCGGCTTTCATGTTGGTCCTGCCTTCGGCATTCATGGTCGGTGCGAAAAGCTCTGGTCATGAAGAAGGGGATCCCATGATAATCACGATGCCACCACCAGGTAGTGGATCGATATCGTGCGCAGTGTACTTCGCGGACAATATGGTGTTCGCGCCGCAATGGAGAACCGGCGGTCTGGTCAGGATCGAGATGATGATCATAAACATGACCGGTTTCGGAGGTGACCCAAGGCTCATTGATGAAGGGCAGATAAACCTGACGGATGAGTACGAACATTTGTACTCTCCAGAAACATACCCTGAGTACTGGGAGGAGGGGTATTGGAGCCAGCAGAGCTTCCTCTTGAATGACTCCGCTGGATTAAATGATACGAGGATGGTGTCGGTGTCGTACATACGTGTAACCATCACCGAGGTATTGTCGCCAGAGACACCTTCCAGAGATGAGCCATACAGCCGAAGTTTCGAAGCAGGCTGGAACGAAACATACGATAGAGTCATTTTCAGCGAACTGGGCCGCGAAGTGAACAAGCACGGGAATCTGATATACGGAATGCTGTGGAACACGGAGGGAGCACCGGAAGGCAATTACCGTGTTGACGTGCAACTCGGAAAAGTTGTACAGGACCCTAATGAGGAAGGGAAGTATGTCGGAGAGATTGGCGGCAATAATCCTTGGTACACGGTTGACTTCGCTGTCGGTCACCTGTACATAGGTGATGGCGTCCTGTTCGACGACGTACATCCTTATGTCAGCCTGGTGTCAAACGAAGAGTGGGCAAGTGAGACGAACCCCGGTGGAGATTGGAATATAACCATAAAGGACGAGACCGGTGAGGAGGTGGATGTGGCATTGTATGCCGACCTCGGCATTGGCCTCGGCGGGGTCTCTGTGGTCGCCGGTGTGAACAACGCATGGGTTTTGCTTGGCCAGTTGATGGATACAGGTCCAGGCGGAGGCAACGGCGGCGACAGCGGCGGTGAAGGTCAAGGCCATTGCGGGGACAACCCACACTTATGACGGGGATCCGCGCTTCAGAACTCAAACCCCTTGTCAGTTCTATTTATCTCTTGGTTAGTTGAGTAGCGTAGCATCGGGCGCATGACATTCTATCACTGCGAAACACACCGAATAGCACTAATGAATATAGGATGGAGTCGTCTGCACAGATAAGTTTCAGAAGGTTCGGAATCGCAGGGTTTCATAGGGACTGGACTAGAAAAGGCCTCTATGTTGAAATGTCCCGCAATCCCTGTTCGTTATCGACTATCTTCTTCCCAAATCCCTTGATCGTCGCGGACCCGTGGGGACTGTCGGACACGCCTCTATTCGCGGTTTTCCCGCACTATGGTCAATTCGTCCCTTTGTCAGGGACATGCCCCAATCCATAGGTCGCACTCGAAGTGCACTCTTTTCCCGGGGTTGGATCCGTGACCGGAGTATCATATGGTCTTTCGACTATTCGTATCCTGCGAATGCTAAGGGACGATTTCATCATAACATCCATAGGGGCGGAGGAAGCCCTTAAACCGAGAAAGGTGATTCAGGTGCAGGCGGGGAAGGATGTGACTGAGGAAGAAGTCGTTGACCGTGAGAGAGTGTCTACTGTGCCAACTCCAGAGCTCCGGGGAAGACCAAAGCGTCGGCTCAAGACCATGATCATCGGAGTTGGAGCTATCCTGGTAATCATCAGCGTCGCATTGGCGATCTATGTTGCCACGAGCGAAGAAGAATCCTTCCTGATTGCACTCGGGCCTGGATTCCTTGGTGTCATTGTGATTATTGCCGCTTTGTATGGGAAGAAGCTTTGAGAAAAGGCCACAGGGGCGGCATGCCTCACGACGAATCATTGCAGCCAAGTCAACACCCAGGCCAATATGATTACTAAGAAAATGGTCAACGCAATCGCGTAGTAAACCCATTCAGAGACTCTCATCAACTTCTCTTCATTGCGAATCTTGCGACGGGGTTTGATCAGCAATATGAGAAGTATCAAAAGCGCTGCAATTCCTATGACAAGGGCAATTCCGCAGACTTCCCCTGAATTCAAAGACCAAACCATCCGACAGATTCTACAGATGGGTCCAGGTTCTTAGCTTCTCCCAGAAAAAAGGTCATAGGGGGCAGTAATAGGAGAAGGTTTTCGTCGAAGTTCAATACATCCTCACAGAGGACCTACGACAGTAGGCAATATGAAGCCCACAAGGAAGGCGACAATCCACACGACGATTGCCACTCCGAGTGCCTTCCACCAGCCCATGCTGTAGAGGGTTCCAAGGGCCAGCCACCAAACGAACCCGGCCGCCAAAGCAGCTAGGAGTCCTTCGCCCAGGAAGTAGTACGCTAGGGCGTAAATGACGGCCCCGACCAAGGCGGCCAATATGGCCGTTCCTAGCCCTTCTTCCTCTCTAGACAACTTCGTGATCACATAGATGATGATGGTCGAGACAATCAGCCCGACGAGTAAGAAGATCAAAGTCTCCACAAGAATCTCGTCCATGTCTCCATCACCTCTCAGGTCCCGTGATTCTCTTGCCGGTCTTGCGTCCCGTTGCAGGGCCACGTCCACCGGCGGATTTCGCCGCGCGACTCTTTGCTGCTGCTATTATCCCGCCACCGTTCTTCTCTGCCATTTCCTGCCACCTCCGATTTCTCAGCGATTCTACCTAATCCTTATGACTCCCATTAGGACCAAGACGATGATTGCCAATAGTATCGCACCAAGAAAGCCAAATATCCACCAGCCTACCAAAAATGCGATTATTGAACCCACCCCAATATGAGACCATTGTACGGTTACTGGCAGTCTACATCGCCTCCGACGTTCCCACGAGACTGGCAATCTGAAAGGCGGCATATACCCTTTTCGGCTTACCTGTAAGGTCTGATCCGGCTTTATCCGAAACAACGCCTTGGACCCCAAAGTGGTGAGCGAAAGACGATGGAGTTTGCGCGATTCTAGCATGAATCGCGCTCAGAAATGGAGGTTTCAAGGCGGTTCAGGTTCTTCACTTCGCCGTGCGCAAAAGCCCATAAGGGAGGAAATACCGCCTCCATAGGCAGATTGACGAGAACGGACGAATAGGCGCAAGCTCATTCATACTCTGCCCGGATGGCGCATGAATCACGCTCAGATATGCGAGGTTCCAAGGGGCTTATATCCTTCACCTGGCACTTAAACCTATTAAGAGAATATATAACACAATCTCTCTTCCTAGCCTTCTTCTTGAGAATGCAATATGAGTAATCCCATAGCAATGAGTATGGCATCTCCTCGTGCAGACTATCTATCTGCATGAGGGCAGCGAGGGCCACAATATTTATCACATATTCAAGACTACTCGAATCAATGACCCTTATGTACCGACATCCCGCAAAACAGGATATCGACCTGATCACTTCGATCACTAACATGTCGAGGCGGGAGACTGCGTATCATCACGACCTAACACCCGCCGAACGCAATTCTGAGACCTTTGATGACCCGGACTACAGTCCGGAAGGTGCTTGGCTGGTTTTCGACGGAACGAAATCCATAGCATACGGAATCGGAGTTATCGAAGAGGGGAGAATTCAAGCGGGCCTTGACGATGGATGGGTCGAAATTGATGTCATCCCTGAGGCACGAGGATGCGGGGCAGAAGAGGAGCTGATGAGGCTAGCGCTCGATTACATCAAATCGCGAGGCGTGAGTCGAGCGATGGCAAAGATAGAAGAGACCGAGGGGTGGAAGAAGGATCTGTACCTTCGGTCCGGATTCAAGAGCGTCCGGCACTTCTATCGGCTGGCGCGACGAGACAAAGGAGATATTCCGCAAAAGAAATTTCCCCCAGGAATAGAAGTGACACACAGAATGCTAAAAGAGATGTCAGATGACGAGATAGCAGTCTTTACAGAGATCCTAAACGATACGTTCTCAGAACACTTCAGTTTCGCTCCCGAGCCACCGTGGAGATGGACAAAGTGGAGAGATGCCTGCGATGACCCATGGATGGTATCAATGGCCAGGAAGTCCTCGGAGACGGTTGCACTATGTGTCGCGGAGGTTCCACTGAGATTCAATGCGGATCACGGAATTCAATCCGGATGGATAGACCTGCTTGGCGTGACTAAGGATATGAGAGGACAAGGACTTGGAACCGCTATGCTTGTTAATGGAATGAAATGGCTCAAGAGCACAGGACACGATACTATCTTCATCGGGGTCGATGCTGAGAACGATAAAGCTCTGGGATTGTACGTAGCCCTAGGTTTCAAGGTCGAGAACGAGTGCCAGGTATACGACCTGGTCTTCGAAGCATAGTGCGCATTTCTTGAAGACTCTGCCGCGCGCTATCAATGCAAAGAATGCTAGCTCCTGGTTGCTCGAACATCCAACCCGGAATCCGTCAATATATTATAGTGAACATTTCTATCCATTGTACGATACGGGGTGGTTCGTATCAGAGGAGCATCAGCAGTGCCTGGTCAGTTTACACTGAATGAAAAAAGCAGTCTATACTGATGGTCTTCAACTTAATAGAGCAATGGGGCAGACCAATAGCATGACGCCAAGAAAGAAAGACGGCGGCAAGAAGATTCAGAAGAAAATAGCGAAGGCAAGCATCACCACAGACGAGAATGAGAGTGGTGCAAGCTTTCCTATCGTCGGCATGGGTGCATCAGCTGGGGGACTTGAGGCAGTTACGACATTTTTCAAGCACATTACTCCAGACACTGGGATGGCCTTCGTTCTCGTCACACATCTTGACCCAAGTCACGCAAGCGGCATGCCAGAGATCCTGCAAAGGGTCACCCCAATGCCGGTTCTTGAAGCGGATGATGGTGTAACGGTAATGCCGAATCATGTCTACCTGATTCCTCCGGGCAGGCACATCACGGTCTTCAAAGGTACGCTCCAAATCCGAACACCGGATGAACGCCATGGACAACGAATGCCGATCGACCTCTTTTTCCGCTCTCTTGCACAAGAACAAGGTGAAGACGCAATCTGCATAATATTCTCAGGAGGCGGCAGCGATGGGACATTTGGTCTGCAGGCAATTCACGGCGCTGGAGGAGCGTCTTTCGTTCAGGATCCTTCCACTGCAAAATACGAGAGTATGCCCATGAGCGCAATCAGCAGTGGACTTGCCACATTCGTCGTGCCAATTGATCAGATGGCTGAGCAGGTCATGGCATATTCAAGGGATGTTTTCGGACAACCGAAGGCTCGACCAATACCTGCCAAATCCAGGACTGACAGGACAGAATATGATGGCATCATTGCGCATCTGAAAGATCAGACGGGCCATGATTTCTCGATGTACAAGAGCAAGATGATCCTCCGTCGGATAAAGCGTCGGATGGACATGCGTGGCATCAAGAAGATAGGGGAATATCATGAGTATCTCAAGAAGAAACCAGATGAGATTGGGACTCTTGTTGGAGATCTGCTAATCAACGTTACCAACTTCTTCCGCAATCCAAATGCGTTTGACGTACTGAAAAAGGATATTTTACCACGCCTGCTCGATGCGAAGCCAGAGGGCTACGAATTCAGAGTTTGGGTAGTGGGATGCGCAACTGGAGAAGAAGCCTATTCAATCGCGATCGTGCTGAAGGAATATATGGAGGAAAACAACAGGAACTTCAACATGAAGATATACGGGACGGATATAAACGAACAATCGATCGCCACCGCTCGCAAAGGACTCTACCTGCCTAACATAGCCATCGACGTGTCACCAGATAGACTCCAGCGATTCTTCGTTAAAGATGATGAAGGTTACAGGATTCGGAGAGATATCAGAGACATGGTCGTTTTCGCAGTTCAAGATATCCTCAAGGACCCGCCTTTCACAAGACTCGATTTGACGAGCTGTAGAAACCTACTAATCTACCTCGAACCCGATACGCAGAGTTGGCTCATATCTGCGCTTCATTATGCAACCAGGCCTGGGGGCGTATTGTTCCTCGGTCCCTCCGAAGGCATCGGGAACCTATCCAATCTTCTGACTCCAATCAATAAAAGGTGGAAGCTCTATCAGACCAAGGCGATACCACCTTCCTTCAAGACCATGCCAGCACATATCCGCCATTGGACTGCGTTCAAATCAGCGGCTCCGGCCTACAATACAGAGAGCCCACCAAAGGAATCGAATATTGCTGAACTCACTAGGACGACTCTGCTCAAATCATTCGCCCCTCCCGCAGTTTTGACGGACGAGAGTGGGAACATCATCTACGTCTACGGTGAGACTGGGAAGTACCTGCGACCACCACCGGGCCATTTGAATCTCAACGTTTCGGATATGGCATGTGAAGGGATCCAGCATGAACTCAGGAAAGCCATCAAGGATTCCGTGTCTCTGAAGAAGATTGTGGTCATGAGGGACCGCAAGGTGAAACTGCAGGACCGCACGGAACTGGTTGACATCACAGTCAGACCCATAACCGAGCACGAAGGCGCTCCGATCATGTTGATGATTACATTTCAGAGCACTCAGCCAATAATTCAGAGCAAGAAAACTCCACCAGAGCCCATTGACAGCACCAAACGATATAAGCAAATCGAGGAATTGCAGCAGGAGCTAAGTCAGACCCGAATCAACCTTCAGGAAACGATCGAACGGTACCAGGCATCCAACGAGGAACTAATGTCAACGAACGAAGAGTACCTGTCCACGAATGAGGAACTGCAGTCGACGAACGAGGAACTGCAGACATCACAGGAAGAACTTCAGTCAGTCAATGAAGAACTCGTCATGGTCAATTCAGAACTGGCAGCGACGAACGAGAATCTGAGGGATACACAGAATGATTTGAAGAATCTCTTCGACAATACATACATCGGGACTATCTTCCTCGACGATAGACTCATCCTTAAATGGTTCAATCAGGGCGCCCAGAGCGCGTTTCGACTCGTTCCCTCAGATACTGGACGACCACTGGCAAACATAAAATCGATCCTAAAGTCTGAGGATCTCGTATTGGATGCGCGGAGAGTCCTCCAATCACTTGAGCCGATGGACAAGGAAGTCGAGACAGTTGAAGGTCAATGGCTTCTGGCGCGGATCAGGCCATATCGCACGCTGGAAGATAGCATTGGAGGAGTGGTCCTTACACTCACCGATATAACGGATCTGAGACATGCAAAAGAACTGAGCGAAGAATCGCGAATATATGCAGAGGGTATAGTGAACACTCTGCGCGAATCCCTCATCGTACTGGATAGCAACCTCCGCGTAATGTCGGTCAATGACGCATATTGCAGGACATTCAAGACCACGAACGAGGCTGTCGTCGGGAATCCAATTTACGCGATCGGCGATGGCCATTGGAATATTCCCGAAATCAAGGAATTGCTGGAAGAAGTCCTCCCCGGCCAAGAGGCCATCGAGGGGGTGGAGGTTGAGATTGATACACCATCCGAAGGCCAAAGAAGAATGCTATTGAACTTACGACGCATCGTTGAGGAATCAGGAACAGATCGAAATATCCTCGTCGCTGCAGAGGATATCACCGAGAAGAAAATGATGGAGCAGGCACTGAATGAGACGAACCGGAAACTGCAATTGATGACAGGCATCACTCGCCACGATATCAAGGGTCAGTTGACAATCGTTGAAGGCAACCTGGAACTATCACGAACAGTCAATGACCGAAACAAGGCTGCAAGACTCATCAATAATGCAATCGAGGCTGTCCGCAAGATGGATGCAATGATTGAATTCACGAGAGAATACCAAGACATAGGATGTAAGGAACCAACTTGGCAGAGCTTGCGTTCGAACCTTCAGGACGCGATTGCGAAGATGACGGAGCATGGTATCAGAATCGAGGTTGATGTCCCTAATGTCGAAATCTTCGCTGACCCACTCCTCCCGAAGGTATTCTACAATTTGGCCATGAATAGCGTCTCTCATGGTGAACGGACAACGGTCATCAGATTCAAATCCGAGAATGACGGTAATGATTTGAAGATCTCCTGTGAGGACGATGGTGCTGGAATCCCCGTAGAAGAAAAGGCTAAGATATTTGAACGGGGCTATGGCAAACACACTGGCCTCGGCCTATTTTACTCCGCAGAAATCTGTTCTATTACGGGCCTTGAGATCAAGGAATGCGGAGAGATGGGTGTTGGAGCGAAGTTTGTCATCTCCGTTCCTCAAGGTAAATGGAGAAATGTCAACCCCGCATGAACTCAACAAGAATGACACATGTGCCAAGAGGGAGAACAATGCCCGTTCATGATGGGCAATAGATCATAATTCGATACATGGTCCAATGATTCTCACCCCGGAGCACGAAACCTGGTGAGTGCTCCTGCAATATCGCCACATTTTCAGCCCCTATTAATCAAATGAGTTCCCCATCAGCAGCATCGTCTCATGCTGGCGTTGATGATCATATAGCTAGTACATCCTCGAGTAGAAAGCCAATATCATCAGTGCAGTTACTGTGATCCATTGATCATCGATCATGTGAGGTCTCATCGACCTGTACCAGAACCCGTCGTTTCGCCTCATGCTAATGAGCCATCTGACAGCCTTCTCCATCCTGGGGTCATCAGGGCCGAATCCCATATACTCAAGGCAGTCTATCGCCGTCAATCCGCTTCCATAGTAAACTGGGAATTTCAGCATGGTCCAGTTCTTCTCAGAATAGTAGAAGTTGGTGTGATAGTTGCGCTTGAAGAAATTATCCAGCACGAAATCACCACCAGGCTTGAATTTCATGTCCTGACGATGCGAATCACTCCAATTCAGCCCCCTCAGAGCACCCAGCGTGCTCCAGATGCAGCTCGGTATTCTTCGGGATTCATCCGCGGTGCAAGGTGCGACCTCGCCACTCTTGACCTTCGTGATGAAATCATCAACGGGCATGTGCTTATACTCGTCGCGGTACCTCGCATCCTGAAGGTACGGAATGTTCCATCCTCCGTCATGCCTCTGGCCATTTATAATCCACTGGACAAGTCTGTCGACGCGTGGATCGCGTTCCTTCTTGAACCTATACAACACACACATGGCGAGGCCGTTGCGCGCTGGGCGAGGAAGCATGTCCTGCTCCGAGCCCATTATATAGCCATCCTCATGCTGCCATTCAAATATCTTCTCTATTGCTTCGTCTGTGTAACCCGTCCCTGGAGGCGTGAAGTATTCGTATAAAAGGTACAGGTTACGCAATATCGCAGTGGACGTCCAACCAAATGGAGGACCAGGCCCCGCATCTTCTTCAGCCATCCGCTGTTTAGATATCGGCCAAGTACCGTCCTCCCTGAGAGTCTTCAGGAGCTTGACCCTAGGAGGATAGCGCTCGCATTCCGCAAGGGCATTCTGAAACGCAGCATCTTCTCGGCTCTTGTTCAATACGCCGTCCAGAAGCCAACACCGTACAGGAGGTATAGAAATCTGGTGCAACTTGCGAGACGATTCCTCAATTATCCTGTCAATATCGTTCTTTAGCCCCACCACAACAATCAAATGTGCCTACATATGAATCAACTTTGCGGTCAAGATTGGCATAGCCATCGTATTATAGGGAATCTCTTGACCAAGAGACATAGGTTAGAGGAGTAAGACCGCAGGGCATCGCAATTGAACCCGGCGACAGCACGGCGGCTTGGATAGCTTTAGCATCTGAGATTCTTGCCGTATGCCATGTTGCGATACTGAACCTCGAACCCCAACGACTGGTATAGGTCGAAGGCCGTCGGGTTTTCAGTATCTACGCCGATGTAGACGTTCTCAATGCCCCTGGTCACAAGCCAATGAACGCCATCGGCAATCAATGCCCCTCCAATTCCTCGCCGCCTGTGATCTTCGCGAACGCCACCGAGTAGTATCCAACCCTCCTTTTTCGCTCTCTCCCTGTTCAGGACCATACTTTCTTCCGTGAGAAATGCACCAACACAATTCCCGTCAACAGAGGCATAGGTTACACGGAAAGCGTCCTGCGAAGTATCGCGGATATTCATCAACCTGCGTGGTGGATATGGCTCGTAGTTGAATTGTCCTTTGAAAGTCTCTGTCACAATATAGGCAAAGAGCTCGATGTCTTCGTCAGAGCAATCGGTAAGCAGTCGTCCATCAAGCGTGCATCCTTTAGGTGGAGATATCCTCGGGAGATTCTCTACATTTTTGGCGAGCATCGAATTGAATACACGCACCATCTGGTATCCAGAACCTTGAAGTAAGTTAATCCTCCAATCATCATCCTCAGTCGAAGATGCCCTAGCGAACATGATACCCTTGTTGAGCATGTAACTCTCAGCCCGCCGCACGAGTTCCTCTTCCACACCTTTTCCGCGATACTCTGGAGAGACCTCTATCTTCGCATATCCCTCATTCTTCCCCAATGCGAGCTTACCATGGGCTATGAAAGCCTCACCATACGCAATCGCTTTGCCACCAGAGAGCGCTAGCCATGCTCCAGAGGGATCGAAATCCTCATCATCCATGGTCTCCGCTGCAACTTCATCTACCGTCATCTCCCTCTGGAAAGGGATGTCTTTCCGAGACCGGTTCAGGACACTAGTAATCCTCTGAATATCGGCTCTGCTGACATTCCTATACTCAACCATCGATTCGCCCCAACCCACGAATATGGGCAGGTCATCAAAGCACCGTTTGAGTCATAAGTCTGTCTACAATGTCGCAAATGGGGAACCCTGCGACATCATCGACTACTGACACTAGAATCAACTATGTCTTCTACAAAAGAGGATGACGATCTCCAAGGGTACCACTGGGAGAATCGCACTGACCGATCCTAGAATAGACTAGTTGTACTCATCCAGGAACGACCACCAGCCGGTGTCCGTCGCGAATGCGACTTCCGTGTATGCATCCGCATAGTAATTCCAATCTCCGCCCCAACCCCACCAAAGGGTCAGACCACGGCTGTCCTCAGCATATTTTCCACCCCATGCGTCAAGGATGGAACCATCGATCGCAGACACCATTTCTGATGTCGCGCCTCTGAAGTCAGTATCAGTGACCAACGAATCCGCAAGTAATGCATCCCCAAGATCCGCCATATCGACATGGTAGTGCGTGGCCCACGCGCAGTATGCATCATTCAATGCCTGCTTGTAATTGGTCTCATACACTGGCAGATATGAACGCATTGCATCCACCCACTCGTAGAACACGGATGAGGATTCTGAGATCGCTGAGATATTCACTGCGGATAACGCAACCGTTGTCGCCCAGGTCTGTGGAGCATAATATGCTTCGAATCCTTGAACCATATCGACTGCCATCTGTGCCGGCGTCCGAGTCGTGTCCAACGCTGTGGGCATCAACATCAGGTCATAAGGGAACCCGGTCGTCGGAACGGATTCCTCCGAGCCAACCATTATCCCAACAAGCCCGGTCAGAGACAACTGATAGGCGACCTCAACAGCAGCCATGTTGCAGGCGTCGAACGCAAGCACGTCGATATAGACGCCTGCGTTCTCGATTGCCCTCTGAAGCTCAGGCATCGATATCCTGCTACCAGATGTGGTATCATCGCTTATGTATCTCCAGGCATAGCCATGGTCCCACGCTGTCACTGCAAGCTTATCGGAAGGATATCGATATGAGACCTCTTCGAGGAACCATTCGAAAGTCGCGCCATCGCCGAAATCCATCTCAGGATAGTTCGCCACCACTTCCCAAGTGCTCCCAGATATCTCAATGACCTCCGTCCCATCAGTGCTCAACCGATCCATTATAGCAACGATATGGAACATATCGTTGGCCGGCAGGTTAAGGAGTAACGGAAGGCTACTGTCATCCCAGAATCGCTCCAGACTGTTATCCCCACTCACGTACACGGCATATGTCCACGATTCTGTCGCAGCCCACTTCTGCCCCGTATGATTCGCCAGGCACACGCCAGGCATAATCATGATTCCAACCAAGGCTATACTAACACACCAAACCGCGCAGCGTCTTTGCATGCCGTTCTTCCCCCGTTCGAGCCCGGATCATCGAGTGCATGCCGGGCCATGCTACCATGATAATGGTTCTCATTGTATTAGAATACCAGTGGCATCTTCCAATGAATGATGCATACTGACTCACCCAAATGTGCCCATCATCAACCATCACCGAACCACTGAGAAATTACAGAGCCATCATAAGGTCATAGCGCAATAATCAGGATTGCGAACTTCAATCAAGCGGTCTAACTGGCCCTTACCCGCCCACGACTCAATGATGCCAACGTCCCTATGAGACATAGAATGGAGAACGTGATAAAAGCCGGCTGGAAGGCATCCAGGAATTGAGGCGCGAGTTCCGATGTCAGTTCTTGGCTGCCAAGATAGATGGATATGAATATCGTGGCAATGCCAAGGCTAAGAACCTGACCGACCAGCCTCATAGTGCCTACAGAAGCCGAGGCAGTCCCAAACTGTCGCCTGTCTACAGAACTCATTATTGCGTTCGTGTTCGGAGATGAGAACAGAGCGAACCCGAATCCCAAGAAACCCAGAACGACGACCATCATCCATACGGCAGTGCCATCATCAAAGAATGAGATCAAGGCAAGGCCTATGGCCGTAATACACATTCCAGTGGACGCGATTATGCGGGGCTCGATCACATCTGACAGGCGTCCTGCTAGAGGGGAGAATAGAGCCATCACGACCATCTGAGACACTAGTACCATCCCGGTCTGTTCAGGACTGTAACCTCTCACATACTGTAGATAGAGACTGACAAGAAAACTGACACCGAATGTCGCGGAATAGTTGATCAATGCGGCAAGGTTGGAGAATGCAAACACCCTGTTTCGGCTGAAAAGCCGCATGTCGAACACGGGACTTGCATGCCGCATCTCCCATGCAATGAATATCATCAAGATGACCGTGCCTGCTATTGTCAGAGCAAGTCCCAGAGGTTCCCTCAAGAAGGTAAATCCGATTATCACCGCTGTAATGGCAAGCACATAGAATAGAGAACCCACATGGTCGAACTCCTCTCCGCGAGCCTCATACCAGTCCCCGACTAATCTCTTTGAGCCAATCCAGATGACCGCGGCTATTCCTGGGATTATGACCAAGAATATGCTCCTCCACCCGAGATAGGAGGTCAGGAAACCCCCTAGTACGGGCCCCAGCGCACCTCCGATATAAACGACGGATACCGTCATACCCAATGCCTTTCCTCTCTCCTGTGCGGGATAGACAGAAGTCAGTAGAGCAATCGATGTTCCGAATATCATTGCGGCCCCAATCCCTTGGAACCATCTGAACGCGATGAGCATGGTCGAAGACGTAGCAAATGCACAAAGGACGGATGCGGCAGCGAACACCCACATACCGATAATGAATATCTTCTTTCGGCCACGGATATCTGCGAGCCGACCCAATGGCACCAAGAAGGTAGCAGCTGCTAGGAGGTATGATGTGGCGACCCAGCTCAACATGATGGCACTCATGTTGAATTCATCACCGATGGTCGGCAATGCCACATTGATCGATGAGCCCATGAACGGTGTCAGGAACGAGCTCAGCATCGCCATGGCCAGTGCATATCGTTTAATGTCATCTTGACTCAGGGTGTGTATCCCCCGTTACAGAATAGCTGAGCGCATTCATACACTATGACTCTTTCTTGACAGGGACTTGCATTCTACATATGAAACAGCAGAATCATCTCAACCATGATCACGCAAAAATAGAAGCAAGTAACGACCCGCCGGGAAATCGCTCTCACCGGCAGGCGTTTAATGGGTTTTCAGGGACCCCTAATGATATGCTCTGCGTTCAAGCGCATCGGATATCATCACATTCGCGCCCAACCGCGATATCGTCCTGAAACATAAGCGTGAACGCTCATTACTGAGGTCCTCGAATCACGGGTTTATGCAGTCAGAGATTCAGCCGCCTTCGTTGATTGGTACGCAGTCGTCACCGTCATTGATTGGCACGCAGTCGTCACCATCATTGATCGGTACGCAGTCGTCACCGTCATTGATCGGCACGCAGTCGTCACCATCATTGATCGGCACGCAGTCGTCACCATCATTGATCGGCACGCAGTCGTCACCATCTTCACAAGATCCGTCCTTCAATTGCAGCTTTATCTGATCCTGATCAGCCGCGCTTACAGCGGTGACAGCTGCGAATCCACTGACCAGAAGAGCAGCACCAAGGGCCATTACTAGCCATGCCTTTCCTCTGACCTTCTTCTGTCCCTTCTCAGCGACACTCTTGGCAAGGTCGCTCTCGAACTCCTTCCTCATTCTTTCACCTCTCCTAAGGGAGCCTACGGCCGATGAGAACCGCCGATTGCAGTCTCCTGGCTATCAGGCTCATATTTGGCTCTATCATGGCCAACCCGAATGACTACCTAAGTCATTTGTGGGACAAGAATCAAAGGTTAGCACAAACCTCAAAACTATTTCGGAAGGGATCTAGCATCAAGTTAAGGGTCATCTCGCATGCCCGTCATAGAATGCTTCATATCAATCTTCATTCTGGAGTTTCCGGTGCCACCAGATGCTATCTAGGTCATTTATGAACCCTAGTGAACGATACATTCCCAGCGCTCTACTATTCTCCGCATAGACAAACATGTACAGTGAGTTCATACCCATATCGAGCAAGCACTCTATGCCATCCACCAATAACGCCGTCCCAAGACCTCGACCACGGTATACAGGTCTGATGCCTAGAAACTCAATCCAACCAGCATCCATGAACCCTGAGCGAGTCCGTACCGGGCTAACTTCCGTAATGCATATACCAGCAATTTTCTTTCCATCCATACCCAGACTGATTACGATCTTCTCTGAACCCGAGTTCCTTTGATTGATCATTCGCTCATAATTCTCAGGTCCAGACCTGAAATGATCTCGGAATGAATCGTTGTATGCATCATTGATCGCGATGATATCGTCGTCAGAACAATCTGTCAAGTTCTTCCTTTCGATCTCGAACCCGTCGGGAGCAGCAACATGAAGAGGCTTTGAATTGCCTGCTCTAACGAGTGAATAAACTCTGTGTGCTTCATGAAAAGCTCCGGCAATCAGGAAGTTGTTCCTCCATTCATCTATCGCCAATGACCGTGCACGGGCCATCCTAATGCCTTTCGATCTGAGGTGGTCTAAGGATCGCGTCAACAGGAACTGCTCGATCCCCCGACCTCTGTATTCAGGAAGCACATCCACTTCCACGAATCCATCATCGAGTCCAGCGTCCAATCTGTTCTTCTCGATCAGGGCACCGCCGAATCCGACAGCTTTGCCCTCAAGATGGACCAGCCATAACCCATTCAAATCGAAGTCAGGGTCCAGTATTGAGTATGCTCTTGCCTCTTCTCGCGTCAACCTCGTCTGGTATGGATCAATGGCTCTAGATCTCGCCGCGATCTCGATCAGGTCGTTGAGATTATCCTCCGATAGAGGAACGAGTTCCAGGTCATTCATCGTTCCACTCATTGACGTCATCATGAATATTCCTTTGTATGGTCACCATAATGTCTGGACTAGCATCATAGACGGGGTTATAACGGACGCCCGATCATGCAGAGCACGTATGATGGAAAACGTCTTATCCCAGAATCCGATGCAGGGACCCTAACGTGAGGGAGATCATGGATAGTGACCAACTCTGGCTCGTGCTCCTTGTGGGCATAGGAGGTGCTTCGGGCAGTATCGCCCGATACCTATTCTCAGGCTATTTCACCACGGGCGATTTCCCATGGGGTACCTTCTTCGTCAATGCAACAGGCAGTTTCATGATTGCGTTCCTTTACTTCTGGGGGCTCAACGCAGGCTTCCTGCAGCCAGAACTCAGAGTCGCGGTATTCGTCGGTGTCTTCGGTGGGTATACGACCACATCGGCCTTCAGCCTGGAGACCGTATCGATGATCTCAGAATCGCAGTGGGGGTGGGCATTCGGAAACATTATCCTCAACGGTGGGGTATGCATCGTTGCGGCGGTCATTGGAAGGGCTGCCGGACTTCTGATGGAGGGAGGTTAGATGGAGATAGACGAGATGGCGTTGTGTCTCAAGATATATGTTGGTGAATCCGACCATTATGATGGTATCCCGGCCTACAAGGCGGTCGTCCATCATCTAAGAGAATGCGGCATTTGGGGGGCGACGGTCACGAGAGGGATATATGGGTTCGGGAAACGCAGCAAACTACATGCGGCCAGTCCACTCAGACTCAGCGAAGACCTTCCGATCATGATCGAAGCGATGGATTCCGAAAAGAAGATACTAGGGGTAATTCCAAGAGTCAGCGAGATGGTCAAGGGTGGCCTGATCACAGTGAATGATGTCAAAGTAATGAGACATATCGGATAGACATTCACTCAAATACACCATTTATATGCCTTTGAGAGATCTTGCATGCAACATGAGTGAGTGGATTGCAGCGAAGCCAGTACTCAATCTGAATCAATTCGTATCGACGAGGTCGTCGGTCCGAATCACCATGAACACATCATCATAGTAACGATGACCTTCCTTCACCCCGTGAGGGAGGCAACCCACTGACTTAAAACCCAATTTCCTATACAATGCGAGTGCGCGAGTGTTATAGCTATAGGTCGCCAGGTCGATCAATTCCAAACCGGGCATTCGTCTTCGAGCAAGAGCGACCGTCATCCTCATCATCACCTCTCCGATGCCTCTCCCCCTTGCACACCTGCTGAGTGCAATTCCGATTTGGGCTCTGTGCTTCTCCTTCCACATGCGTCGCTGCACGCTGCATGTGCCTACTATTCTGCCTTCTATCTCAAGAATGAGCAATACAATGGACCGTTTTCGTATCTGTTCGAGCATAGCTTCTAACCAAGCTTCCTCCGCTTTCAGAGTCATCGGGCTAGTGAAAAGAAGACCGGACATCGGCTCTCGGATTATCGGGTTTATGAACATCATCAACTGCTTCGCATCATTCGGCTTCGGTTCTCTAAGAACGATCTCCGTGCCATCCTTGGCCTTTAGAGAGTAACTGACCATATAGTGATGTAATCGCCGAGTGAGTATTTGTCTTCTCTTGGTCGTACAGTCAGGAGCTCTGCGAAAGTCATGTATCTTCAAGAGCAGAGCTTCTTTGCCAGAGTCGCTACCCTCATCCCGAGAGCTTTGCATGATTTAATCTCCGCATTCTTTGGAGACTCAACAGCCGTCGCACCATAGTGCTTGTTGTCGTATCTGCCCTGGACAACCATTCCATGGATCAGGAGAGCATGTGTCATCGATAGCAGGGTCGTCTCTGCACCACACGCGGTGCCGCCGGAGCTGGTAAATGCTCCGCCCGCCTTTCCGACCAGTTTGCCATGTATCTTGAAAGATGTGTCGATGAACTCCTTGAGCTTCCCAGACATCCCACCGTAGTATGTCGGCGATCCCAGTAGGATACCGTCTGCATCTAATAGATCATTCAGACGCACCTTGCCTGTCTTTTTGACGGTCACTTCAACATCCGCGACTTCTTTGGCACCTTCTGCCACGGCCAGGGCCATCTTCTCGGTGTTCCCAGTTCGAGAGTCATACACGACTAATATCTTCACCATGTCAATCACCACCGCTCAAACGCATGCTTTGATCAACAGGCTAGTAATTGAACAACCTGTCAATCCCATAAATGGACGGTTGTCTTCGCACATATTATTTCGCATCGATGCATGTGAATCATTTAATCCTAATATTGAGATTACCAGACCAATGAAGAAGGTAAGCCTCGCCGAATTTGAAGCCTCTATGCCAGAAGGGACCAAGGGTGTTGAGTTCAGACCACTGCTTGCCCAGAATATCAACCCACCGAATTTCTATCTCAGAGTGTTCGATATCTCGCCAGGTGGATTCACACCCAGGCATACTCACGATTGGGAGCATGAAATCTTTGTGGTGAAAGGCACTGGGAAGATTTCGTTGAGTGATAGAGATGAGACCATATCAGAGGGAGATGCCATCTATGTGGAGCCGAACGAGTTGCACCAATTCCTCAACGATGGGACTACCCTCATGCGAATGATATGCGTGGTCCCGAAGCAGAAATCCACTTGATCATTGCTCTTCGAGGATCTCCACCGCGGATGTGAGTATCAGGATGATCCTCGCAGCCTATCGAATTCAGAGAACGGACCGGGGGAGTCTACGTAATGAGAGAATATCAAGATCAGTTATATCCAGGCTCATCATCGCGAGAACTGAGACATTGGGCAAAGGCTTATCGCTCAGACAGATTGCTGAATCAATAGTGAAGCCCGTTCGGTTTCCACGGCCTCGCCGAATGAATAGTTATGACGAGCACTATTTGAATCTAGGACATCCATCGGCTACCTGGGAGCGCACAGGACGTCATCTCATCTTAGACCGTCCGGCAAGCATATGTATGATGTCCTGTCGAGTGATTATGCCTATGACCTTCTCCTCCTTCACAACTGGAAGTCTATTAACCCCGAATTCGGCCATCAATTTCAATGCTCGATCGAGAGAATCATTTGCCCCCAACGAATATAGTGGTCGTCCTGTCTCTTGCAGGGACGAGACTTGACTCTCAGCGACGGCACGGATGCTTGACGTGATCTCCCTCAGGGATTCCATGTCAGTCGCGGACGAATCGCCGTCAGCGCTGGTTGCCTTCCGCAATGCATCGGCCTTACTGTATCTCTCAAAAATCCATTTGAGTATATCCGTCGTGCTTAGTATTCCAACAAAGGCTCCGTCATCATTCAATACAGGCGCGCCAGAGATCTCATGCTCCATGAGTTTTAGCCAGCATTCGAGAACACGGTCTGACGCCCTCACCGAGATGACATTCACATTCATCACATTCTGGACGCTCATGTAGCGAATCCGGTCCAAATCTCCGGGCATCTAGGCAGATCTCCACTAATTGATGATGAGCGGAACACATAGATTACCCTTTCTCAATTGCCCAGTTCATACATCGGAGCGGCGATCCAATGGACGGCCTGCCACCGGGTCGGCCATCCCTAAGATCTTGCGGAGAAGCGCGCCATAATGACCGTCCCTAAGCTCCTTTGCCGCCGCCGTCGAGACCAACGAGATGACCGGGTCGCCTTTCAACACATCCGCGTCAATCAGTGGCTTCATCATGCGCTGCATCTCAGAAAGGTAGTCGCGGTAATCCTTGAACATGTATGTAGCATGGGCCTCAGATTCTCGCTCCAGAGTGTACCATGAAAGGTTGATCCAATCACCGCACGAGAGCTCTCTTCGGACATCCGGGTCAATATCTGATTTAAAACGTAGATGGACATAAGCTATGAGATCGATGTTCCATAGAACCAACGGGATTATGCAGACCCTCTTGTACAGCCCTTTCCTTTCGAGCCTCTTGCGCACATTCGTGACAGTCTGTCTAGAACGACCCATTAGATGGCCCAATTGGGCATCGCTAGCATGTGGGTACTCTACAAGGTTCACGAGGGTCCGCTTCTCGACCAGGGATAGCTCAGTCGTGTGAACATCCAATTTCAGCGGAAGGTTCGGCTCTGGTCTGGGCGCATCCATTCCGAATATCCGATGTAGCGCTGGCGCAAAATTATAGGTATAGCAGACATGGGAAATCTCAAGCGGGAAGAATGCAGCCCTGAGATCAGCTTTCTCGCTCGATTGAATGTCCGAAAAGCATCGCTCGTAGCGATCGATGGAGAGTAGATAGTCAGAGAAGTTCCGGTATACTCCACTCATCATGATGAATCCCTCGCCCGACGCGCTGTCGAATATCTCAGGCGTCCTATCGAGGAATCGGAGATGCGCAGAATCCTTCACATCTTTTGGCACCGCAGGGTTGGTTGATCCATATAATTGGACGAAGACAGTGCAGCCCAGCTTATGAAATGCGGGAGTGTTTGTGAAGTATATGTGTCTCGAATCCATCAGCCTTCTTCGGATGGATGACGCCGTGCTCTCCTTCATCCCGGACCGCCGAGCCAAAGCCGCATCCGTGAGGTTGGCATCTCGCATGAGCCAGTAAATGACGAGCATCTCAGAGTCTCTAAGCGGCTTTTCCATGGTAACCTGATGGTCACTCAGATAAGAGAATGTTGCCTTGGAAACAGGCACAAGCATCCGCCAAGGAACCATCAGAAACGGCGTATAACCTCTCAAACTAGCTCTTTCTGGGTCTCCTGTACAGTAGACTCGAAGATATCCAGGCCAAGATCGAGCTGCTCATCAGATATTATTATGGGTGGGGCGATCCTGAATACGTTCCCGTACATACCGGCAGTTATCATCATCAGGCCTTTCCGCCAGACCTGACCCTGCATTCTGGGCACGAGCATCGGTTCCTTTGTGCTCTTGCTCTTGACCATCTCGACGCCGATCATCAGGCCTTTTCCGCGCACATCCCCGATGATTTCATATTTATCCTTCATCTCGTTCAATCTCTTGAGTGCATGTGCACCCAAAATCTTTGCTCGGGTCGGCAGGTCCTGTTCTATGATCTCCCTGACATGTGCCAATCCGGCTGCCATGCTTATTCCATTACCGCCGAATGTGGATGAATGTGAGCCGGGTCTCCAGACTCCCATTATCTCCTTCCTCGCAATTATTCCTCCGAGAGGGATTCCGCCGCCAAGCGCCTTCCCAGTGATAAGAATATCGGGTATGGTCGATGTAGAATCGCACTCCCATAGCTCGCCGGTTCGCCCGAGCCCGCTCTGAATCTCATCTGCGACCAAGAGTATCTTCTTCTGATCACACAGTCGCCTCAGCCGCGGCATGAATTCTGGCGGCGGGACGATGTAACCGCCCTCTCCCTGCAACGGCTCTACGAAGATCGATGCGACTGCTCCACTTGGTCCACCGTATTCTAGTATTCCGTTCTCAAGATAATCCATACAGGCCATACCGCATGACGGATATTCCTGCTTGAACCAGCACCTGTAGCAATATGGGTATGGGGCAAAATGCACGCCAGGCGTGTAAGGACCGTGGCCGAACTTGTACTTCACCCTGCTAGCGAGCGCCAACGCGTTGCCTATCCGGCCATGATACGCCCCCATGAATGCGATATGTTCGCCAGATTTCGAATAGTATCTCGACAGTTTGATCGCGGCCTCGACACCCTCCGCTCCACTATTGCCGAAGAAAGTGTTAGTAAGGGCGCCTCCGGGAGATATCTTTGCCAAGAGTTCAGCGAACTCGGCCTCTTTGTCAAAATAGGCGTCGTTTGCCAATGAATGAACCAGGTCCCCTGCCTGCTCCCTTATCGCCTCGACGACTCGAGGATTGGACCACCCTGCATTCATCACAGAGATGCCTGCAGAGAAATCGAGGTACGCGTTGCCATCGGCATCCATTATGGCCGCGCCGGATGAACGCTTCATCGTGAACTGAAACAGACGATCGTATGCGTGTGATACGAATTCTCGGTCCTTTTCAATGATTGCCTTGCTTGCCGGACCAGGCGGTGGAATAACGAGCCTCGGTACATCCCTCGCCCAATCAGCAACCCATTCTGGAAGACTAAGATCCATGAAATCCCCGATCCGAGGAGATTGGCGCCAAATGGCCGCACTCCTCACGGGTGCGTACTGCGCACAATGGATATCAAGATTGCTGGTCGTTTGGCATGCTGGCATGAACTGATGGATATCGACAATTCACATCCAGACACTATACCATTCGATGATTCTGCATCCGCACACATCCGCACGATAACGGTTGCCCTTTTCCGAGGCACCGTATCGAGGATTATGCTATTCGAGTAACTTGACACATCGATCAGAAGCAGTCATCCTGTCTCGAAGCTCCTATCGTGACAATCGCTCCATTACGGCCTTGATGATCAAAGGCCACGCGATTGTGGCATCCGAGAAGACCTCTGCGTATCTGCCGCCCTCTGACCGAGGGACGATCTTGCCCCACGAAACCCCTTCAGAGTACGTGCATCCGGAAAGACCGCCCCAATGGACAGGCTCAGGGCAGATACGGACGGCATAGTCGAACCTCTTGAATCCGCCACCACTGCCCACACGCTTATTGATGATGTCCAGATAGGGTCCAACCTGCTGGGCCCAATTCCTGGGCACACCTCCTCCGATCGTGAGGATCCCCAGTTTCTTGGATGCGAGCACCCTATCGGTATAGTCTTCAAGGTCTGCGAATGCATCATACCGGATAGGGGTCTTCCCCGCGAGTTTCATGCGTCTCATGTAGACGCCGAAGTCCAACCCCAATTCCGAATCTGTGAATGAGGGTACATAAACCGGCACTTTCTTCAGATACGCAGACTTCAAGATGCCCCTCTGGTCCTTAGTCGTGTTTTCAGCCAGATGCTTGCCGATCAACCAGTTGAGTGCATAACTCCCGAGAGATTCTGACTCTCCGGTTGCTTTCTCCATGACATCCCGAAAGATGAGTTCCATGTCATCGAGACTTCTCTCAAGCTCAATCGTGTCATATATTCGATTGTAGCCCTTGTGATAGAGCTGCACATCATTCATGAACTCGCTGTGCTTGAAGTGCGCGCGACCCGTTGATTCGACCATTCCATGGGCCATGATAGCTCCCGTTGTGACGACCGCATCGGTCATTCCGCGGTCGATCATATCGCAAACTATGAGTCCCATCTTGGCTGGCGTCATCGCCCCAGACAGAGTGAGGACCTTGAAACAATCTTCATCCTCGACCATATCTTGGACGACTTCGGCAGCTTCGCCAACACTCCTCGCCCCGAAGCTGCACTTCCCCATCGCATAGACAAGATCGGAAATCGTGTGGATGCTGGATAGATCCAATGAGGCCAACGGCTCCAGCTTATCGCTCGCGCCGTCGCTCAAATCACCAGTCTTGCGAATCTTCTTCCCCGTTCGTGACATTGGTCAACCTCCATCTCGCATCGGAGACCGCCGTCCGATCTACATTGGTGCTGCTGAAGGACCGCCGGCCCCAGAGAGCACATCCTCGCTGTCGTAGACGAACACTGCAGCTGCGAGCACGGTCGTGTATCCGCCGGATTTATCGCCCTCGGCGGTCTTGGTCACATTGAATGATCTAACTATCTTTCCGCTAATCTTGTATTGATTCTCACGCTCGTCCCAATCCAAGTCTGCATCAAATGGAATGCCCAAAGTGGTTGCGAGCATTGTCGCAGCGAGATCTTCCCCGATTTCCCCAGCAGTTGCGGAATTCGAACCAAATGCATGATATTCGGAGATGTAGCCATATTGAGTCTCATCTGCAGGAACTGCACAACCAACTGAAGCAGCGACCATCCTGTTGGGCTCGTTCGTCGAGTTCCTCGACATGACCACGAAAGCTATCTGTCCTGGCTTCATATCTTTCAGACCTTCTTCCCTCGTCACTATCTTGCATCCTGGGGGAAGGATGCTTGAGACGGATACCAGGTTGAATTTCTCTATACCAGCATCTCTAAGCGCCATCTCGAAAGATTGCAACTCGTGCTTATGACGTCCTACACCCTTAGTGGTGAACATCTTCTTCGGCACTATAGGCATAATTCGAACCTATTATGAAATCACGTTCTTAAACCTATTTCTCGGACCAGATTCCCAATCATGTCAGACCAAACACTGGCAGTGTGGTTCTAAATGCGAAATGTTCGAACGATTTTCGGATGCGAAAAAATGGACATCGATACGAGAGAATCACCTCGACTTCCTGCTCAATCGCATTCTCAAGATTCAATGACAGGATATGTCATCGACAAGATCGATCGTCAGGCCAGATAATGCCTCGAGAGCTGGATCTTCATCGAAGTAGAAGGGAGATACATAGAACACCACGATGGATTCGAAATCGACGTTGCAGAACCATGCGAGCGCACCTATCTCGGCAACCTTCACTCGTTCGAGGTGTTGGAACGGGGGATATCCGATGAGGACATCGTTGAATACGCCATACACGTATTTTATAGCGACATGACCAGCAAATGGATAGTCGGTCGCCTTCGACTCTATGACAATATCCACATCGACCCCATACTGTTCGCGCACGTGGTCCTCAGCATAACTGTCAAGACGATCGAAGGCCATGCTGAATGCCGTGCTCGGAGTACTGATCGTCCTGATGGTCGCAATCGCAACGAGCGCCTTTCCGTTCGTATATATCGATTCGAAAATATTGGGAAATGAGCGGTATTGCTTCGCCTCCATCGTAAAATTCGCCCAGCCCGAAGGTCTTGCCTCAGTGACAGGGTATGCAAAGAAGGAGAAATACAAGAGCACGACCACAGAATAGCAGAGAATGAGCATCAGGAGACTTCTCCTACGGTTAGCATTCATAATATCAGCAACCCAACCAAAATGATTATCAGCAACGAGAGGACCGCTGCAATCTTCCCGACAAGAATGCGACTCCTATCAACCTTCATGCGCATGATATAGCCTAGAAGTAGAATCCCCAATAAGACGGGGAAGAATGCGATTCCTGGGAATCCGAAATATATTAAGAAAATTCCGGAAAAGGACCATGCTGAGCCGGTAATCCCGATGTAATGTTTCCACGAACTATCCTTATGCAGCAAAATCAGGTTGTATAATCCGAGAGGCAGCGCTGCAAGAGCCAACAGGATGATCGCAGGATTCATCGACCCACCTCATTCATCTTCGACACCACCAAGGATAAGAGTCCTAGGCCATCCAAGTTTCCACGATGGGAGTCATGATCAGAACAATATTAGGGATGCATCTAGTTCCTCAAAAATAATAAAAAAGAGAGGGGGGAAGTTCAATACATATTTCGTGTTCTGAGCATATAAAAGTATAGGGTGAGAGCATTTTTTTCAAGCATCTCTATGCCGAAATGTTTATATCATAACGCTTTGCCAATTGCACATTGTGCAACACCACAGCACATTCTCAACCACCATAGGACTTTAATGCGCTTTTGATATAATCAATGATACTCTTCGTCCGACCCCATCCTCGGAAGCTCTATCATCAGATGTATCCTGACCTTAAGCGCCGTTGCATCCTTTTCAACCTCACGGTCTCTTCCAGCTAGGCCATGCTCGCGCTTGACGGATCCCACATTCTCACGAGAGTTCATGGACAGCTCCGCTAATGGATGGGAATGTGACTCTAGATGGTTGTCCCGTAGCATCAAGGAAGCGGAAGCAGGACATTGAATATGCTCCCCATTGAATGGTCGGCATATACCCTATTCTCGACCCAAACAAGCCCTTTGTAGCGGTCGACCAATGATTTCACGAGAGATAGCCCCATGCCCGCGCCCTTTGTTCTCGCAGCCATCCCTCGGGCTTCGAGTCTCTTGGTGTCGCGGAATCCTCTAGAGAACACCTTCGTCTTCATATCATCAGGTATTCCAATTCCGCGGTCCACTACTCTCGTACGGGCGTACATTCTGCCTTCGAATTCGATCACATCCATCTGAATGTCAATCACGACATCATCGTGATCATCATACTTGACCGAATTGCTCAGGACGTTGTAGAATACCTCGTCCATGAACGAATCCGACATGACCCAAACCTCAGTCTCGGGGAGATTGAGTCGAATGTCCACATTACGGTTCAGGAATGCACCACGCACATCATTGGCCACTTGGAGCAGCGCCTTCTTCAGATCGCGCGGCACTATATCCAGGTTATCGTCATCCAACATCTCCGACGAGCGTCGCACATTCCTTATGATGTGCGATATGCTCTTGGTACCTTCGATTGCAGAGGCGATGTATTTCTGCTGCGTGCGAGTCAAGGTAGTAGTGGTGAGCACGAGCTCGAGGTATGCAGAGATCGGATTTACGAAGTTGCCGACATCGTGTGTGAGCAAATCGAGATACATCTTCACTCTGCTCTTGGCATCGTTCATATCATTAAACATGACCGAATTGCCGATCGCGATCGATGCGATGCTCGCATATGCCTCCATAGATTCTATTTCGTCCTTTGTTGGAATCCTACCATCGATAGGATAGTCCAATTGGATTATTCCTGTAAGATGACCTTCGCGATCATAGAGACCGAAATATAGCAGATCCAGCTCATGCCAAGCCTCGGGATTGGCTCGCGGTACGATCACCTTGTCGGGATTCTCTATGAATACGAATTCATTGCTCCCGGCCTTCTGACTTTCGCCAGGAATGAAGTAGCCAGTAGTAGTGACCCTGAATTCCTCTCTTAGGTCTTCGAGAGTCTTGGCCTTTGACAACTCGCTCGATCTTATGAGTTCCTCTTCGTCCTTCGAGTAACCTGTAAGCGCATCTACGAGTGCCGTGTCCGAATCCTTCGAGTACAAGGATACCCCCACACGCCTGTATCCAAATGCAGAACTCATGGCATCGGCCACTTTCTGCAAGACTATATGGATGTCATCTACCCTGAGGACACTTCGGGACAGCTCAAGGAGTCTCAGGGTGTTCTCAGACTTCAGTTCGTTCTCCTTCAGCAGGTCCTTGGCGCGATGATAGATTCTCGAATTCTCAATCCCTATGGCGGCAATCGTAGCGAACAGTTCTATCTCAGCCACGGTCTCCATGTCTGGTATCCTATTGTCCGTGGGATAGTCGACCTGCATGTATCCGATCATCTCGCCCTTCCGATCGTGAAACGCGAAATACAGAAGATCGAGCTCATGCCACATACCTGGAGCGCTCCGAGGTGCCAGTGCAGCATCCATGTCCTTCACGACGATGAAGTCATCTGCGGATGTCTTCTGCTTTTCAGCGGGGATATAGTAAGCTATACGAGAGATCCTGCAATCGTCACGGAAATCAGACAGGATCGAGTCCATATCGAACGCATCTATTCGCTCTTTTATCTCCACCACGTCCTCAACAGAATACCCTGCAAGGGCATGGTCAGTAAACACCTTGTTCTTGTTGTCGATTATGGATATGCTGACGCGGTCGAATTCGAACTGTTCCCTTACCGTCTCGACAATCCTCTGCAGCAGGACTCCGATATCTTCCACATTGAGTAGACTAGTCGTGATATCGAATATCCTGGAGAGCGTCCTCATCCTCTTGTCTTGATCTTTTAAGGGGAACGCAGCTTTTTCATCTTCCGCGTGGGCCATCCAATCAGTCAATCATCTTGCATCCGATAAAAGGCTTTGCGGCTGGTTTCATGAAATGGGATTGATCACATCATCCCTTGATTGACAGCCTTCGGCTCTATCAGGGCATATTGAACATCCCTTGCGAACCTCGGAGCTGGATTGCGTGGTGGTCCACTTGGACCCTTGCTAGTCGATCGATTCAAACAAGGAGGGAACAATTTGGTGAAGACGAAGAAGGACACTGGATATGTGCGCGATGTTTGTGGAACGACTCTGCAAGTCACTGAGTGCGGTATCAGTACCCTTGATGACATAGTATGCTGTGAGAAAAAGAGGGATACCCGCAAGATCAAGTCGAAGAAGCTGGCAAAGAAGTGATGAGTGACGCATTCATGCATATACAGACCGCCCATCAATCTGGGGCAACATTGCTGAAAGCAAAGGATTAATTGCCAGCAGTCATTTGAGACATCTATCGGTGAGGGCGATTGAGAGACCTACAAAAGGACATGGTTATAAGACCGATAAGAGAAGAGGAACTTGGCACATTGGTGAACCTCTGGAAGGATTCCGGCCTCCCATTTAGGCCGGAAGGGAGGGATCGCATGGACAGACTGTCACAACAGAGGAAAGACGACCCCGACCTCTTCATTGGTGCATTTGAGAAAGGTACGATGATCGGAGCCGTGATAGCCAGTGACGATGGAAGGAAAGGCTGGATCAACAGACTCGCAGTTCTGCCTGCTTTCAGGAGAAAGGGCGTGGGAATCGACCTCGTGGAAGAGTCCGAGAAGGTACTTCGGAAGCGAGAGAGAAAGGTGTTCGCCATACTGATCGAAGGAGATAACAGGGCTTCAGAAGACCTGTTCGTCGGTGCGGGCTACAAAAGGGAAGATGACATCATATACTATGTCAAAAGGGATGATGAAGCGTTCTGAATGAACTACGCTCAACCCAATTCGAATCCTGCTATTCCGAAGACCTTGGTCCGATCCCCCGTGTAACGCGGAAGACCCCGAGTCATCAACCTGACATTGAAATTCTTGACCTGAGCATGTGAGTCAATGAGAGGCTTGATCCACGGATTATCTTCAAAATAGCCGATGTCAACCCTCGAACATTCGAAGGATGACATCACAGACGATAGCAGATGAGAGGCATCGGGCGCCCTGCATATCCAGGGACCGATATCCCCACCAAGAGGGGTTCTTCTCGCGAAGATGTATCCATCTATCGTCCCGTCATTGACAATCTTCCGACAAAGATCAGGGTGCTCAGCATAGAGTCGTTCCATGAGATTGATTCTCGAATCTCCGAATATTCGTTCATCGAACGCCGCAATCTCATCAAGGTCCTCAGGTAGGACTGACTCTGCTCCGGGCAGTCCGGAAATGGGGCCAGTCACATTCATACCACATGAGACCACCTTTGGACCCTTTGAGAAGCCCATCCGTTCATATAAGCCAGAACCGTCCTCCGTCGAGAATACGATCACGGACTCGACTCCAGAAGAATCTAGAACGGATAATGTGTGCTCGAGGAGACTCTTTCCGATCCCTATGCCTCTATATCCCGCAGTGACGAGCAGGTGGCCGATGATCGCTGTTGACGAGTATGTCAGGCTCGTGATAAAACCGCGGAGTTCCTCGTCTTCCCACACATAGCTCACACCGTTCGACAAGCTGGTGACTCGTTCTATCTCGACCCGTGAATACGCCCACTGCATCTCATTGGTGGCTTTCAGGACGAAGTCCATATCACTACTTCTCATGGTCCGTATCATCAAGCTCATCCTCCAGAGGAGATGACATCATGACAGTTGACCGGAACATGCATGAAATCGATCAGACCGTCCAGGCCTATCAACGATGTCTAGCATGAAGATTCGGTCCTGCATAGCAAGACGTGATCAGCAACATATCGCATAATGATTACCTTGCCAGTGAGACCAATCCCGATGTGGAGCAATCACTTCGACATGTTTTTATAACGGGGTGTAAATGACAAGGCGCGGGATTTCCGCCAGAGGGATTGGGATGCAGAGCAGTGTGAACCATAGCGATGATGATGTTGTGGGGACCAGGCCCACCAGAACTATCCCAATCAATAATCTTCTAGAGATACTCAAGATAATTTCTCGCGTCGAGCCTCTCGGAGTGCTCCTTGATAAGGTCTCCACCACGATCTCATCGGCGTTCGAAATCAAATCGCTTGTGATATGCACACTTGATGACGGGGCAGGTGTGTTCGGTCCTAGGGCGATCAAGGGATTTCCCCAGGATAGTGTGAATGCAATCAGACGGCACACGTATACGCTCGATCGCAAGAAACAGGAGTTCAGAGATGAGCTGCGCATAGGTGAACGGACATACTACATGCGTCCGGAAGTGGAACACAGGCTCACAAACGATGACATGGACTATGTAGTCGACCCCTCCACGATCTCGAAAAAGCGCGCATCTCCAGATGAATGGCATCCATTGGATTCCATATCATTCCTGATGGTTGACCGCCTTGGGAACTGGATAGGTTGGATTGAGATCGATGATACCATCGATGGGAAGGTCCCGCCACAGGATGTCATAGGAAGGATTCAGCTGCTTGCAGACCTCACCGGAATCGCCATAGAGAATTCAAGGGTATATGAGGACGCCATAGCTGCTATGAACGAATCACAGGGCTACCTTGACCTGATAGTGCATGATATCGGCAACATCGTGAACCCGCTCATATACTATCAAGAGAAGATCGAGGCAAGCGGTGCTCTCGATGATAAGAACCGAGAATATCTCGACCGGGCAATCGCGGCATCCAAAGCAGCCAAAGGCCTCGTGGACAATGTAAGGAAGGTCTCTGAGGCGAAATCCTCCGATGCTCTGATCAAAGAGGACATGGATCTCAGAGAAGTCCTGGTCAAATGCATCTCGGCGCTGAAGAGAGATTTCCCTTCAAAGGATATCATCATCGGTCTCGATTGTCCCGAGAATGAATGCATGATCAAGGTTGATTCACTCATCCATGACCTATTCATGAATATCTTGAGCAATGCGGTCAAATACAACCCGAACCAGACCGCAGAGGTAGAGATTGGAATAAGCAATGGTCAAGGTGTCTGGACGGTCTTGATTGAGGATCATGGAATCGGAATCCCAGACGAAAAAAAGAACGGAGTGTTCAATCGATTCGCCAAACGCCCGGACGGTGTCTCGGGCACAGGCATGGGATTATCCATAGTATCTTTGCTGGTTGAGAGATACAATGGCGTGATCAGCGTGAGAGACCGCGTTCCGGGCAGCCCCCATGAAGGAGCCTCCTTCGAAGTAGCCTTCCCGAAAAACGCGTCAACTAACAATGGCAAGACCTCAGGGAACCAACTCGCTATGACTGGCGAGTATGCTTTTGACAGCTGAATGCCGAGGTCCTGATCATAACAGCCACCTCCGAAAGAAATATCTAAGCCAGAGTCAGTCCTATGAATCATGCCAGGTGATGAAATCGGAGGACAGCCAGTCATCAGAAAGACTGACGACTTCGAAACGATCAGGAGATTAGCCTTGGAAGCTGGTCTCGAGGATGGCACTTTCGAGAACATAATATCTGCCGTTGGGTTCTTCATAGGTAACCAGATGATGGGGACTGTGGCGCTCAAGAAAGATGGAGACAGATACTCAATCGAATGGTTATCCGTTTCGGAGTCCCTCCGAGGAAAGGGAATCGGTGGCATGCTGGTCAGTAGAATCGAATCCGAAGCGAAGGCCCGAGGGGCGAGCACTCTGTGGGCGCTTGCCCGCGCCCCGAAGTTCTTCGAGAAGATCGGGTTCAGAATGACTTCGCTTGATGAGGCGGGAGGGCCTTCCATGAGCAATTGTCTCCTCTGTAGACAATACCAGAAGAATTGTTTCCCATCCATAGTGTCGAAGAATATCTAATCGCAATGAACGTTATTCGGCATCTATAAGTATCCTCATGTCCTGACACCAGCCAATCAAGGGGACTGGCTCAATGGGCATAACCGAAAAGAGAATGATCGAATGCGCTAAGAATATGGTCAAGACCTGCAATGTAAAGAAAGGCGATGGAGTCGTGGTCAAAGGAGGAGCTCATACGCAGATGCTTCTCGAAGAGATTGCGCTGGAATGCTACAGGAAAGGTGCTACCCCGACCATAATCTGCAGCTCAGACAGGTATGCCAAGAAAATCTACAAGGAGATACCCGCTAAGACTCTCGAAACTGTCCCGAAACAATATGTCGGCATGATTCAGGCAGCGGATATCCTAATCTCCGTAGAGGAGTTCGACGACCCCAAGATCGCTGAAACGTTCCCCATAGACAAGTTGACAGCCAGGCAGAAGGCGAGCCTTCCCATTTATGACATAATATTCCATCCCACTGACGGAAAGAAGTGGCTATATGCGGGCTGGCCAACGGAAGCATCTGCGAAGAGCTTCGGCATACCATACAAGGAGCTCGAGAACATCATCATCGGAGGAATAGGTGTCCCTGGTCAGGAATTGATGAAGATAGGCATGAAGATGGCAAAAGGCTTCAAGAACGCCGAATGGGTCCACGTATGGGACAAGAAGGGGACAGACTTCAGGGTGAAGGTCGATGGAAGGCGGCTGAACATTGACGACGGATTCACCAGCGATGAGGATTACAGAGTCGGCGATAGGGGGGCGAATCTTCCCGCAGGCGAACTATTCATCGCTCCCCATGAGACTCAAGGAGAGGGTACCATATTCAGCCCCATCACAAGAGACCGGATGACCGATAAACTGGTCACCAATGTCAGACTCGCTTTCAAGGACGGCAAGCTCCTCCTGAATAAGACTACCGCGGATAAGAACCTCGATGCGCTCATCTCCAGCTTCAAGGAATGTCAAGCAGTGGACAAGAAGAAATACAAGCCAGTCAGGACGATGAACGTCGGTGAGTTGGGGATAGGATACAACCCTAAAATAAAGAAGGCAGTGGGATACATATTGACGGATGAGAAGGTCGCAGGAACCGTCCACGTAGCCTTTGGCTCGAACAATTCATACGGCGGGACTTCTGAATCAACCATGCATTGGGACTTCGTCAGCGCCCCAGGAGTGAACATAGAGGTTCAGAGACTGGATGGCAAGGTCACACAGGTCATGACAAAAGGCAAACTACTCTGAGGAGGGAGACCCGGGCACGAGCTTTCTGCCCGCAGCCTCTGCAGATACGATAGCCGCTTGCTTTCTCGGTCCCATCGCAGGGTCGTCTGTATGACCCAAGAGCACCTCGCCGACATATTGGTAGTCGATAGCAGCAAAGAATGCTTTGACAACATGGAGCGCGGGTTCGAAGATATTGGGCTTCGGAGATCCTGCGCATGATACGAATAAACCCTTGGGACGGACCTTGCCTTCATAAGCGCGTCTTTTGAGAACATAGCGTTCCACCCAATAGCACTGGCATCTATCCACCATCGCCTTCGTCTGGGCTGAGACACCCATGAAGAAGATGGGAGATGCTAGGATGATTCCGTCGACGTTCCGTATCCTTGAATAGATCTCGCCCATGTCGTCATCGTCGGCGAACGCACACGTTGCACCAGCATCGCACGCCCTGCACTCCTTGCAGGGGTTCAAATCCATATCAGCTAGATCCAAACGCTCGGTAGTCGCTCCAGAGCTACGAGCGCCCAGAAGAGCTGCGTCTAATAAGTCCGCTGTGTTGCCATCCTTACGCGGACTTCCGAGTATTCCCAGTATTTTCGAAGACATTTTCTCAAATCCGTTACAGGGCGCGGTCAAAAGAGGGCTTGTCCATTATTTGTAGCTAATGGGTTCTGTATAGTTATCGGGTGGTGTTGTTGATGGTGCCTCTTCCGATGCCACACATATCTCGCCGATTGCATGTGTGATGTGCACTGTAGTCGCTGGGGAATATGCCCCTGGCTAGATGCGTCCGTCGATGCTCCACAGAGCAGTCGTGTTCCAGCCGGCATAAGCCTTCCCGGAAGGGATGGCAGGGGGCTTACGGTTCAGCCCCGGCGCGTTCCAGCATGACTTTGCGATGACCTTTTGCGACCCACCGACGGGCGCAAGGTCGGAGCCGAATGGGACGAGTCGATCGGTGGTGCGGTCGTTATGACCACCACCCAATAAATTGAAAGAACCTAGCTAATGCACATAAGAGGGCGTATAAAGGCTTAACATAATGGCCTACCCTCTCTCTACGGGGATTGATAGGGTGATTCCTACAAGATTCCATGGCAAGTCTGTAATCGTAACAGGCGGAGCCTCGGGCATAGGCAAGGCTACTGCTGAGAGATTTCTCGAAGAAGGTGCCAGAGTCGCAATATTTGACGTCTCAGAAGAGGGATGTCTCAGAGTGGCAAATGAATTCGATAAGAAGGGGCACCAGATATTCACTGCAGCTGGAGATGTGAGTAGCCAAACCCAAGTAAAGAGAATGGTGAAAGCTGCAGTCAAACACCTTGGAGCTATCGACGTACTGTTCAACAATGCGGGTATCCTGGTGGAAGGGACAGTCGAGCAGGTCACCGAGGAAGATTGGGACAGGATAATGGCGATCAATGTCAAGGGAGTATTCCTGATGTGCAAGGAGGTCGTCCCTCTGATGCTATCAAACGGTCACGGCGCCATTGTCAACAACGCATCTTGCAGTGGTCTTGTGGGGGACAGGGGAGCCATAGCGTACAACACATCAAAAGGCGCCGTTGTCTTAATGACAAAATGCCTAGCGCTGGACTACGCGGATCAGGGCATTCGAGTCAATTGCGTATGCCCAGGAGAGATAGAGACCCCGATGTTCAGACAGGAAGCGAGGTCGAGAGGAATGTCTCTCAATAAGTATCGTTCACAACTCTCTGCGTGCCATCCTATTGGCCGATTGGGTAGGCCAAGGGAGGTGGCTGACGCGGTCTTGTTCCTCGCATCGGACGATGCGAGTTTCATAACAGGTGCCGCATTCTCAGTCGACGGCGGGTATACGTGCCAATGAGAAGCGCATCATATTCGACTAAGGCGGACCCTGGTCCCTGGCAGGACAGTTCTGAGTATCGTCGGATCGCTGACCACCCTTCCGACGACATTACACTTCGAATATGCTCTGGGCCGGTCATCTATGCTCGCGGGAGTCTTGCCGAAGAATAAGGCGAGTGCATCACCATCCGGCCAGTATGCTACCTCGCCCACGTCCATATCGGCACGCGCATCGCTTTCCAAGCCCGTATGGAATGGCGCTCCGAAATATACCTCATCCCCCCATCGGCTGGCTCTTCCTTCAAAAGGAAGAGCTGACATGAATGCCTCCGTCGTAGGGGTCGCGTCCTCCCTCAGTTCTATCTTAAGCGACAAGCCGCCTTCGATATCGCATAGAATATCCATCTTCCGCCCCCTTGATGAGACGACGACAAACATATTACATCTTTCGTTCGCGGCGCATACATTCGTTTACAATGCACCTCTGTCTTCGGTAGTATCTATATCAGTCAAGATAGCAATCGACAGGCATCAAGGGCAGGGTGGTCAGCCCAAATTGGGTATCCGGCCCTGAGGAAAGGAGGAATCAGATGGCATCGGAGAAATTGAAGGAATTGTTGAACAAGGCTATTGCGAGGGAGATCCAAGTCTCCATACAGTATATGTGGCAACACGTGCAATGGATGGGTGTGGATCACTTCGCTGTGACAGATAACATGAAGCAGGTAGCTATCGCAGAGATGAAGCATGCAGAGAAGATAGCCGAGAGGTTGTGGTACCTCGGAGGCGTCCCTACGACGAAACCCACGCAGATCAGTGTCGGCGACGAACTTTGGCAGATGATAGATTTCGATATAAAGGCCGAAGAAGACGCGATCGAACTCTACAAGAAGATCCAGAAGGTTGCCGAGGCGGAAGGAGACCCGACGACTCGATTCATCTTCGAGGCTATACTCGAAGATGAAGAGAATCATCACGACTTCTTCACATCGCTCAAGGAGAAGCCGATGAAGAAGAAAAAGTGATTATAAAACGAAAGAACCGAAGAGGCTCTTTGAGCCTCTTCGCTATTTCTCGGGTTTGAATTGTCTACTTCTTCAGCGCACGCTTTCCGAACAGCTTCCGCTTCACGGCCTTGATCTTCATCCTCTGTATGGCCTCGGTAGGGTTGAGCTTCTTCGGACATACCTCCACGCAGTTGAACTGGGTGTGGCATCTCCATACTCCGCTCTCGCTCTCGACGATGTCCATGCGCTGCTCAGGTATCGAATCACGCGTATCGACCAGGAACCTGTAGGACTTCATCAACGCTGCGGGACCCAGGTAATCACTGTTCGTCCAGGCCATCGTACACGCGCTCGTGCAGGAGCCGCACAAAATGCAGTCGATCGGCTCGTTTATGGGCGTCCTCTCCTTCGGCAGCTGGATGAACTCCTTCTCTGGATAGGGCTCCTTGCCCACCAAGTAGGGTTTCACCTTCTTGATCCTGTCGAAGAAGTGCGTGTAGTCGACCGCCAGGTCCTTGACGACCTTCTGGTGCGGCAGAGGGCTGATCATCAGGTCGCCCTTGCCCATGAACTGGCTCATCTGGGTCTCACAGGCCAATCGGGTCTTCCCGCCTATGACCATCGCGCATGAACCGCAGACACCGGCCCTGCAACAGAATCTGAACCCCAATGTCCCGTCCTGATGGTTCAGGACTTCGAACAAGGCATCAAGCACCGTCATCCCTGGCTTGAGCTTCACATTGAAGGTCTGCCAGTAGGGCAGTTTGTCGGCCGTCGGGTCGAATCTCTGTACCTTTATCGGAATCTCACCTTCGGTCATCTCAGTACCTCCTTGCCTCAGGCTTGTACTTGGTTATCTTGACCGGCGAGTAGCTGATCTCGATCCCCTTCGCAGTATAGGTGGCAATCGTGTGTCTCAGGAACTTCGCGTCGTCCCTCTCCTTGAAGTCGAGCCTGGAGTGTGCACCCCTGCTCTCCTCCCTATTGAGAGCGCCTACGACAATGGCCTCGGCGACATCGAGCATGCCTTCCAGTTCGAATGCCCGGAAGAGGTCCACGTTGTAGCTCTTGCCCTTGTTCTGCACTGTAATCCTCTGGTAACGCTCCTTCAGCTCGCGGATCTTCTGAAGCGCCTCCTCCATCGGTGCCTTGTCCCTGTATATGCCGACTTTCTTGATCATAGTCTCCTTCATCTCTGCCCTTATGTCAGCATGATTCTCGGTGCCAGATCTTGCAAGGAGCGAATCTATCTTCGCCTTTGCCTCGCGGAGGCACTTGTTCATCGCACCCTCGCCTTCCTTGAGCTTCGCCTTTCCGAGCACGTGCTCAGCGGCTGCCCTTCCGGACATCTTGCCGAAGACGACCGTATCCAGCAGGGAGTTGCCCCCGAGTCTGTTAGCACCGTGGACGCTCACGCAGCCGCATTCTCCGGCCGCATAGAGACCTTTGAACTTTGTTGCCCCGTGGACATCGGTGTCTATGCCGCCCATAGAATAGTGCTGCCCAGGCTGGATCGGAACCGGCTTCTCTATTGGGTCCACATCCACGAAGTTTATAGCAAGGTCACGGATGCCGGGAAGCCTCTCTAGTATCTTCTCCCTACCGAGATGTCTCAGATCGAGATGGACAAAGTCCTTGCCATCGATGCCTCTGCCCTCGTTGATCTCAGTCTGGATCGATCGGGACACGATATCTCGCGGCGCCAGTTCCATGGCCTTGGAGGCGTATTTGGACATGAACCTCTCTCCAAGGGAGTTCACAAGGTATCCGCCCTCGCCTCTCGCGCCCTCGGTCATCAGGATGTTAGTCCCGAAGAGCGAGGTCGGGTGGAACTGAACGAACTCCATGTCCTTCAGAGGCACCCCGCGCCTGAAGCATGTGGACTGTGCAGAACCGGTGGAGATCAACGCATTGGTCGACCGTCCATATATCTGGCCGCTTCCGCCGCTGGCGATTATGACTGCCTCGGCCATGAACGGTTCGAGTTCCCCCGTCCTGAGGTTGAGGCATATGACTCCGCGGCATGTGTCCCCATCCAGTACCAGGTCGACCATTACCCTGTCCTCGTAGAGCGGTATGTTCATCTTCACGGACACTTCCCAGAGCGTGTGAAGCATGAACATTCCAGTCTTATCCGCAGCGAAGCAGGTTCTAGGGTATCCAGCCCCTCCGAAGGGCCTCTGGGCGATCTTGCCCTCATCGGTCCTCGAGAATGGACAGCCCCAGTGTTCGATCTCGTATATGCAGGGGCCAGCCTCCTTCGTCATATATTCGACGGAGTCCTGGTCGGCGAGGTAATCGCTTCCCTTGATAGTGTCGAATGCGTGCTTCTCCCATGTGTCGTCCTTGGCTTCAGGGTTGTTCGCTAAGGGTGCGTTGACACCACCTTGCGCAGCCCCGGAGTGGGATCTCACAGGGTGTACTTGCGATATGATCGCAGTATCCGCCTTGGGAGCACACTCTATGGCGGCCCTGAGACCTGCCAAGCCGCCACCTATAACCAGTATCTTGTGGTAGTGCATCTTGGAAACCTCCTTATCCAGTTATGAAGGGCCATAGGATGACGATTCCCCAGATCATAGTAGCTATACCAACGACCCAGAGACCAACATCGACCAGCTTCCTTCTCCTGACGAACATGTCGAAATCAAGCATGACTGTCCTCAGGCCATTCAGACCGTGGAGCAGCACCATCGACAGCATACCGTAGTCGACGACGATGTACAACACCTGGTCCAACCTGAGGCTCACTTCCTCATACGAGAGCAGTGGTTCGTCCCCAGTCTCGGCGCTCACGCCCATGAAGTGGGCAGCGTACAGGTGTATTCCAAGGAATATCACCAGCAATATCGCGGACAGTCTCTGCAGGAACCAGGCCCAAGTCCCCGCTACCTTGGATGTCGCAACAATCTGTTCAGACATCTCATGCACCTCCATTAGGGAACACCAAGTGCCAAATGGCCAGCAGACCGCCGACGATGAGCACTGCGGAGACAGCCATGGCAGCCAAGAAGACCAACTTCTGGCGCCTGATCCCCACTCCCAAGTCGAAGAGTACGACCCTGAATCCATTCATAGCGTGGTATATGACCACGATAACAAGCAGGAAGTCCATTGCGACGAACAACGGCTTAGAGGTGGTCTCCATGAGTGCGTCGAAGCTCGAACCGCCCTCTCCAATAGATGCCGTAGATATGAACGCCAGGTGCAAGAACACATATGCCACGAGGACCAACCCCGTGAGTCTGTGCCCGACCCATGCCCACATCCCAGTCTTCATGTTCGTCGGCCAGAACTCAGAGTTCCTGCCGAACAACCATTTGAAGCTGCTTACTTTCATTCAAACACCTTGCCCAAACTCCATATTCAATCTTGTCACGCGGGACTGGCAGGTTCTAAACCTGCGATCAGACTTTCTTCTGCTGAGTCCCCGGGTCGCCTAGACCAGCAAGAATATACTTAAGAGTATCTAATCGAACAAAATATGAGCGATTTTCATACCCCATGCTTCAATTTCCTCTGCATTATCGTCAAATAAATTACGAATTTCGTCTATTCTTGTCGAGGATTGTTCATGTCAAGAAGATGCGGTTGAGCGCATGACGAATATGGAATCGATAGCGCTGCATCGAACCAATGCAAACGAACAATGTCAAGTATATGCATGGAGATACTGGTACATGGCAGAAATGGCCAAGTATCAATGCAGTGTTTGCGGGTATATATACGACCCAGAGCAGGGAGACCCGACCCAGTCAATTGCCCCAGGAACTCCTTTCGAGAAACTACCTGAAGACTGGACATGCCCGGAGTGCGGTGTCACGAAGGACGAGTTCGTGCAGCTGTGAGTGCATCTGACCTCACCTGCTATTCACGAAGAAACCGAGGTTGAGTGATGATTCTACGTCTGGCGATAATCGGGTTCGGAAACGTCGGTCAAGGATTCGCTAGGATGCTCGTTGATAAGAGGGATTGGCTCCTCAAGACCAAGGGACTAGATGTGGAGGTCGTGGCAATATCCACGCGCAGCAGAGGGTCTCTGATATCGGATAGAGGATTGGATATTGAACGGGTCCTCGACCTTCTCGCCAATGGAAAATCGCTCGATGAGTATGGCGATGAGGCCACGGAATGCACGGCGAGGCAGATCATCGACCGCACGATCGCGGACATGATGATCGAACTGACGACGCTAAATATCGAGGACGGTCAACCGGCGATAGACCATATCTCCCATGCCCTGTCTGAGGGGATGGATGTCGTGACGGCGAACAAAGGGCCAATAGCATTCGCATATCATGACCTAAGGACCACTTCAAGATCGATGGGATCAAGGTTCAGATTCGAGGGTACGGTCATGGATGGAACCCCGATCTTCAGCCTGATTGAGAAGACCCTACCAGGATGTGAAGTGATTGATATCAGAGGTATACTGAACAGCACTTCGAATTATGTCCTCACTGCGATGACGAATGGACGGTGTATGAAGGATGCAGTGATGGAGGCTCAGGCAAAAGGTATCGCCGAGGCCGATCCCACGCTGGATCTGGATGGATGGGACGCCGCTGCAAAGATAACCGCACTCGCTAATGTGCTCATGGATGCCAGGATGACCCCCCGAGATGTCGATAGAATCGGCATAAATGGCATCACAGCGGAAACCATGAATGAAGCGGCTAGGCAGGATAATAGGATCAGACTCGTTGCGAGCGCCTCCAGGAATAACGATGGTGTCGTGCTGCAAGTGAAGCCGGAGTCAGTTTCGTCGAGAAGCCCATTTTGGTCCGTGAACGGTACTTCAAGTGCCATTACAATAAGAACTGATCTCATGGGGGAGTTGACCATCCTCGAGACAAATCCTGAACTGACTCAGACTGCTTATGCCGTGTTCTCTGACATGCTTCATATCGTGGAATCGATAAGATCTGGAACACTATGATTATCCTCTACTCGACCTCGAGGCTGAATTCTCTGCTATCAAAGTAGAACCCGGATCCGGATCGGTTATCATACTCGGCCTTCAGAATCAGAAGATGTCCAGCCTCCTCGCCTACTAGCCAGTTGAATATCTCGCGCGCCTTCGGATCGTCGACCTTCGATCCAGCGTCGCGATAATAATCAATCGATTTCTTCTCAACTTCTATACCAAGACTGATCACATCCAATTCGCCAATGTTCGGGTCCAACCCCGTGACAGGGACTCCCTTATCATCGAAAACAGAAATGTGCGGGTATCCATCCCGAACGGATTTCACAGATTCCAGAGACGACCACCCGAGGCCACTCTCAATCCGGTGCAGCTCATGGCCAATTACCTGCACGTGGCGCATCTCCTGCTTCACCAGACTAAGAAACATCTCCTTGGTATGAGGATGATTCATCCTTTCAGACGCATCCTCGAAAAGTCTCTGCCCTTCGAGTTCCATTTCAATCGCGGTTCGCAGGATATCCGCCGCCATTGATTGAGTCCCTATCATGCCCTAACCACCGATTCCAAATTCTCATTGGGGACCCATATTACTTTCCACGAACTTCGGAAGAAAGAAAAGTTGATGAAGAGAAAGATTAGAGTAGGGGATTCCTACTCGACCCAGCCCATGACAGACGCTCCATGGATCAGCACCTTCATTGCCATAGCATTGATTCCGGTCGCAATACTGTTCACGCATGCATATATCTCGGGACGCAAGAATCTGCCATATCACAGATGGACGGGCATGATCGGAATACTATGGGACCTGACGCTCTCTATCTTCTACATGGCATACAGGAGCTTTGGCGGAGAGATCGAAGGCAGCAAGTTGAATATCGAGGGACTGATGATTGCATACTTCGTGATTCATGGAATCATAGCTATCGTCGTGATAGGACTCGAGATTACAATGCTCATCACGGGAGCCTACTCACGGAGAAAGATAGAATTCAACGCATTGCATATCAAACTCTCGCCATACCTCTACATTGTATGGTTCATGGCGTTCCTCTCAGGAGAGGCAGTGTATGTCGGATACTATTTGCTATGACAATCTCACTGCGCTGTAAGGCCGCCATCCACAGACAATGCCGCTCCGGTCACGAAGGATGAATCATCAGAAGCCAAGAACAGAACCGCCCTGGCTACCTCCTCGGCTCTGCCTACACGCCCCATGGGATGCTCCTCATCCATCCGCTTCAGATACTCTCCCGAGTCACCGGATGATTTCGCTTCATATGCCAGCATAGGAGTGTCAATCGTGCCAGGGTTGACAGAATTGACGCGGATATTATACGAGGCATAGTCAAGTGCCATCGCCTTCGTCATGATTGTCACACCACCCTTTGAAGCGCAGTATGCAGGACAATTACGGTTGCCCACGAGACCCGCATCTGAAGAGTTGTTGATGATGACCCCGCCACCGTCCCTCTTCATGTATGGCACTGCGTGTTTCACCATGAGGAACACGCCCTTCAGATTCGTATCAATCACCCGATCCCATTCACGCTCGGTCGTATCCTCCGCAAGCTTCTCGACATACACGCCAGCGTTGTTGAAGAGAATGTCGATGTGGCCATATCTTTCAATTGTCGCCTTCACTATTTCACGCGCGTCGCTGCTTTTGGATACATCACCCTTCAGGAAAATCACATCACCAAGATCATTCAGCTCATTTATTGCGCGGTTTCCCTTCCGATGCGATCGGCCAGTGATCACGACTCGAGCTCCCTCTTGAAGGAACAATCTAGCGGTTGCGTAACCGATCCCCTCAGAACCACCAGTTATCAGCGCGACCCTCTTCGCCAGTTTCATTGTACTCATATGATGAACCGACAAGCTACAAAATAAACGTTCTGGGATGAGGATAAAAAATCATGCTAGATTGCTCACTTTGCAGAAGTCATGGGCAGTGCCACCCGGAATATGCACCCCTTGGAATGATCTCCAGGGACCCGGTCTTCGACCCATACCAGTCCATGGTAGGCCTCGACAATCGCTCTGACGATAGATAGGCCAAGGCCACTGGCAGGCATACTGTCATCTTCGCGATTGAACCTTCCGAAAACCAGGTTCTTCTTCGAATCCGGTATCCCTATACCGTTATCGGCAATCGAAACACACCAGTATCTCCTATAATCGACGGAGAACTCTCCTATGCTCACGTCCACCTTCAAATCCTCATGCGGATCGTATTCTACCGCATTGTGCAACAGGTTCACGAATATCTCTTTCGCGAGGTCGTTGCCTTGAACGAAGTATCGATGATTGCCCAGGGCGAGGTCGATAGCGACCTTGGATTCGAATGGTTCACGGAGTATTTCAGATGAGCTCTCCTTCAAAACCTCGCCGAGGTCTACAGGACCCATGTTCCTGGCGCCTTCCTCTTCTATCCGCGCGAGTTTGCTGGCTCTCTGAATCAGCTCACTGATGGACCATGCGGATGAGGATGCACGGTCGAGATATTTCATCGCGCGATTAGGGATTGGCTCCTCGTTCTGCGCCATCGCAAGGTAGCTTGTCACTGCTTGGTTGAAATTGTTGATGTCGTGAGCGATTATATCTGCCAAGAATCTGGAACGCTTGGCGATCTCCACCTGCGCCTGGAACATCTTAGCATTCTCGATGGCGACTCCCGCGAGCTGCGAGAATATCTGCATCGCCTCGAGAGTCTCCTTATCGAATACATTTCGTGATAATGGCTCGACAATCTCAATGTATCCCTTGGGGGAGCCATCTTTGTCAGTGAACACCAGTTTGAGATAGTCCAGTTCGTGCCATTCATCGGGACTAGTCCTTGGCTTGGTGATATCCTGAATATTGAAGTAGAATGGTTCGTCGGATTTTGCGAATTCCTCTGGGCCAGGTCGGATGAAATAGACACCGTCGAGTATCTTGTACTTCTCATCCAAATCCTTCCTCATCCTTTCGATGCTGTGCGTGATCTTCTTTATCTTCTCGACCTTTGCATCATCATAACCATGAGTCGCCCTAATCCTGAAGACTCGCTCATTCTCATCCAATACGGAGATGAACAATGCCCGAATTGAGAATAGATCAGCAACAGTTGATACAATCTTCTGGAGAACGGAGTCGAGATGCTCGACGGACATGACGTCGGAAACTACGCTAAGCATCTCCCCTGCAAACCTAGGGGGAGTTGACCCGCGCTTCACCACGGGCTTCCGCTTGACCCTATCAGTATTCCCCATCACGCATCCCCAGACGGTCCCTTAGGCTATATTGAGTGAAACACTCCCGCCTATTATAACTTTCGTGAAGGGCGTGGCAATTCTTCAACACCATCAGTTCTATTTCAATTCCCTCTGGCACGCTTGATGAATCTATCCCAAATCCTGGATCTGTGCATCGATTTGGAGTACAAACAACCTAAATATCCGTACAAAGATTCACGCAAGAGGGGGATCATGGTCGAAGAGATTGAGATTGGGAAAGTGACAATATTCTTCGCCAAGCCCAGCGTGGCTGCGGTGGAGATTATTTCAGGCAGCCTTTCGCTCGGTGAAGTGATTCGCATAAAAGGATCTACCACCGATTTTGAGCAGAAGGTCGAATCCATGGAAATCGACAGACAGCCAGTCACGATAGCGAATGTAGGTCAATCCGTCGGGATAAGAGTCAACGACCGCGTGAGACCTCATGACAAGATTTTCAAGTTGAATGTGTAGCTATAAGTGCAGAGAGATGAGGTTCTCCGAAACATGAAGCCCTCAATAATAGTCCACGGTGGCGCATGGGACATTCCAGATGCACTCGTCGACGCTCACATTTCTGGATGCAGGAAGGCTTCGGAATATGGATATGACTTATTATCCAGAGGTGGCACTGCGCTGGATGCTGTCGAAGCGGCCATTGCATCGATGGAAGATGACCCCACATTCGATGCAGGTGTCGGGTCCGTCCTGAATCAGGTAGGAAAGGTGGAAATGGACGCGATCATAATGGACGGGTCCACTCTTAGGTCAGGAGCTGTAGCGGCTGTGAGAAACATCAAGAACCCCATCCATGTCGCTCGGAGGCTGCTTGATACAACACAATTCTCAATGCTCGCGGGAGAGGGGGCTTTTGATTTTGCGATGAAGTGCGGTTTTGCGGAATGTAACGAAGAGGACCTCCTAGTCGGACGGGAACTCGACGATTATAGGGAGTTTCTCAAGACAGGAGTACTCAGGACAAGACGATTCTTTTCAGGTGCGGATACTGTGGGCGCGTGCGCCATCGATAGTGAAGGACATCTGGCATGTGCAACCTCCACCGGAGGCACCCCGAGAAAGATGGCCGGAAGGGTCGGCGACTCTCCGATTATTGGAAGCGGGGCATACGCAGACGATACTCTCGGAGCGGCGTCGAGCACTGGCTGGGGAGAAAAGATAATGGCAGTCGTGCTCGCGAAGACCGCGATAGACATGCTAGCAGGTAACGACGATCCTCGAGCAGCCTCGGAAAGGGCCATCAATATCCTCAAGACAAGGGTAGAAGGTCTGGGAGGCCTGATAATAATCAGCAAATCGGGGAAGGTTGGCTATTTCCATAATACACCGAGAATGGCTTTCGCATTCGCGGAAGGAATATCAGGTTCCTCGAAGACGGGAATCAGTCTCTGATGATTCTCAGTATGTAAGATTGTCCTTGTTGCTTAGGCAGGGCGAAGGGCCGCACACAATCGTCTCGACCTCTACGAGCAACTCATCATGCTCTTGCCGAGATATCATGAATGTCTTCCTCAGATTCTCGATTATCTCGACCTCAGGACCTAATAGGACTCCGTCGGCCAACGCAATCTCGAGCACACTCCTGTATATGCGGATGAATTCCATTCTGTCTTGAACCAGTTGTTTCAGTATCTCAGTTTCCAGCGCCTTGTGCTGTTCATCAGTGACTTTCAGGTGCTTCCGCAACTCTTCAATCAAGAACCGTTCAGTTGCCGTAACCCGCCCATCGCGCCATGCAGTCTTCAATGCTCTGCGATAGGTTTCCGTGGTCTGTTCCTTGCGCTCCAACGCATCCCTCTTCTTTGATTCGATGCTCCTGAGATCGGCCATGTCTACACGTCCGTTCTTGATAGCTTCCCTCACGATGTCACAATAGGTTATATGGACAGGAGTGCAGTCATCGATCTCAGATAGTCTCATCCGCGTTGTATTTCCATCATCAACAACATCGACGACGACCGCACCCAACCTAGAGCGAAGAATGTCTGATTTCGCATAGCCATTCTGGGTAAGATAATACCCGTTCATTCTCTGCTTCATACTCTGGATATGAGCCTTTCTCTCAGCCACAAGAAGCTCGGAAATCAAGTCCTTGAGATACTTCGACAGATGCTTCCTCTGGATACCAGTGCAGAATGAGATGTTCTCCTGGATCAGGTCGGCGGGCAGTTCGTACCGGTCATCCATATGATTGAATTCAGAGAGGTAGAGGAGAATACGCTCCTTGCTCGTGATTGAAACCAAATCGTCTATTGCCATGCGAATGGAATCAGGTTAACCCATATTTGCAGGTTGCTAGACCCACAGGGTCGTATGAGAAAGGATTAAGGCCGAATCCGCGGATAACAGGGAACGGAATGATCGATCGGAGAGCATTGCAATTTCTATTCGTCGTGCTCATGGCAGCTTTTGCAGCTATTGCGCTCATAATCCTGATAAGCGGGATGTGAGCACCTCATCATCGAGGCGAGGGCATCATTGACGAAATTATACAGCACACGTACGAAATCAGCACATGTAGATTTGAGTCATCACATATTTATATTGTAGCTTCATTACAATTAATTTTATATAATATTGCTTATTCCAAGTTTGTATCCAGCGTGCAGAAAGTCTGCTCCTAACAACGACATTCCCTTACGAATTTTATCCATACTCTGGCTTTTATAATATTTATTTTATGTAATCATTAGTAACGAGGAAAGCATCATATATCGCATCGATGTAGGGAGTGACGATAGCATGTACACAAACAAGTCCGCAACAATGGATTCATCCCCCCTAGATAGCGGACTCACTTGTGCTCAATGCTAGGGATAGTTCCGTCCAACAGGGATGCAGGGCCGAACGATCCTAAGTTCTTGGAGGTGTTAAAAGTGCGACCGATAGGAGTCTGGACAACAGTCAAGCAGGTGCAGCTGCAGAGGCAGCTCATGCAAGTCCCGAGAGCACAGCGAGCTGCGCTCAAAGCCTATATCGCCGGCAAGCGGAACGATTAGGCAACAAACCTCTTATTTTTAGCGTATATGCAATCTAGTCTTCGCCCAATGATGATATCCGATTCAATGATCACCTCATTTAGCTCGGACGTCTATCACCACTCCTCAGACCCCTGTACCATTTTCCCGCAAGCTGTCGGAGAGTGAATGGGTATTTTACGGGATCCTTGAGTTTGAAAAACCAGACTGCGCATATTCCTCTGCCAAAAGCTGAGATAGCATAGACCGCACCCAGTGCGATTACCAGATTCTGAAGATATATGTCGAGGAAGAACAAAGCAAGGTATCCGCCAATGATGGATCCAGCGAATGTCACGAGTCCTATCATCGTATTATATACTGCGAAATATTCGCCCTTCTTCGCCTCAGGGGCGACATCCAATATGTAAGCGAAGAACGCAACATTTGACATCGCGGTGGCGAACCCGAGAGCAGCGTTTATCACGTATATGTGCCACATTTGCGTTGCTAGAGCATAGACAATAGGGACCGAGATGAATGCGAACCTGGAGATCAGGATATGAGGCATTGGACCAGTCAGATCCAACCATCGGCCAACCCTGGTCTGGAAGAAAAGAGCTGAACCAGTCGAGATTACAGTCATCAATGCGATATCGAAGAGCGTTGCGCCAAGGACGTCAATGTATGTCAGATATAGAAGAGGCCAGATGAGCGACATTATGAAATTGAATACGCACTGTAGGGCCACGAGGTTCCTGAAATAGATGTTCTCTGTGAGGTCTGATATGAATATGAACGAACGTAAGCTGAAGGAGAATATCGTCTTTGGTGAGGCGTACAACCTTCTCTTGCTTTCTCTCATCTGAAAAAGGACGATGGAGCCGATGATGCCGCTTCCGCCAGCAATCAGGAACGGTATTGCATATATGCTCAAGACCGAGCCGCCTCCCTCCGGCATTATTGCGCCTGCCACGAGTGTCGCTGCGAGGCTAGCGAGGGATGAAATCGCAAAGAATCTACTCATTATCGAACCGCGATTGCGAGTCGTTGTCATGTCCCCGACCAATGCAGACCAGGTAGGGATCATCATCGATCCGATGAACATCTGGATAGCAACGAGGAATATGAGCTGCGACGCGTTTACGACCCCGAGCATGAAGAAATACATGGAGAATGAGAGGACACCTCCTACGACGAGAAATGGAACACGCCTGCCCAAGAAATCGCTCAGCTTCCCCCAGGGAACCTGCATGACTGCAGGGAAAAGATTCACGAAGGCCTGAAGCCAGCCGAGTTGGGCGGGCGTGGCGCTGAGATGGATTGCAAGTGCGGGTACGAATGGATCGGCCATGCCCTTTCCGAAATTGACAGCGACCTGGTTGGAATACATCAATCCATGTGCGTCAGGATTCCCGCCTTTTGCAGCACCTGTTGGATCGTTGTCTGTATCGCCTAAGGGCATCCCTTCCCACACCCTGCATCGTGCAGATGAGATATATCTATCTTCTTAGATGTGGGTTCTGCATAGTTATCGGGTGGTGTTGTTGATGGTGCCTCTTTCCGACGCCACGAGTGTCTCATCGATCGCATGTGTAATGTGCGTGTAGCCGCTTGGGGTATATGTCCACGACCAGCTGCGTCTTTCGATGTTCCACAGAGCAGTCGTGTTCCAGCTGACATAAGCCTGCTGCAGACAGCCTTCCCGGAAGGGATGGAAGGGGGGCTTACGGTTCAGCCCCGGTGCGTTCCAGCATGACTCTGTGATGACAACGACCCGATAATTGACAGAACCTTAGATGTGAATCGACAATTTCCCTATGCCAGATAGATAAAATGTGGGGGCAGCGTCGCCAATCTGGAAATCATACAAAAGACTATATATTAACACTAGTCGATATAGGGGCGGTGGGAACATTGGTTAAAGCCTACTGCGTCAAATGCAAGAAATCCGTCGAGATGAAGGATGCCAAGAAAGTCAAGCTCAAGAACGACAAACCTGCTACGAAGGGCACCTGCCCGAAGTGTGGCACAAAGGTATTCAGAATCGGTGGATAAGCGCAAACCTTTCAAGAATCAGATATCAAGGGCCCCGCTAACTGCACTGGGTGCTGTTCAAGCGGGGCATCCCTGGATGTTTATTTCTGTTTCATCAAGTAGCTTCCGCGCTGATGCAGGGCAGCTATCGCCCTTATCGCCCGCCAGATAGTCGGATATGAAGGAATCTTTCGGCTTTCGAGTGCTCTAAGTGTCTCCTGGGTCCTGCTTCCTCCGAATGCGCTGATGATTATCGGGATCCTACCCTGTGACGACCTTCGAGCCGCAACATCGACCAATCCTTGCGTCACATGAGGTGGTTGAAGCTCCAGAGACATCATTATCACATCGACTCCCGGATCCTCTTGGAGCGTCTCCAATACTTGCTCATACATAAGGTCCGTGACCTCTGCAGTCAGGTCCACAGGATTGTTCACGGAAGAGAATATCGGCATCGTCTTTGACAAGCGAACACGCGTCTCTTCCGATAGATCAGCCATATTCATTCCGACTCCATGCTCCTTCGATTCCACAAAGTCGGACGCAATAACTCCGAAACCACCTGCGCTCGCAACGACGCAGACCCTGTCGCCGTCTATCTTCCCCTTGTATGCGAGCACCCTTGCAACATCCACCAATTCCTCATCGTCGTAGACTCTTATGACGCCAGCCTGTCTGAGTGCCCCTGCCACGAGCTCGTCAGAATCCGAGGCCAGTGCGCCAGTATGGGAACTCGCGGCCCTAGAGCCAGAATTAGTACGACCCGCTTTCAGGACAACGATAGGCTTTCTTTTAGAGATCCTTCGAGCGATATCCACGAAGCTCCTACCGTCAGCAAATGATTCGAGATACAAGGCGACGCAGTCAGTATTGGGATCGTCGGCAAAGAATTCCAACAATTCATTCTCATTGATATCCACCCTGTTCCCGAGCCCAATACATGCAGATATGCCCATCCCGAATGATTCTGCCTTCTCAAGGAATGAGACGGCGACTGCTCCGCTCTGGGAGATGATTGCGATCGAACCCGCAGGAGGTCTACGACTCTTCTCAACAGGGATGAATAATGTATCAAGACCGTGAGAGGGGACCATCAACCCCATGGTGTTCGGGCCAAGGAGTCGCGTTCCACTGACCCCGATCAAATCCCTCAATCCATCCTGAAGGATCTTTCCGTTCTGCCCACTCTCGGCGAATCCGGAGGATGTCACAATCACAATCCTCACGCCTTTGCGTATGCATTCCTCAACGGCCCGGATGGATAGCATCGCCGGCAATGCAATGAGAGCAAGGTCGATTTCATAAGGAATCGAGGATACAGATGGATAGCAGCGCGCGCCAAGGATCTCATCTTCCTTTGGATTGACTGGATATACCTTGAATGAGGAATCCAAGAGATTCTTCAAGACAACATTGCTGATCTTGCCCGCGCTGGCAGAGGCGCCTACCAAGGCGATCGACCGTGGACTGAAGAGTGGACTCAAAGACCCTTTCATCAGTCTCTTGATTGGTTTGGCCCATTATTATTGTGTTTCGTCAACTCGGATAACAATGTTATCCGAAGATTGGACATCTTCCGAGAACTTACTTATATGGTCTATACGATAACAGAGTGATACGCTTATGGGGGAGTTGAGGGAATGGAACTTAGAGACGTTGTCAAAGGAATAATGCCTGTCAAGATATCAGTAGAATCGACTGCCGCAGATGCGCTGATTGCAATGATGGAAAGCAAGACAGACTTTCTGCTCGTGGAGAGAACGAGTATCGATGATGCATATGGAATCGTAACGCAAAGGGACATAGTCGAGAAGGCCGTTGCGGAGGGAAACGACCTTTCGGAAGTACCCATAACCGATATCGCCAGGAAGCCTCTGGTCGTTACCAATAATCTTGACTTGGATATCCGATGGATTGCCAAGAAGATGGCCGATGAGAACGTATCAAAACTCGCTGTCTTCGATCGCGACAACTTCATGGGCTTCGTCTCCGACATCGATCTACTCATGGCTGCGATAATGGACACCCATGAGCAACCAGCAAAGGAGGCGAACTGATGACTTCTGAGAGACTGATTCTCAGAGACATCGTGAAGACTTTCGAGATGCCGACGATCGACATGAACTCGACGATAAAGAATGCGATCGAACGCATGATCGAACTCAATAACTATTCACTCCTAGTCCCCAGAAAGAACAAGAACGATGCCTATGGGATCGTCACGAAGAAGGACATAATATCCAAGGTGCTCGCCGAAGGTAAGAATCCGTCCAAGGTGAAGGTGAAGGACATTATGTCTAAGCCATTGGTCATATTGACCAATCTTTCGCTCGACATCAGATGGGTCGCCAAGGCCATGGCGAATTCCCAGGTCTCCACTATTGCGGTATTTGACCGAGGGGATTTCTATGGGTATGTGACGGAGGCTTGCGTCCTCGATGGTGTCTATAATGCGATGAGACGTGCAAAGCTCGAGCAGGGCGTAGAGTTCGTATCCTGCTGACCTCACTAGTGATACTCTGGAGGACGGATTATGAGTGATTCAGAGACTGACGATGTGGGCCAGCGGAAAGGAATCGCAGTCTTCCTATGCGGATGCAGGGGAGAGATATCCAATAAGATCGACCTTGAATCAATTGCCTCCGCAATCAAGGAACATCCTGAAGTCGTGACCGTTGGCATCCACGAATCGCTATGTTCAAGGGAAGGACAACAATTTCTGAAGGGCGAATATGCGAACAAAGGGTTCGATAAGGTTGCCGTTTCGGCATGTTCCCCCAATATACAAGGGCTGATAATCAGCAGATTCCTCGAAGCTGAAGGTATGAACAAGTACCTCTTCGACCAGGTGAACATTCGCGAACAATGCGCATGGGTACATGCAGATCGAGAACGGGCAACTAGCAAGGCCAAGGGCCTGTTGCTAGGCGCATTGGCAAAGGTAGAGAAGCTGATGCCATTAGAGGATATCGAAGTCCCCATACTCGGATCTACCCTAGTGATAGGAGGAGGAGTCACGGGCATGGCCGCTGCTCTCGATATTGCATCCAGCGGATTCAAGGTATATATTGTCGAAAGGAGCAATGAGCTCGGTGGGAGAGCCTACAAGCTGAGCATGACATTCCCCACCCACAACTGTGGCATCTGCTGCATGCAATACTGCAAGGAGTGCGTGTTCACCCCTAAGATCGAGGATGTCCTCCAGAACAAGAACATCGAAGTCTTACTGAATTCGAATGTCGAGGACATGACCGGTGGTTTCGGTAATAGACATGTCAAAGTGAAGACGCTGGAGGGGTGCAGGGAATTCGATGTCGGGACAGTAATCGTCGCCACTGGAAGCAAGACTTTCGATCCGACAAGAATCCCCGAACTGCACTATGAGATCCCGAACGTCATCACAACGACCGAGTTGGAGCAGCTAATAGTCAAACAGCGCGAGCAAGGAGGCGGTCTGAAGAGGCCGTCGGATGGTAAGAACCCGAAGACCGTGAATTTCGTCCAATGCGTCGGTTCACGCGACAAGGTGAAGGGCAATCTGCATTGCTCGCTCGTCTGCTGCACATATGCCATCGGTCAGGCGAGGGAGATAAAGAAACTGGATCCAGGCGCAGATGTCTATGTACATTACATCGACCTTCGTGGACCGTACAGGGGTTTTGAGGAATTCTACGAAGACGCTAGGCAGGAAGGGATCAACTTCGTCAGAGGACGGGTCGCCGAGGTGGTAGTCGACAATGACAAGATGTTCGTGAGGGCCCTTGATACAGACATGGACACATTGCTCAATATCGATTCAGACCTAGTAGTCCTCGCGGTGGGTCAGGAACCGTCCGAGGACAGCGACAGGATCGCCAAGCTGCTTCACATCCAGATGGACATCGACAAGTTCATGAAGGACATCAATCCGATGTTTCCGTCTGAATTCCGAAGGGGGATATATGTGGCGGGCACTGCCCAAGGCCCCAAGGGGATCAGATACTCCATAGAAGACGCACGGTCAGCTGCTGCAAGTGCTATTGGGATCATGAAGGAGGGGAAGGTACAATTCCCACGGATAGTCGCATTCGTCGACGAATCTAGGTGCAGGGGCTGTGGCAGATGTGAAGACATCTGCGAGTATGATGCGATCAAAGTGACGGAAGACACCGAAAAGGGTATTCTCATATCCAAGGTGGACGAGATCCGGTGCGAGGGATGTGGGACCTGCGCCGTAGTCTGCTGCAACAAGGCAATAACCGTCTACAACTTCATGAAGGACCAGGTCGAGGCGCAGATACGAGCAATCATCGAGGAGGTGCCCTGACATGAACGAATCAGGGTTCGAGCCGAAGATAATCGCATTCACTTGCACATGGTGCGGGTATCCATCCGCTAACCTGGCAGGTGTCAATAAGATAGAGTATCCACCCAATGTGAAGATAGTGAGGGTGATGTGCAGCGGGAGCGTCGAACCTGCGATCATTATGGACTCTTTCGAGCATGGAGCGGACGGCGTAATCATCATAGGATGTCTCATAGACAATTGTCATTATGTCTCGGGAAATAAGAGAGCCCAGGAAAGAGTGGATGCCTTCAAGGACCTCATGGACATCTTAGGTCTGGACTCACGAAGGTTGCGGACCGAATGGATCAATGCGTCTGAGCGATACAGATTCGCCAAATCAATGAATGATTTCGTGGGAGAGGTACGTGATCTGGGGCCGCTTCCAATACAGAAGAGGAAACGGAAGGGAGAGAGGTCCAAGGAGCAGACCGCCACCTCGATCAAGCAGCTGATAGAAGACACTGGCGCATTTGACTGTGTTGAATGCGGCAAATGCACCACCGTTTGCCCCATTCCCAAGTTCGACAGCGAATTCGCCCCGCGTACGATCGTTCTGAAAGCGATGGAAGGAATCGTCGAGAATATCGCCAATGATAAGGACATCTGGACATGTACAACATGCGAGCAATGCAATGTGATGTGTCCATACAAAGTGGACTACTCGGGGTTCATACGGGGCATGCGAGAGGAGGCGCTGCACTTCGGCGCTGCCCCACTATGCTCGCAAGGAGGTCTGATCCACTCGGTGCAGAGGATCATGGCATCCTCAGACCTGAAACAGAATAGATTGGAATGGGTCAAAGACGACATGAAGGTCGCAGAAAAGGGTGACGTATTCTACTTCGTTGGGTGCTTACCGCATTATGATGCGATATTCTGGGACAGGGAAGGTCTCGCGCTCACCAAGATATGCGAATCAGCTGTCAGGTTGATGAACCGGGCAGGTGTCGTTCCCGTCGTAAGCAACGATGAGAAATGCTGCGGCCATGACCTCAATTGGGTCGGCGAGGAGGATGAATTCGAGAAACTGATGGATTTCAATGTTGACTTGATAAAGAAGTCCGGCGCCAAGAAAGTGGTGTTCACGTGCCCTGAATGCTACAGGACATTCAACATGGACTATCGGGACTTCGTTGGCGAGCTGGGATTCGAGGTCCAGCACATATCGGACTACCTGAAGGAGCTGATCGAGACAGGAACGTTGAAGTCGGATGATACGCAGAATGAGAAGTTCAAATTCACATATCACGACTCGTGTCGTCTCGGCAGACATTCTGGAATTTATGATTCGCCGAGAGATCTCGCAACGGTGTTCCAGGGATGCGACTTCATCGAGATGCCCAACACGAAGGACAAGGCCATATGCTGTGGAGTGAGTGGGTGGTCCAGCTGCAACAGCAACACAAAGAGGATGCAGATCGAGAGGATGATAGAGGCCAAGAAGACCGGAGCAGATAAGATGCTCCTATTCTGTCCCAAATGCCAGATACATATGCGATGCGCAGTACAAGACAAGATACCGGTGGAAAAGTCAGAGGTCGATGTGGAAGTGGAGGATTACACCGTCGCAATCGCGAAGGCGTTCGGGCTTGTGAACGACGACGATAAAGAGGAAGATGAGAGACCCGATACGAAGAATGAGAAGAAGGATTAAGGAAATGGTTTGTCCCGTTCATGGAGCAGGTCAGTAGTACTTGGTTGATGTCGTTGTCCTCTCCTCGACCTTGATCTTCCTCTTTCCGAGCTCCTCAAAGAATGGCTCGGGATCCACCGTTGCTTCCGCAGGGAACACACCAGGCGCCTTTATCTTTCGTTTCATCTGCCAGAGCGATACTATCGCAGGTGGGACGGCGGTGTCTCTCGCAGATGATACGCCCCTCACAGGGTCGTTCCAGGTCACTATGGAGTAAGTCACGGTCGATGGCATGCCATCCTTCTCGCCCATACAATCAATTCTGAACATGTCATATTCGTATTCCTCTTTGGGGATAGCAGTGCGTCCCTGTTCTATCCCTCTCTGATGCATGCCGGTCAGGAAATCAAGTGGAGAGATTTTACATCCAGAGATATCAAGAGGAGTCTCATCAGCGAATCCTAGTGCGCGCAGCGTCTGAAATGTGCTCATGTCATTCGGAGGGAACCCGATTCTGAATGTCACGTTCTTAGCCTTCAGGTATTTGCCCATCGTAGCAGGTTCTGAATGCTTGACATAGTAAGTCTTGATCTTGCCGATAGGATCGGGCATCATAACTTCCTTCTCGCCACCCAGAATCTCCTGTTTCTGATACTTGTTTCTTATCCATTGTACAGATTGTTGAGTGAACTCGTCAAGAACCGTGCGAATTGAATAGCCAGGCCATCCAGCCTCCTTGACAGGAAGTGTGTTACCCCAAGCGCAGACGATATCAATCGAGTCGATTCTGTCCAACCGCTTAGCTCCGGCCGCACCAGCTATGTTCGTCATTCCGGGTGTGCTTCCAAGGCCTATAGTCGCATTTATTCCAGCATCCTTCCACTTCTTGTGAAGCTTGAGCTGCTTCAGGCAAGTGTCAAAGAAACCTCCAAGATCGGTATATGCTGCTCCACCTTTCAGACATGCGTCCATCGCCGCCAGATTGGTCTGATACCATGCGCAGTTGACGACCGCATCGACTTTCTCTTTCTTTATGGTCTTGGCAACTATGTCCACATCGTATGCATTAAGTTCGACCATCTGAACCTTCTTGTCCAGTTTCAGAGCCGTCATAGCGTTCTTGACATCATCCAATCTCAAACTAGATGCAATGACATCCTTCACGCCACACATCTCAACGAGGTCCTGCACCGTATAAGCGCCTATTTGCCCAGAAGCACCAAGAATCAACGTCTTCATACATCCACCTCCATCATCATTCCTCAACAAAAATGCTCTTCCAGCTCCCCACCTCATTACAATAACCATCTACTTAAATATTCTCGGATAAAGCAATTCATCGGATAGAATGGTGAATCGAAACGCTGCATTCATCGTTTCGCAATAAGATCTATCTCGACCAAGGCATCTTTCGGTAGACCTGAGACCTCTACCACTGAACGTGAAGGTCTGTACTCGCCAAAGAAGTCAGCGTACACTTGGTTGACCAGGGCGAAATCTTTGATGTTTCTAACGTATATCGTGACCTTCAGCACATTTGCGACTCTCGATCCCGACGCGTCTAGAATCTCCGATAGGTTCCGTAGTGCCCGACGAGCCTGATCCGCAACATCGCCCTGAACAATAGTCCCACTGACAGGGTCGATGCCAAGTTGACCGGAACAGAATATCAGGTCTCCAGACATCACCGCTTGGGAGTATGGTCCAATCGGTTTTGGCGCATCGGATGTCTGGACAATCTGAGGACTATCTTCAGGATCGTTTCTTCCCGATTCTTGTGCCGTCATAGACAACTTCACCGTCCATTATCGTTTTTAACACGGACACGTCACGCACGAGAGAGGGATTACTGAAAGGATCTCCTGAGAGAACAACAAAATCAGCAAACTTGTCTTCAGTTATGGTTCCTTTGATATTCTCCTCGAAGGATGCATAGGCAGCATCTCTCGTATATGCGGCAGTCGCCTCTTCCGCGGTAATCCTCTGGGAATCATGAGGAGCATTGACTGCAGAAATAATCCCATACATCGGGGAGAGTGGCATGCAATCTGACCCGAAAACCAACTTCACGCGAGACTTCAGAACATCCTTGAAAGGATTGTTCATTATCGCCCTGTCCGGACCAAGACGCTCATAATACATGCCGTTGATGCCACCCCATTCGCCCACAAAGTTCGGCTGCATGGATGCGATGATTCCCAGTAACCTCATTCTTTTTAGCTGATTCGCAGTCGGCAGCTCCAAGTGTTCTATCCTGTGTCTGTGATTCTTCCGTGGGGTACACTCAAGTGCATCTTCCATCGAATCAATCACGGTTTCGATGGCTTTGTCACCTATCGCGTGCACGACTAATTGTATGGAAGCATCATTGGCCTTGTGAATCATATCATCGAGCTGATCCACAGGAAGCACGAACATGCCTGTGTTCTCCGAGTCATCATTGTATGCCTCAGACAGCGATGCGGTTCGAGCACCCAATGCGCCATCACAGAAAATCTTCAGTCCACCGATCTTCAATCTCTCCGAACCGAGCCCAGTGGACAAATTCAGACTCCGCATGGCATCCAGATTGGACACTGGCACATTGAACCATATACGAATTCCGAGCTTATCCGCTCTCTCAGCTGTCTGGTATATGGAGAGATGTTCTGTCTCACCATTGTCCTGGACCGAGGTCACACCGAGGGAATGCGCCTTCCGCGTCGCAGCAACTAAACCCTTCATCTTCCGGTTTGCATCTGGCGCAGTGGCATCTCTGACAAGTGCCACCGCGGATTCTTTGAGTACGCCAGTCAATGCACCCGACGCGCTCTTTTCTACACCGGGCATGTCAGCATTGATTTCCAAGACGGATATCGCTCTCGTGTTGACCGTCGACAGATGACCACATATGCGATGGGCAACCGCAGGATGATTCGGACAGCAGGAGTCGAGGTCATCTTTAGTGATGAATCTGCCCTGATCCCATCGACTCTCCATCCATCCAGCGCCTAGTACCCATTCGCCCTCGGGCGTCTTCTTCGCACCAGATTTCATGCGTGACATCGCATCGTCCATAGATTTGCAGCCGAACAGATCGACATTCATGGAATCGATACCCATGTTCACGAAATGGGTATGTGAATCGATGAAGCCGGGTATCACTATCTTGCCGCCCAGGTCATACTTGTCACAACCACGGGGAGCAGAACTCTTGATCTCGGCATCCGTCCCGACAGCTATGATTCTGCCATCATCTACAGCAATTGCTCTCGCGACTCTAACCTCGGGATCGAGACTGTACACTCGGCCATTATAGAATATCGCATCTGCCTTTCGTGCAACCATCTGCATCTACTCCCTCGAACTCAAAGGATGACAATCAAGAGGCGCTGACCTCATTCAACTGTGCGGGTTCAGTCAGGATTGAGTATCATATCAACAAGGTTGGCAAAAGCGTTCTCGACGTTGTATCCGGTCTTCGCAGATGTCAACAATGCAGGAGCACCATGTTTCATTGCAAAGACCTCGAGGTCTTTGGAATCGATTCTGACATCGTCCTTCAAATCATACTTATTTCCAAGGAATACAATCGGTATCTCACCGGTAGTTGATGTCATAGCTTTGACCCAATATCGGAGCTCGCCTAGACTCTCCTTGCTCGTAAGATCACAGACAGCCAGTGCACCCTCCGCACCATAGAAGTAGGCCTCGCGTAATACTTCTCTAAAACTCGGTTGACCCATGATGTCCCAGATTAAAAGGACTATCTTCTGCGTCTCGCCGGTCTTCGCATTCTTTGCCTCGATCTCTTTCTTGGTGACCTTCGTTCCGATCGTGGCAATGTACTTGTCGTCGAAGACATCGAGCACGTATCTTCGGATCATGCTTGTCTTGCCGACACCAACATCACCGACCAAGCATATCTTCAATTTCTTTGTATCATTGCTTTCAGCCAATGACTCAACGACCCCTTGCGCATCTAATGTATGTGTAAGTAGTCTAAAAAACGTTTGCACCGCGTAGTCCCTTCGTATTCCCATTCAATTCGTGCTCATCGATTGTCATTGTGAAGAAGGAAGATGCGGGCATGATGATTGTTCATTATCAAAATACGAAAGAGAATCAAAAGAGTATTATTATACATAACGCATTTACATGTTCAGAGATGCGTCATGAAAGTTGAGCAAAACCTGACGGTAACAGGTGCTTGATGGGGAAGATGCATCAATACGCGGTAGGAGGAAAAAAACCTATGTCGTGCGCAAAGTGTGGAAAGAAGACGAAAAAGAAAGCAGTGAAGAAGGCCGTTAAGAAGCCCGCGAAGAAAGTCGCGAAGAAGGCCGCAAAGAAGAAGAAGAAGTAATTTTTCTTGTGAGATGTACTTCCGTCAGGAGGGTTCATTAAATGCCTGCAAAAAAGAAATCCAGCAAATCTGGCAAGGCCAAGAAGGCTGAGTCCAGAGGCAAGGAAATTCGAGCTAGCAGGACAAGGTGAGTTCCGTAGCGATGGAAGGTCTTTGGATTCTGTCCATGGATCAAATCTCATTAAACTTCTTCTTCTTTAATTCCTTATTTTCTTGACACAACTTGATACACGGTTATCATTCTTCGCGCAGATTCAGGAGACATCGCAATCAGATAAAAAAGTGAATTCTTGGAATCAATCATTCTCAGCAAAGTGAGATAACCAGGAACGCGATTCACTCAAGAGAAGCTTGAGATGTCAAGTGACAAGAGACTGCTATGGGTGATAAGCTATCATCACGCGTGCAACGATGGCGCCCTCATGGCATTGGTTGCGATATTGCCGATACTCGTTCAGGAGATGGACCTGTCGTACTCGGAGATCGGCCTCCTCGGCTTCGGTCTGCTGATCACAGTCATCATCCAGCTCGTAGTTGGCAAAGCTGCAGACAGGATATTCTCGAAGTATCTCCTGGAGCTGGGCGCAGGACTCATGGCATTGTCGTTCATCCTCATCCCACTTGCATCGAATTTTCTGGGCCTATTCGTCGCGGTGATCTCCATGAGGGTGGGTGCGAGTTTCTATCATCCGATTGGAATCAGCTGGATAACAAAGAGATATGAAGGCTCATATCTTGATACGGCCCTTGGCATTCAGAGTGGCGTGGGAAACCTGGGAGTCATCCTCGCATTCGCGTCATCGGGATTCCTGGGAGAGATCTACGGATGGAGGACACCGTGCATTATCTGGGCCGTGCTCAACATTATAGCAATCATTGCGGGCATCATACTCATGCGGAACGAGGAGCCACTCAAGACAAAGAGTGTCAGCAAAATAGAGACCTCATTCAAGGACACATTCACAAGGATAGGAATAATGGCGATTCCGATAGCAGCGGGTGGAGCACTCTATCAGGTTACGAGCTATTTTGGACCACTGAACCTCACCGAATTGCACGGGTGGAGTGTCGGAGATGCAGATCTAGTGTTCGCAATCTGGATTGGCATAGGGACAGTGTCATCGTATTACTTCGGACGACTTAGCAATCGTTTTGGGAGGGGAAGGCTGCTTATCTACGGATATGCGGTTTCATCGATTTGCGTGTTAATGCTCCCATTCCTATCTAGTTGGATCACAATCACACCGGTCCTTGTCCTGTTTGGAGCGATGCTCTTCGTCACTTACCCCGCGCTCTTCTCGCTCATATCAAAGGCGACACGACAGGAAGAGAGAGGAACCGCGTTTGGATTGCTTTTCGGATTCCAGCTCGGCGGTGGCGCTGTCGTGGTCTATCTATGCGGAATCGTCTCGGACCACTTCAACGACCCATCATACTCGTTCTTCATAGTATTCATCCTGGGGCTGGCATCCATAGGTGCTCTGTCGACCTGGATGAGAGGAGTCGACAAATCGTGAAGGATTGACACCTTGATTCACTCGATTCGTCCTCGATTCACTAGTATTGACGGTTTTGGAGCGACACTCTCTTGCCCAGAAGTTGGACCATATCCCGTTGGTAGCTCATCAGACAGATATTGGTAACCCCTCTTCTTCTGCTGATGCCTAGCCCATGTGAGGATGAGAGCCACAATCACGGCTGCAATTCCAGTAAGGTACACCATGTCGAATATGTTCGCACCGCCGATGCTGAGCATGGCGAAGCCATCGGACGGCGCTTGGAATGCCAGAACCTCTCCCAAGTGGAACACATCTGCTCCAACCAATGTGCCAATTATACCCGACACGTAGGCGAGAGGCGCCGCTTTCCGAACATCCATCCAGAATACAGATAGAGAATACAATCCTGCCGCGAGTGCTGGCGCAAATGCCATAGGAACTTCCGCTACAATGCCGACCCCCTCCTCAGCACGGGTGATATTGTACGCAATGAACGATACTATGGTAATGCCTATGAATGACTCAGCGAGATCGATTCGACGCTTCCACAGTATGTTGACACATATCAGCAGCGGTATCAGCGCTCCTCCTAGACTAATGCCCACCCACCAATCACCATATGGGAACAATGGGATGCTTATCCATCCGAGGAACAGCGTGCCGAAGAGGATGGTGGATGCCTCTCCATGGGTGAATCCCATCGATACCAGGACCTTCTCAATTGAGCCAACATACAAATAGAGCAATAACAAAACTGAACCCAGCGCAACTGCGACCCAGAGATAATCCGAACCCTCTGCCATCGGAATATATAACCATCAACATCCGATAAAATGCTATCTAGGGAGTGTAGGTATCCAATGTTGTCCCTACGATAGGCATCGATAATGGCGAGCAATCGCATTACATCGACATCAGGCATGAACTGCAATGACAATCTAGGGATCCTGAACCCTCGGCGATCTCGCTCCAGGGCAATACATCGTCCCGGTCCTCCAGACGATGGGCGCTTATGAATCACCCATTCATTTGTCTTCCAAACTGCAAATCGGATGTCCATTGTTTTGGTGCCCAATCTTGCCAAATTAATGGTGCTTGCAGTCATATCGCTGTCCGTGCTCTAGAGCCATTCAGCTTAATTACTGGTTAATCTAATCCGTATCTCAACCGAGGAGGTAGACCGTTTGGGCAAGCAAATGATCACAGGCCTTGAGCCCGGAGAAGTGGCAGGATATGTATTCCTCTGTGGAGAGCCAGAGAGGGTACCGAAGATCGCATCTATTCTCGAAGATGGTAAGAAGCTCAGGCAGGCTCGTGAATACCTGGTATATGGTGGAACGCTTGATGGTACCCAGATCACAGTCGCATCCACAGGGATAGGTGGACCCTCGGCGGCAATACTTGTCGAGGAGCTCGCTAATCTCGGCGCGCACACATTCATAAGGATAGGCACTAGCGGAGGAATAGCGGATGACCTTGAGAAAGGTGATTTCGTCATCGCTACAGGGGCAATACGTGCCGATGGCACTTCAAGGAGTTACGCCTGGACGGAATATCCTGCCCTGGCAAACCACGAGGTCGTCATGGCACTCATAGACTCCGCGACCAGGAAGAAGGTGCGATTCGATGCCGGGATATGCTTCTCAGTCGACGGGTTCTACAGCGAGAACAAAGTCATCTCAGATGGGAAGATCCAACCGATGTCGCATTCGAACTATATGACATCGACGATGATCAGCAGGTTGGGAGATGTCAAGAAGATGCAGGGGAAGAACATAGAGATGGAGAACGGGACAATCTTCACCGTATGTTCCTTATTCGGCCTCCGGGCTGGCGCGATCTGCACCGTTTCTGACGTCGTCCCCTGGCACCCTACCGAGAAGATACTGGATTTCGAGCAGAACATGTCCGAGTGCATCGCAGTTGGCGTCGATGCGATGAAGACCCTCATCTCGTGGGACCGAAAGAAGCAAGGAAAGAGATTCTACGCACCGTCACTCGGTTAAGACGGCCCCTTCTTCTTTCGTCCACCCTTCTTTGAGGGCGTGGGTCGAGGTTCCTCTTTCGGATTGCCCAGGACGGCGAAGGGTTCCGGCCAGTCTACTGCGTGGATACTAGGGGCGCCCTCCCTATCCCTGAAATATTGTTGGTAGAACTCTTCAGCAACATTCGGTATCACTGGAGAAATCATCTTGAGCAAACCGAGCCCTGTGGCCCACATGGTATACCATGCAGCCTCGTCCTTTGCATCGAGCCTCTTCCCATCATTCATGAGATAGCTGGCGGAGATATCGTTTCTGATGAAATCCTCGACGGTTCGAAGGGCATCCGCGGGTCTGCCATCCTGGATATTATCATCCACTTTCCGAGCGACCCTCACAAAATTATCCAGCAGATTCCGATCGGAATCCTTGAGCACCATCAACTCGACGATTGGCTTTGCCTTTATGCGTTTGGTGATGTATTCCTCGAGGCTCCATAGCTGCTTCCATAACCTCGTCTCTTGGCGTCGCAACGCCAATAGACTTGTAGCATCTGAATATTCCCTCGATTGCAGGGCCGACGACAGATTTCGAATCGAGTCTTGGATCGAATCCACCTGGACACCGCTTCGTCCGAGCATCGGGGTGAGCTTTAGCACATCCTTGATGTATCCTCTGAGATGGCCGTGCCATTCCAGTCGGTCCTCCAGAAGATCCTTCGCCATCATCATGTTGGTCATCGCCTGATCGAACCGCCCTTCCTTGTAGGTCTCGATCGAATCGGCCATCAGATCCTCGACATCCTGACAGAATACCTCCGCCTTCCTGGCTTGCACCACGAGATTCTTCGCTTGCCTGAATGTGTCGATGAAGTTGACACTATTGAAATTGCGCTCCTCAAGGAGCTTCGCAGCCGTGTCGGATATCAGGGGGTCCCGACTGAACAGGCATTCTACCATTGCCAGCTCACCAGGCTCGGACTGCGTCAATCGCGCGATGGTAGTCTTCAGCTGCTCACGAACCTTGGGGTTATCGTCGTTGTAATGCCTGAGAAGTATGGGCACTATCGAGAGAGGAGCCTTCCTCCCGTGCTCTTCGATCCTGTCGACCATCTTGCGCCTGCGTCCAGGCAGAATGGATGACAGGTCAGTCACCAAATGCCTGTCGATTCTAAGACTCTCGACATCCTTTGACATCTCGACATCAGCGTCGCTGACATAGATTGCTCTGGTCACTATAGCACCTGGCACCCTTATGATGAGTCTGCGGATACATAAGCCTTTTCGGGCTCGGCAAATGAGCTAGTCAATCTAGGCCAGCATGCGCATGACATCACAGATAAAGTTATGAGATGGCATTTCCATGCAGATTCGAGGTTGGTCAATGGGAGTGATTGAGTTCATCGAACAGATATGGGAGAATCTGAAAGATAACCTTCTCGCAGGCATACCGAATGCGATCGTGCTAGTGGTCGGCGCGGTGATATTCCTCGTAGTCGCGATGGCGATCATCATGCTAATACGAAGACTGCTGACGACAGTCATGCAGAGAAGCCCTCTGGACAAGAAGATAGGTGGCCTGATCGTAAAATCGATCTATGCCCTCATGCTCTTTACGATTCTCGTCGCGTTCCTTGAGATGATAGGTCTGTCACAGATCGCACTCGCCCTTGGCGCCGCGATTGCATTCATAGCATTGGCTATAGGCCTGGCGATGAACAATGTCCTTGGCGATTTCGTCGCGGGAGGATTCCTCTTGGGAGAGAAGGATTTCGGAGAGGGGTTCGAGGTAGAGGCAGCGGGAGTGAAAGGTACCGTGGTTGATGTTGACATGCGGAAGACCAGAATCAGGGGGGATGATGGCATCTACTACGTCATACCAAACAAGGCAGTGGAAGGAGCCACCTGGAAGGTTTTCAAGAGACCAGCAGAGACCAAGAAGAAGGCATTCTAAACCCTTCCCTTTTCCCTTATTTTTCTTATCTCAGGGAATCTCAATGCTTTGTTGCCAGTGAATACGATAGGGACGAAACCGCCAAGACCACCCTCCGCGATGAGTGGGGATATCGTGTCCGACGATGACTGTCTGACGACATCGACGCCTCCCGCCAATATGCTCTGGGCAGGCAGGACCAGGATATACTGACGCTCGTTGAAGAGAAAACAATTGTCTTTCACCGAGGCCCCAGCTGTATCCCTTAGAACTAGCGAAGGATGCAAATGACCGATTATTGTCGGCCGGTCATCCAACGAACCCTGATGTCCGTGAAGGATACGGATCCCGCAAACCTCCATCTCATTCACCAGAGGTATCGAGTGCTCTCGGAGTATGAGCCCGAGGTAATTGTCGTGGTTACCCTTGACCACCTCAATGGACAGACGTGAGGAGAAGTCGGATAAGAAACTGGATACATCTTGCCATTCCTGCACTAGGTTGCGCGAGAAATTGTGTTTGAGATCCCCCACTATGATCATCCGGGAGACATCCAGATTATCGATGAGCCCGGTAAGATACTCTCTGATACGACGAGTCTGTATCCTCGGAATGCTCAGGCCTTCGTATTCAAGCGCCGCTTCGCAACCGAGGTGTAAGTCAGATATAAGGAGGGCTTTGGCTTCGGGCAGCAGCACGGCTCCACCAGGAAGCAGTCTTATCGAATCGTTAAGTCTGAAACCGTCTCTCACATCTGAGGACAAGTGTAGCCAACTTAACAACCTTTGCGACTATTTTTGCTCACCTGGGTAGCTGTTTAAATACAGTCAAAGGCAGTTGGCAGTCGATATGCTCGAGAATAGCTTCGTTCTCCTCAAAGGCATAGGCGCTTCGAGGGAGACTATGCTGTGGAGGTCAGGCATCCACACATGGAAGGATTTCGTATCCACAGAGAAAGTGAGGGGCATCGCTGACGTCCGCAAGGAATACATGGATCTCGCCCTAATGGAGGCACAGACGAGGCTCAAGGATCGGGATTCACGATACTTCGCATCCAACCTACCCTCGAGAGAGCTGTGGAGATGCCTATCCGATTTCTCAGGCAATGCGATCTATCTTGACATAGAGACTACGGGGATATCCATAATGTCCCCGGTAACGGTCGTCGGCATATACGATGGGAGGAGGATGCACACTCTCATCAAGGGCCAGAACCTGTCAGGCAGCTCGCTCAATGCGATCCTGGGCTCTGCGGATATGATCGTGACATTCAATGGCGCCTGTTTCGATCTCCCCGTCCTCAGAACACGATTCCCAGGAGCCATACCCGATGTGCCCCATGTTGACCTCAGGAATGTCTTGCGCAAGTTAGGCCTAAGTGGCGGGCTCAAAGCGATAGAGAGGCAGCTTGGAATAGCAAGGGACCAGCGAGTCGAGTACATGACAGGATCGGAAGCGGTGTATCTCTGGCGGCTTTGGGAGAGACAGGGAAAGAGGAACGCACTGGACTTACTGATCGAATACAATGCCGCTGACTGCGTGAACCTGAAATCGCTATCGGAATATGCATATGGCAAACTCAAACATGCCACATTCGAACGCATCGCATTCATGAAAGATTGATTATCGGATGAGGTCTTGGGGTAGATTGAATGGATGGGCTTCTAGGACTTATCTTGGCGATCCTCGTGTTCGTGGTAATCATACTGCTCGTGAGCCGTTCGATCAAGACTATAATACTGCTTGGCGTATGCATAGGCGTGTTCCTGGTACTGGCATACATGGGGGTCTTGGGTTGACGATGGATGCTGCCGATGAAGTCATCGAGACGGTGCACAGGGACTTATGGCGCTCTGCTGAGGAAGCGGCGAGAGCAATCATATCCAGCACCGACATCGTCGTGGCTACGCACATAGACGCAGACGGCATATCCGCCGGCGCAATCGCGAGCGGTGCCCTTAGGCGACTCGGGAGAGAGCATAAGGTCCTCTTCTTCAAGAAGCTCGACGAAGAAGCCATCGAATCCATCAGGACGGAGAAGCCGGATCTTGTATGGTACACTGATCTCGGAAGCGGGTCGATATCCAAACTAGGAGACATACTCACTGTCATATCGGACCATCACGTGCCTGAGCCAGGGCACGCGACGGGCTCCAAGAACGGCCAGGCCAAACTGTTCGATTTCTCCAGTGTGATACAGGTCAACCCTCAGTCACACGGCATGTCTGGAGCAAACGATCTGAGCGGAGCGGGAGCCACATTCCTCGTGGCTCTGGCACTGAGCAAGAAAAACATCGACCTTGCGCACCTCGCGGTGGTCGGCAGTGTCGGGGACCTTCAGGACCAGAAGAGCAGGAGATTGATTGGCCTCAATAGATCAATGATATCAGCCGCGGTCTCCGCTGGAATGCTCGATGCCTTCGAGGATCTCCGCCTCTTCGGACGAGAGACGAGACCCGTTTACAGGATGCTGGAATACGCCTCAGACCCATTCCTTCCAGGCATAACTGGGAACGAGCAGGGAGCCATTGGATTCATACTGGAACATGATATCGAACCGAAGGAAGGAGAGACCTGGAAGTCATGGTCCATGCTGACTCAGGCCGAGAGGGACAAGCTGATATCAGGCCTCCGAGAGCATCTGCGTCTCAAGGGACGCAAGATGGAGACTATACAACGATTGACAGGTGAAGTCTATGTTCTGAAGAAGGAGGCGGGCGGGTCTCCTGTCAGGGACGCGAAGGAATTCGCGACCCTCCTGAACGCGTGTGGGCGGCACGGAAGCGCGGAGACGGGCCTTGAGATCTGCCTTGGAGACCGTGGTGATGTACTGGCACGGGGGCTGATGCTACTCAGAGATCACAGATCCGCACTGAGCCAGGCGATAGAATACGCGAAGAGCATTGGAATCGTCAGACTGAGGAACATTCAGTACTTCGATGCGGGAGACGAGATAGAGGAGACCATCGTCGGAACTGTGGCGGGCATGCTGTTGGGTGACGCCGGCTCCGACAGGACCGCACCAATGGTCGCATTCGCGGATTCCATGGACTCCGCAAACGAAATAAAGACCAAAGCGTCCGCCAGAGGAACTCAGGATCTGGTTGCAAGGGGCATGGACCTCTCGGTGGCTATCAGAGCGGCAGCGGAAAAAGTGGGTGGTGTTGGAGGCGGGCACAATATCGCTGCTGGCGCAACGATCCCGGCCTCCAGGAAAGAGGATTTCTTGAAGGAGCTGGACACCATCGTAGAGATGCAGCTCACTTCGAAAGTGCGGCCATGAGGAGAGCCTTCTGCGCATGCATCCTGTTCTCCGCCTGGTCGAACACGACGCTGTGAGGTCCGTCGATTATCTCGGCGGACATCTCGTATCCACGATGTGCAGGTAGACAGTGCATGAATATCCAGTCCTTATTGGCTTTCTCGGCCAGCTTCTCGTTTACCTGATAAGGCAGGAATATCTTCTCACGAGCAGATTTCTCAGCTTCCTGACCCATGTATATCCAGGTGTCCGTGTAGATTATGTCCGCGCCCTCGGTCCCTTGGAACGGATTCGACATCAGTTCGATCTTGCAGCCGGTTCCATTTGCGATTTCCTCGGCCTTGGAGACGATATCTGCGTTCGGCCGGTAGTCTTTGGGAGTGACCGCGCGCATGTTCATGCCCAATAGGGCAGACCCCAATAGCAGCGAGTTGCATACATTGTTGCCGTCTCCGATATATGCCAGTTGAAGGCCCTTGAATTTCTTCTTCTTCTCCAATATCGTCAGCATATCAGCCGCGCACTGGCAGGGATGTTCCAGGTCATCCAGACCGTTTATGACCGGGACCTGGGCGTACTCGGCGAGCTCACGCATAATCTTGTTGCTGAACGCCCTATACATTATGACGTCGACGTATCTGCTGAGTACATTCGCCACATCAGAGACCGTCTCCCGCTTGCCGATTCCGACCTCATCCGGGCCTATGTACATCGACTGTCCACCCAGTTGGGCCATTCCGACCTCGAAGGAGACTCGCGTCCTGAGGCTCGGCTTCTCAAAGACCATGCCAAGCATCTTGCCCTTGAGGGGGTCCTTCTTCTGACCTTTCTTTGGTCCTGATTTCATGTTGAGTGCGTTCTCGAGGATCTTCTCGAAATCGTCTTTCATGTCGAGAACAGAGATGATATCTCGCTTCAATACAATCACCACACTCTGCAAGTGCCAACAACACCTTAAGCCTTTTGAATGCTCAAGATTGGACTGGCGAAGCTACAGGAGGCAATTCAGTTGCCGCATCTGGATAGACCACAGAGCAAACAGGACACGCAGCCAGATAGATTGACTAATATACCCCCGCATTCAGGACAACACTGAGGCTCATTGACGCGCCCAAAGCGAGCATATGACGGATTCGCTGTGAATACCTCCCTCTCCATGCATCCAAGAATACATCTCAGGGAGATACCATTTGGTCCAGGGGTGTCGCGAAAGTACTAACCGTTAACTGAGGTTCTGTCAATTATCGGGTGGTGGTCATAATGACCGCCCCACCGATCGACTCGTTCCATTCGGCTCCGACCGTGCGCCCATCTCTGGGTCGTAGAGGGTCATCACCACGTCATGCTGGAACGCGCCGGGGCTGAACCGTAAGCCCCCTGCCATCCCTTCTGGGAAGGCTGTCTGCAGCAGGTTTATGC
>JAHIRF010000012.1 GCA_018818785.1 Thermoplasmatota archaeon | reverse complement strand
TGAAGTACCAGACCAGCATCTACAAATCTGACGCGAAGGGACTCGCGAGGTTCTGCGATGTGCATGGCTGCAGCAGAGCCTATCTTGTTACGAAAGACAGGGATGGAACCATGGAACTAGGCGATGTCGCTATCACCCTTTTCCCTCTGTGGAGACTCCTCCTCTCGACGCAAGATTCGATTGCAGAAAAGAGGTAACAGAGCATTCCGAGCAGACAACGTCAAACATTAATTCACACCAGATTATTAAAATGTGCGAGGGCCCGGATTATCACCCCGAATTTACCCCTAATTAAAACTACCAGCTATAATCTTCGAAGCCAAATGCGATCCTTGAATTCTCCGAATTCTTTGATGGTAGAAAACCGGAAAGACGCATGAGCACGGGATCTCCAATTGAGGATTGAAATATCTTCAAGTTGACGCGGAGAACTAATGCTCAAACCGTCTGGACTTGGGCGCAGCTCCGCAAGTGGAGTTTCTTATGCTAGAACCGAATTACAGGTCTCAATTAAGGGTGATTCGGAATTCCAAGCAGAAGACAGTTGATTGCCATTGTTGTGGGTGTCTCAGTGGTGCTAGCAGGCGCACTCTTCTATTGGCTGCTGAGCAGCACGGATGATAGACATGAGTCAATCAGCATAGACGGCAACGACGATTTCAACAGCGCGCACGGCGTACGTCAAGGCTCGGGTACGCCTCAGGATCCGTTCGTTATTGAAGACATTACCATCTTGGAGGGGGAGGGGTTCTCAATCGGCAACACTGATGCGCACGTTGTAATACGCAATCTGACCGTAGAGGCTCTTGCAGATTCAGGTAGCGGCGTATTCGTACGCTATTCAGAGAACGTTCACTTTGAACATCTGACAGTAACGAACACATCTACCGGTCTGTATGTGGACCGCGCTGAGAACTGTAGCTTCGTTGGATGTATTATTGACGGTGTCCGCTCCGGTCAATCCGTGAGCCTGTATAGTTCACTCAACTGCACGCTTTCGGACAGCTGGATATCGAATCAAACTGGCATTAATGCAGGATCGGTCGTGCTAGGTCATTCAATAGAATGCAGAATTGTCGACGTTGAACTAACAGACTGCAAGTATGGCATCTTCATAACCAACTCAGAATCCTGTGTAATCTCGGAAAACAGCATCCATGACAGTTATCATGCGATATCGATCGATTCGTCTCTCAATCTAACAATAACTCGGAACAATCTGTCGACAAATATCCTGAGTATGGGAGGATATGAACTGAGACACTATTCAACACACACAATCGCGGAAGACAACTCGGTGAATGGATTGCCCCTCCTGTATGTCAACGGGGCTTCAGGTGTGAACATACAGAACTTGCTGGCAGGACAACTCATTGCCGTGAACTGCTCGGATTTCGGCATCAGAGACCTGAGCTTTGATGAGGGATCTCATGAGCCCATCCTGCTCGCGTACTGCTGCAATGGAATCGTTGAGAACATAAGTATTTCCGGTGGCACGTTCGACTGGACCGATTATTCGTCGTATTACTCTTACCATTCTGGGGTAACCACCACTGACTGTAACAATATCATCATAACCTCCTGCACAATTTCTAATGTCACCTCGGGAATCGGCTTGCGAGGCACGAATCTGCAGGCGACATGGAACAACCTTACGAACAACGAGTATGGAATTGGTGGACGGGGGATTAACCTGACTATTTCTAACAACACTCTGTCTCACAATCGGGAAGGGATTTCCACATCTGGGGGAATTCACGGATCTACGGATTGTGTGTCGATTCTTGATAACACGATTTCATATGGACAGGTTGGAATCAAGGTGTCCGAGGCGTCAAACATTACAGTCAGAGGCAACAAAATCATGGGAAATAGCATAGGAGCTCAGGTTCAAGGATACTACTACCGAGCAAGCAACATCGTCATCCACCAGAATGACTTCATTGAGAACTCGTATCAAGTGAACGTCCAAGCAGGAAATGTGAGTGCGTCATGGAACACAGAGTATCCGGTCGGTGGCAATTACTGGTCAGACTATTCTGGGACTGACATAAACCAAGGAGCGAATCAAACGGTTCCTGGCTCTGATGGCATTGGTGATTCTCCGTACCACGTCTTCACTGCATCGCTAACATTCGGAGATGTGGACTTCTGGGATGAGTATCCATTGATGAGTCCGTGTACGAATTGACAATAGCGTGAATCCGAGGGCGGTTCACGGCTTGTCAATCCGTCTCCGAAATCCTCCCGGACGAAGGTTCCTGTCCGCACATAAATTCATTCATTCATAATAATAATGTGCGAGGGCCCGGATATTGACCCGGAATATACTGGTGTTTAAATGTCCGAGCTTGATGATTCAAGGTCGACTATTATGGTTACGAAGTAACTCATGATTGACCAACTCATTGCCTACTTCCGTCAGAACACAGAATTTGAATAGACTCATGACAGATTTAGTAGCATACAATCCGGCAAATTCGTGGTATCTACCCGATTCGTTGGCAAGAATCCGTCTGATTCGAAGCTTCAATGCAGAATTCATCAGTGGACCGGATATCAAGCAGTGAATGAATGCAGCTGTAATCTCTCAGATTTGCCCTCGGATTAAGGTACCCTAGCTCAATGAAAAAGCCCATTCCAATGATGACTCCACCTAATCCCTGAACTAAGTCAGCGTTGGCCTTGATTGTTCCTCCTGTTGCCAAAAGATCATCCACTAGCAATACCGTATCTCCCTTATCTATGGAATCATCCTTGATCTCAATAACATCAGACTCATACTCCTTCATATAGCTGAGACTGCGTACGCTCGGTGGGAGTTTCCCTCTCTTGCGAATCGGTACAAATCCAGCAGATAGACGATGTGCAATTGGTGCACCAATGATAAACCCCCGAGCCTCATTTGCAGCAACAACCTTCACGTCTTGTTCAGAAAATGATTCGGCTAATGTCAATATACATCGACAGAATACCCTGCCATCTCTGAGCAAGGGTGTGATATCCCAAAACACCACTCCTTTGAACTCTGGAATCCGTCTTATTCTCCTCATCATATCCATGGGCAGACCATGATGATGCGATATAGGAAGGTTGGGGCTTAGCCCAATCTCTGATGACGGCATCGTTATTCTCATAGAAAGCCTTGGAGGATCTATTCGTATTTCAACATTGTGATGCAGATGCCTGCCGCACATCACCTGACAATAGATATCGACCCAGGTGATCTCTCACCAAACCAATATGCCCTTTTTCTGTTTTTGATGGGGATTGCATCAGTCTGCAGTATCCTGTATTTTTGTATGAACACGCGGAGGACATATACAGGGTGACCATGGGACGAAAGTATATATAGCTTTGATTTCATTAACACTCGGAGGTATGGAATATGCGATTCATAAAACCGAAAATGCGGAAGCTCAAGATTCCCAGGAAATCAAGATGGTGAGTATCTCAGCGATGGGATAGTCATGTTGATTTCAAACCCCCTTGAACCTGATTTTTTCAGTGATTGTGTTTCTAGTTTGACTCGGTCGCTGGATTCATCGCAAATTACTCAGGAGATAATGATGCGCAAAGCTCGGCAATTCTTCTGCCGAGATCTTCGGCTCGTGCTAGAGAATCTCTATTCCCCCTAACAGATCCTGGCTCATCCGCAAATACATGAACAGACGCATTGCCGGGAAGAATCATTCCCTGAAGATTCATCACATTCATTGTTGATAACCCTGCAAATTCATGACCACCCCTCTTGCCAACGCAAATCACTCCTCCGACCTTGTTAGCCATTCTTCTTCCAATCCTGCTCAATAGAAGCGTTCTATCAAGCAGAGTTTTCATCTGTCCGGTTATGCCACCAAAGTAGACAGGAGTACTGACAATCAATCCGCTGCAATTCATCAAGGCGTTATAAATCGATTGCATATCGTCATCTAATTTACATCTTTGGATATCCAGACCACATCTAGCGCAGCCCTCGCAGGGCATTATTCTCTTCTCCCTCACAGATATTGAAGAAGTCTCATATCCACATTGTCTGGCACCGTGGAGAGCTCTATCGAGCAAGAACTGGGCGTTGCTATCTCTACGAGAACTGCCACATATCCCAAGAATCACCTCAGCGGTAATGGTATTCCTCCAGCAAGTTCTTCAGAATCAATGATTCCGACTTGTGCGTTTGCCCGGAGAGCATCAGGGGGAAACAAGCCTGAATCATAGATATCCTGACAAGGAGGATAGGGGGCATTGAGACTACGATATCTTGAATACGTGAAAGCTCGACACATGCCTCCGCATGAATCAGAGAATCTACACAATCCACAGACTCCGTCAAGTTTGTGGAGATCAATGTTTCTCATCCGAACGAATAACGGTGAATAGCTCCAGATGTCAAGTATATCATCGGACCTAACGTTGCCGGCTATTAGTTCGGGGAAATGCTTTCCAATACCACATGGACCTATATCACCATTTGACAGCACACTGCACACTGTCACCCCCCATCTGCAATCTCTCTCGAATTCAGAACGGCGAGCGAACGCTGGAGGGACTGTGCTGCTAACGTAATCTCGATACTGCTCCTGACAATCTGCTATAACGCGATATCTGTCGATGATATTCTGAATTTCCATACATGAGAACCCAGAATCTGCGCGACCAACGGGCATGATATCTGAGATGATTCTCACTCGCTCTGCCCCCACCTTCATTGACAATTCGATGAGGGGAGGAAGCGCATTATTCTCCTGGCAACATGTTACTACACGAAAAGGTACATTCAGATCGCAGCATTCGTGCATAGTTGACAGAGTTCTCTCGAGAGCACCGCCGGTTCCCCTGAATGCGTCGTGGATATTTGGATTTGGTGAATCAATGCTGATATTGAGACGAACATCTAGAGTCTGCAAGACTCCCTTCTCATCCATGGATAATCTTCGATATCCGTTTGTATCGATTTCGATCATCATCTTTGAGTCCTGAATGGATTCTAGAATTTCACAGAAGTCCGGTCTGGCAAACGGCTCCCCGCCGCTAAATTTCACTTTCTTAGTGCCTGCGTCGTTCAATTGATGAAGCACATTCACGATCTCAGCTGGCTGAAGTGTCGGACTTGCAGGCTGGCCTGCGGAAACCCAACAGTGCCGACAATTAAGGTTACATGCTTCTGTCACATAGAAGTACATATATTCAGGAGAGCAAAATTCCCCCATTCGAACCCCCTCACGCTTACCATTGCGAAAGGACGACGAGGTATATTAGCCTATTTGTCTCAAGATTCTTAATCAAGATATCACACGACAATGGTACATAATTCATTCATGGTCACTAGGTTGAAGTTCCGATATCAGTACGGGTATCACTGAAGATGAATCATCGCCAATTGACAGATATACATGGAAACGAGATGAAGATATTCTCTTGGCGTGACAATGTTCTGAAATGATTCAATTCCACACCATCAGATGTAATCGATTCGCATCACATCTAGACTCGCCCAGGGCTATAATCAGGCTATAACGAGGACGACGCATCTTCTCCGGGAACACCATGCTGAATCTGTGCCGTCTCCACCAGCAGCTAGGATGACAAGCAGATTATCGCACACGTGTGAACTACATCATTGTCCATTCAGCACATTCGCTACCTCGAATCAGATGATTGCTACCTCACTACTACTGATTAACATGTCTGACCGGGATCTATGATATTCCTGAGAAGAGATCTAGATTGATCATCATTTCTCTGGTAGTAGCACGATCTAGACGCAATCCAAGCATCTCTATCTGAGAAGATGCGCTCTACCATTCCAGAGAAGTTAATCATTTCATCTGCAGTGAAATACCTCGAAGGAGTACACAAGTGAGCATGTCGCTGGTCCCAGAAAGGCGTGTGTAATCTCGAGCACCCAAGATCCCTCGAATACCTATCGAAATCCTTCTCAAGCTCAGAGCCTGGATAGATAACTAATGGTGTATATGTCAACGCATCATACAATCCAGCATAATGACACAAGAACTTCAGGTTGTCGGATAGAGTTCTATGTGTTTCACCGATATAGAAGATCATGCTCAGCCTTACAGTTAAATCATCAGGCTTCTTGTCTAACAGATTCCTCACACTCTCGAGGTACTTCGAAGGCGAATGAGTCTTTCCCATGAGCAATAGGATATCTGGATTAGCAGATTCGAGTCCAATCGTCAGGAGACGAAGTCCCTTCGTGACCAACTGGTCTGCTTTCCTGCAAAGTCCTGAATCTGCTCTGAATTCGGTGCACCAGGTGAGTTTACGCTTCTCAAATCCATCCGCTATGAGTAGCGCACCTCTTGGATTGGCACCGTAATCCGGAGTCATCACAGCAAACATGGGCTCGTCCCCCCATATACCCCGAGCCAAATCGAGCTCAGCCAAGAATCTGCTAGGGGGTTTTCCCCGATATCGACACATCATACCGGGAGTAACACAGAAGTTACACTTGTGTCTACATCCACGTCCTTCCTCCACATATGGCGTAAATGTCCAGCATCTGGGATATAGATCATATTTCAGGAAAGGCATCTTTCCCAATTCCACAACAGGAGATGGAAACGGTGTCTCAAGAAGCCCACCACCCGAGGTTTTTGCAATGATACCAGAAATGTCGCATAGATGTCCGTTTTTCTGCAAGACACATCTGACTATATGATGCATCGGGAGTTCTCCCTCGGATCTGACGAGGATATCAAGGTGACTTGTGTCATCGAAGACCTTTCGTCCTAGTGGACCAACGTGCTGCCCGCCTCCGACAGTTACAATTGATGGTGATACTTCTTTTGTCACAGAGAGGCATCTGAGAAACTCAAGATACGACAAGGCGCTAGGGCAACTCACTCCAACAATCTCCGGAAGGGATGATTCAATCTCACTTCCCAATGAATCATAGTCGTTGTGCTGCGACAAATCTAGTATACGTACAGATATTCCAAACGAGTCAAGGTACGATGCGATGGAGAGCAATCCTGCATTTATCACCGATGTTCGCAGGTTTTCAGAAAAGAGCAATATTCCTGAACCCTTTGTATCCGGAATATTCTCTATGAGTTGAGGTGGATTCACGAGTAGTACCGTTGCCGCCACTCTCATCTCGCCTCCTCAATCATCGCTCTAATTCCTCTGTCAATGTCATACTTGGGTCGCCAACGCAACAGTCTCTTCGCCATCGCAGTATCCGTAATCCATGGAGTAGATGGTTCATCATCTTCAGAAACTGGGTCCGGACAACTGCCCCAAATCGATCTTATACGCGAATATATGTCATACATCGAATACGCAAGGCCTGTCCCCAAATCAATTGTGCAGTTATGGATATTCTCATTCTTCACTATTTCAAGAATGGCTTCAGCGGCATCCCTGCAGAATAAATAATCTCTTGATTCGAATCCATTGCCGATTGTGGGTATTGCCCCGGACGAAAGGTCTTGAATTATCTTCGCGATTCGACTATTAGAATCGTAATGACCATAGAGATAGGTGGGTCGAAGAATGACATAATCATTATGCAGCACCTCTATTGCCCTTTCGGAAAGAAGCTTTGATATCGAGTACACAGTCTGCTTTGAAGAACATACAGACATCGACGAAGCATGTATCAAACGTGAATTCGGAAATCTTCGTGCGACATTAATCGTCCCAAGGACATTTGACAAGATGATATCCGATGGAGTGTCAGTCCGACGCAGGCGTCCTGCGAGATGAAGCACCACATCAGGTTCCTCTACCAGTGCATTCAATTGCCTCACATCGCAGATATCAACACTTTTCGAATACTTGCAGTTATTCATGTCAGAATGATCTCCTTTGGAGATGCCTGATATCTCATAACCAGATTCTTCAAAGAGGTCTGCGCAATTTCGTCCGAGATGCCCAGATATTCCGGTAATCAATATTTTCATATGCTTCTCCTCCGCCTGCAGGTTCTGATAGCGTAGTAATGATTGTGTTATAATCCTTCTCTGAAATCAGAATGTTCACGCAATTCGACAACCTGGCACACAGGCCCCTCAGCAATTGCCCTCAGAAATGCCAATATAGATATTATCTGACACCGGCAATATAATCCTGAGGATATCAAGTAATCACCTGACATCAAACCCCTCGACCACCCAAAGCTTTGTCTGATATGAAATACAATCATAGATATAAAGTATCTGGAATCAGACCTCTGCAAGAGTAATTCCCTGGGTATTATCCAATATGGTTGGCCTGGAGTGGGCGTTAAAGACTTCTCTCCGAGATTCTTCAAGGATGTGCCAATCCCAGTTCGTGCCACCAATCATGATACTGCAACTAATGCTCTGTTCAATAGCATTCTAGCGATTCACTCCTGTCAATGCAATGTCTGAGGTTCATAAGAACTGCGTCACATACATCTGACTTCTGATATCCCAATTGGAAGGAGAATAAATGCGGTCAGATATCCCTTCTTCCATCTCCCCATCAGGAAATCTTGATGATTCGACTATCGTTCCATGACACCTTGTCGTTGAGGAAATGCATATGTTCCAACGAAGGAGCTACTTTTGTCACGAGATAACCTCACGAACCTAGAAGCACAGCTATTTCGCTTAATGAATTGGCGAATGAGATGCAGGAATTCTCACGAAGTCGGATGATACTCCTAGTTGCCGAGTGATATTTCCGCAAGATGACTGACGAATGGCCCATCTTGTCAGGCAGTGGAGGAAGACTACCACCTACTCGACATATCACAACAGGTTTCGAGACATGACTGTGAATAAATTCTACCATGAATTCCGTGTCAATTTCATTGTATTCAGCAATCAACACCACCTTCTTGGTCTCTTCGTCCTCTTCAAGACACGACAGAGCACCGCAGATAGATGTTCCGATAATAGCTCCAGTCCCCACGCAGATGATCATTGATAACCCCAATCCATCTTCAGTCATAGTTGCCATCGATTCATAAGTTAGTGAGCCAGAGGTACATACCAAACCAATCTCTCCGTCACGAAGTGCCAATCCTGGAATAGTCCCCAACATAAAGCGCGAAGGAGCCATAATTCCGCAACTCTCCGGTCCCAGGACAACAAGATTCGACTCTGCAATTATATCGAGGATACGCGTCATTTCGAAAGCAGATACAGGACATGCAATTATGGCAATCGACAATTGTGACCCAACTGTATCATGGAAGATCTTGACAATGTCCCCCTCGAAATCGAGTATCAATAGGACATCGATGTCATTCTTTCTGAGAGATGTTGCTAGAGTTCTCTGGACTGGCACGTTTCGATAACACTCTTGACAACTCCCCGGAGAAATCAGAGCAATGACATTCGTTCCGAAATCGATTAGCTCATCGACAATGAGTAGATTCGATTCGATCATAGAACACATGATCACCACTCTACTATTCCAGATAGATTCGGAATGCATATGAATCAATCCCTAGAATACCTGAACGCCATAGATGCAGCCTCGTGCAGATTCAACGAGGAATCTATGCCGCGTTCTGCGAACATCTCGTGAGATGTCTGTTCATTCAGACCCTTGATTCTGCAGACAATCGGAAAATCATAATGAAACTCAAGAATTCCATGATACACATCTTCGGAAATCTCGACACAATCACGGAATCCCGAAAAGACATTCAGGAATGTCACCCTAGGGTGTAATCGATTCATGAGAATGAGCGATTCCCGGAGAACTCGTTCGGAAAAATGCTCTCCAACGTTGAACACAGGGCCGACAGAACCACCCAATGCATGGATGATGTCACAAGTCAGAGAGAGAAGTCCGTGTCCATTCGAGATAACACCAATCTCTCCACAATAGTCTATGTACTCTATTCCCAATCTTCTAGTCGTTGCCTCTATGCCACCCAAATAGACCGAACCGCAGTGATCAATAACATCAGATGGAAGACATGTGTTATCAATGGCAACCTTGGCGTCTATTGCTGCAAGACGATTATCTGAGAGAATGGAAAGAGGATTGAATTCAATGAGAATGCATTTCTCATTCTCTATCATTGCATACATGGCCTGGCACACCTCAGCAATACTCGCTGAATCATAGCCAGACACACCAAGATGGCTGGAGATCTGAGTAGCTACCTCCGACTCATATCCAACAGAAGGGGCTATTGGAACTGCAACCAGTTCTCCGATTGAATCCGTCTCTACTCTTGATCCACCATTCGGAGAAGCGAGAAAAATGACCTTCTTAGTATAATTGTCAGCAATAGCAGCTAAGAAGAGATTTCTATTCGTATCAAGCTTTCGCTCCACCAGGACTCGTCGAACCCTCAAGCCATTCAGATTCATACCTATGATATTCGATGCAGCGTGTCTGGCCTCATCAATCGTATCTGCAATCATGATCCCCCCAGCTACACCCCTACTGCCAGAGAGTATCTGTGCTTTGATCACGACAGGCCACGGCATCGCATGAATATCAGCGGGTGATTGCACCACATAACCTTCTGGAACCAAGATCCCATAGCGACTGAGGAGATTCTTAGCCTCCCATTCGAATAGTTTCATCTCTGAATCACCTCCGATGTTTCAGATATTGCACACATTGTCCGCATCACGTATTGCCCAAATCCTCAGCAAATCACACCATATTCCACCAATAATCAGTATCAACACTCTCATTCAATGACTGAGTGTAATCCGATTACATCTAAGATGAATATATCTCTGATGACCAGATGTCTTCCAACAATGTGGGGATTCAGGCTCCATCGTACTCACCAAGCCATTAGCATCCGCTGGTCACCCCTCCTGGTCGTCAACGAAGGACATTCGTAGTGAGCCAGTAATCGAAAGGACATCAGATATCATCTTTGACATTTCCTCCCCATCTATAGCAAGCCTCTGAATGTCACTATAACATCTAGCTAAGTCATGGTATTGAGGTTCAACTTGTCGCATCTTCTTGACAAGATATTTATCCTTGATGCAAACCGTCCGATTTCTCGCCAAGATGCAAATCGCATAATCCCTAATCGCTTCACGAAGATGCAGAAGGGATGCTTGGAAGTCTCCAATATCACATTGGTCAATCGCCTCATTCAATGCATGCATTCCTTCGTGAAACCATGTATATGCCAGTTTCTCAAATGACATGGTTTGAATCATCCTCTTGAGATTGTCATAGACGCTCATATCTCCAGCTAGGAATTCTGAATTGCCTATGTGTTCCAACATGAGCAAGTCTTGATTCCCAATCAGTTTCCGAACCCTTGATATCGCATAGAATCTGCAATCAATTTCGAAACTTTCCTCTACTATAACTCCCGGCTGCTTAGGATCTTCTCTTTCGGTGAGTACTACAATGTCAATATCAGACCCCTTCAGAAATTCATTTCTTACCAGCCCACCCCTCAATAGAACGCATTTAGCATCAGGATCCTGGACGAGTTTCTCTGCATAACGTCTCGATACACGGCGAGCATCTTCAATCAGGGAACGCGAATCCGACTCAGAAGGATTCTCAATCATAGGCGCACCACACTCTGAATCATCTCCTACCCGAGAGGTGATTGAGAAAGACGATACCCTCTAGCAAGAAATACTTGTCGGATGGTCCTATCTTGTCGAACTAATAGTCTGATCACAACATTCAGTCACATACAATGATATTGGTACCTATTGATTCTTGGATGAATTCAAGTATAGATTCCCTGAGCAGTTCTTCAGACTCTTGTGGATATTCTGCCGTGATGACTACGATAATCTCTTCAATCGTACGCCTTCCATCGAACAAGCTGAGGATTCTCAAAGCAGTCTCATTCAGGCACATCAATGTTCTTGATTCACAATCATACAAAATTCCCCCCGAGGGGGATTCTCGAAGTTCGAGACCATCCCTTATCCTCCAACATGTCTCCAATTGACATTCTCTCATTACTGTCATGTTATGCATAAATGTACATAGCATCATCATTCTTTCGATTCAGACCTCATGGGAATATTACAGATCCCACATCGAACAGACATCATGATCCCGTTATCTCTTACCATGGTAATTGGAGGGATTGTAGTAATCTAACCCAAACACCTAGCTCAAGAAGTATTTAATATCATCACAATGAATACGCGCTGAGTCACTGGTGAAATGGCCGAGGGGAATCCATCCTGTGAAGGCTCAGAAACTGCTGACGACACTCAATGAGCTCAAGAGAACATTCAGGAAGTCAAGGAATCTGAATATTCTGCTCGCTTCAATTATCGTGGTGAATCTTGGTTTTGGTATTCTTGCCCCGATAATGCCGAAGTTTGCCACGAACAATCTCAACATGGATGAGGCGACCCTTGGATTTGCGTATTCATTATATTCACTGGCCTATATCATTGGATTATTGCCTGCGGGGCTCGTATCTGACAGGATTGGATGCAAGTTCTGCATATCTTCAGGAGTACTGATATTTGGAGTTACAACCTATTTGATGATACATGCCCAGAATTCCCTAGAATTCGGAATTCTGAGAACCCTTGAGGGATTTGGCGCCAGCCTGGTGAGCCCAACCGTTTTTGCCCTCACAGTGAATCTTGCGCCAAAGGAGAATAAGGCCGTTGTGCTCGGAGCTCTCGGGACCGCTGAGTCTATCGGCGCCCTTGGAGGACCTGGGATTGGTGGACTCCTAGCAGCGAATCTAGGCATCTACTCACCATTCTATGTCACTGCCGCAATCTCAGTATGTTGTGCAGTACTAGTATTGACAATTGATGATTCACATGCTGAACATGTAGCAAGAAGTAAGCCAGCAAGATTTTCCATGAAGAAATGGAGGGAAGGAATCAGGTGTAATCGAATTGTAGTAGCATTGACTTTCAGAGGATTCATAATGGGAATCGTCACCGCACTTTGGGATCTTGGGCTGATATTGTTCTGGTACTCAAGGATTCATATGAATGAAACCGAGGTTGGAGTGCTACTGACTATTGGTGCTATAGTGAGTGCTATTGCCATAATTCCATTCGGGACATGTTCGGATCGGTATGGCAGAAGAGGGCTTATTCTGGCAGGAGGGTTAGCTATGTCTGTCGGAGTTGGTCTCAACATAATTGCATTTGATTTCTGGTCTGTGTGCATCTTCGTCATCATTGCGGAATTGGGGACGGCCATGTCGAATCCATCGATAGGGGCGACCTTTGCTGACCTCATCGAGAATGGAAAGATGGGGAGTATGATGGGCACTTATCTCATGGTCAAAGGTATCGGAACAGTCTTTGGATTCTCTGCTCTGGGATTGCTATTCGTTGGAGTGGGACCAGAAATTCCTCTCTTGACATGTTGCATCGCCATTGCAGCTGCAACGCTAATAGTCTTCCTCTTTGTTCCAGAGACGCACACTCGCAGTATCTCTCCCGAACGCACTCTTTGAGACCTTAGAGGACTCATAGTTGGCAATCATTACTGTGCATCATATAAGGGTTCTGCAGCCCCTAATGGCTGCAACGGCAATGATAGATATCTGTGTCGTCTTGATTCATATGATAGCGCAAGCTGACAGATACTGCATTTGACAATAAGGACCACACAATCAACCGAATGGAGGTTCAGTTCTCATGCACATTATATAATCTCGGATGGATACATGATATGGCTCGGATTTGCACGGTTTGGAAAAATGTCACTAAATCCATCTCAATCATCGATGTTGATCATATCGTCTGCTGGCGAACGCCTATGCTATCTACATCTCAAGATCCTAGTCCTCGATTTGAAGAGGTAGGGTCAATAGGATTCTGTCATCATAAGATATCAACAGAGATATGGGATGAGAGTAATCATCAGGTCAGAATCCTCCATAAGAAGTGAGATATACTTGTTAAGGATTTTGGGAAGGGGACGACACTAGTAATACGTCGTCCTATCTAGATCATGCGATTCCAAAGTCGTGGGTGACTTAATACTAGAGGTAACGAAAGGGTGAATAATGGTGAGGATTTCAGTCGATGAAGAGGATTTAGGAGACTGCAAGCCGGGAATGACCATTCTTGAGATTCTCAGGAAGCGATATGGTGGGGACCTTAAAGGAATCTTGGGAGTTAAGATTTCTTCCCGAGTGCTCTCGTTGAGGGACGAGATAACCGATTCTTCTGAGATTACCACCTTGAAAATCACAGACCCAGAAGGGATGACCCTGGTATGTGATTCGCTCGCTCATGTTCTGGCAAGAGCAGTGTCTAGAATCATTCCCGATGCGACAATGGCATCGCTCTCCTCTGGTCAGAACGAATTCAGTTATGACTTCAAAACGAATCCGATAACTGAAGAGACAATGTCACAACTGCAGAAGATCATGATTGAAATCCTCAAAGACGCACAAACCCCTCAGATTGAAAGACTATCCAAGACTGACCTCCTCTACATGTTTCGAGAAAACGCATTCAAGAAGACCATAATAGAAGGATTGGATGAGAATTCTGAGGATCATGTCGTGTGGCACCTTGGCGATTTCGCAGACCTCTGCCATGGCCCTCATCTGTTGAACCTCCGAGAAATCGATAGTGATGCCTTCGAACTTAAGAGCGTATCGGCAGTCCATTGGAGAGGAGACCGCAGAAATGTCCAGTTGCAGAGAATATCTGGAGTAGCTTTTCCTTCAAGGAAAGACCTCGTGCTCCATCAGAAGGAATGCAAGGAATTGGAGAAGAGAGACCACAGGAGAATTGGCAAGGACCTTCGCTTATTCATGCTCGAAGAAGATAATCCAGGTATGCCGTTCTTGTTACCTAATGGCATGACAATAGTCAATCGACTCGTGGAATTCTGGCGAGATACGCATAGAAATGAAGGATATCAGGAGATTAGCACGCCGATACTGCTGACCAAGGATCTCTGGCTTCAATCAGGTCACTGGCACAAATATGCTGAAAATATGTTGATAACTGCCCTGGATGAACGGGAATATGCCATTAAACCAATGAACTGTCCTGGAGCCATTCTTGTCTATCAGAATATCATTCACTCATACAGGGATCTGCCATTACGTTATTCGGAGATTGGACTGGTCCATAGACATGAATTATCAGGAGTCATATCAGGCCTGTTCAGAGTAAGAGCATTCAGACAGGATGATGCACACATATTTCTAATGGAATCTCAGATTGCAGATGAACTGGACAAGGTTATTCGATTGATTGACAACACGTATAGAGTGTTTGGCTTCTCATATGTTGTGGATGTGAGTACGAGACCTGAGCAATTCATTGGCAATGTAGAGACATGGGAGAGGTCCACATCTATTCTCATGGAGGTCCTCCGGAAACGGAATATGGCATTCAGGATTAAAGAGAAGGAAGGCGCATTCTATGGCCCGAAAATCGATTTCCATATAAGAGATTGTCTCGGTAGATACTGGCAGTGCGGTACAATCCAATTGGATTTCTCAATGCCCGAGAGATTCAATCTCGAGTACCTGAGCAGTGATGGTGGAAGTCGAAGACCGGTCATGATACATAGAGTCGTTTTCGGAAGCATCGAGCGATTTCTTGGAATTCTCATAGAGCACTATGGTGGAAAATTCCCACTCTGGCTCTGCCCTATTCAGATCAGAGTCCTTCCAGTGACGGATTCACAACTTGGATATGCTCGGACGGTTGCAGACAAACTGAGGAATCTCGGCCTCGTCACCGAGATTGATGATTCGCAGAACAGCATCTCAAAGAAGATAAGAATGGCCCACAAAGAAAGAATCCCGTACATGGTAATCATTGGATCCCAAGAGGAGAATGAATCCTGTATCTCTGTCCGGACCCTAGACAATGAGACATATAATCAGTTATCGACAGACAGCTTCTGTGAATCTGTGATATGCAAAATCAAAACAAAGACTCTTGGATATCAGCTAGTGATTTAGCATGAACGAACGAAATCTCGAGAACTTCCGAAGAGTAATCCTGAGAATAGCCAAGATGCTCGATGATTCCGAATTAGAATGGTCATTCATGGGAGGCACGGGTTTGTTTCTTCAGGGAGTAGATATTGTGCCAAAAGATATCGACGTTCTGACAACCAAGGAAGGAGTACTCCTTACTGACAATCTACTTTCCAATCACCGGATTGCTGCGCCTGAATATAGAATCACAGAAAAGGAGACGGAGACGACAAAGGTCAGATTGAGAGCATTCTTTGGTACTTATGAAATGCGTGATATCCAAGTAGATGTAGTAGCAGAACTCACTTATTGGAGAGAGGGACGTTGGAGAAATCTATTCAACCTCTCAGACGCGATCAAGGATGAATTGTGCGGATATAAATTGAGTTTCTTCCCACTCGAACTTGAATTGAGACGCTCTCGCGAGACAGGAAGAATCAGAAGAGCAGAATTGATTGAACAAACACTCTCACAGGAATCTCGACATGAAACTGGGTGATATGCCTGGGAATGATGCGAATTGCCGCAATCTCATTCACGCCCCCTGAACTCTATGGCCTCCAACTAGGTCTATTGAATATATTGGTGGACTTGCGAAGTCTGGGCAATGTTCATACAGAGGTGCACTTCGTCGATGATTCACAGAGGATCGATGGTAAATCCTTTGACGTTATTCTTATGTCTGTTGTGAATTCACTTCAATACCCTCTCATTTTCGCGGCTCTCAAGAAGATGGATGTACCTTTCCATTCCGTAGATAGAACCAGTGAATATCCATTTGTGGTTGTTGGAGGGATAGGGCTTCCGAATCCCGAACCACTCGCGGAATTCATAGACATCGCCGTAACAAGTCCTTCCTCGGAGTCTCTCATCAGCATTGTGCGACATCTCTCAAAACAGACCCCCAGTGAGCGCGATAGAAAGTCCAGATTATGGGGATTGACTGACATTCCAGACATTTACATTCCATCCTTGGTCAATCCTGAGTTCAATAATGATCACACTATCAAGAGCATCAAATCCAGATATGAGTTGCACTTCAATAAAGACAAGACCCGCCCGAGATTCTATTGTTCATCCGATGGCAATGGCATCGTGAGTATTCTGATGAATACTGGTTGTCGCAAAAAATGTTACTTCTGTGCATTGACATGGTACTGGCATTATGTCGAAGCAGATTTGGTGAATATCAAGAGGGAGGTCTCCAATCTTGAAAATCGCAATACAAACACTTTAATCGTGAATTCAGCATCAATAACACAGCACAGCGAATTTGACGCAATCATAGAATACCTGCGCAAGAGCGGGCATCGAATAGTCATGGGTTCTCTCCGGGCAGATGAACTCAATGATGAGAAAGGAAGCAGACTTGCATCCCTCAATTGTACGGATCACAGCATTACAGAATATTCTGGATTATCTTGTGTGGATTCGAGAATGTTGACGTTTGGAATCGAAACTCCATCAAGAGATTTGCTCAGACTGCTGGGAAAGAATATGGATCCTCAATTGGTTGAAAGGAATATCAAAATGATGATATCCAAAGGTCTGAACCGAATTGGATTGTACTTCATGATTGGTCTTCCGCATGAAAGGAAAGATGATAGGATGGCCATTATAAATTTCGTCAAGAACATTGCAGATGAGAATCATAATAATATTCGGGGCCTCTCTATACGGACTAATCCCTTAGTACCAACCCCCTGCACACCGATGCAGAGATGCGAATATGAGGATGTCGAGAATATTGAGAGACATCTGACTGAATTGACCAATGGATTTGATGATATCCTCAGAAATTCACATATCAGACAGTCATCATCGATTCACGTATTAAACCCTGGAACATATCTATATGAGACAATCGCATATAGAGGAGATCGGAGGACCGGTGGCCTTTTACTTGAATTATATAGGAGAGGAATCAAACTAGAATCCCTTGATAAACCGACCATAGAGAATCTGCTTACGGAATTTGGTCTCCCCTGCTATGATTTCTTCAGGAGACGCATCAATCCATCTGAGATTCTCCCTTGGCAACTGCTAATCGGGGATACAGTGATAGTCTCAGAAAGGGAATTCCTTACCAGACTCGCGTCTGTACAATCGAGGTAGTCGGAGAGGAATCGATTTGGAATCTGAATGTAGAGGTGTGATATTCACATTCGGCGGAAGTTGTTCCAGGATTGCCTTAGAGTATGGTCTCTTAAGACAGATTGCTAATCCGGACTCTCCGTACGATAGTCCCATGATTGTCCAACAAGATGGGGAGAAAGTGCTAATCACGGGAGTGCACTCGGGGCCCCGTGAAATCAAGAAAGCTGTCAAGGGATATTTGACCATGTCAAATCTCTTCATTGGAGTAGGATTTGTAGGAGCGCTCCGAGAAGATATCTCTGCAGGAAGAATGATTCTCCCTGATAAGGCAAGCGACGATTTTAATGGACGGAGAGGCAACTACTATCCTGGCCTATCAATCAACGATAGAATGAACAAGCTTCTTGGACAAATCGATAGCGAGCCCATTTATGGCAGCGTATATAGCATTGATTGTATCCGAAGAGAGACTCCTGAACTCGTGAGAAGACTGCAGAGAGAAGGCTACTTGGGTATCGATATGGAGTCGTCGGAATTCCTATCCCAAACAAGAGGCAAGAGATCATTTATCATCCTAGTTGTATCTGAGAATATCACCAGAGATCCAATCTTCAATTCTGATTCTGACACATGTGATGGGAACAGGAATAGAAGTCTCAGATTGGATAATGGAACGCGGATTAGAATGAAACAAATACTTGATGTTGCGATACACATCGCAATGGGCGGAAATTCAAAGGAGAGATAGATGACAAAGGGGATTGAGAAGTGAAATGAGACTCGAACATATAGCACTGACAGTGTTGGACATCAAGCAGTCAATTGAGTTCTATGAGAACCTTGGATTCAAACTTGACATTCTTGAACATAAGAATGACCGTGAGAGAGCATGGATGACATTGGGAGACATTAGACTTGAACTCTTCTGTTCTCCGAACGTCGGGACGATGCCATATGATGACGATATTCATGCCGATTTGCGAACAGCAGGGATCAAGCATTTGTCCTTTGAAGTCGATGACATCATGGATATCTATTCAAGAAGCAAGAAGAACCAGAGATTCCTCGGAAAACCCCAACGAAGTTCGACCGGAGGCACATATGTTTTCTTTAGGGACTGCAATGGAATCGTCCTTGAGTTCTTTGAGAGGGACTAGACGAATTTGTACATGGAATGGAGGATTGGAATATGAATTCCAGTGATATCATTGCCATTGGATCTGACCACGGAGGCTATGAATTAAAGTCATCCTTGATAGCTTCTCTCAAGGAATTTGGAGTCAATCACCAAGATATTGGGACACATTCCGAGAATCCAGTCGATTATATAGAATTTGCAGTCGAAGTCGCAGGTATGATTCTGAAACGAGAGGCAAGCTCTGGAATCCTGTGTTGTTCGACGGGGCAAGGGATGGCAATCATTGCCAACCGGTTCAGAGGAATAAGAGCTGCGATGTGTCCGAACAAAATGAGTGCGGTGCACGCAAGAAGGAAACTAGACGCGAACATAATGATAGTTGGAACCAGGACAATTATCGATAGTCCCAGAGAGATACTATGGGAATGGCTCAGCACACATTATGCTCCCACAGAGAAGACCGTTAGCAGAATTGAAAGGCTCAATAGTGCGGGTTCTCTCATCTCAGAGTGGTTTAATCGGCGAAATCTATCTGAAGAATGGTAACCAGGATTGCAGATCAATCCAAGATATTGAGGACATTGCCAGAGGACAGATCGGTTTCGAAGAGGAGATATCTGCGAAAGCGAACGAGATAGTCTTCTGCGACACTGATACAATGACGACAGTAATCTGTAGCAACCACTTCTTCGAAGAGTGTCCCCAATGGATTCTCAACTCATCTTCCATTGCTAATCACCTCCCCAAGTCTCCTGAGAACATATCTCATGTTCGATTCGTGTTCCCGGCTCCCATGCTCCGTGGATGTCGCATTGTCCGAGGCTTGGTTCTCGACCTCACTGTGATCTGAAGCTAGAGATCCGTCTTCCATCAGATCTTCCTCAGCTACGGTGATTGACTCAACATACTACTGAAAGTTCTTCCCTATATTGAGAGACAATGTTCCTGTCTTCGGGCAACTCCGCATTCTCAGCCATTGGGTTGGCGACTAGTACGAAACGCATTGTCTCCAGACTCGGGCCCTTGTTTCTTGCGGCGCCGATTCCATCCGACAGTTCGGTCCTGTCATCCTATCAGGCATGTCTCAGGCCTCTTCATGCCGTGGCTCCGTCTGAGGTGGAGGATATGTTGTTACCGCCGGTTGAAAAGTTACCAGTTCCGCCGGTCTAATGTTGACCAGTTCTATTTAGCCTTGCCGACCTCCTTCGCAGGCGGAGGATAGGGCACACCAGCCCTCTTACGCGCCTGCAACCTGTAGCTCTCGCCTTTGACATTCACGGTGATGCTGTGGTGGAGGATACGATCCAACACAGCAGAGGCGATGACATTGTCCCCCAGCACCTCTCCCCACTCCCCGTAGCTCTTGTTCGAGGTGAATATGGTCGAGCCCTTCTCGTATCTCCTCGACACGAGCTGGAAGAACAGGTGGGAGCCCTCCCGGTCCATCGGGAGATAGCCTATCTCGTCCACTATCAGGACCCTGTAGCCCGAGAGCTTCCTCAGGGTCCTGTCGAGGGTGCCTCTTGCGCTCGCCCTCTTCAGCTTCTCGATTATCGTGGTCGAGTTGGCGTAGTACGCGGAATACCCAGCCCTGATCGCCTCCATACCCAATCCTATGGCGATATGGGTCTTGCCGACGCCTGGAGGACCGAGGACAATGACGTTCTCGTGGTTCGCGACGAACCTCAGGGTCCTGAGGTCCGCGAACAGCTTCTTATCTATCGACGGCTGGAATGAGAGGTCGAACTCGTCTATGGTCTTCTTCGCGGGGAACCCCGCGAGCCTCGTCCTCGTCTCTATCGTGGACGCCCTCCTGGATCGCACCTCCTCTCCGAGGAGGTGGTCCAGCACATCGATGAATGACATGTCTTTGGAGACTGCCTGCTCGAGCACTGAATCGACTATGCTCTCGGCTGTGAACATCCTCAGCTGGAGGAGGCTCTCGCGGAGGCGCTCCATGGTGAGGTCGTCCGCCATCAGGGACCGCCTCCAGTCGAGAACCGTTCGTAGAACCCGAGGTCTCGCCGCTCGACATCCACATCATGGGCCTGGCGACTCAACAGTGAGACGGGGGCGTTCCTCTCGAGCCTGTCTTGGTGCCTCTCCCTGTTCTCCACGAGGATGGCCTTGTAGAGTCCCTCGAAGTGCTCCTTGAGCTTGATGCACCTGTGTGCTCCTGGGACGACCTCGTGCGAGGCGACGACCTCGTCGTCGACGAGGACGTCCAGCCTCCCGTTCTTGATGATGAGCCTGCAGTTCCTGCCAGCGTGCCTCCAGGGAACGGAGTACTTGTTCGACTGGTACGAGACGAAGCAGTCCCTGGTGATTCTCCTGAACTCCGTCTGGGCTATCTGGTATGGGACGACGGAGTTCAGTGGTCTGAGGTTCTCGAGCTTGAGCCTCTCGAACGGCACCTCGTATGTCGTTCCGTGCACCTTCGCGTTGACCTCGTCGCACCACGTCAGCGCCAGGGAGTTCAGGGTGGGAAGGGAATCGAAATCGAGGCCGAGGTAGAAATCCTTTCTGACATGCTGGACCATGCGTTCGACCTTGCCCTTGGTCTTCGCGCCCTCTATCCCGGGCTTGCACAGCCTGGGCGTGAAGTCGTAGTGCGTGAAGAAATCGCGGAAGAGCGGGTTCCACTGGGAGTCCGAGGACTTGAGCGCCCTCTTGAGCACGACGTTCTTGGTGTTGTCGTAGAGGATGGTCTTCGTATATCCTCCGAAGTAGTCGAATGCGTCCATGTGGCACGAGATGAATGTTGGGGTCGTGGCGTCGGTCGTGAACCTGACGAAGCGCATCCTTGAGTGTCCGAGGACCGCGGCGAAGGCCCAGAGATGCCTCATCTCGCCGTCGATAACGACGCGCTTGAAGTCTATCCAGTCGACCTGGGCCTGTTCTCCTGGAAGGGTCTCGAAACGTATCTCGGCCTGGATTGACCTGTCATGCCTGAGTGAGCTCGTGAACTCCTTGAGGATGGTGTACCCGCCCGTGTATCCCTGCTCGCGGATCTCCGAGAGCAGTCGGGCAGCGCTGAGAGGGTATTCCTTCAGGCGCTGCCTGATGAACGGCTTGAACGGGTCGAGCTTGCTCTCCCTGTTCTTCGATCTCACGTAGGCTGGAGGGACATCGGTCTGGACGTATCTTCTCACGGTGATCCGAGCCAGCCCCTCCTCCCTTGCTATCTGACTTATCGACATGCCCTGTCTGTATCGTTCTCTCATCTCTGACCCCTCCGCTTCGGTCCTCATACCCAGCCCCCGGTCGCTCAGGGACCGGATGGGGCTGGTCAACATTAGACCGGCGGAACTGGTAACTTTTCAACCGCCATTGACAATATGTTCACGAGAGTGGCTGAGAACGGACCCGTAGCCATTCGGACTGCATGCATCGAGAATGCGTCAATTATGGATGCATACTCGGCTGATGGGTTGAAGAGGTTGGCATCCACAGTAGGCAAGCTCCCTGACGGTTTCGGCTCGTACTGTCTTTGCGAGATTCTGATAAGAATCCACAAAGAAGATTGCGAATTCATTACTCATTACCTCTCGGAGATTCTTCAGGACTATCCGCTGTTCGACTTCTTCGGTATCGGGGAGCGAGATCACCTATTCGAGGGTATCGGGAAGATTGAGAATGACCATGGATTCCGGAGATTCGACGATTACCTCGAGGTTGCCCCTTCGCGGCTCCTCGTGGATGTATCCGACATATTCCGTGCACTCTTCAAGGATGACACCATTGGGCTTGTCGAACGATTGAAAGCCTGGAACGAACCGGATACTCTCCGTTTTGACATTCGCATGGATATACTGAAGGATACAATATCCGACCTCCTTGAATCGGATGATGGCGATGACCGAATCGTAATCGACTCCTGCGTAGGAAGCGTACGTGAAATCTCAGAGGCGATGGGACTCGATGTGAAATCCGTAGCCAAAGGAGAAAACAATCAGGTCTTCCAGGCACTCATGCTTATCGATGAGATACAGCATCCGCCAAGATCAGTCGACTGCGACCAGCTCATCCAGAATCTCACGAGGATACCGAACATCTGCAGATTCGTTTCCAAGGAATGGTTCACTAGCATGTGTGTCGAGAGTGCACCTCGACATCTACTACTCTACATGTTCGACCATAAGATGGCAACCGACAGCGAACTATCCGCTGCAATTGTGGAGCTTCAGAATGCAACAGATATCAACACTGCGATAACAGAGGCCTCGAAGATCGACCGAATGTACTACTCCAGGAATATCATTGCATATTGGGATGACATATTCAGTCGTCTGGGTCAGGACCTGCCAGGATTGGGGCAATGCCGAAAAGACCTTCAAAGGAACGACCGTGCAGAAGACACTCTCTGTGAGCTCGAAGTCATAAGTCTACTACGAAGGCGACATCGTGTCGACGTCCGAAGGACCGTGAACGGGCTACGAGGGCCGTATGACTCAAGACCACATCTCACAATTCAGAGCCCGATACTTGAAGTATACAATCTCCAACCGGAGAGAGTCGTTCGGCACGCCAGCGGAGTTCATGGCCTGGACACATCACGTCTCAAGAGCAAGATTCTGCAGAAATTCAACGCGAAGTACGACAAGAATGTACCTAGCTTGGGGGAACCCTATGTCTTTGTTGTGAACATCTCGTCATCGCTCGTGCACGCCGATGAGATACACATACACGAATTGTACAATGGCAAGACCTCGCTTTCTGAGAAGAACCCAGATACCACACGAATCAGCGGCATTCTTGTCTACAGAAGGATTCTCACTGGAACAGACCATCCGCGAGTGATAGCACAATACTATGGAAACCCGCGTGCAGAAGTTCCTCTTGAGGAATTGTCGGTTACTGAACTGACTGAGTCTTTGAGCCTACCCGAAAGACCCTCCGTCGCAGGGTCAAGAAACTCTTTTGCAGGCACTACTGTTTGAACATAGATGCTCTCGTCGACTTGAGAGATCCGGTCCCGCCTCTGAGGCCTTTCCTCAGAAATGGTGGACCCTGGGGATTAGGAACCACGAAACTGACGGGCTTACACCCCAGAATGCCATTGTTAGGGCATCTTCACCGAGTAGACACATTGAGAAATAGGTTAGACTCTTTGATCATTTTCTGAGGGGATCATTGCCCCTCACAAACCTTCTTCTTCTTGGGACTATCGGGTTCATGTTTGGAGGAGAGTGTTCTTTGTCAATCTTCCTGCACACGCAGTCTATCCAGATTTCCCTGCTTCTGCCTCTGGGCCAAATATTGCCCTCTACTAATCTAGGAATTCGGACTATGGATTCTCCTCTTATCACAATCTTCACCATTTCCCATATGAGCCAAGCTTCGTGGGATGGTGAATCCTTTAGAACGCTAAACACAAGCAGCCTTCTACGCCGGGTGCAATTCGTGGCCAGATCCCGAATATGTTCGGAAATATCTTCTGCGATATTACGGAATCTGCCAAGCTTGCGCTCCTCGGCTGAACTAAAGATGTCTATTAGGCCAAAGTGATGGGAGAAGGCAAGAAGATTCGCCCACTTCGAGCGGCCTTCCACCACTACACAGCCACATGTTTGGGCAACTTGAAAGAGCGCATTGGAGAGAATTGTCCGCTTATAGCTGCTACAATCTGGACCATCCTCATGATCCTCCGTACAGTAGAAGTATCGATTCAATGGGTGTTCCCCTATGAACAACGCATATGGTTCATCCATCACGTTGTGCCAATCCTTTTCATATTGTCGAACATGGTGATAATAACCCACATGCTTCATCAACAAGGAGCATCGCCATTCGCCTCTATGACCTTTTCCCAACGACTCATTGGGATTTGAACCCGCCGAAATGCCTGGCTCGGTCGGAAAAGGTAAACTATCCTTCCAGAATGGCATCTCAGGAAGAGCGTTGAAAGTAGGGGTTTTGCAGCCCCTGAAGCCTCTTTTCTATTCTTTCTTGCTTCGGATGATTTCCGCCTTGCCTTGTTTGCCCTATCTGTTATGCTGATATTCGTTCGGCTCAGGCATTGCACAAGGAGCTTCCGGTCGGGTGGTATGCGCATTGCGAGGCGTGCCATTATCGTCTGATTGATGGGTGATTTGCTGCGACGTCAGAGTTGAATCGTTTCCGTGATCTTGCAGCCCCGCGGATTTCGGGATTTCATTGTCTCTTAGCCTGTTGGTCGCAACGCTACCTAAACGCCAGCAAATCCGGCGTCGTCAGCACCCCACGCGGGGCGGGGGGTGATGCTATCCCCGAAGGGTCGCGCGGCAGCGCGAGCGGGGCGCAGAGGAATGTAGGTGATGTAATGCATCTAGTGGGGCTTACAGATCCCTTGGTTTGCGGTCACGAAACGCTGTAAAACGGTTGCGACCCTCTCTTTCTGCGAGAACTCCATCAATTGTGCAAACGGCTCACAAAGGTTCTGGTGTCAGGTCTTGCTTGACCGTTTCAGTTCTGAAATCGGAGCAAAGCCTTCTTCCTCGAGCATCGAGAGAAATAGTCTCCTAGCCGTCTTCATTTCAACCTGTTGGAAGTCCGCATAGTCGCCGCAGGCAATGCCGTGTAGGTTCTCTGGATTGAATGGATCATCCCATTTTCCAGCGCTTCGGTGGACATACATTTCGTCGATTGGGTCATGATTTCCTGGAAGCACGAACTTGACTCCACCTCTAAATTGTTTTCTGGTGATTTCCACTCTCTTGGCGATGCTCACGGGGTTCGAGGATATCTGCGTGCTATTCTTACGGAAGGCTTCCAAGTCAATCTCTAATCTGAAGAAGTCCATGTGAAAATTGCCTTTGTCATCCTTTGAAGTCTTGGAGAAGCCCATATCAGATAGAATCTCAGGGTAGTACTCCTTCAGATTAGCATAGGCGCCATAGGTCCAAGACCCTCCAAGACTTATGAGACTCCGACACCCTGGAATGTTGAGAACTCCCAACCGGTGAAAATGTCCTAAGTGAATGTAATCAGGGGCGTCAAACATCCGTTGCCCGCGATTAGCCTGTTCGGGTCTTCGACCTCTGAGAAAATCCTTCAGTTGATGTCCATGCAGGAAGATCATAACGAATCCTCGCTTGTCCCTAAGAGTGAGAATGTCTTTGGAATCGGAGAAACCAGTCCTTTGATAGGAGTTGTTCATTGCAAGGACTCCGCGGCTGAGAGAGCCCCACCAACTTGTGTTGTCCCTTCTTCCTTTGGCAATCAGCTTCTTCAAGAGAAGTTTGTCTCCGTTGCATTTCCTAACGCTGTTCGCGGCACAGGCAATCATCGAGAAGACCTCCCGCTGGACACTCGAAGCAAATGGCAGAGTCTCCCGCCCATAGCACAGAACACCGCCCTCCTCGTCGTTTCCGTAGCAGTAATCCTTTGTGCTGTTCCTGCTGAGAATCTTGATCATCCTGAGATATATTGCAAGATTCTGCGCGGTCAGACCATGTTCCCGAACAATAAATTCACTCTGGCACGAGGAGCAATCCTTCAGCGAAACCAGTTTTCTAGATGCATATTGCATCAACTTCTTGGGAGGTACCATGATGATCGGGGTTATGGCGGACTCAAACATTTGTCGTTCCACAGACCTCTCCTCCTTGGCTTCTCTCACGAATGTGTAGAGTTCATCGCCTCACATCAAATTATGTATGTAGGGAGAGCAGCTCTCTGTAATACTGACTGAATCTTACTCGAATCATACTCAGGCATGAAGGGTTCCTAGGAGTTTGCCCTTCGTCAGGTCCCCGGTCCATCCGCTCCTATGCGCTTTTCTCTGATGATTAGGAACGAACATGATTCCAGTATCTGGCAATCTAACGAATATCGAGTTGAATCTGCTCGGAAACCTGCCGATCGCCCGCATTCTAGATGATTCATTATAGTGATTTGCGAATCAAAACATAGTGGGAAGCCCGGAATGCAAAGGAACTAATCGGGGAATGACCATCACCGTTTCGAAAGTGGGGCGGTTCGATGGTGCTGGAGGAAGATTTCGCGCTTTGTTGCACCGGGCTTGTCGTAGTCATAATCATTGCTGTGGTCCTGTGGATTCTGGTGAAGGGTGCCAAATTCCTCGGATACATAGGCCAATGGCGGACCGGATCCGCATTGAAGAAGATGTCCCGGGATGGCGTCACGATTCATCAAGGCCAACAGTCTCAGACACATCCTCAACAGTATGCGTATAACCAACCACCAACTGATACGCAGGGAACCCAAGGCTCCCGTTTCTGCCCATTCTGTGGCGCTCCTCGAATTGGAGGAGCTTCCTTCTGTCAGAGTTGTGGGAAGAGGATGCCATGAGAGTTGCCAGGGGTCTCGGAAGGGCGACAAGAATCATGGAGGTGTGAAATGAAGTGGTATGTATTCTGGCGAGAAATCCATGCCACTCCAGAGTTGTGGCATCGGATTACGATTGCTGTGGTAATCACGATAGTGGCTTCTCTGGGAATAGGTAGCATACTCCTCGTTCTGTATTGCCGCTTCGGCCATGCACTTCACATCGAAATCGACACACAGCACTACCTGTACTCGTCATTGACACAAGCATATGCGACAATGGCGGGTTTGCTACTCGCTCTGATGGGTTTCCTCCATCAGAGAATCCGAGACCGCCAGAGCTCCTATCTTGAGGAGGCTGTGCGAGAGGCCAGGAACCTGAGCCGAGGAGAACTTCCGAAGGACCTCGAAACAATCCGAAGGGACGTGGGGGATTGGTACTCCGATGCACTTGAGGGCAAGGTCACCCGCGTGGATGATATCTGTAATAAAGTCGAAGGATTGTTGGACGACCCAAAGACCGCTCAGGAGAAAGAAGCAAGGAGGAATGAGCTCCGTGACAAGAGGCAGGCTCTGTCGAACGATGTTGCCCGCTACCGTCTGATTGCGAGCCTACTAACACGCACTAAATCCCTCGAATATCACTTCCAGAAGACCACTCCTGCCAGTTTAATAATGGCAGTGGGCTCGACTCTGGTGGTCGTCATTCTGTCCATCACACTACTTGCTTCCTCGGATCATCTGGGTGATTTCCATTCGTACGCGGTAGTTGTGACGGTAATCGTGGCGGGGCTCTCGATGTGGTACATTGGTTCCTTCATCAGGATGATGCTTCAGGTGACTTTCGGAATCGGCAGCACTCCAGACTTCTCGGCACTAGAATGGGGCAAACCCGACCGTGCTGAGGTGGTCATAGCTCGAGCCAGGAGGATTCTGAGGGAATAGACTAGAAAATCATCGATCATACGGCATATCCCGCCTACTCCTAGGTGCTTCAAGGGCAGACCGCTCTCGAGCTGGTGGGCCAAGGAGTTTATAACCATATGACGCATTCTAAGTACATGGTGGATTTCGGGAGAAGGTCATGAGCACGGGATAAATTCCGGATGCTCTGCTTTTTCAGAGGGATGGTCGGTTAGTCTGTCACCGATAGAAGACACAATCTGGGAGATGCAACCGCACACTGAGGCTAAGCATGCCATTCTGAAGTCATACCTAGGTGCTTGGTTCCCGATTCTCAGTAGAGCGAAGACAAAGAGAATTCTGTACATCGATGCTTTTGCTGGACCGGGTCGTTACAAGGGGGATGAACAAGGATCTCCCATTATTGCACTTGAGGTCGCCCGGGATCATATTCTGAATCTGCCATGCGAAATCGTATTCTGGTTCATAGAATCTCGTTCGGATAGGTATGATAACCTAGTATCTGAGATTGGCCAGATTCAACACACTCTGCCAAAGAACCTGAAGATATTACATGAGTGTTGCGAATTCGATGAATCCGTGACGAGAGCCCTTGACGGCATAGAGAATAGCGAGAAAGCATTAGCTCCAGCCCTTGTCTTCATCGACCCATTTGGCTTCTCGGACACGCCGATGTCTACCATTCAACGGATCATGTCCAATAAAAAAAGCGAGGTTCTAATCACGTTCATGACCCGTGACATAGACCGATTCAAATCAAGGCCTGAGCTTGCAAGTACTTTTGACAGGCTATTCGGAACAGACGAATGGTCCAAAGCGTTCGATATGCATAACCAGAGTGGCCGCATTGATTTCCTAAGGGAGCTATATCGAACGCAGCTCGAGAAGGTTGCAGGGGTCAAATATGCCAGAGCGTTTGATATGTTGGACCAAAACGATTCACCGATCTACTCGCTCTTTCACGGCACGAACAGCGTCAAGGGATTGCTGGAGATGAAGACTGCGTTCTGGAAGATAGATGAAACAGGGAGTTACCGATTCTCAGACCGAACAATCAAGGGCCAATCTCGTCTCTTCGGGTCCGACCTCGCTCCGTTGAAAACCGTCTTGACGACTCAACTGAACAATGGCATGCATCTCATAGACGAGCTCGATAGATTCGTGGTTGTCGAAACTCCGTACCTACCAAAACATCTGAACTGCGTTCTAAGAGAACTTGAGGGAAGCAATCCTCCAGGCATAAAAGTAGAATGTACTGGAAGCCGTCGAAGACATTGTTACCCCAGGCAGAAGGCATCTGGATTGAAGACTCGGATACAGTTCATCTGAGATTCTCAGTGAATACAATTGCATCTAATCTTCTTGTAGTCCATGCCTAGGTCTTTCCACATCTGGACGGTTTCCTTGCAGAATGCAACCTTTCTGAATCCATGAGACTGTTTCAGGGTCGTTGTCAATGTGGTGTACATTTCCTTCCGTGTCGCAGTTCCGATCTTCTTGCCCCAGTTCGACCGTTCATCGAGGTATTCCGTCCAGCTCCTGTCTTTAGAATTGTTGATCGTACTCTGCAATCCTCTGAGCGAGCCGATCGTAATCCTCTCCGGAGTCAATCTTGAGAAAACATTCTCAAGGAGGTTCGAATATGATTCCTTCCAGCCCTCGATAGGTACCATCGGGTCTATTCGCAGTCGCACCTTAAATCCTGCATCATTGAGAAGGCCCGCCGCCTCAATCCTATTCTTCACAGGAGGCGCCTTCTCCCATCTCTTTGCAACCTTCTCCGCGTTGATGCTGAAGCTGACAATTGACCTCTTCGTATCTCCCGCCTCAAGGAGGTTTCCGATCTCAGGCGACTTTGTCACGAACAGGATCTTGTGGCGGTTCTGTGCTTCAAAGAGCTCCATTGCGAATCGGGAGAATGGTCTCACTCTATGCTCAGTGATCATCGAATCCGACAGCTCTCCTGAGTTCAGAATCTCCGGCCGTATTCCATCCCCTTCGAAGAACGCCTGAAGATGCTTCTCCACTCTCGTGAATGCCTTCGGTCGAGGATTCTTTCCGTAATCCTGGAACCTGAATGTTCCTTGAAGGTAGCACCATGCACAAGAATATGGACAACCCGTTGCCCATTTGAGCTCGAGGAAGTGAGGGCAGACGACGTCATCTGGACCTCTTGGGAGAGGTGTCTTGTCAAACCGGGTGATGATGGATCCATCTCCGACTCGCTCAACCAGAGTTTTCCTGGTGCCGTCAAGCATCTCGTATTCTTTTGTGCGTACCCTCAATGTCAAATCCCTCTGATTGTCTGGGAGGGTCGATTCCGAGCCATCTTGTTCGGGCCTCTTGTCCAGGCTAATCATGTTCATCGGAGTATTAAACGTGATTGTATCCCATTGACTTGCATAAGGGGCAGGTGAAAATAGTCACATTGTCTTGCATTGGCACTTCCTCCAATCATTCTCGACCAGCCCCATCTCGACAGACTATTCGCGAATCGCACTCGATGGTCTATGGTCTTCATTTCCGCCCCTATGACCTTTTCTCAGCGAGGGAGGGCAATTGTTCAGAATATCCCGAGCTTGGGAATATGATTGAGATAGACCCGCTTGAGCTGCTCTTCGTCAATATGATAATAGATGTCGATAGCGTCGGATCGAATATCGCCCCTAAGCTCCTGGACCATCTCTCGAGGCATACCGGATCTTCGAAGATAAGTGGTGAACCAATGGCGTAGGCAGTGCGGCGTGAAGTGATCTTCGAGCCTCTTGGACGTGGAATTGTGAAGACCTACACGCGCGGCATGTGTTGTGACGGCTGAATACACACCATTCCTATCGAGTCGGCCACCTGAAGTCGTGATGAATAGGGCGTCTTGTCCCTTCCGATAGTATCTCTGCCTCACAATCAACCAGTCATTGAGAATGCGACTGCACTCCTCGTCGAAGTACACGACTCTGTTCGAACGCTTTGCCTTCGGCTTCAGTACAATCTTCATCTCGACCAGGTCGATGTCCGCCATGTCGATAGTGACCAGCTCGCTCCTGCGTATTCCAGTCTTCGCGAGCAGTACAACGATGGCTTTGTCCCTTGCATCCAGAATCGAACCGACGAGCATCTTGAGCTGCTCCGTCGTTATGAGCTTCCTCCTTTGAGCACCGTCCGGGGCATCGGCCTTGTACCTTCGCACATAGCGCTTCCTTACAGCCAATGCAATGTTCGACTCGATCACGTCCTCATAGACGAGATAGTCCAGAAAAGCCGAGATGCTGGATAGGTGATTCTCAAGCGTGGATATGGCAAGCTTGCGCTCCTCCCTGAGCAGACGGATATAGTCCCTTATCGCGTTCTTGTCGATACGTACGACGTCTGTGATCCCTGAATTTTCAAGATGCCGTCTGAAGCTTCTCAGAGCTGAAGCATAGGAATGAATCGAGTAGCGTGTCATACCGCGAAGCCTGCAGTCGTCCAGGAAGACCTCAATGTACTCGCTTAAGCCCTCTCCGTCTTTCCGGAGAGATTCGTGGCTTGCGCTTTGCTCCACCAGTCCACCTCCATTCGAACATTCCGCTCTCGACCAGCCCCGCTTTCTTCAACAGATCGACCGATGATTGCAACCTAGCGACATCCTTGCTGCTGGTCAACTTGATCCCGAGAGTCTCAGGCACTTCATCGATATTGAGCACCATCTCAGCAAGGAAAAGCTCGATTAACCGGGATGTGAGTTCTGCATCGGCTGAGGGCAATACAGGCTCAGTGAGCTTCGATCTGTAATCTGCAATTGTGACATCGGCCCTCTTCAACGCTTCTTCAAGAGGCTCGAGCCTCGCACTCAACTGCTTCACTTCCGCCTTCGCATCGTTGAGTTCCTTCTCCAATTCCTCCCTCGGAGTGATCCCCGCAGGATTCTTCCGGATGGAATCGTCGACCGTTTCGACGATGAATCGCGACAGTGGAACACCGAATCTTTCGGCCTCGGATTTCCATCTCTCGATCATCTCTTCGGTCGGGAGATAGACATTGATAGCCCTTTGTCGGATGGTCTCGGTTTTCCCTAAATTCGGCCTTCCGCGGGGTTTTTTCATCAATGTTTGATAAATATCTGGCCATAAATACTTTACCATCAAATAATGTGCGAGGGCCCGGATTTGAACCGGGGAACCCCTACGAGAACAGATCTTGAGTCTGTCGCCTTTGACCGGGCTTGGCTACCCTCGCTTGGTTCAACGGTTAGCGTCACATATCTATTAAAGATTCGCAGTCTGCGACGACGTCTATGATTAGCGTATCAATAAAAGACATGCTAACAAAATGGGAAACCATCCACACAAATGGGTGCGTTCTGGCACAATCATGTATTCACTCGACTAAAACCCCTTCTAGAAATGAACCAACGACTTGTGGTGAAAGCGAAAAGGATTAAAATAAGTGAATCATATTAACCTCTGTCAGGCTCGGAGGAGGTCTGCAAAACTCCAAAAAGGAGGGGCATCACCAACACACCTCGCCATTTCCTCCAGAATTTCGAACCACCCACAACTTTTTCACAAAAGAGGTGTTCGTCATGCCTCTCCACCTGTGCCCTTCGAGGGCCTGGGTGGGGAGGCATCGGCGGGGAACAAGCGTCATTTGGATCAGCTTGAAAAGAATCGATTTTGGGAGTGGACGAGGCAACGATAAGCTTGCTCGGAACTTCTTCCGTCAAGTCAGAACAATGCAGCTATTCTTGGTGACCAACACTGAGTGTTCTGCTTGGGCGACTATGCCTCCACGAACCTCGGACAGTACGGGATAGTTCATCACCATGCCCATACGCAACATCTTCGGAAGGAGAGTCGAGGCGTTCGGATGAAGATCGTCGCACCACCTGGATGCGAAAGGGAACGATCCGAATCTGCTCTGCATCCGTGAGAACATCGTGGATATCTCCGCGGGTGCGCGGCGGTCCCTCATTATCCTGTAGATATTCCCCCTGCAAGCACCCTTCACCCTTCCGGAACCCGTCGTTGAGAACGGTTCGATCGCAAGGATCATGCCTTCTTCGACAAAGGCCCTGTCCTTTGTCTTTACATTCGGAATGCTCAGGCCTGCGTGGAGATTGAAACGTTCCATGCTGTGACCCGTGAGGTTCTCGATCGGCTTGAACCCTGCAGAGCATATCGCTCTGTCCACAGCCTCTCCTATGGCAGAAAGAGTAGTACCAGGTGCGATCATCTCCACGCACATCTTCAGAGCGTCCTCGGCTGAAGTGATGAGTGACTGGTTGTTCCTGGTGCCAATCTCCACGGTTGCGGATGTATCCGCTGGATATCCGTCTATGTGGGAGCCTACGTCGAGTTTGACGACGTCCCCGATCTTGAGTAGGACATCGTCTGCTTTGGATGGGGTATAATGGGCGGCGACCTCGTTGATACCGATATTGACAGGGAATGCGCACTCTCCACCTTTGGAGCGGATCAACGATTCCATGGCGTTGGCGAGCTCCAGCGCGCTGACGCCAGCCTTGGCGTGAGAAACGCCGAACTCCCTCGCCTCGCGGGCGAGGGTTCCGGCAAGCTTGTATTTCTTCAGCATGTCGTCATTAACGGAGGGCGTTCTCAATCTCCTCCTGAGGTATTACGCCCTTCCTGATGACATCCACCTCGCCATCCGACACGTCCACGATGGTCGATGGGGCGGCATACTTGGTCTTGCCGCAATCGACGCAGATCTTGATATGGTCCTTCAGATCCTTCTTCGATATCGAAGCGTCCACCGGGTCCTTCTGAGAGTGCAGGTTGGCGCTGGTCGCGGTGATCGGTCCGAACCTGTCGATTAGGCGGATCGCCAAGGGATGGTCCGGTATCCTGATGCCCACGAGGTTCGAACCTGATGTGAGAATATCCGGTATGCTGGGCTTCTTCGCAAGCATTATCGTGATCGGTCCGGGCATGTACTTCCTGATGACTGCTCTCGCCTTCTCGTTCAGGACGGCGACGCTCTCCATCATCTTCTCGTTGCTCACCGCGATGGAAAGAGGCATGTCGAACGGCCTGTTCTTCGCGATGAAGACCTTCTTCACGGAAGATTCCTTGAACGGATCAGCACCTATGCCATACAGTGTATCCGTCGGGAAGACGATCAGCTCACCGGCTTTGAGCACCGCTATGAGCTCATCCACATCCTTCTCTGGCAGATCGCATTTGTTGCAGACTTCCTTGCGCCCCGTGCACTTCAGCACTTTCATCAGTATGCCTCCGATATGTATTCCGTTGATAGCTTCAGATGATATTGCGCATCACCTTCGGCGTACGACCCATGACCTGGGTACATGTTCTTCAGTCCCAGCTCTTTCAATCGAATGATGGATGATCTAAGCTCAGACAGGTCCCCGCTCGGAAGATCCCACCTGCCAACGCCCCCGTCACAGAACACGGTATCGCCCACTATCGCGGACATGCCTGCCCTGTCAAGGAGCGTGATGGAACCTGGCGAATGACCTGGGGTGTGAAGGACCTCTAGCTCGGCAGAACCGCACTTGAGTTTCTGGCCGGCTTTGAGTGGTTCAACATCAAGATGGGCGAGTTTCCTGCCGAACATCTGCGACACGGTCAGAGAGGTATCTCCGGCCGATATCAGATCCGCTTCTATCTCGTGCAGGTATAGCTTCGCGCCCGTCGCCTTCTGGATTGCCTCGGCCCCGCCCATATGGTCGTAGTGGCTGTGCGTGAGCACCACACGTCCGATATCCTTCAGAGGGACTATCCTAGACACCTCCTCCAGAGTCGTATCGACATTCATGCCCGTGCCCGCATCCACGAGGATCGGGTCGTCACCTTCCAGAAGGTACACGTTGCTGTCGTACGCCACCCCTGCTATGTAGTGGACCTTCATTCCAGAGTCGGGATGGCTCGAGCCTTATAAAACCTTGGCCTCCGACTTGGTTGGACTTCCTATTTTCGACAACGAATCCAGATGTCCTAACCCTTGGCCAGCACCACGAGCTTCTGGCGCTCTTCCAGGTTCACGAGGGCGACGGTCTTGGTAAGCGAGAGCTCCTCCGCCTTCGCGAGGCCTTCCAGCGCCTGGAGGACCGCGTCCTTGTTCGGCTTCCTAATGTCCACTTCCGCCTCCTCGAACTGGTGCTGGACTATCAGCATGGCTTTCTCGAGGTCGCCGTACTGCGCACAAAAGTCCTGAATGATATAGTCCACGACCTCTGCGAGCGACTGGAGTGCGTCCTCTTCAGCCTTCATCCTGCTGGCCACCACATTCTCTACGAGCATCTGCGCCAACGCATCGAACGCAGCCTCGACGTTCTCACCTGTCTTGGCGCTCGTGAAGAATATCGGGCATCCGAGCTTCTGTCCCATCGACTCCAGGGTGGTGGTGGACATCGATGTCATGTCCGCGATGTCCGCCTTGTTCCCGATGAGTATGGTCGGAACCTTGCCCACGGCGCTCCCGACCTCTCTGAGCCAAAAAGTCTCGATCGCCTGGACGGTCTCGGGCCGGGTGAGGTCTCCCACGGCGATTACGCCTTGGGCACCGCTCAGGCTCGCGCTTCGGATCTTGGCATATTCCTTCTGACCCAAGATGTCCCATATCATCAATCTGAGGTTGATTATCAGGTTTGGCTTCGTCAACTGCATGTCCTTCTTGGACACCTTGGTACCAATGGTAGCGATGTACTTGTCATCGAACTTGTTGACGACATACCTGGCGATAAGGGATGTCTTGCCTACTGCTCCGTCGCCCAGGAGGACGACTTTCATCAGAAGCTCCTTAAGCTCCATCCAGGAGCGCAATAGGCAGTGGATGGCTTAAAAGCTTTTTATCGTCAGAGGGACTTTCGATATCTACCACTCAGAAGCTTCTTCATTATGATGTCCACACCGGTCAGGTCGGCCTTGTCGCCCGCCCAGTTCTTGAGCTTGCTCCCGAAGTGCTTCTCGAGGTCGTCAGTGACCATGGTCAGCTGCATCCTGAGCTTCTCCGGCTTCTTGGTGGAGATTATCGCCGCGATGACGACGTTCTTGGAATGGGATATCACGATGTCGTAGTGTTCGAAACGTATCTCCCTCAGCCGCCCACCGCTCTCATCGAAACTCTCGCGTATGAAGTTCTGCACGGCGGTGAGCATACCCGCGAGGATGTCCTCATCCTGATCGGGCCTCAGCCGCCTGGTGTAATGTTTCAGAAGCCGTCCGTCCGGGGTCATCAGGAATATCTCGTCCACTATGGTGGGCGAGGAGCTCCAGACCATGAAGAACCCGGCTATATTGATCGAAACGAGGACCGCTGCGAGGCTCACAAAGAATATCCTGGTGTTATTGTCCTCGAAAGGCACGAGGAACATAGTCACAGCGAGCGTGACGAACACAAACGCAGACAACGCGACCAAAGTTTCAATCTTCACATCTCGCTGCATAGGGCTGGTTGATTGGATGGATGTCTGATAAGCCTTTCTACGCAGTTGCACGATCGCGTCCACAGGAACATGAATATCTGTCTCGTGATAATTGCTAAATACGGTGGTTTCCGCTTACGAGTGAAGGCGGATATGAGATGAAACTGTATGAGTTCAAAGCCAAGGAGCTGATGAGGAAGCACGGCATACCGATCCCGATGGGACAGGTCGTGTCCTCGCCAGACGAGATCAAGACGTTGCCAGGCCCCGTCATGGTGAAGGCTCAGGTATTGATAGGGGGAAGAGGCAAGGCGGGCGGCATTAAGCCCGCGGAGACAGTCGACGAAGCGAAGAAGGCCGCCTCCGCGATCCTAGGCATGAACATCAAGGGATACGTCACGAAGCAGGTGCTCCTGGAGCAGCGGCTCGAGGTCGACAAAGAGCTGTATCTGGGAATGACGATAGACAGAAGCCGCCGGGGCATGCTTCTGATGGCATCCGCAAGCGGCGGGATGGATATCGAATCCGTCCCCGATGACAAGTTGCTCATGCTATCCATCGACCCGCTGATGGGATATCAGCAGTTCATCGGCAGGCGGGTTGCCAGCTTCCTGGAGCTGCCCAAGGAGCAGGCGACACAGGTCATGGGCATCGTATCCAAGATCTATGAATTGGCCGAGAGCGAGGATGCGGAGTTGGTCGAGATCAACCCACTCGTCATCACGAAGGACGGAAAGGTCGTCGCCGGTGACGCCAAGATAACCATCGATTCCGATGCAATGTTCAGGCACAAGGAATACGATGAGTTGGAGGAAGACCTCACGCCCTTGGAGGCGAAGGCAAAGAAGCTCGACATCGCGTTCGTACAATTGGATGGAAACATAGGTGTCATCGCAAACGGGGCGGGACTCACGATGGCGACATTGGACAGCATCAACATGTTCGGGGGCAAGGCAGGCGTGTTCCTCGACCTCGGGGGCACAGACGACCCAGAGAAGGTCAGGGAGGCCATGCAGCTCATGAGCGAGGCGAACCCGAAGGTCATCCTGCTCAACATATTCGGCGGGATCACGAAGTGCGACACGGTCGCCAAAGGGGTGCTGGAGGCGATCAAGGACATCAAGAACAAGGTACCCATAGTCGCGCGCATCAAGGGAGTGAACGAGGAGCTGGGGAGGGAGATGCTCAGTAACGCGGGAATGATACCCGCATCTGGGCTGAGCGAGGCCGCTGAGAAGGCCTCGAAGGAGTCACTGAGGTGATACTATGGCAGTCATTGTAGATTCCAACACAACGGTGGTAGTACAGGGCATAACCGGCTACCAGGGGACTTATCACTCAAAAGCGATGAAGGATTTCGGAACGAAGGTGGTCGCAGGCGTCACCCCTGGAAAGGCAGGCCAGACGGTGAACGACATACCTGTCTTCAACTCGGTCGCTGAGGCGGTCGCCAAGACGGGAGCGAACACTTCCTGTATATTCGTCCCCGCGCCTTTCACCCGCGACTCCGTAATGGAGGCGATCGACGCTGGCATCAAGACCATCGTCGCGGTGACGGAACATGTGCCTGTCCACGACGCAATACATTTCGTCGCGGTGGCCCAGAGCAGGGGCGTCGTACTGATAGGGCCCAACTGCCCAGGCCTGGCATCGCCCGGACTTGGGAAAGTGGGCATCCTGCCCAGCAAGATATTCATGAAGGGAGACGTGGGCGTGGTCTCCCGATCCGGCACATTGACATACGAGATCGTCAACGCGATGACCGAGCAAGGCATCGGGCAATCGACCTGTGTCGGCATCGGAGGGGACAGGGTCCCGGGAACGAACTTCGTGGATGTGCTGGCAAAGTTCCAGGACGACCCATTGACCAGGAAGATCGTGATGGTCGGAGAGATCGGAGGTACGGCCGAGGAGGAGGCCGCGGAGTTCATCAAGACGAACGTGACCAAGCCCGTAGTCGCATACATCGCTGGAAGGACTGCGCCTCCAGGCAAGAGGATGGGACATGCAGGCGCGATTATCGCGAGAGGCAGAGGTACCGCGGAGAGCAAGATAACCGCACTCGAAGCCGCCGGTGTGAAAGTCGCCAGGATCCCGACGGATGTGCCGGAACTGATCAGATGAACTCAGATTCCGCGGGCAACACCATTACATACGATGGGACGCCCTTGAGAGCGCCATGACTGAAGAGTTCGACGCAGTCATGTTCGATGCGGGAGGGGTCCTATGGGACCTCAACCCCACCCACAGGGAGCTGATCTCGAGGGTGCTCTCGTCCAATGGCGAGGATGTCGATGATGCCAGGCTGATCTCCGCCATGCGAAAGGCCGAACGAGTCACCGATCTCGCGTTCTCGAAGCTGCACGGAAAGGACGAGACACCGTTCTGGAACGATTACGACAGGATTGTGCTGGAAGAGATCGGGTCGGTAATTGACCTGGAGACTTACTCGAGGGACATGTCCAAGGAGTTCGAGACCCATGCGATGAAGGTCGAGAGCTGGGTGCCTTACCCGGACGCGATACCGACGCTCATCGCAACCAAGTCGAGGGGTTTCGTGGTAGGCCTCGTATCCAATGCGACCGAACTCGCAAGAAGGGTGCTTGCCAACCTGGACATGGAGAAATATTTCGATTTCATAGTGATATCCGACGAGGTCGGTGTGAGGAAACCGGACAAGAGGATATTCGAGATCGCGCTCGATATGGCGGGGACGAAGGCGAACAGGTCTCTCTTCCTGGGCGACAGACCGTCCATCGACATGGTGGGTGCGATCGGTGCGGGCATGAATGCCATCCTGGTCGATAGAAACGAGGCGTTCCCGGATTCACAATACCTGCGCATAAGTAGCCTGGATTCACTGGCGAGATATCTCTGAGGCGGCCTTCAGAAGTCCTCGGCTGGTGGCAGGTCCAGCCTCTTCAGGTGGCTGGAATCATTCAGAGTTATCGCCTTGATATTGTATCTGTCCGGCACATCGAAGATCGATATCGCGCAAGGGTCGTGCTTTATCTTCGTTATCTCACCCCTCTTCATCTTGAGCAGGTATGCGGTCATCATCTTCAGAGGTACCCTGTGAGATACGATGACCACGGTCCCTGTGCCGTGCATGAACAGGATCTCCCTCAGCTGACTGTTTATCCTCTTCCAGGCCTTCCTGGTGGTCTCCCCTCCAGGAACCTTCATCCAGGCGGGGTTGGTATTCCATTTCCTGTAGGCAGAGGAGAATCTCTCCTTCACCTGGACCTCGGTCAGGCCCTGCCATAGACCGAAGTGCATGTCGGATAGACCTGGTGTCTCCCGTATCTCGATGCCATGGGGTTTTGCGATCCTGCGAGCTGTAACGACCGCGCGTTTCAACGGGCTCGTGTAAATCGCATCGAAGACCTTGTCCTTCAACAGGTCCGCGACCACATCCGCCTGGACTATGCCCGTGGCGTTCAATCGCATGTCCATCTGACCTCGGAAGACCCTGTCCTTGTTCCATTCGGTCTCGCCGTGCCGGATGAGTATGAGTTCCAGCGTCATGACCATCATGTCCGATGCCCGCTACCCTATATATCAACTATCAACGTATGATGAGCGTGACGCGCCCCTACGTGACGATCATATCCGCGTCCAGGTACGCGGTCATGCGCAGAACCTTCACCGGGACATAGCCGACCAGCATCTTGCCGTATATTGTGATCTCCGTGTATACGTAACATGTGTAATTCCCGGGCGAATCGAATGTTGCCTCTATCTCCGCGATGGTTCCGAACCTTTCGCTCGACCGGCCGACCATCGTTCCGACCTGCGTGCCGTCCTCGGTGAACATCGCGGCATCCTTCACCTTTATGGAGGTCCCGACGAACCACGGGTTCTTCATCTCCTCGTTCACTTTGGTGATCAGCACATCGAATGTCACGACATCCCCGGATGATACCTGTGGACTGCCGGCTATCGAAACGCCCCAGGTGGTGTCTGCGACATGGACTGAGTTCAACAGCCATCTGATGTCCAGATCCCCGCTGTAGTTCCCAAGATTTGCGTACGTCGGCGAGCGCAAGTAAGTCTCTCCCGACGTAGGGAGGACCTGTGGACTGAGCAACGTCCAGATGACTAGCATGATCACGATTGCGACAGCGATGCTTATGCCAAGGAGATGAGGTATCTTCCCCCTCGGCTTCTTCGTATTCTTCTCTGCCTCATATTCTTCCATCCATTCCTCGCCCTGGACCGATGTGGTGTCTGCTTGAACGGCGCCAGCATCAGTGGGAGGCGCAGTCTTGGGCTCAGAACCGATGGACTCTTCAGGAGCGTCCATCACATCTCCTCCGCGGGTTTCTGGTTGTTCAGAAGTCAATAAATCTCACCCCATCCTAACACGCCATAAGCAACTGGACAAATCAACATTTCGGTGTTCGGACTGCGACCCAGTTGCGACGTCGACATCACCCTGTCTTCCATCACCAATTTATGGGGTTTCAAACAGGCACGGCAACGCTTTTATACAGGACCAAACATAGCGGGATACCCCAGGCCATGGCGAGGCATAATTTCATAGTATGGAATCGTCGTCTTGCGTATGGGTTGGGAAACGTGCACTCGGCCATTTATGGACCGGGGAAGATGGTTGAGGGGCAACGGGACGGAAGGACTCGCGGGCCCCGGTGAATACCGATCATGTGCAATCCGGACGTGTGCTGAGCCGACAAGCATAGCGGCTAGCTAAACTGTCTGGGGAATGGCTCGGTTCGGGCGCCGAAGAAGGTCGTGCCAAGCTGCGATAAGCGCCGGGTAAGCGCAAGGAGCTATTGATCCGGCGATGACCGAATGGGACTTCCTGCTCTTTGGAGCAATCCGTGAGGATAGGGAACCGGGGGGATTGAAGCATCTTAGTACCCCGAGGAAAAGAAATCAACCGAGATGCCGTTATTAAAGGCGATCGAACGCGGCATAGGGCAAACTGAATCCTGCCTAGAAATAGGTCGGAGATGTGGTGTTGTAGGCCCCGGGTACATCTTAACCAGTCAACTCGAAGTCTCCTGGAATGGAGCGCCGTAGAGGGTAACAGCCCTGTAGAGATAAGCTGGAAAGATGATTCCGGGTGTCCTTGAGTAGTGCGCATTGGATATTGCGCGTGAATCTGGGAGCCACTGGCTTCCAACCCTAAATACGACCCGAGACCGATAGTGCAGTAGTAGCGTGAGCGAAAGCTGAAAAGTACCCTTAACGGGAGGTGCAAAGAGCCTGAAACCAGACAGTGACAGTAATATACGGCATGCAAGGGACGAAACTCGCAAGAGTGGACCGATGTCGTATTATCCGTTTCGAATAACGGGCCAGGGAGTTCGGATCGATGGCGAGGCTAATTGGATGATCCAAGCAGCCGAAGGGAAACCGACAAGTCCGCAACCCGCAAGGGCCAGGGACGAGGTGGGCTCGCCTGTAGTCATCGGTGAGAGACCCGAAGCCAGTTGATCTAGGCGTGGATAGGTTGAAGCCCAGGGAAACCTGGGTGGAGGACCGAACCCGTGTTGAGGTGCAAATCACTGGGATGATCTGCGTCTAGGGGTGAAAGGCCAATCTAAACTGGACATAGCTGGTTCCCCCCGAAACTACTCGCAGGTAGATCTTGGACGAGGCGGACGATGGGGTAGAGCGACCGATTGGACATTTAGGGGGAGAAATCCCTCGGTGTCCTGCCAAACTCCGAACCTGTCGTCACCGTAGACTCCAGGAGTGAGCATATGAGGGGTAAGCCCCGTATGCGAAAGGGGAACAACCCAGCCTCAAGTTAAGGTCCCTAAGTATTGACTAAGTGTGAACGGGCAAAAGGAGTCCTTAGTCAGAGACAACCGGGATGTGGGCTTAGAAGCAGCCATCATTTAAAGATAGCGTAACAGCTCACCGGTCAAGATCAAGGGCCCTGAAAATGGACGGGGCTAAGTCAGTCACCGATACTTGAGAGTACCGAAAGGTAATCTGGTAGGGGGGCGTCGTGTGCGGATAGAAGTTCGGCCGTGAGGTCGAATGGACCGCATTCGAATGAGGATCCTGGTGGGAGTAGCAGCAAAGAGCGGTGAGAATCCGCTCGGCCGTAGGGGCAAGGGTTCCTCGACAATGTTCGTCAGTCGAGGGTTAGTCGATCCTAAGGTGTTCCTTAACCGAGAACATCGAAAGGGTAAGCAGGTTAATATTCCTGCACCGCTCCAGTCTCTGCACACATCCTGACACATCTGGGTAAGCTGAGCAGGAGCGCCAATCTGTTCAAGTGTATATGCCTGGGGAGAACCGTAATGGTGAGAACCGGGCGAAATCACGAGTAGGAGGGCGAAGGCCCTCTTCAGCCTATCCCGGGTGTCCGTGAAAAGGGATGTGTTAAACAACTGGAGTGTTCGTACCAAGATCCGACACAGGTGCCCCTGGATGAGAAGTCTAAGGCCTGTCGGCGTTAATTGACGCGAGGGAACTCGGCAAATTAGCCGCGTAACTTAGGGAGAAGCGGTGCCAGCTCAGTGATGAGCTGGTCGCAGTGACAAGGGAGCCCCGACTGTTTAACCAAAACATAGGTGGCAGCTAGTCCGAAAGGATGTGTATTGCCGCTGAATCCTGCCCAGTGACGGTATCTGAAACTCCTTTACAAGGGAGCAAAGGACCGTTAAACGGCGGGGGTAACTATGACCCTCTTAAGGTGACTGCGTTGCCTTAGTAAAATTCGGCCATATGCTGGGACGCCTGAGTATCTCACACTACTCGATGAGTGAAAATGTGTGAGTGCAGGTAATCAGCAGGAAAGGCCAGATCGATGATCTGGAATCCTCAGAGACTATACGCCGAACGCCAACTGATGGCGAAGATATAGTCCGACCCGCATGGCGACATGCGGAGATCATGAGAAATCATGGTCCGCCTCCGATAGATCGGAGGTCACGAAAGCAACAGAAGTGAGCGTAATACCTTGTCGCTTAATTGGCGACTTGCATGAAGGCCCAACGAGAGCTCTACTGTCCCCGCGTCGAGGCCGGTGAAACCTACATGACGGCGCACAGTCCGTCAATTTCCAGCTGAAAGCGAAGACCCCGTGGAGCTTTACTGCAACCTGTCGTTGTGATATGAGTCCAATTGTGTAGTGTAGGCGGGAGACGTTACCAGGGCTGACCGCTAGGTCAGTTCCGAGTCGACGATGAAACACCGCTCTTTTGAACTCGTACCACTTACATCCTCGGATGGACACCGGTAGGTGGGCAGTTTGGGTGGGGCGCCACGCCCTCGAAAAGATAACAAGGGCGCCCTAAGGTCGGCTCAGATAGGTCAGAAATCTATCGAAGAGTGCAAGGGCAAAAGCCGGCTTGACGTGGATCAGCCCAACAATGATCCACGATGAGAAATCAGGGCCTAGCGAACCACTGTACCTCACTAGTGGGGGTCAGTGATTACAGAGAAGTTACCCCGGGGATAACTGAGTCGTCTCCAGCAAGAGTTCATATCGACCTGGAGGCTTGCTACTTCGCCGTCGGTTCTTCCTATCCTGGTGGTGCAGCAGCTGCCAAGGGTGGGGTTGTTCGCCCATTAAAAGGGATCGTGAACTGGGTTCAGACCGTCGTGAGACAGGTTTGTTGCTTTTTGCTGGAAGTGTTTTGATGCCTGACGGGAAGGATCCTTTAGTACGAGAGGAACGAGGATTCGTCGCCTCTAGTCTATCAGTTGTCTGGCAAGGCAATGCTGAGCAGCCACGCGATAGTGAATAAAAGCTGAACGCATCTAAGCTTGAAGTCACCCCGAAAACGAGGCATCTTACAACCGCCATTACATGATGGCGTTGATAGAGCTGGGGTGTAAGTACCAAGGTCCGCCGAGGTATTCAGCCCGCAGCCACTAAAAGTTGTAGCCGCTTATACGCATGTTGGTTTAGCAATTTCGGCTCAGCCGTTATACGGATTGCACATGAGATCTCTGTTTCCTTCCAAGTCTCTCATTTTTCATTCAGTCAGCGTGAGCCCTATCGGTCAGAGATGATTGCCGCGTCATTCAGGACCTGTAATCATCCTTCGAGACGGCTGCGATGATCATGGCTATCAGACTAAACACGGACGCGAGATAGAACGGACCTAACCCCAACATGCCGAAGGCAGCTGCTAGGATCACGAGGGTGTACTTTGACCGTTTGAATGAGAGAATGGCACCTAGCAGGGATGATATCGCTGCGAACCAGATGATCATGACGCAACATGAGACGAATCCCGAGATATCGATAGGAGATGTATCCTCTAGGCTCTCCGATGATCCAAGCATCATGACGCTGGAGACAACCGCTAGAATGAACGCTGCCGAAAGCAATATCCCGACGATTATTGGCTTGTCGCTCTTCGGTCGTGAAGCCTCGTCTATCCAACTCGGAGAATCCCATATGCATACGGGGCATACCGTCGCTCCATGCTCGAGGATTCTACCGCATTTCGGACACTTGCGTTCCGGTTCGTGGAACTGACCAGGTCGTTTCAATGAGACTGCGCATTTGGGACAGAAATCCATGTACGGAGGTACACCGCTTCCGCATCGCGGGCACGGATGCTCCTCTGGGATCATCCCCGCAGGTGGACCCTGCTCCTTGGGCTCAAACTGCGAGCCGCACGAGTTGCAGAACCTCGAACCCTCAGGGTTACTGTTGCCACATTTGCCACAGATTGTCATGCATCCACACACCACTCGCACAATCAACCCGTCATTCGAACTCCTCGCGCGATATCGCTATGAAGATCAAAGCTATCAGGCCGAACAAGAACCCGATTAACAAACCCACGCCCAGCATTCCAAGGACGGCTCCGAGGACGGCAATTCCGAAGTGCTTGCGTCTGAGAGCAGAGACTCCGCCAAAAACGGATGCCATTCCGAACACAAAATCGATGCCACCACAGAAGCAGAGTGACCCGGTTCCAGGAAGATCGATCATCGCTGAGCCAGCCATGTAAATCAATCCCTGCCCGAGTGCAAGGACCCCAGCGAGTATCGCCAATATCCCGCCAATCACAGGACCATTGGAGTGCGATACAGATGAAGGAGCGTCATAGGTCGAATACGCATCTGATGGAGAATATGAATGCGGCGTGTCGTACAAGTGTTCCCACTTGGACGCATCATCACTCCACGGACGCTGTCCGCAGAATTCACATGTGTACGAGCTTGCGCTTATCTCCTTCCCGCACTTGCTGCAGAACTTTGTCTCGGTCTTTGCCCACTGAGCAGATGGTTGAGGTGCCGCTGCAGGTGTTGAATCAGACTCTTGTGTGCGTAGTGCACTCGGCGACGCCTTCGGCAGATCATTCCCGCATTTCCCACAATAGATCGCATAGTTCGGATTGTCAGCTCCGCACTTTCCACACTTCATGCCCAATTCCTCGGAACAGAGATAGAATCGCATGAATAATAATCTTATCTAGGGTCACCATGTTGCATGCAAATCTCGACGATTATTTTTTTTTACAGGCCGGCGTAAGGTTAATGGATAAGTATGCCATAAGCGCGAGTCAAGATGCCAGAGGTCGTGGTTGTATGAGGATACTGGTTGTAGGGAACAATGTCGCGGGGACCAATTTCGCAAAAGCCTTACGTGATGCAGATCAAGAGGCCGATATCAGAATATTCACCGAAGAGACGAGACCGTACTATCCTCGTCCGAAACTGATAGACTTCGTTGCGGGAGAGATCGATGAGAGCGCGATGCAGTTCTACCCGACCGAATGGTATGACAAGAACCTCATCACACTCGTCCTGGATTCGAAGGTGGACAAGATCGACCGAGGCGCCAAGAAGGTCCAGGTGAACGATGAATGGATCGACTACGACAAGCTCGTACTTGCAAATGGTTCCAGCGCCTTCGTCCCACCACTTAAGGGACTTCCAAAGAAGCGAGTGTTCTCTCTGAGGACTCTTGATGATGCAATACTGATAAGAGAAGCTGCAGCGAATGCCAAGAGTGTAGTGATGATCGGAGGGGGCCTGCTCGGTTTGGAGGGAGCGAGGGCTCTCGCGACAGGATTCCCCGGATTGAAGATCACTGTGCTGGAATACGCAGAGCATCTGTTGATGAGACAGTTGGATCACGAAGGCGCGCAGATACTGCAGAAATGGATCGAGAAGCTTGGGACGACTGTGATGACGAAGGCCGAGACGGAAGAGATACTAGGCGATGATGAAGTGGCCGGTGTGAAGCTGAAGGACGGTCGGGCCATCGAATGCGACATGGTCGTTGTCTCCGCAGGTGCGAGGCCGAACCTCGGGCTCGCGAAAGATGCTGGACTCAATGTCAACAGAGGAATCGTCGTAGACCCTTCGCTCAAGACCTCTGATCCAGACATCTACGCGATCGGCGATGTCGCTGAGTTCGATGGAATTGTATGGGGCATGATACCGCCCGCTCTTGAAGAGGCGCGGATAGCCGCGAAGAAGGTAGGTGGTCTGGACACACCTGATTATGCGGGTACTGTTCCTTCCAACACGCTCAAGGTCATGGGACTGGACCTCACCTCGATAGGAAAAGTGAGGAGCGAGCATGAGACGCCTGATGCCGGATTCGAGGAGATCAGGGCCAAGACCGAGGATGGAGGCATATACAAGAAGTTCGTCATACGCGACGGCAAAATGATCGGTGCGATAATCCTCGGCACGAAGCAAGGAGTGCCCAAGATATCGAAGCTCATCAAGGACGGAGCACCGATTGGGGAATTGAGGGACAAGTTGTCGGATCCAGGATTCGCTCCTTGATTGCACAAGATGATCGAGAACAAGCATATGGGTCGACTGAGGCGCAGGAACACCACTCTGCAGACGAAAACCGTTATATTCTGAAGACTCATCCAGAACCTGGATGGAACCCAAGGATTACGAGCTCGAGTTCTTCAAGAGCAACGGCTTCCAGCGGAAGCAGTGCAAGACGTGTGGCAAGTTCTACTGGACCCTTGGGGACAGCGAGACATGCGGTGAGGCGCCTTGTGTAGAATATACATTCATCGGAAAACCGCTATTCAAGGAGAAGCTAAGCGTCCATGAGATGCGGGAGAGCTTCCTGTCTTTCCTGGAGAAGGAAGGTCACACCAGGATCGGCAGGTATCCGATCACTGCCAGGTGGAGAGATGACGTATTCTTCACACAGGCCAGCATCTACGGCTTCCAGCCATGGGTTATACAGGGAGTCGTCGAGCCACCCGCGAACCCCTTGGGCATATCACAGACCTGCGTCAGATTCAACGATATCGACAATGTGGGCAAGACAGGTTCTCATCTCACCATGTTCGAGATGATGGCTCACCATGTCTTCAACAAGAAGGGGAAGGAGGTCTACTGGAAGGACCGTACGACGGAGCTCTGTCACGAATTCCTCACCAAGGTCCAGGGGCTCGACCCGAAGGCTGTGAATTATTCAGAGGCCTGGTGGGAAGGGGGCGGCAACGCCGGACCCTGCCTGGAAGTCCTCCTCGGAGGAGTGGAGGTCGCGACGCTCGTGTTCATGGCCTATGCCACTGAGAACGGTAATCTGAAGCCGCTCGACATGCAGGTGGTAGACACCGGATATGGCCTCGAGAGGCTTACCTGGATGTCCCAGGGTACACCATCCGCGTACGAGGCCGTGTTCGGATCCGTGCTCGGCAAGCTCAAGGAACTCTCAGGCACCAAAGTGGATGAGAATGCATTGGCAGAATACTCGAAGGTCGCAGGATCCCTGAAGATCGAGACTGCAGCCGATGTGAGGGAGCTCAGGGCGGACACCGCAGCCAGACTGGGCATGAAAGTTGACGATTTCATGAGTTACATCAAACCATTCGAGAGCATGTATGTGATATGCGACCATACCCGGGCGCTCATGTTCATGCTCAGCGACGGTGTGGTGCCCTCGAATGTGAGACAAGGATACTTCGGACGGTTGCTTGTGAGACGCGCCCTCCGAGAGATGTCCCAGCTGGGCATCGAGAAGAAGCTGTCCGAGATAGTGGCGCTACAGGTGGACTATTTCTCCAAAGATTTCCCCGACCTCAAGGAGAACAAGGACGAGATACTGAAGCTGGTGGATGTCGAGCAGGACAAGTACCATGAGACGCTCGTCAAGGGCAAGAGCATCGTCAAGCGGCTCGAGGAATCGCTCCATAGGGAAGGCAAAGGGATTGCAGATGCGGAACTGATAGAACTATACGATTCACACGGGCTCAATCCAGAGGTGGTGGCAGAGTTCGCCGACTCCAAGGTGAATGTCCCCGACGATTTCTACAAGCGCGTGGCCGCGAGGCACGCGAAGACGAAGGACGCTGAGGATGTAATTGTCGGAGTGCAGCTTCCCAAGGACCTCCCCGCGACCAAGCAGCTGTTCTTCAAAGACCCGTACAAATACAGGTTCAGAGCGAAGGTCCTGGCGATAGTGAACGATCTCGTCGTGCTCGACAAGACCTGCTTCTACGCGGAGAGCGGAGGCCAGGAGAGCGACACTGGCACCATGAAAGACATGAAGGTCGTCCATGTCGACAAGATCGGCAACATCGTCGTCCACAAAGTCGAAGGTGAGATGCAGGCCAAGGTGGGCAAGCTGATCACATGCACGATAGACGAGACGAGGAGAAGACGTCTCCAGCGCCATCACACAGCCACGCACATAATAAATGGCGCAGCCAGAAATGTGCTGGGCAACCATATATGGCAGACGGGCGCCCACAAAGCTCCTGACGTGGCCAGGTTGGATATCACTCATTACGCTGACCTCACGAAGGACGAGCTCGAGAAGATCGAGACGATAGCCAACGAGACCGTCCTATCTGGCGCCAAAGTTCAGAGCACGTTCATGGAGAGGACCCTTGCGGAGAAGAGGCACGGATTCAGGCTGTACCAGGGAGGTGCAGTCCCTGGCAAGGAGCTCCGAGTGGTGAGGATCGGAGACTTCGACGTCGAGGCGTGCGGCGGCATACACTGCAAGAACACCCTCGAAGTGGGGGCGATAAAGATCATGGGCACCAGACGCATCCAGGACGGCGTCGTGAGGATGGAGTTCACTGCGGGCATGGCGTCGGTCGAGAAGATGATGTCCGTCTGGAACGAGGTCAAAGATGTCAGTGTCAAACTCAACTCCAGCCCGGAGAACATGTCCGATGCGGTCGACAAGCTCGTAGCCGATTGGAATGGACTGAGGAAGGAGTTGGATTCCGTGAAGAAGGGGCTAGTCGGCGAGACCGTCGACGACCTGGTCAAGAAGGCGTCACAAGTCAATGGGATCAGGATCGTTAGACACCTGCAGTCTGAGGACATGAAGCACCTGGTCAGCCTCGCGAAACAGCTGATTGCACAACCCAAGACTGTGGCCGTGTTGGGGTCTGATCAGGGTGGCGCGAAGATCGTGATAGCGAGGAGCGAGGACGTCGTCATGGACTGCAGACCTTTGATCAAGAAGACCATGGAGATGGTCGGCGGCTCCGGTGGGGGCAAACCAGATTTCGCCCAGGGAGGTGGACCTGAGACGGCTCGGATCGAGGAAGCGCTCGATTCCGCGGTCGCTTCGGCCAAGGCAGCCCTGGAGAAAGAGTGAGTGACAGATGTCGAGACTCTCTGAATCGCTGAAAAAGATGAAGTTCCATTTCGAGCTGACGAAGTCTGGCTCTATCGCCAGGAGGTACTTCGTCATCGGTGCGTTCGATGGCGCACTGACTATTCTAGGTGTCATCTTGGGGGCTTATGTTGCGGAGACCGGCGTGCATCCGGAGATCGCGCAGCGACTGATACTGGCCACTGGTCTGGCGGCAGGTGTCGCACTTGGCGTATCTAGCGCGGTGGGGGCCTATGAGGCCGAGAGGGTCGAGCATCTGCTCTGTCACAAGAACCTGGAGAAGGCCATGCTCAGCAATGTCGAGGGCACCAGAGTGGATGCCATGAATGTGAGCATAACCGTGAGTGCGTTGGTGCATGGACTCGCCCCGCTCCTGGCCGCCTTCGTCCCTCTGGTCCCGTTCTTCTTCATGCCCCTTGATGAAGCGGTCGTGACCGGGACGATCGTCACGCTCTGCTTCCTGTTCTTCCTCGGCGCATACCTCGGCAGCCTGATCAAAGAGATGATCGTCTATACGGGCTTGAGGTTCGTTATCGCAGGACTCGGAACCGCCATCATACTCATACTCGTAGGCGGTCATTGAGTACCGAAATCCATTCTCTATTTGATTCAACGATGGTCGAACATAACACGGTCAGTACGCAACCATTGCACATTTCTAGTTCAATCCATGGAGCTCATCTAGAAGAGGGTGCGGATATCAGCTTGAGATCGAGGACACCCTTCTGAGACTGCAGCGTCCTCGCCAATGACCGGACACGGTCGGCCTCTCCCTTGAAGGCTATCACCTCGAGGCACGTGTGCTTCGACAGGTGGACGTGCATCGTCGCGTTGACGACATCAGGATAGTCATGCTGGAGCTCTGTCAGGGCGTTGTTGACTCCTCGCGAGTGATGATCATATGTCACCAGTATCACCCCTGGCACGACGCCTTTCCCCGCCATGTCCCACTTCTTCTTTGCGACGAATTCCCTCATGGCTTCGCCCACCGCCTTGGAACGCGTCGGATGACCCAGGTCGTCGGCTATCGCGTCGAACTCCTTGATCAGGTCGCTCTCGATGCTTAGAGATATCCGTTCCTTCCTGGCCATCACCTTCGGATTGAGAAGGTGCGACATAATGATTCGCCTGCGCGACGGCGCGCGCTCGCGAAGAGCTAAATACTTCCCTGCAATTCGGTATTACGAAATTAACAAAAGGTATTACGGGAGATGATGAGGTGCACATACCAGACGGTTTGATGGATCCGATGGTCTCGGCCATCGGCTGGATTGAATTCATGGTCGTCATCGCGGTCGCACTGCTGATATCTGGGAAGAAATTCAAGGAAAAGGACCTCCCGAGGATAGCCGTCCTCTCAGCAGGGATATTCGTGGCTCAGATGCTCAACTTCCCGATAGGTGGCGGCACCACCGGCCACCTGGTAGGCGCGGCGCTGTTCGCAATCATGGCAGGGCCGGTCATCGCGATGGTCGGCATGACGGTCATCCTGGTGATACAGGCCCTGATGTTCGGGGACGGTGGCATCACCGCTTTCGGGCTCAACGCCACCAATATGGCCATCATAGCACCATTGACTGGGTGGGGAGTCTACACACTTGTCAAGCCATTCCTCGCAGGTCTCAAGACCGAGACTAAACATGGGAAGATGAACCTCGGCACAGCCATCGCGATAGGCGTGGGAGCATGGGCGTCCGTGTTCGTGTCAGCTTCTGCCTGCGCTGCGGAGATGGCAGTCAGCTACGCAATATCCGGCGGAGCGTATGGGATAGCTGCGACCGTTTCGATCCCTGCGATGCTGGGCTACCATGTGATAATAGCGATCGGCGAGGCAATGATAACCGTCGCTGTCGCGGCTTATGTGCTCAGCGTGTCCCCGAATGCGTTCCGATCGATCTCTGAGAAGAATGTGGCCGTGCCAGGGTTGAAGGGTATCATGTCCTCCAAGATAGCCCATGCGACGGTCGCGGTCTTGATAGTATTCGCCTTGGCGCTCCCACTTTACTTCATGTACTCGAGCGAGGGCGCGGACGGGCTGGAGAAGACGATGGAGGACGCAGGCGTGGATGAAGGCGATGCCGTGCTGACCTCTCCCTTCGAATACGGCGAGACTTATTTCGCTGCCCTGTTCGCAGGCATCCTCGGCTTCGTGGCGACTGCATTAGTGGGTTTGGGATTGATGAACATATTCAAGATCGGAAGAGCGGCGGAATGAGCACCGATGATCGTAGGGCATGTTCGAGGACACCATACACGGACCGATGAGCTCGACGAGCATGCGAGAGCCAGCTGGATGGGCAGGCTCGACGCGCGCGCGAAGATAATCGGCGTCGTCGTGTTCGTGACGGTCGCGGCGATGCTGACCGTCACGGAACTCATATTCGCAGCTCTTGCGCTCTCGGTCATCTTCGCAGCCTTCAGTCAGGTCCCTGCCAGACACCTGCTCAAGGCATACGCAGGAGCCTTGCCGTTCATCCTGATAGCTTCGGTGTCCGTATTCCTATTCGCTGGGATCGATCGTGGAATAGGCATGTGGGCGAGGACGAGCGCGTGCGTCATCGCGCTCCTGGTGCTTGCCAGCGCCACGGAGAGCCTCCAACTGTTCGCGGGGCTGAGGCGGTTGGGTGTCCCGAAGATCATCTCGACACTGCTGATGTTGACATACAAGTACATAGTGCTGATGGCCGATGAGCTCGTCAGGATGAAGACGGCCAGGAAGGCGAGGGGGTTCTCAGGTGGGAGGAGCCTATTCGACCTCAGGGGCCTGAAGATAATCGGCTACACCGCTGGAATGGTGTTCGTCAGGGCATCCGATAGAGCCGAGAAGGGATATGAAGGGCTGAAGATGAGGGGTTTCAACTTCGATCTGAAGACCTGGAGACAAACCAGGCTCGCAGCGGCGGACCTCGCATTCATCGCATGGTTCGCGGTCGTTTCCGGCGCCCTCATTACATTCCAACTGGGGGCATTCGCATGAGCATACTGGAGATAGACGGACTGTCGTTCTCGTACGAGGACGGAACACCCGCGATCGAAGGGATATCATTCAAGGTCGAGTCAGGCGAGAAGGTGGCGATAATAGGTCCCAACGGCGCTGGAAAATCGACCCTGTTCAGCCTGATCGCGGGCTTCAGAACCCCGTTCACGGGCAAGGTCATCGTGAACGGCGATGCTCTGGATGATGGGAGTGAGGACAAGGTGAGAAGGCATTTGGGCATGCTATTCCAGGACCCCGACGACCAGATATTCATGCCCACGGTCGAGGAAGATGTCGCTTTCGGGCCCCAGAACCTGGCCCTCGATGACATCCAGGGAAGAGTGATGAACGCCCTGAGGAGCACTGGCACCGAGGCCTTGGCGAAACGGGTGCCACACAGGCTCAGCCATGGTATGAAGAAGAGGGTGGCGATCGCCGGAGTATTGGCGATGGAGCCAGCCATACTCCTCCTGGATGAGCCCACCTCGGGATTGGACCCAAGAGCCAGATCGGACCTCATAGGCCTCCTGAATGGCATGAAGAGGACCATGCTGATGGCAACACACGATTTGGAAGCGGTGGCGGACCTAGCGGACCGTGTGATAGTCATAAATAGATCGATAATGTTCGATGGAACCTTGGCGGACCTGGCTCATAGGAAGGACATGCTGGAGCAGGCAGGGATAGAGCTACCATCACTCTCGAAGCTGTTCTCCAGGCTCAAGGACATGGGCTATGATTTCAGGCACATACCAGTCAGCTTGGACAATGCAACGTCGGAGACGGCTAGAGTCATCGACGAGATGGGAAGAAAAAGGCAGGGACGATGACATGTCAAGGGCATGCTGGCATGTCCGTGCAAATACCTAACCGGCCAGAGTGCAAGAGCATAAGTGTTTTATACACCTTAGTGTGTGGGGGATTTGCTCTCCAGACTATGTGTATTGATTGGTCTGGGGACCGGAACAGCCGGTTTAGAGCCATGCTACCGTGGAGGTCGCTGTTTGCCAGAACAGAAAGAACCCAAGCAGAAGGGTGAAAAGAAGGAGAAGAGTAAGCAGGCCGAGCCTAAGGCCGAAGCAAAGAAGCCCTCAGTTGACAAGGAGAAGAGGGACGAGAATTTCAGGTATATAGTCCGACTGGTGAACACTGACGCGGATGGCAGGAAGGACATAGTCATCGCACTCACAGCCGTCAAGGGCATTGGTCTCAGAACGGCTGAGATCATCGCCAGGATGGCAGGTATCCCGAAGAACGTCAAGATCGGCGATCTCCCTGAGGAGAAGACGAACGAACTTGAGAAACTCATAACTGAATATTCTGAGAAGGTTCCGCACTGGATGACCAACAGACAGAACGATTGGTCCTCGGGCGCGGACCTGCATCTGGTTGGAATCGACGTAGATCTCTACAGAAGAGACGACGTCAATGTCATGAGGATGATCAGATGCTACAAGGGCATAAGGCACGAACAGGGTCAGAAAGTCCGCGGCCAGAGGTCGAGAGCTAACGGCAGGACCGGAATGACCATGGGTGTCATGAGAAAGAAAGAGAGCCCCGCCGCGGCTCCGGCAAAGGAGTAGTGTGACTGATGGGCGATCCTAAATTCTCAAGAAAGAAGTATGAAACCCCATCCCATCCGTGGGAAGGGGAGCGAATCAAGGCGGAAAACGACTTGATCATGAAGTACGGCCTGAAGAACAAGAGAGAGCTCTGGCGTGCCCAGTCGCTCGTAAGGAGGCTCAGGACTCAGAGCAGGGACCTCCAGGCGAGGCTAAGGACCGGGGACAAGCAGGCCGAGATAGAGACGAAGCAGCTGCTGGCGCGCTGCGCGAAGCTGGCATTGCTTCCGTCCGAGGCCACGCTCAACGACGTTCTTGCGCTCAGCACCGAAGAAGTGCTTTCGAGGCGCTTCCAGACCCTGATATACAGGAAGGGACTCGCTTACACACCCAAGCAGGCGAGGCAGTTCATCGTCCACGGACACGCGTCCATCGCTGGCAGGAAGGTCACCATACCTGGATACATGGTGAAGAGGAACGAGGAGGACCAGATGACATACCACGAGACCTCCCCGATCGCCAACGACCTTCACCCAGTGAGACCGAAGGAGGAAGACCTCCCGAAGATCAGAGAAGCTGCCATGGCCAAGACAGAAGCGCCGAAGGACGATATCAAAGTGGCCAAGCCTAAGCTCAAGAAACTCCTCAAGGCCGAGCTGAAGGAGGAGAAGGAGACGGAAGGCGCGGACATCGATGCCGCTGAAGTCGAACCCGCAGAGGAGAAGTGAATCGATGGGCAAATGGGGAATAGCTCATGTCTATGCAAGCTACAATAACATCATAATCACGGTCACGGACATCACTGGTGCCGAGACCATAACCAAGGCGACCGGAGGAATGGTCGTCAAAGCCGCGAAGGATGAGGCGTCGCCTTACGCCGCCATGAAGGCGGCCGAGAAGGTGGCCGATATAGCCAAGGAGAAGGGTATCGACAGCATCCATGTCAAAGTCAGGGCACCCGGAGGGAACAGATCGTCCTCCCCTGGACCTGGCGCACAGGCGGCGATAAGAGGACTCGCGAGGGCCGGCCTGCGCATAGGCAGGATCGAGGATGTCACACCCGTTCCGCACGATGGAACCAAGAAGAAGGGCGGAAGAAGGGGCCGAAGGGTATAGTGGTTGCAGATGAAGATCGATATACTTGAGATGACGCCAACAAAGGCGGAACTCGTGATAAGTGATACGAACCCGATGTTCGTAAACGCGCTCAGAAGGACGATCGTATCCGATGTCCCCAAGATGGCAATAGACAATGTCGAGTTCCATCTTGGACCGATCATGGATGAGGGCGGGACGGCTTACGAGAGCATATCCCCGCTTTTCGACGAGATATTGGCACACAGACTATCCCTCGTCCCGGTACCGACCGACCTGGATTCGTTCATATACAGATCCAAGTGCAGCTGCAACGGAGAGGGTTGCCCGAGCTGCACGGTGATGTACTCCCTGAACAAGAAGGGCCCATGCACCGTGTACAGCGGCGACCTGGAACCAATAGGCAGCGAGAAGTTCCGAGTGAAGGACGACCTTATACCGATCGTCAAACTCGCAGATGACCAGGCCTTGCTGATATACGCTACAGCCGAGCTTGGTACCGGGAGACAGCACTCCAGGTGGCAGGCCGCCCTCGGTGCCGGCTACAGGTACTACGGCAAGATCGAGATAGACCATTCGAAATGCGACGTCGGTCTGTCCTGCGTGAATGTGTGCCCCAGAGGCGTGCTCGCGAAGGAGGACAAGAAGATCGTCGTCAGGCACCCGGAAAACTGCACCCTGTGCAACGCGTGCACAGAGGTCTGCGACACTGGCGTGATCAAGGTCTCCGGCGATCCCAGCAAGATCATATTCAGGTTCGAGACGGACGGTTCGCTCACCGCGAAGGAAGTGCTCATTAAGGGTCTGAAGATCCTCGAGGAGCGTTTCGAGACCCTCCGGGAGCAGATAGGCAAGCTGGAAGAATGATCCTGTCTACAGGAACTCGTCCAGCTTCGCGTTTTTCACCTTATCTGATTGGAACAATGAGTTGATCGCGTTCTCCAGCAGGGTTATCCTCTGGAGCGTGTAGGGCGGGATATTGAAGGTCGCCCCCATCGATTTGGCCTTTTCGAGATACTTGCTCACGCCGGCCTCGTAGACCGTGAGGGTCAATTTGTGACCGCAATAACATGCGCCCTTCAAAGGTATCCTTCGATACTTGGCATGGCACTTGGGGCATCGTAGTGTCTGTCCTGTGAACCTCTTCAGGCTGCCCTGTATGTCTGGCAGGAGATGCCTCGTGATCACCCTATGAGCAACATCGTTCACGTCGACTGCGCGTATCCTCACGCCAAGGGCCATCTGGGCATCGAGTTTCTCGTCCATGGTCTCCAGAGAGGTATAGGCAGATGTGACTGGTCCTTCCGAGATGTCATCCACATCGTGCGTGAACCCTAAACCCTCATACTGAAGGACCGTGCCGATCCTGCCGCCCACCAGGTCCATGATGGACTCCACCTCCTTCGGGTGGGCATATCTCTGGGTGGCCCTGTAGAATTCCAGAGGGTATACGGATGACACGTCGATGTTGTGTGCCTCCTTGTCAATCTCGTTCGGGTCCAGCTTCGTCGTAAGGACCAGTGGGGCATCCATCAGCCCGCCGCGTCGCTCCGGAAGGAATGCGCGGGAGAAGTTGAGCAGGCAATCCATCAGCATGATTATGGAATCTTCGTCACCGTCACAGTTGCGTCTCTTGGCGGCATGGAAGAACGGATGCGCGTACCCGACGTGCGCATCTGTGAAACCTATGATCCTGGATAGGACTCCTCCGGAGGTGTGCGGAGCGAGTCCGACCACGAGATGACCGATCATATCCTGCTTCCTGAATATCCTGTAGAACGGCTCAATGCCATAGAATCTGTCCAGGAGGTCGTCGATGAATCGGACTGTCGCCATCAGGTAGTCCACGCACGAGTTGGGTATGATCACATCCTGGACCTTGATCTCGACCAGCTGGTCCAGGCTCCTGATCTCCTTCCCGTCGATGTCTTTGAGATATCCCAACATGTGTGCCGCTTCTACGCTGAGACCGATCTCCGACAGCCTGAAGTGAGTGATCGGTACATCCGTGGCATCCACCCTGATGGTTCCGTCCTTGAACACGAAGAGATCGTGCTTCGCCCTGAGGACCCCTTTCTCCAGGCACTCAGGCGTCTTGCACTTAGATATCATGCCTTGGACGCCTTTCACATCCACCGGACGCTTCATCTGCACCGAATCGAACGCTCTCTGAAGCATATCCGCGAGAGGCACTGGCTGCAACGAGGATTCGCCCATCGAGGTCGTATGAGACCCGCATCTGCACTTGGACATGAACCCTTTCGCTCCGCATGTGGCACATATCCTCTCGCCCAGCTCCACCCTCAGTTCGCCCGCCTGCGCGGCATCGTTTATGATTCGCTGCTGCCCCCCGGCTATACCCACTGGGAACAGGCAATGGGGTGGCGGTTTCATCCGTCTCTCCCTAGCCTTCTCAGGTCTCGCCACTCGAGCGCCTATCCTCGTCACGGCCTTCGGACGTATCTCCACGCCTGCCAGAGCTGACACGATCTCCATCGTTTTCTCGCTCGATGGCACCTGAACACCATTTCCTGCCGGTCGTCCTCCCTTGTCTTCCAGGCCAAGGCCGAGCATCAACGACCCTGTGGATTCCTCTATCCGGTATCCACCGGGGACTACCCTGTGGAGCACGCCCAGACTCTCGAGGATGATCTTCACTCGCTCCCCATCCTTCACGAACAGCGCTCCATCGGCGAACTCCGAATTCTGCATCAGATGATCGCGAAGCAAGAGCAAGTCCTTTGGAGGGAGATCGAACCAAAACAGGTTGTACTTCGGATGAAGAGGGACCTTGTATTTCCTGCACATGCTCAGGGCATCATCCAGCGAAAGATCGTCCCATGCATCGGGGAGTCTGCCGCATTTCTCCAGCACCTCCTTCTCGTGCCATTCGATCGTGTACCCCGAAGGCATCAGAAGGTGGTTGTTCTCGACGAACTCCCCGAAGGGTATCAGTATCTCGCCCACATCGATTATCTCCTTCACCCGACCCATGAGGGCGCGGGCTTCAGGGACGGTCGGGACATAGACGACGTCGCCATTATCCAACAGGACTATTGGTCCATCGATTGTCGCGCAGGGAGTGATCGCGCCCGCTTTTCCTGGCCGTTCGATCTTGATCTGAGTGCCTATGGCGACGAATTCATCCAGCATTATCATGGTTGCTGGATTCATGGCAAGAGCGGCCAACCCCGTCGCCCTAGTACGACCGTAGCGAAGTCTGAAGCCGCCGACCCGGGATGGATATGACAGGACCGGCCTCCCGGCTATGATGTCCTTCAAGAACTTCACGCTTGGCGAGATCCCGGATCCGTTGGTCTCTTGGCCCTTCTTTCTCAAGTTCACGAATTCATCTATGAACTCCCATCCGTCGATGGCCAGACGCTTGACGTGTTTCTGGATCTTTGGCGCCTTGAGACACATCCCCTCGGCGATCACGAGACACGCTCCGCCTCGAACCCGGTTGGTGGCTATCCTGGGCTGGTCCCTGAATCCCTGTATCTCCTCGTCCTCCGTCCCTTCACCGTCGACGCAAATCGGTATGTTCTTGGTTATGATGTCGATCTCCTCGTTGGAGGGCGTATATTGGAGGTGCTGGCATGATTTGTAGAGTGGGATCTCCTCTTTCAGCCTCTGGACCTCGCCGTTGGTCGGCCGATATCTGTCGATCCCCAGCTCGCGGCGGACGACATCCGCAATGAGAACGCTCATGGCCTGACCAGTCCCGCCTGCGGATCTGATCGGGCCAGCGAAGAATACGGTCAGATAATCCGACCCGTCGGAGTTCTTGTTGATGGAGACCTCGGCTATGCCTTCGAGAGGGGCGACAAGTATACCTTCTGTGAGGACTGCCAGGCCCACTCTGATCGCGCGCTCAATCGCGAACTCGACAGTCTTCGCAGGCATCTTCGCGTATTCCTTCGCGATTATGAGGGATGTCTCCTCCCTGTCATGGTCTCTCGCCAACTCCCTGATGCGGTTGGCGACTCCTTCGACATCCCAATCGAACAGGAGCTTCTCGACACGGGCGGCAAGGTCCGATGCCTGCGGTATCTCGACATCGAGTTCGGGGTCGAAACCCTTCATCCTTGCACGCTTAGCGACCTCATAGCACTGATCTACCGCCTTCTGAAGCGATGAAAAGTACTCCTGCATTGATTCGCTGCATATGACTCCAGCCGTGTGCTGCTCCCCCTTACTGATTGACTGGTGCGGAGCTTGGAAGAACCGTCTCCGCGGAATGGATGGCTAAGTGCGATCCCGGACGATAATCATTGCATCCCACTATAAGTCTTGCTGATGAGGGGCGCCTCCGAACGTCATAATGATTAATACCGATGAGGTCGCATAGAATAGCGGGGAGGTGAGAAATTGGCAAAGATAAAGAAGCGATCTGGCGAGATGCAGGAATTTGACAAGCGAAAGCTAGAGAAATCCGTAAAGAGAGCGGGCGCGAGCGAGGAGGTCGCCCGACGGGTAGCTGAGAAGATAACACCCTCGGAAGGGCTCTCTACAGAGGAACTCCGAAGATTGGTCTCCCAAGAGCTGAAGAGGGAGAACGAATCGCTATCCGGAGCTTACGTGGCCACGAGGAGACTGCGCGCGAAAGAGGCGAAGGATCTCTCATCGGGAGTCGTGAGATTGCACGAGGAACTCCTGAAGATGCACGGTCTCCAATCAGGACAACACGCACATCTGATGAACAAAGACATGAAGGCTGAAGTCCGTGTCGAACCCGCGAAATCCGCAGACCGTGAGGAGATTCACATGTCACATGCGGATCTGGAGAAGCTCGGTGTCTCTGAAGGATCTCGAGTCAATGTGAGATTCTCCGCCAGATGAACGCTAGGGCGAAAGTCCTCTAAGGTCGAGGTGTCCGTCAGGGCCCTCTTCTAAACCACTTCTTTTCTTTAATTCATCCAGGATCGAATCAACCAGTTCTGGCACACCCTCGCCTGTCTCAGCGGATATCTTTGGACGATCGGTCTCGGTGACGAGGACATCTGATTTGTTCTCTGCGAGGATGATAGGTATGTCCCCGAACTCGGACCTGATGCTCTCGAGTATGCGCTCCTGCTCGTCGACACGATATCCACAAGTCTCGGAGGGGTCCAATATGAAGACTATCACGTCTGCAAGATACTTCAGCGCGAGCACAGCCCTGAGCTCGATCGGATTCCTCTCGTTGAGAGGACGGTCGAGCAGACCCGGGGTGTCTATGACCTGATATCTGATATACCGCCTCTCGAAGGTACCGACGGACACCTCCTGGGTTGTGAACGGATATACGGCCACTCTCGGCTTGGCGGTCGATATCCGGCCTATGAGCTGGCTCTTCCCCACGTTCGGAGCGCCTGCGATCACGATGGTGGGCACCGCGGGCTCTATCGTCGGGAACTTCCGAATGATGTTCCTGGCATTGGCGAGGAACTTGAGATCCTTGCCGACCTGCTTGACGACCGATGATATCCTGCCATATGCCCCCCTTCGGATCTCGTCGATCTCTCCCATCTTTCTCGCAACTGCCACTCTTCGGACCGCATCCTTGGATATCCTAGCCACCTGGCCTCTGCTCCAGTCGATAGCGCCCAGGGATTTCCTCAGCTGGTCTTTGCCAATCGTCACATCGATCAACTGGTTATAGAACGGGCTCAACCGCTCGATGCTGGGGAACGCCTTGACATATCTCCCCATAGTGCTCACGATAGTATCGCTGGAACTCTTGAGCTTGGCTATGTTGATCTCCCTCACGGTCTCCAGCTTGGTCACGCTGCTGAGATCGACCTTGGCAGCCTTCTTGAAGGCCTTGTCCAGTATCTCGTCCGCCGTGAGGACCGTTGGTATTTTGAACATCTTCGACGGCTCGCATACACGGCCTCTATGATAAAGCCTGCCATCGAAGCTGGAAAGCCTATTATCAGTGAAAAGGTCTGTAGTAGACGAGTGAGATGACCAAGGCGAAGGCTAGACGTGGGAATAGCAGGGTCTGCAAGGGGTGGAGGCAGGAGGCCATACTTCGGATGCTCCAGAACAATCTGGAGAACGCCGAGAAGCCAGAGGACCTCATCATATACGGAGGCACTGGGAAGGCCGCCCGGAACTGGGACTGCTACGACGCCATAGTCCGCACCTTGAAGGAACTGGAAGGCGACGAGACCATGCTCGTCCAGTCAGGGAAACCTGTCGGAGTCTTCAGAACGCATGAGCTGGCTCCCAGGGTGCTCATCGCAAACGCCCATCTCGTACCCCGATGGTCCACTTGGGAGGAGTTCCACAAGCTGGAGGCAAAAGGGCTCATCATGTATGGCCAGATGACTGCAGGTGGATGGGCGTACATCGGTACGCAGGGCATCCTCCAAGGCACCTACGAGACATTCGCCGAATGTGCCAAGAAGAATTTCAGAGATGGTCTCAGGGGGCGGCTCGTCCTGACAGGTGGCCTTGGCGGGATGGGAGGGGCACAACCTCTCGCCGTCACCATGAACGGCGGCGTATGTATCGCGGTCGAGTGCGACCGAAAACGGATAGTGCGGAGGGTGAAGACAGGATATTGCGATACACTGGTCGAGGACATGGACGATGCGGTCGAAATGGCTCTCGATGCGAAGAAGCGAAAGAAACCACTATCGATCGGGCTGCTCGGAAACTGCGCTGAGACGCACCCGGCCTTGCTGGAGTCGGGAATCATCCCGGATGTCGTGACGGACCAGACCTCCGCCCATGACGAACTGGGGGGTTACATACCGAGCGGGCTGGACGTACAACAGGCTACGAAGCTGAGGAAGAGCGACCCCGAGGAGTATATCAAGCGGGCACTGGACAGCATGGGTGTCCATGTTCGAGCGATGCTCGGATTCATGGAGAAAGGGGCGATTGTGTTCGATTACGGTAACAACATCCGGGCTCAGGCCAAGAGAGTCGGCGTGGACAACGCCTTTGATTTCAAAGGATTCGTCCCCCTTTACATACGACCCATGTTCTGCGAGGGCAGGGGGCCGTTCAGATGGATCGCGGTGAGCGGAGACCCCGAGGACATACTCAAGACGGACAAGGTCGTCATGAGGGAGTTCAAGGAGAACAAGCAGCTCGTCAACTGGATCAAGCTCGCTGAGGACAAGGTGCCCTTCGAAGGATTGCCTGCAAGAGTCTGCTGGCTCGGATACGGGGAGAGGGCGCGCTTCGGCAAGATAATAAACAGGATGGTAGGCTCTGGGGAACTGTCAGGACCGATCGTCATAACCAGGGACCACCTCGATTGCGGTTCGGTCGCATCCCCGAACAGGGAGACCGAAGGCATGAAGGACGGCAGCGATGCTATTGCCGATTGGCCGTTCCTGAACGCCCTTCTGAACGCCTCCGCCGGTGCGGACCTGATCGCCATACACAACGGAGGTGGTGTGGGGATCGGCTACTCCACACACGCAGGATTGCTAGTGATAGCTGATGGGTCCAAAGAGGCTGAGGCCAAGATCGAGCGGGTGTTGACTGCAGACCCTGGTATGGGTGTCATCAGGCACGCGGATGCCGGGTACTCGGAGGCCATCAGGGTCGCAAAGAAGTGCAAAGTCAAGATACCGATGATGAAGTGATGTCCGGGGAGGTATGATCGTGTACGACCTTAGATTGAAGTTCTGGCTGGTTCGTGATGACAGGTTCATAATCAGCGACGGACGGGCCAGGCTCCTGAGAATCATCAAGGATACTAAATCACTCTCGAAAGCCGCCAAGGAGATGGGGATGTCGTATCGTCATGCATGGGGCATAATACACAGGATATCCGAGAACGCCGGAGGGGATGTCGTGACTTCGACCCGTGGAGGCGTTCATGGGGGCGAGACGGAACTCAGCAAACTCGGGGAGGCGGTACTCAGAGAATACGAGAACAGGTCCGCCCACTTGAGAAGCCTGTTCGAGAACAATTGGAAGAAACCGTCCGTGACCGCAGACGGGATTGTGATCCGGAATGGCAAGATCCTGCTGATCAAGCGAAAGAACGACCCATTCATGGGATACCACGCGCTCCCTGGCGGTTTCTTGAATCACGGGGAGCGACTTGAAGATTGCGTTGTCCGTGAAGTGCGGGAGGAGACCGGCCTCGTGACGGAGATCGTGGACCTTGTCGGCATCTATTCCTCACCGGACAGGGATCCTCGTGGGCATTTCGTGACAGCGGTATACCATCTTCGTGCGAAGAAGGGGACCGTCAGGGCCGGGGACGACGCTAGCGCGGCTGAGTGGATCGATGTCGACCATCTACCCGAGATGGCCTTCGATCACGTTGATATCATCAAGGGATTCCTCGCAGGAAGTCCGCGGAGACTCCGTGATTGAACCGCTCAGAATGCGGGCGCCATGCCTGATTGTGAGAGTACGAACGGCAGGTAGACGACCTTGGAATCGTTCACGGTCAACGTGTAATCCAGCCTCTGGAGTATGCCGGGCTTCTCAGCTTCCATTGTGACGATCACGAAATCGGCCAACTCAACTGCCTCATTTCTTTTCATTACCGCAGGCATGCGTCGAACATCCCCGAAGTTCAACCTCGTGTTGTATCTCGGCGGGTTCGCGGTGAGCAAAGTCGAATAATACTTGAACGTGGCGGTGTCCATCTCCGTCGCGGGCACATATATGAAGAGGCTGCCGCTATCCCCTCCTCCGCGAAGCCAGGATGCGAGTCTGGATATGTGTCCACCCTCGACGCTCTTCGAATGTATGGTGAACGAGCAATACATCCTCCAGAACGGCAGGTACACCTTCTCTCCCTGAGCGGATGGATTGAACTCGGCGACCTCGAAATCCAGTTTCTCGATCCCTCCGTCCCGGACATGAATAGTGTTGCATCGGTTGCAGTAGAACAGTCGGTCCCGTACCTTGGAGTATATCGGTGTGTTGCAGGACGGACATGTCACTTGGATCACATTCATCTCAGTACCTCCCCTGTAGCTGTTTGGCGATGTTCTGGATATCCCGAAGGGTCTGCTTCGATGAGGCCTTCTTCTCTTTGAACTCACCTTCTACTATCTCTGATCCGTGCCGGAAGAATCTGTATGTGACATAGAGCAGACCGATGCCGACGGCGAGCCCGCCTGCAGCTATCTCGACGCTCTCGCCCGAGAAGATGATCCCGAGCGCGGCGATTATGCCGCCCAAGGATGTCCCTGCTGTGACCGCGAGGCTCTGGAACAGGGGATCGCCAGGGGCGCGGCCGGACATCATCTGGCCCGTGACGCCGTCGACCGTGGACATGTACATCCTATTCCTGTAGTTGTATCTGACGACCCACACGGGATAGTAGACCATCGACAGGCGCTTCGGAAGGACATGCAGCTTCTGGAAGGTCACATGAGGTACTCGCACACCCGCCTTCGCTCTTGCCAGGGCGTCGTTCTTCGCGCGAACGACGGCGTCGTCCCTGCTAGTAGTTGCTTCGAATGTAGGGATCATATCGAAATCCGCGAACCCTGTTTCACCCGAGAAATTCTTCAGGGTCCGGATGCCTAGATCGCCAGGGTCGCATGCGATCTCAGAGAAGGTGTAATCCTGGAGCACCATGACTTCCTTAGGGATCTTCTCCACTCGGACATTCCCCTTCTGATCGGTGTGTCTCCGCTCCTCATATCCACAGACCCAGCCAGCCACCCGGGTCAATGCCCTCCAGAACGGCAGATATATCGGATATATTTCAGTGACTTTCCCAGTGTGCTTGAGATCCCTCGCCTTGAAGCCTCGGGTCCACCAGGTCTGAGTCGCCTTCATGGCGGTCTCCTTCGCAACCCTGTTGCTGAAGGCGATCGTTGAGACGCCCTTGTCCCCCTCGATATAGAGCGTGGAATCGCAGTATTGGCATATGACGGTGCTCTCTCCCTCTTCGACGGATATGGCTCCACCACATGCGGGGCAGTTCAATCCTACTGATATGCCAGCCATATCATCACATCCTCCTTGCCACGAACAAAGCGCTCGCGAAGACGCCTACAATCGTCAACCCCATCAATCCCAGTGCAAGGGGAAGAGAGACCGCTGCGAGGAGACCTTCGACAACGAATGCGACGAATCCGATCCCAGCGACAGCGACGTATGCGTTCGAGCTCCGTGTCGGGAACTCTGCCGAGAAGACTTCGCCAGCAGAGCCATCGATGATGACTTCGTACCGCTTCTGATTGAACACGTAATCGAGCTTCCAGATCGGAAAGAACACCAGAGCCTGTTCCTTGGGCTTTCCGGGGAGAGTGTCCATGTAGGATAGCATCTCGATATCGGGTTTGATCAACTCGGCGCCGCCGACATCGAAAGAATCGTCATATATCTTGAGATCCCCCGCCGGCACCTTCAGGCTGTGCAGGCCGGGCAGTGTGGTCGAGCCAGCGGGTTCGACCAGGACCTGCTCCTTGCCATTGATATCTCGCTTGAACATGTAGACCGGGAAATACTGCTTCTTCACACCTGCGATCTGAGCATTCTTATCGAGGTCCTTGGCCCTCGTCGACCCGGCCGCCCAGCGTCTGAACACGCCGACAGCGCTCGTTTCGTTGACTGCATATGGAAGGGCGTAGTAGAACCCCGCTCCGCTTCTGTCGATGTATATCTGCGAGGTACAGTACGAACATTTCACGAACTTGGATTCAGCGTCGAACGTCACGGGCGCTGCGCACTTCGGACACTTAATTGATGCCAATTTCCCACCCCAGACTCATCTAGACCTCAATCATGCTGTTCGATTCAGGGGGCTTTTCCGCATTCTGGACAGAACTTCACATTCAAAGGCACTTCTGCACCGCAGGACGCACATTTCTTGCTCCCTCCGATCTGGCCCCCGCACTCCGGACAGAACTTGGAGGTCTCTTGAACCTCAGCCTTGCATTTCGGGCATGCGACCGTGGCAGCCCCAAGCTTCGCGCCACACGATGAGCAGAATTTGCCCGTAGACGGGTTCTGAGTGCCACATTTCGGACATGCGATCGTCGCAGGCACCGACTGTGGCTGAGCCGGCTGCCCGGGCACAGCTGATGGCTGTCGCATCGAATCCATCATGGTCCATCCCATGCCGATCCCAGCCCCGACTCCAACGCCTGCTGCAGCCGCACCGCCTGCAGGATTCGAGGCGGCCTCACGCATGGCCTGTCCAGATTGGTATTGGACATAGTTCGTGCCCAGTATCTGCATCGAAGCACGCGTATCAACCGCTTTCTGAACTTCTTCTGGCAAAGAGATGTACAGTCCGGATATCTTGTCGATCGAGATACCATAGAGGTCGAAATGATCCTTCGTCCTTGACAACACGACCTGCTCGATGCTGGTCAGGTTGCTCGCCATGTCCGCGACCCCCATACCCTCGTTCTTCATGTCGCCTATGGAATCGTAGATCAGTATGACCATCTGTTCTTTGATTCGTTCCTCTATCTCCGCGCTCGCGGAATAGTTGAGCGTACCGACGAACTCATTAACGAAGTTGGCTGGTGATCCGACCTTGTACCGGAACTCCCCGAACACGCGCAGGTTGACCATGCCGAACTCCTTGTCTCTGAACTGGTATGGCTGCTTGCTGCCGAACTTGCCATCGATCGCCCGCTTCTGGAGGTATATGACTTCAGCCTGTTGCTGGACGCCCGAAATGAATTTCACGATGGCCCCGACGATAGGCGCGTTGAGCGAGGAAAGGGCGTATCTGTCTGGTCTATCTATGTACGCCAGCGCCTTTCCGTCCCTGTAGAACACAGCGACCTCATCTTCGCGGACGACTATGTTGTCGTTGAATTTTATGTTTCGTGGCATGCGGTACATTATGTTCGTACGCTTGTCCACATCTTCCCACTTGAACGTTGCCGCTCCTATGATACTCATGATCTCACACCTCCGTGCCCTCTATCACGCGCATCCTGCGATTGAACTTGTCCTCGAAATCTGTTATCCTGGCCCTGATGTTCATGATATCCCGGTGGCTCGTGGCTTCATCAGCTGCCATCAGGGAGTTCTTGAGTGACTCTATGCTCACAGTGATCGATGTGAGATGGTCGAGCATGCCCGCATCGTACTCGTACAGCTTGTCTAGCTGCTCCTCCTTGATCTGGATATCTGCCACGAATCCGGAATAGCCCGTCTCAGCATGAAGGACCAGGCCTTCGATCTTCTTGAACTGATTAATGAGGCCGCCGATCAGCTCCATCTCCTTCGAGCCGTAGCTCTGCACGAGCAGACCCCTGCACTCCTCAAGACCTCTCCTCTCGATGCTGAGCTTCTGAGTCAATTGAGCTCTGAGCATGCGGTCTGCGTCCCGAAGATCCTCTCGGCGCCTGTATCCTCTGAATCCTGGAACATATGTCTGGATCTTCTTCAGAATACCCCTGTCTTCCTCAATCCTATCTCTAATATCTGGCATGGGGGAGCCTCCAATACTTGCGTCAATATCGGGTCGGTTACCTAATAAACATGTCGATGGATGGCCAGTGTCCGAGATTGAATTTAAGTCAGAAGAGCGCCATGAGGTCATGACATGGCGTTCAAGATCATAGGGGTCATAGGGGCGAACAAGCCAGACAAGGAGACATACCGTCAGGCTGAGAAGCTAGGGTCCGAAATCGCGAAGCACGGCGCAGCTGTGGTCTGCGGAGGATTGGGAGGCGTGATGGAGGCCGTGTGCAAAGGCGCGAGGGCTGAAGGAGGACTCACGATCGGCATAATACCCTCTGATGACCGGAACGATGCGAATCCATATGTCCAGATACCGATCGTCACAGGGATGGGGGTCGGCAGGAACGTCATGCTCGTGAAGACGGCGGATGTGGTGATTGCTGTCGGAGGGGAGTTCGGCACGCTCTCGGAAATCGGTCATGCACTGAATCTCGGCAAGACTGTGATAGGTCTCGGGACATGGAAGCTTGAACGGGCATATCACAAGACGATACTCCATCTGGTCGAAGCCGAAACGCCCGAGGACGCGGTCGCGCTCGCAATGGCCGCGATCTCTCCGAAAGAATGATGTAAATCACGCAGACTCATTATCTGCACCGAGGAGGTCCATCCTACATGCCGACGTCAATCGTATCCGTGGTCCATAATTCCGACAGGAGTGTGGCTCTCAAGATGGCCGTGGAGGCCATAGGCATGCCCGATATCGAGGGTAAACGGGTTCTCATAAAGCCCAATTTCAACACGGCCGATCCAACGCCTGGGTCGACCCACAACGATACGCTCAGATCGATGGTAGAGCTGGTGAAGGAACGCAACCCCGCAGGATTGAGCGTAGGAGACAGGAGCGGACCTGCAGATACCACGAAGGTGTTCCGGGAGAAGGGCGTCTTCGACCTCGCGGAGAAGATGGGGTTCGATTGTGTCATCTTCGATAAGATGTCAAAGGACAGGTGGATGAAGATGAAGCCTCCTGGTAGTCATTGGAGGAACGGATTCCTCTTTGCCAGGCCGGTCTTAGAATCTGATGCAGTGATAGGTCTGTGTTGTCTGAAGACGCATCAGTATGGTGGCCACTTCACGATGTCCCTCAAGCTCACCACGGGTATGGTGCACGGAAGCAACATGACCGAACTTCACACCGCTCTGATCAACCAGAGGAATATGATCGCCGAGATGAACGTGGCGTACAAGCCTGCACTGCTTGTCATGGATGGCATCGAGGCATTCTATGAGGGCGGACCGATCACGGGCAAGAGATGGTCGGCCAATCTCACATTCGCATCGACGGACAGGATAGCGATGGACGCGGTGGGGGTAGCGGCCCTGAAGATGCACGGCACCACGAGGAAGATAGAGAGCAGGGCGGTCTTCGAGCAGGACCAGATCAAGAGGGCGGTCGAACTCGGCCTGGGAGTGACGAATCCGGACGATATAGAACTCGTGCCAGCCGACGAGTCCTCGGAAGAGATCGTCGAGAAGATACAGCCATTCCTTTTCAAATGATTCGACGCGACAAGCGCTCACGATACGGATCTTGACCTTGCATCGAAATGGAGTTTCATCGCAATGATGATTGCAGTGAGCGCGCAGCCAGTTATGTTAGCAACGATGATCGCGAAGTCCTGCATGTGTATGCCATAGAGCAACCACAGGAACATGCCCATACCGAGTATCGCGGGCATCAGAAAGGAGACATCATCCATCTTTCTGGAACGCCAGCCCTTGACGATCTGTGGAACATAACCTGATGAGGTCATAGCACCAGCGAGAATACCGAGAACCGTCCAATCTTCCATGATGTCAGTGAAGGGCAGAAGAAGTAATTCCTATTTTTCATGGAATATCCTGGTGGGGGTCCTCCGTCAACTGTAAGTATGGGTAGCCTATAATCGACCCGAAAGAAGGTGAATGACTATGCCCGCGGTTGAGGTGAAGGACCTGGACAAGAACTACGGTTCATTCAAGGGAGTCAAAGGTATCTCGTTCGAAGTAGAAGACAGGGAGGTCTTCGGACTCATTGGTCCCAACGGGGCTGGGAAGACGACCACGCTGAGAGTGATCGCTACGCTCCTGGAGATATCCGGAGGCTCCGTGAACGTATTCGGGCACGACCTGGCAAAGGAGCCTCACGAGGTGCGCAAGATACTGAGTTATCTACCTGAGGATGCAGGCGCCTACAAGAACCTCACGGGTAGGGACTACCTCAGGTTCATCGCCAACTTCTTCGCGAGCGGTCAGGCGGCCAAGGATATCGTCGCCAGAGGAATCGAGATAGCCGCCCTCGGGAATCGCATCGATGACAAGGTGAACACATACAGCAAGGGCATGACTAGGAGATTGCTCGTGGGAAGGGCACTCATGACGAACCCGCGACTTGCGATACTGGACGAGCTCACATCCGGCCTGGATGTCGTGAATGCTCAGGAGATAAGGAAGATTGTCAAGGACATCGCAAGGAATGGCACCACCGTGCTGCTGTCGTCCCATAATATGCTCGAGGTCGAATACATGTGCGATAGGATCGCCTTGATCAACGACGGCGTCATCGTCGAGATGGGCACTCCTGCTGGCCTGAAGAAGAAGTATGATGCTTGCAACATCGAGGATGTCTTCATGAGGGTGATCACATGAAGGCTCTGACAAACATAATCAGGAAAGAGATCAAGGAGATGCTCACCAAATCCACAATACTTCCAATCATCGTGCTCGCGATCCTCTTCGGCTATCTCGGGAACATGATGAGCGGTGTCCAAGAGGAAGCGACCTCAGAGTCGATCATCGGCGTGGTGGACCTGGACGATGGCGTGCTTTCAGACATCACTATGGACGTGTTGTCCCGAGGAGCGAAAATCGTCTACAACGGGACGGATATCGATGAAGGTTTGGCGGTGGCCAAACAAGAAGGCGCCACCGCACTCTTGGTCATACCATCGAATTTCACGGAGAATATATCCAACGAGACCGCGGGAACGATCCAGATATTCTGGATAATGAAAGGTGCGGGACTTCTGGATTCCATATCTTCGATCTCGGTACAGAATCTGATATCCAGTGTCGAATTGGGCATATCCGCATATATGATCGAGACGGGGTCGTCCAGCGATCCCTCATTGGTCCTCGATCCAACCACCACGACGGACACCACATTATTCAAGGATAAGGAGATGGACGGCATCTCACCCAGCACTCTCGATGCAATCATCTCGTCTCAGTCATTGACCGTCCCGCTGATCATCATGATGATCATCATGATGGCCGGAGGAACAGTCATCAGCTCCATGGGTATGGAGAAGGAGAGCAAGACGCTTGAGACGCTCCTGACCCTGCCGGTCAAGCGCAGTTCTATCGTCACAGGGAAATTGGTGGCCAGCGCGATCATCGGGCTCCTGATGGCAGGAATATACATGCTGGGATTCAACTACTACATGACCTCGTTCTCTGCAGGTGTGGACATCGATCTCGCGGAATACGGGCTCGCCCTGAACACCCTCGACTATGTCCTGATAGGCGTGTCCCTATTCGTGAGCCTATTGGCGGCACTGTCATTGTGTATGGTGTTGGGCACGTTCACGAGAGACTACAAATCAGCGCAGACGTTGACCGGCCCAGTGGCCATACTTGCAATGATCCCGATGTTCATCACGATGTTCAAGGACTACAACACATTGCCATTGGCCGCTCAGGTCCTCCTGTTCGCGATACCATTCACCCATCCGATGATGGCTATGAGGAGCTTGATGTTTGACGATTATATCCTCGTGATATCCGGCATCGTCTACGTGACGATATTCGCAGTGGTGATGATAGCGATCGCGGTCTGGATATTCAGGACAGATAGACTGCTCACTGGCAGCAGGAAGAGGGATATTAGCAAGTCTCCAATCATGCGACTACTGAAGAGATAATCCCATCACCAGATTGAAAAGCTTTATCAGATGACTACGTCATCAAGACGGAGTCATGCTATCTGAACTCTGGGCCGAGATATCCAATGACCTGTGGTTCCAGGTTGCCATGCTGCTAGCGATTGCAATCGCGTCCAGCATGATATTCGTCCGAGTGGGTCTTCCGAAAACCGTGGGACAGATAGCAATCGGTATCATGATCGGCCCTAGCGTTCTCAACCTCATCACCATCTCGTTGAACGGGACGGACCAAGCAGGTACTACAGACATAATCACCCTATTGGCTACCTTCGGCGCGACCGTCATGCTGTTCGTCATAGGATTGGAATGCGACTTTGGTGAGATATACACGAAGAAGAACATATCCATCGCGATCGGCGGCATAACCCTCCCCTGGATCGGAGGGTTCGTGCTCGCATCCACACTCCTCCCAGGAGCGAACTTCGCGCAGTCAATCTTCGTCGGAACCGCCCTCGTCGCGACGAGCGTGGCAATCACTGGAGGCGTCCTGAGGGAGATGGGGATCATATCCACGAGCATGGCTAAGACCATACTCGGCGCGGCGGTCGTTGACGACGTACTGGGGATGATTGTACTCGCAATCTCCATCGGGGTCGGGACCAGTAGCGGTATCGATGTTTCGAATGTTGCATTGATATCCATAGCCGCGATATTGTTCGTTGTCGGTGGCACGTTCGTTGGTTCTAGGATAATAGTGAAGATAATCGCCATGACCGAGCGGCAGGGGCTCAAGCACGGCATACCCGAGAGCGGGTTCATTCTAGCGCTCTCATTCGCGTTCCTCTACTCCTTCGTCTCCAATCAGATAGGCATCTCGGCTATCGTTGGAGCATTTGTCGCGGGAACGAGTTTTTCGAGATGCGAGTACAGGAAACAATTCAGGGAAGGGATCATCTTCCTGGAGTGGGCATTCGCACCGATCTTCTTCATATCGCTCGGGGTGCTCGTTGACATCAGATTACCACTGGATATCTGGATGTTTGCGATCGCCCTAGCGGGAGTGGCGATCCTCACCAAAGTCGCCGGAAGTGCGATTCCCGCAAGGATATTCGGCATGACAAAGACCGAATCCGTTGCAATAGGCCTTGGCATGGCTGCCAGACTTGAGGTTGCGATGATCATAGCTCTCTACGGCTTGAACGAGGGCATCATAGACAATACGATCTACTCGATCATCGTAGTCATGGGAGTCCTAAGCGTGCTCATCGCACCCACCTTGCTTAGACGCATCATGAAGAGGCTCCCAGGAGCCAACGGCTCACAGGTGGGAGAGACCTGCGAGATCTAGGCAAATTTGTCCTCCAAGGGGAGAGTTGCTGCGGCTCAATATCGCATATTGGACGCACGAAGAGCGTCATCGGAGTCCTGCGCTTGGGTGGGCCTCGCATCTAGTTTAACAGACATGGATGCAAGTGTCTCCCGGAATATCAGCCGATTCTTGTGAAAGATCGGTTGAGGTGGAGTCCAAACAAGTGCGCATCCTGATGGTCTTCGCGACTACTGCGAGTATGGCAGCGGTGGCATTGTCCGCACCGCCGAAGGTGGCCGGTGCAAACGCCATGCAGAAATCCAATCCTCATTGCCATCTATCCGAAGGATATGATTGGCTATTGAAATAGTAAGCGACCAAAGCTAGACCGATCAAGAAGTCCACGAATATCGTCAGGAACACAATCACATAGCCTAATGACCCAAATAGGGACTGATAAGTCTTATCCGCCCAAGGAACTACCCACACAAAGATGCAGAAATCAATTGCTGCAAGTATCACCAAGACGATAAGAATCACTCGGAGGCTTCCTCTCGGTTCGCTCTGATCCGTTGTCGTCTCCGAATCCATGTAACCTTATCATCATCCATCGCCTAATTCATTTCCGCATGCCATCGATTCGGTGATAGGCATAACTAATGATCATCGGTTCGGAGGCATTGGAAACTGAGAATTTCGAGAAGTGGACCGAAGGGGATTTGAACCCCTGACCTCCTGCTTGCAAAGCAGGCGATCTTCCGCTGATCTATCGGCCCTTCACTGGTAGGCCGGTCAATCAGGTAGGTTGGTTAAAAAGCTTTGCTGGCTCAGCCAACAGGACCGGCGTGCAGTGCATTCTATGCCGTCTCGTTCTGCGTATCAGCGGACAACCATGAATTCAGAACTTGGATGTTCCTCAGGAGGACAGCCACCACCTGCAGAATCGCTGCCAGGACAAGCAGAATGAATCCACTCGTAGGATGCGACACAACTTCTCCACCGTAACCTAACAACCCAGAATTGAGTTCGGCCTCGACCGCGCTCTTCATGAACAATACATACACCATGATTGGCAGGATTGCGAGCAGTATCATGAGCCAACCTCTCACAAAACCAGATCCCCCCTGAACGAGAGCCAACAGGTACAGCAGCGAGAAGAAGGCCCAGACGAGTATGAGCATCGCAACAATATCTATCACGGCTCCCGCTTCCTCGAACCCGTACGGGTAGCTTCTTAGCCCGGAGTCCTCCCAATACGAGAGGTAGAGTTCGTAGGTACTGACACGATCCGTCGATTCGCCTTCATATGTAATGTCGACCCAGTACCATTTCAACGACAGCGACAGAACCGCGAGTATGACCGCCAGCACTGTCAACAGAAGCGTCGCCTTGGTCCATCTGAACTTCATCGCCCCACCCACCGGAGGACTGTATGGGGAGGAGCCTATAAGTATTCGTCCAAAACGCTCTGCCCGCGCAGTCCATATCTACGCCAAACCGTAGAAGGCGTCTACTAGGGAATGAACATTATTGATTCAGATGAGCGCCCCGGTCTCAGGACCTGAGGACGATCTCGATGTTGACGCCGTCGGGAACCTGTATCCTCATGAGCTGTCTGAGGGCACGCTCGTCCGCGTCCAGATCGATGAGGCGCTTATGCACGCGCATCTCCCATCGGTCCCAGGTCTCGGAACCCTCGCCATCCGGGCTCTTGCGCACGGGCACGAGGAGCCTCTTGGTCGGGAGAGGTATAGGTCCGGATATGTCCACGCCTGTCTTCTCGCTTATCATCTTGATCTGTTTGCAGACGCTGTCGACCTTCTTTGGGTCTGTTCCGCTAAGAGAAATCCGGGCTCTTTGAGACATATCAACAAAACCTCACATGAAAAACATAAGAGAAAGGGGGTTTTAAGGGTTTTACATCTCCTTCTTTTCGATGTCCACGACCATGCCCGCCGCGACGGTCTGGCCCATGTCTCTGACCGCGAACCTGCCGAGCTGCGGGAAGTCCTTAGCCTTCTCAATCGCCAGTGGCTTGGACGGCTGGATCTTCACGATCGCCGCGTCACCGGTCTTGAGGAACTGCGGGTTCTCTTCCTTGACAGCACCCGTCCTCGGGTCGAGCTTCTTCTGGAGCTCAAGGAATGTGCACGCTACCTGAGCTGTGTGCATGTGGAACACTGGTGTGTATCCGACCGTGATCACGCTCGGGTGGTTCAGGACCATTATCTGCGCGGTGAAGGTCTTCGCGACCGTCGGTGGGTTGTCTACTGGACCAGCGACATCTCCCCTCTTGATATCGGTCTTCGCTATGCCCCTGCAGTTGAATCCGACATTGTCACCAGGCAAAGCCTGCGTGAGCATCTCATGGTGCATCTCGATCGACTTGACTTCTCCGACCTTGTTCGATGGCATGAAGACGATCTTCATGTCGGGCTTGAGCACACCGGTCTCGACCCTGCCGACTGGAACGGTTCCCACGCCAGTGATGCTGTATACATCCTGCACGGGGAGCCTGAGCGCCTTGTCGGTCATCTGGGACGGGGGCTTCAGCCCATCGAGTGCCTGAACGAGTGTCGGGCCCTTGTACCATGGGGTGTTCGCTGAGACCGAGGCGATGTTGTCACCCTTGAATCCGGAGCACGGGATGAACGGTATCTCGTCCGTCTTGTATCCGACCGTCTTCAAAAGCTCGGTCACCGCTTTCTTGGTCTCCTCATACTTCGCCTGGTCATACTTGACCGCGTCCATCTTGTTGATATCGATGATGATCTGGTTCACACCGAGCGTCCTTGCCAGGAAGATGTGCTCCTTCGTCTGGGCCTGGGGACCCTCGATCGACGACACGACGATGACCGCCGCATCTGCCTGGCTGGTACCCGTGATCATGTTCTTCACGAAGTCCCTGTGTCCAGGTGCGTCGATTATGGTGAAGTAGTACTTCTGGGTGTTGAACCTCTTGTGTGCAACATCGATGGTGAGACCTCTCTCTCGCTCTTCCTTCAGTCCATCCATGACCCATGCGAACTCGAAAGTCGCCTTGCCCTTAGTCTCGGCCTCCTTCCTGTACTTCTCGATGATGTGGGCCTCAACGTGACCCGTGTCGAGGAGCAAGCGGCCGACGCTGGTCGACTTACCGTGGTCAACATGTCCGATGAACACCAAGTTCATATGTGGTTTCTCTGCCATATCATGGCCTCCATTGTCTTCTTTTCGAGCATGATGCTCTTGGTATATTAGTCTTTTCGCAAAGGGAATCTGGACTGTGGCTCTTTCATCAGCTCGAGTAATACGCGGCGTCGTACGGCTCGGGCTTCAGTCCCTTCCTCTGCCTTATCTGCAGCACGGCCTTGTCCAAGGGATCCTTGGGCATAGGCTCGAAGCCAGCGTTCTCAGACGACCAGAGCGCCCTGCCACTCGTGGCACCCCTGATGGACGCCGCGAAACCGAACATCTCGGAGACCGGGCACTTGGAAGCTACGATAGTCATCTCGCCCTCCTGCTTCATGTCCTCTATCACTCCGCGCCTCTGCTGGACCTCTCGGATCGCGTCGCCCATGACGTCCTGGGGCACATTGATGAAGACCTTCTGCATGGGCTCGTAAAGCGTACGGCCAGCCAAGCACATCGCACCGTAGATTGCCGATCTCGCGGCCGGGATGACCTGGGCCGGACCCCTGTGGATGCTGTCCTCGTGCATCTTGGCATCGACCAGCTTCACCTTGACGGCCATGCACTTCTCGTTGGCCAGCGGGCCCCGGTTCATGGCCTCGATGTAGGCTTCTTTTATCAGTTCCATCGTCTCGTGCAGGTACTGGATACCTTTGGTCATGTCGAGCAGCATGTTGGTGCCATGGAAGGCCACGATGCCTCTTGCCTCGTCCCTGTCCATGCCCAGGTCCTGGAGCTGCCTCGCGACCGCCTTCGAATCCTTGACCTTGCCCTCGACGTCGATGACGCCGGAACGCATGGCCTGGACGATATCTGCTGAAAGTGGTCCGACCTCGATGTAGAACTTGTTGTGCTTGTTCGGGGACTTGCCCTCGAACGGGCCACCCACCCCAAGCACGCATTCCCTGAACACTACGATGGGTTGAGAGGTATTGATCTCGACCTTGTGCTCGTTGACTATCCTATACTGGGTGATCTCGAGGTGCAGTTCGCCCATGCCGGACATCAGGTGCTCGCCTGTCTCCTGGTTGATCTCGACCTGGATCGACGGGTCTGCCTTCGCGACCGTGCGTAGGACATCCACCAGCTTCGGCAGGTCCTTCGTGTGCTTGGCCTCTATGGCCATAGTGACCACAGGGTCGCTGTAGTGAACGATCTTCTCGAAAGACGCCATCTCTGGGTCGCTGGACACCGTGGAACCCGCGATCGCGTCCTTGAGTCCAGATACCGCGACGACATTGCCCGCATCCAACTCGTCGACAGGTATCCTGTCGGCACCGACTGTGAGAGAGACCATCTGGGCCCGGTTGGGGTCAGGCATGCCTATGATATGCAGCTCCTGGCCCTTCCTTATCTTCCCACTGAACAGACGACCGACCGCGACCTCGCCAGCGTGCGCATCCACTATGATCTTGGTGACCATGAAAGCGACTGGACCTTCGGGGTCGCAGTTCAACATCGCCTTGCCGAAATTGGATTCAGGGTCCCCGTGCCATATGACTGGAATCCTGAGTTTCTGGGCCTCGTCTGGGTTCGGCAGATGTATGATGACCATCTCGAGGAGGACCTCGTGGAGAGGAGCCTTCTTCGCAAGGGTCTTCTGGTCGCCGTTCTTGCAGAACTCGTACACCTGCTTGAAATTGATACCAGTATTCTTCATGTAGGGGACGGATATCGCCCAGTTGTTGTACGCAGAGCCGAATATGACGTTGCCGGTCTCGACCTTCAACGCCCACTTGTCCTTCAGCTCAGGCGGCAACAGTTTCTTGATCTTCTCGTTGACCTCGTTGACTATGCTGGCAAGACGCGCCTGCATCTGCTCTGGTGTCACCTGGAGTTCGTTTATCAGTCTGTCGACCTTGTTGATGAACAGGATCGGGTGCACCCTCTCCTTGATCGCCTGTCTTATGACGGTCTCCGTCTGAGGCATCACACCTTCAACGGCGCATGCGAGGATGACGACACCGTCGATGGCCCTCATAGCCCTAGTGACGTCGCCGCCGAAGTCGACGTGACCAGGCGTGTCGATGAGATTGATCAGGTATTCCTGACCCTTGTAATCATAAACCATCGACGCGCTCGCGGCATTGATCGTGATACCCCTGGCCTGCTCCTGCTCATCGAAGTCGAGGAGCAGCTGCTTGCCCGCGAGATCCCCTGACATCATGCCCGATCCCGCGATCAGGTTGTCGGAGAGCGTTGTCTTTCCGTGGTCAATGTGCGCAGCGGTTCCGATGTTACGGATGAATTTGGTCTGCCTCATCAGAGCTTGCGCCTTGTGGATGTTGTCTTCTTTCCTTCCCATATGATCACCATGGGTCTAGCTCAATTCACATACGACAGTAAAGCGTCGAACATGAAAGCATGATAAGAGGTTTGTCAAACGAACTCAGCGAGCGGACGAAGACACCCTTTCGATCTCTTCCTTCTTGGCTACCGCGCTGCTGTTCATGTCGTTCTTGGCCGCGAGCAGCAGTTGGTTGGCGAGACACTCGCCAATCGGGGTCTTGCTTCCGTGCGAGGATTCCAGTGTGGCCCGGCACAGATATCTCAGAGCGAGGTCGACCCTCCTTGCGGGAGCGACATCGACGGCCTTCGGCACGGATATACCTCCGTATCGCAGCCTCGTGACCTCTTCCCTGGGAGCGGTGTTGATCAACGCGTCGACCAGTACCTGGAGCGGGTTCTGGCCCGTCTTGGCATGGATCGTCGCGAAGGCGTTCTCGACCGCCATGTAGGATCCCATCTTCTTGCCCGTGAAATCCTCGGTCCTCATCATGTTGTTGATGAGGCGTTCGACTATGCTCATCTTGGTCTTCCCGAAGGCCTTGGCGGTGTGTCTTCCACCGGTGTGTGGCACGGATATGGGGGTGATATTGATGTATCTCGCTATACCCGGGTCACTTATGGTGACGACCGAAGCGTCGTACTTGCCGAAGAGGAGTACATGGGCAATCGGTTTCGCCGGCTCCGCTGCCTCCTTGGCCTCCACGACCTTGTTCGCTGGTGGTTTCTGTTCGCCTGTCTGCGGTTGAGTAAGCGGTGCAGCAGCTGCCTCAGGGGATGCAGTAGGCTCCGGGGTTTTGGTCACCTGTTCTGGTTTCTTTTCATCTGCCATATGATCACCTCACAGGTTTCTCCTTTCTGCCCCTCACCAGCTCGTTCAGAGAGACGTTGTTCACTTTGATTACCTTGAATCTGACACCGGGGATGTCACCGTAGGACCTACCCATCCTGCCGCCGATGCCCTCGACCAGCACCTCATCGTGCTCGTCTATGAAGTTGATGGCACCGTCGCCGACGGCGAATGCGGTGATCTGCCGCCCGTTCTTGATCAGTTGGATCTTGACACACTTCCGTATCCCCGAGTTGGGTTGTTTCGCCTCGATACCCACTTTCTCGAGCACGACGCCTTTTGCCTGGGCTGAGCCTTCAAGAGGGTCGGACTTCTCTTTCAAGTGCAGCTTCCTGCGCTTGTAATATCGATCGCTCCATCTCATCATCTGTCTGCTCTGCTTGAGCTTTCTGGCTGTGATTAGACCTCTAGGCAATAGGTTCACCTTTCGCTACGGAAGTAAGCCCTACAAATCCGTCAGCCTATTAAAACTTACGGTTATACTGTCCGCACTGCCAGCATTCCAGGTTGCCTCTCCGGGACAATCGTTCAGAGGACCTTTTTCTTCCCGACGATGGGAAGCCGCAGAGGGTATAAGCCGTTTCTGTCTGGGGCTGCAACGGTCAAGCCCTTCCCCTCGATTCCCCAAGTACCAAGGCGGAGGATATCAGGTGGGCGATCCTGAGCGGTTCCGGGAGGGATCCCCTCACGGTGGTCTGTCGTGCCAACTCCTCGAAATCTAACCAGTCCAGGCCGACTCCGCATGCGAACAGGGGCTTGTGTTCCGTTCGTATCTGCTTCATGTCGAGTCGGGTCATCAGCCCGAGCCGGTCCTTCCAATCGGTGAAATGCTTCTTCAGGGCAGATTCGATCTCCTTGAAATCAGGCTGGTCCCGTGTGACAGTGAGCACGGGGACCGATGTGCTCTCGTACAACCGCTCCACATCGATCACATTGAACCCAGCGAGCGCGATGCCGTCGATCATGACCGCTTTGATCTGGGCCTTGTACCTCGATCCATGGACCAACTCGATCAATCGATCAGTGGAATCCATGCCGTCGACCTTGGCACGGGTCCTCATGACAGCTTCGAGATAGTTCGGCGCCCTAACGAGGGCTCCGACAACCAGCGAGTCCTCATCCTCGAACTTGAAAGGAGAGTCGTCTATACCCAGTATCCTGGTCTGGTTCTTCATCTCACTCACGCGAGCGGAAGGGAACCCGTGATCGAATCAACAAGTCCATCCGGCCCCGGCCCGATCCCCAGGCAGGTGGTCGTGTTGTAAGGCAGCTCGGTCAGGCCAGCGTCCGTGACAAGACTGCGCGGAAGCCCGGCCTTCGCGGCCTTCTCGTTCAATTCGAAGAGCTCCTCCAAGGTCTTGACCCGCACGACCACTTTCTTCTGCCCCTCTTTGTACCACGAATGGAACCATCCGGAATTCTTGGCCTTCGCCTGTAAGGAGCACGAGACCGCAGCATGGGCCACCTGGGCTGCCAGCTTTCCAACGGACATCTTCAGGTCGTCCCTGACCACGATGACCAGCTTGTACTCCAAATCTCCCTTTCGCACGGCCAATCACTTCGCCTCCCGGTCCATCCGGTCGAGCGACTCGTTGATCTGCTCTATCCGAACCCTCAGCTCGTCTATCCTCCTCTGATAGTAGAGGCTCTTGTTAGGATTTGAAGTCGACGACCGGGCAGCGTACTTCTCGACCGCACGCACCAGATCGTCCCGCTCTGTCAGCAGCTTCTCGGCCTCCCTCTTCTTTCCAGGAAATGCGGACCTCATGCCGAAGGCCTTCTGAGGAGGAGGAGGACGGTAGAGGCTGGGGTGCATCAGTCCCAGGGAAGGATATGCTCCTCTTAGCCACCCACCCGCGATGAAAATGCCCGTCAGCGATAGAAGGCTGATCCAGAGCGGTACAGCAGTGACATATCCTTCCTCTTCGGTGCTCATGGCGTTGAGCACGAACCCTACGAAGATCGAGATCACGATGCTCAACCCCATGCCCAATGCTACCCTGTACACGACATCGTACTCGGGGTCGAGCTCGCCTCTTCTGGGAAAGAGCAAGCATACGAGCGTATAGCCCGGAAGAAAGAATACTATCAATATCCCCGCAAAAGCCTGTAACAGACCGCTCATCTTGCTCCAGGCGAGTGCAGAAGAAGGAGCATATTTAATTGTTTTCTGGGAGAGAATGCGTCGACGGCTGTGAAACCATAATATCCACCCTCACGTTACATCCAGATGAAATGTTCGAATTGAAGTACAGGGACGGGCTCGCTCGGATATGCGAGCTCACCACGAAACACGGCAAAGTCACCACCCCCGCTCTGCTGCCGGTGGTGAACCCGAACCAGTTGACCATCAGGCCCGTGGACATGAGGGAGAGGTTCGGGGCCGAGATACTGATAACCAATTCATACATCATCAAGAAGGATCCCAATCTCAGGGAGCGCGCGTTGAAGGACGGTCTGCACAAGCTCCTTGGATTCGATGGATCCATCATGACCGACAGTGGGACCTTCCAGAGCTACGTCTATGGCGATGTCGATGTCGGCCATCGGGAGATCGTGGAGTTCCAATCGGCGATAGGTTCTGACATCGGGACGATACTGGATGTCTTCTCAGAGCCGACATTCTCGAGGGAGCAGACGGAAGATGCTGTCAATGTGACACTCAGCCGGGCAGAGGACTCGGTCTCCCTGAAGGGGGACATGCTATTGGCTGGTCCGGTGCAGGGAGGGACATACCAGGACCTGAGAGAGGAGTGCGCGAAGAAGCTGTCCACGATGGACTTCGATGTGCACCCGATCGGAGGCGTGGTCCCGCTCCTGGAGAACTACAGATACACCGACCTCGCTGAGATCATAATCGCATCTAAGAAGGGGCTCAACCCGTCGAGACCGGTCCATCTGTTCGGTGCTGGACATCCGATGATCTTTCCGCTCGCCGCGCTCCTCGGCTGCGACATGTTCGACTCGGCGTCTTATGCGAAGTACGCGAGGGAAGAGAGGATGATGTACCCTACAGGCACGCGGTTCCTGAGGGAGATGCACGACCTCGCATGCGATTGCCCTGCCTGCTCCAAAACCTCTATAAAGGAGCTGACCCAGATGCCGATGGAAGAGAGGACGAAGAGGCTCGCGGAGCACAACCTATTCATCTGCCTGAGTGAGGTCAAGAAGGTCAGGAACGCGATCCATGATGGGGCCATATGGGAGATGGTCGAGATGCGTGCGAGAGCCCATCCCTCCCTACTGTCAGCCCTCAAGATACTCAAGAATCACTCGAAGTACCTCGAAGTATTCGAGCCGACCAGCAGGAGAGGGGCGTTCTTCTATTGCGGGCCTGAGAGCTACGATAGACCTGTGGTAGAGCGATACAGAGAGAGGTTCTTCACTCGTTACAGGAAGCCTGATGCGAAGGTGCTCGTCGGGTTCGAAGAGTCAGGGAAGCCATATGGCAGGAACTACGCGAACGAGATCGCGAGCATCTCAGCGAAGGCGGATGCGAATTTCCTTGTCGCGTCGTTCTTCGGTCCTGCGCCCATAGAGCTGGACGAGTTCTACCCCCTCGCACAATCCGTGGTCCCAGACGACCTCGATCAGGAGGTCAGGGAGAAGATGAGGAACACGATGGAGAGGCACGCTCACCAACACGGCTACCCCCTGGCAGTCATGTGGGATGGGCAGGAGACCCTGGACTTCCTAGAGGAGATCGCGCCTGGAAAGGGAGATTTCGACTTGGACCTGCTCCGTGTCAGAGCGGTGTTGGACATGCAATTCGGCAGAGGCGCCTCAGATATCCTGTGCGACAAGAAGGTCGAATTCGTCAAATCCAAGAACACAGGCAAGATCCGGAACGTCATCATAGACGGCATCCATGCATTCTCCATGAGGGCCCATGACGGAAGGCTCACGCCTAAGATGGAGGGAGCGAAGATGCTGATGGACTTGCTCCCGCCTCCTGCCATGAGAGTGGTCGTGGAGGACGAACCTGCTACGTTCGCAGAGAAAGGGAACAACGTCTTCGCAAAATTCGTCGTCGACTGTGACCCGGGCATCAGGATCAAGGATTCAGTCTTCGTCGTGAACACGAAGGATGAATTGGCCGCGGTCGGCAGAGCGCTCATGGTGAGGGACGAGATGTTGGCATTCAAGAGAGGCATCGCGGTCCGTGTGAAGGAATCTGTCGATTAATGCTTCCGCGACACGACCTTCTCTGCGACGCTTACACATGACATGAAATCATCGAGCGTATGCAGGGCGCTCTTCAACGATTCGGCGGTTACCTTGGCCCGGATGACATCACCGCGGACTTCGGATTCGAGGTAGCCTTCGTTGTCCAGCTCGACCGACTTATGGACCTTGATCGCTTCGCTCTCAGACCTGAATCTCAGTTCGAGCGTGCATATGACTTGGGGGCCTTCGTTCTGGTCGACCATGTGTCCGATCGTCCACGGCCGACAAAGTACTTAGAAGTTGTCGATGATAGCACATGGATGGGGTGACCACATGGATGTCGTCGAGTGTATCGAAGGGCGGAGAAGCATAAGGGAGTTCGGGCCGGACCCGGTCGATGAAAGCATCATCATCGAGGGATTGAGACTCGCCAACCAAGCTCCTTCCGCGGGCAATCTACAGGCACGGGACTTCATCATCGTAAGAGACTCGAAGGCGAAGAAGAGGCTGATGGAGGCGTCGCACGGACAGGACTATGTCTGGAAGGCGCCGGTGGTCGTCGTGTTCTGTGCCAATCTGGAAAGGATAGCGCATTACGGCGAGAGGGGCCGCGAACTGTACTGTCTACAAGATGTCGCTGCAGCCGTGGAGAACTTGTCATTGTATCTTCACAGCAAGGGACTGGGAAGCGTCTGGGTTGGAGCCTTCGATGAACATGCCGTGTCATCGGCACTCGGGTTGCCAGCTCATGCGAGGCCAGTCGCCATGATGCCGATCGGATACCCTGTGGACAAGGGCATCAGGAGGAAGCGATTCGCCCTCGAAGAGATCGTGCACAGGGAGAGATGGTGAACACTGTGGGTTGGAAGGTGGATCGGACAATGGCCGCATGGGGGATCGTATTCGGTATCCTCGCAATCCTGACAGGAGCGTTCCTGTTGAGCGCGGTGGAGGATGGTTTCATCGCAGAGGGATTCTTCCTCATAGTCGTCTCATGGGTCATCATCCTGGTCGGAGTGGCGAAGTTGTTCCAGATGGTCGGACGATGGTTTAAGGGGGAAGGCCTGAGGAGGAAGAAGGAGGAGTGGTAGCCCCGGGAGGATTCGAACCTCCGTCACAGGCTCCAAAGGCCCGCATGATTGACCACTACACTACGGGGCTGTTGCGTTCCGTGCGGCTACATTGCAGCCTTTCCATATTAACCGTTTCCAAAGAACTTGGAAGTCGGCTCTCACTTCCTCGAGATTATTATGACGCCGACGGCGGTCAACGCGCCTCCCATGCCAGATACCCATCCGATCGTGTCACCAAGCATCATCCACGCGAAGATGATCGTCACGATCGGCATGAAGTACATGGTGGCGCCAGTGACGGACGCGGCCAATCCCGTCAGCGCCCTGAACCAGAACACATACCCTATGACGGTGCAGAGAACACCGACATACAGCGCGGCCACGAAGAAGCTGACCGGGAATGCCTGGACCGTGATCACAGCATCCGTGACGGCGAACGGCACCATCATGATCGTGCCGATTATCGTGATATAGGCGGTGCTTGCGATGGGATCGTACTTCATAACGACCTTCTTGCCTTCCACCGTGTACACTGCCCAGAAGAAAGCACATATGACCTGCAGCAATCCACCGACGATCAACGGCCATTCCGATATGAATGATATGGATCCGTTGGTGATGACCAGCACGGAGCCGCATGCGGCGATGGCAAGACCGACCTTCTCCTCGCCAGAAATCTTCTCGCCCAGACGTCTAGCAGATAGAACGAATATCATCACAGGACACAACAGGAACACCAGGATGGATGATATCGAGGCGCCTGCCAGACCGATGCCGATGTACTGCAGTATGAAGTATATCCCGACACCAATGAAAGCCAGCATCAGGAAGCTCTTACGATCCTCCCGATCGACACCGCTCGGGCGTCTCACGAGAAGGTATGCTCCGAATATCAGGGATGCCACGACGAACCTGGCCATCGAGAGCATGATAGGCGAAGAACCGTCCTTGATGGCGACATCGACGAAGACGAAGGCGCTCCCCCAGATGATAGCCGTCACTGCCAGAAGGATGAATAGGAATGTCTTCCGCTGCAAGGTCGTCACTCCTTCGGTTCCCTGGTGTCCAAGGAGCAGCCAAATGCCATGAGGTAAGCTTTCATCTGGCCCCTTGCATCATTATCCAGTATTATTCACTTTCCACAGGGATTGGATGTGATTCCAATGAAGATAGCTTCATATGCAGCAAAGTCGCTCATTATATCCTGATAATCATGTCGTCCACCAAGGATGCGAAGAAGTACTCATCGGAGATGAACAATTACCGAGCATCCACGAGGAAGTTGGCAAAGGCCGCCAAGCTCAGGGCGAAAGCAGCCAGGCTCAGGGAGCAGGTGGCCCGCTACGACGCCAAGATAAGGAATCTGCAGAAGAAGATATCCGAGCTCGAGAGAAGGGCCAATCAGAAAGCTGGCCCACCCGGAAAGTGATCCATCCCGCATCAGCAACATATATATACGATGAAATGGATATTGTCAGACAATTGTCATACACGGGATGGGATGTTGAATTGAAGAGGAAGCTGGCTGTGCCCCTCGCGATCCAGAAGATCGAGGCCCACAACGGAAACACGATGTCTAGAACCAGGACACTGAGAATGTCTCAAGATGATCCAGAAGGCTTCGATATCCTCTCGAAGCTGGCTGAGAACCGTATGAGGATAAACCAACTGCACACGGAGATCGATCTCCAACCAGAGAAGGTCGATTGCCTGGATGTGATAAACGAGCTGGACTACCTCAAGGCGAACATCGAGCTCAGCCTCTTGGAGATTGGGGCAGGCATTGAAGCGACACCGAGTTCAGAAGAGATTCTGTTCCAGGAAGCTGCCTTCGCCTGAGACATCGGAGGTAGACCGCTCCGTAAAACCCCTTTTCACATTATTCCAAGCCAATTCTTGATGATTTTCAAACGCATAATTTAAGTGTGACTTCCGACTCTCCTGGCCTTAGGAGTCGAGAACGGATGAAAGTAATCAAACCTGCGAAATTGACAGAGGGCGCGACCATCGGCATAGTATCTCCATCGGGTTTCTCTGAACCGTTCGGTCTCGGACAAGCCATCAACTATCTGAGGAGTCTCAACTACAAGGTCGTGCTCGGGGAGTGCACCAAGAACGTCACGCGAAGAGGCTTCAGCTCCGGAAAGGACGAGCATAGGGCGAAATCACTTGTCGACATGTTCGCGAACGAAGATGTGGACGCGATATTCGCTTCGCGAGGCGGCTACGGCGCGATGCGCATCCTCGATCTGTTGGATTTCGACATCATCAAGAGCAATCCCAAGATATTCATCGGATACAGCGACATCACGACGTTGCACATAGCGATTCATCAGCGCACGGGCCTCGTCACATTCCATGGCCCTTCGGTCGAGGGATATGCTGGAAGCAACCCGGAGAGGGACCCAGCGACAGGAAAGGAGAACATCGATCGGGCATTGGAACTCCTCTCCCGCGCGGAACCTTGGGGGAAGATAGACAATCCGCCGAACGGAATGTTGTTGAGGACCGTCGTTCCCGGGAAGGCCCGCGGCAAGATAGTGGGCGGCAATCTATCGATGGTCGTGCATACGCTGGGAACGGAAGACTCGATCGATACTCAGGGGAAGATACTCTTCCTCGAAGATGTCTACGTCTCCGAATATGACATAGATAGACTGCTGATGCACCTGCACCTCGCAAGAAAGCTTCAAGTGACAGCAGGGATCATCTTCGGCCAGATCTCCAAAATCCCTAAGATGGACCTACCTAGACCGAGCCTGGAAGAAGTCATACAGGACACGATCGGATGCTTGAAGAATGTGCCCTCATACTCTGGACTTTGCTGTGGACATGGAGCTATGAAACTCGTTATACCCGAAGGCGTGAATGCATCGATGAATGCGACCAATCCATCGCTGGTAATCGAAGAGAGCCCGCTCAAGGAGTGATTGCACGAGATCATCCGTGGAAGGGGTCGACCACGCGGTGGACTGTTGGAACCGGGGATGCAACTGTGCGGAATCAACCCTCAGAGGAGTCTGTCACACACTCGATACGGAGCTCAACGTGCAGTGCCTCAGGATGGCCACGCCATTCGGAGGAGGGATAGGTCGTTCAGAAGATCTTTGCGGTGCGATGACTGGTGCGCTGCTAGCGATAGGCGCAGCGCGTGGAAGATCCGATCCCAAAGATGACAAGTCGAGGAGCTACGGGCCCGCTGGAGAGTTCTATACGAGATTCGTCGAGGAGTTCGAATCATCCAAATGCAGGGATCTCAACAAGAGCGACTTCACAACCCCAGGTCACAGAGAGAGATGCACGAAATACGTCATCGGAGCGACACGACTAGCAATCCACATACTCGGAAATGAACGATGACATACCTTTCGAACAATGTACCTGTGCCAGACGAATTTCAGAAAACGTATAAATATTGACCCATCGATACATCAGCAGCTCCGGAAAGGGATGGGATTTGGAGACTATATCGAAACTTGACGAGCCGATCGTGGACAGACACACGGAAGTTCTAGGGCACCCAGCGAAGAAGCGCAAGAATACTCTGGGACCATCGTTCTTCACCCTCAGCGGAGGGATTCTCAGGCGTGAACACAGGACATCGAACAGGATAGACTCGATGCTATCCAGGATGATCGAGACATCTCAGGATGAGAGCTTCTCCCCACATGTCGACAAGAACCTGGATTACCTCCACACGAGCTTGCAGCTCGACATGATCTCCATGGTGGCGCTCGAGTTCAGGCCTCTCGATGATGAGGACTTGCTCGACAGAGAAGGAATCTGAGATCCCTTTTCCCCCAGCCTCATGATTTTGCCTTGAACACTCATTCGATGAGCTGGAGCTCTTCTTAGAAACAAGAAAAATGAAAATCATGGAAAAGGTTTCATGTAAGTGGTTTCGACCTTCGTCGCTCAGAGGTTCTGGTCTTCCGGAGGCGCGGGTTCCTCTAACGCGATACCATCGACATCAGAATCGTTCGCACCTGACGACTTGCCGCCCTTGCCCTTCTTCATGAGCATTATGGCGAGAAGCGCTACTATCGCGAGCGCGGCCAACACTCCGATCGGCAGGCCATACTGCTCGATGAAGGTCTTCTCGTCGTCATCGGTCTCAATCGTGACGCTTACTGTCGCCTCATCGGTCTGACCGGAACCGTCCCTGACCGTCAGGGTGACATCGTATGTGCCAGCTGCATCGAATGTGAACGAGAACGATGCAGTGTATCTTGTCACTGTAGCGTCCTCGTACACGAACGTCCAGGTGTAGTTCACTATGCCGATATCATCAGAGGACCCGGTGCTGCTGAAGGTAACTGATGTCCCGACTGTCGCTGATGTAGGTGTCACTGTCGCAACTGCTGTCGGTGCTGCATCCGTAGCGGAGGCTTGCACGGTGATCGTCACAGTCGCGATGTCGTAGTTCCCAGCAGCATCTGTCACATTCAAGGTCACGATGTAGGCGCCTGCGATATCGAACTCGAACGAGACCGTCGCACCATCCAACGATACCGGAGCACCATTGTAGGTGAACGTCCAAGTGTAGCTATCGATACCCACATTGTCCGTCGAAGCCGTTCCATCGAATGTGACTGTCGTTCCCGCATCGACCTCTGTCGCGCTAGCGGAAGCATCAGCAACGGGAGACTGTGTATCCAAGACGGTCACCGTCACTGTCGCGGTGTCGCTGTTTCCTTCATCGTCGGTCACTGTCAAGGTTATCTCGAATACTCCGGCGTTCTCGAAGGTGTATTCGATCGTCTCGCCGATCAATTCGACTGCCACGCCGTCGGTGAAGGTCCACACGAAGTCCATCTCATCGTCGTAGTTGTCGCTGGATCCAGATCCATCCAGAGTCACCATCGCATCCATGTCTACTTCAGATTCGGAAGCTTCTGCGACCGCGACTGGAGCTTCTGTGTCACGAACGATTATGTCTATCTCGACGGAGCCCTCGTTGCCCATCGCATCCTTGACCACAAGGGTCACAGTGTATGTACCAGGCGTATCGAACTGGTAGGACACGGATTCACCATAAAGGGTCACGATGACCTCATCCACCAGTGTCCAAGTCCAGTTGACCACTTCGACATTGTCACTTGAGTCGGATCCATCGAATGTGACTGTATCACCCATGTCAACATCCATGTCGTCTGCCTCTGCAACAGCGGTTGGGTCCGTTGCATCAGTGATTGTCACTGTGATCTCATCTGGAACGGATTCCTGATCAATGGTGTCACGAACTACCAGGGTCACGGTATATGTGCCGACATCAAGGAATTCGTACTCCGGTTGCGAACCATACAATGTGGCCGATAACTCATCGATCGTCCATGTCCAGTTGATGACGCCCACATCATCGGAAGAACCTCTGCCATCGAACATGACGGGTTCATCCTCGGGTGCGGTTATGTCCTCACCTGCGTCTGCGACAGGTGGAGCATCCGCCACTACCTCAATCGTTGCGGACGCGCTCACGTTGTGGCCCATTCCATCATCGACATATACCCGGCATGTGTGCGTTCCGATTGTGTCGTACGCGTAGTCTACATCCTGACCCACAAGAAGGATGCTACCATCGTCGTAGAAGTCCCATGTGTATGTCAGATCGTCTTCGTCAGGGTCGCTTGCATCTGCATGGTATCCCGTCGTTTGACCTACGGCGACAGTCTTGTCCGCTGGGTAGGTCGTGAATTCCGGCTCATAGTTGGTGCCTGCTGGGCGGACGGTTGTCTTTGCATCGCTGGTCACATTGTGACTCGACAGCGGGAAGCCGTCATACACCCATACCTGGCGAGTGTAGTTGCCAACGACGGTGTATGTATGGGTTATCGAGTTGCCGACGAAGTACCCTGTGCCATCACCGAAGTTCCAGGTGTATATGAGCGATTCACCATCCGAATCAGTCGCAACTGCAGTGTACGTACGCGAGACATCTTGCGTCACGTTTATCCAGGTCAATGAATTCAATACAGGTTTGGCGTTGATGAACGCATATCCTGCGGCAGATTCATTGTAGCCCTTGCCGTCATCGGCCCACACCCTGTACACATATCCATCCTCATCTGAGGATTGGGTGTAAGTATGCGTAGTTGACCCGCTCGCTGTAACTGATGCCGTCCCATCGTCCCAAGACCAGGTGTACTTCAGAGAGTCTGAGTTGGGGTCAATCACATCGACGGAGAACGAAGTCGCCTCATTTGTTGTTCCGTATATCGTTGCGGGTTCTTCCTGGAATTCCGGTGGATCATTTGCCAGAACGACTACGGAAAGCTCTGTTGAGACATTCGCTGCGCCGTCGGATGCATGCATATACACAGTGTGAGTTCCCGCATTCTCGTACGAGTGGGTTGTCGAGCATTCAACCGCCGCACCGGTTCCCGCAAAGCGCTCCACATAATAGCTACCGTCACCGAATTCGAAGGTTATCGTCAACGGGTCTTCGTCCTTGTCGCTCGCGAGTCCCACGAACACCAGGTCTTCACCACAATATGTAGCAGCAGGCGTTGAGTCCGTTATGGTGAAATCCTGGATGACCGGGGCCTTGTTCGACATCGTGATGACGCTCACAAGTCCCGAATCCGAGATATTGTGATTATCCAGGCCCGTCTGATCATCTACCCATACCGTCAGCGTGTACGTGCCTCTAGAATTGTAGGCATGGTCCGCTGATGCAGTGGTCGTGACGGAGAATGTACCATCACCCCAATACCACGTATACTGCAGTTCATCCCTAGAATCTGGGTCGCTCGCTGTCGCGGTGTATGTATAGGTCTGCTTCGCAATCTTGTTCGCGTAGTCAGGAACCGTTACGGTCGGAGCCCTGTTCGAAGTGACCGGTACATAGGCGTACCCCATCGTGGGTCTGTCGACCGAACCGATGTGCTTGTCATCGACAGCAACGGATACTGTGTAAGATGTCGCGGTAGTGAACTGATGGGTCACCGTCTGTCCGCCCAATATGCTGCCATCGCCGAAGTTCCACTCGTAGTAGAGTGTGTCATCCTCATCGTCAGTCGCGACACAAGTGAACGTTATCTCGGTACCAGTGTCGGGATCTGTGGGGTCGACGATTATTTCTTGAATCACCGGCTCGCCGTTGGTCATGTCTCTGACAGTGACCTGCGCCTTGGTCCAGGTCATGAAGCCATCATCGAATCCGTTGGATGGACCATCTTCGTAGACCGCGATGTAGGCCGTGTATATGCCGTCCTCAGCGTATGTGTGCGTCATCGATACGGTTCCAGTCTCATCGACGGGTACATCAGAAGACGCGCTACCGTCACCCCAGAACCATTTCATTCTGAGAGGGGTCGTCTCATCATCATCGGAGACTGTGGCACTGAACCCAGTTATAGGCGTGCCCATGTCACCAGTGAGGCTCGCAGTAAAACCTGTGAACTGAGGAGCCTCGTTGTCAGTTGGCTGCACCCTCATGCCAAGGTACTGGAATGTGACGTCCGGAAGCAGCATGTAGGTGTTGTTCCAGTCACCGTAATTGGACCAGTATCTCGTGCTCGCTGCGTACAGATCCTTCCTGAAGGCAATGCATTGGCAACCCATGTTCTCGTATGCCATCCTCTGCATTTCGTCGACAATCTCTTGCCTGATGACAGGGTCCATGGTGACAATGCTCTGGTCATACAACGCATCGAAAGTCGCGTTGGACCAGTATACGTCACTATCGATACCGATGGCATCAGTCGTCAGGACTGTCAGCACGCCCGTGCATGGATCGTTCAACGGACCGAATATCCAATCCCACAGCCATATGTCGTAATCTGCTGCGTACCAATAGTTGGTCAATGTGGTTCCGCTCACAAGCTCGAGGTCGAGCTCTATACCAGCTTCATTCGTCCAGTTGACGATCATTCTAGCGCCCTCCTCCCACTCTGTTACGGTGTTGAGGGAATAGAATCTAAACTTGAGCGGATCGCCGTATCCACCGGTCGGCAGCTGCCTGTATAATGGACAAGTCTCATTGTTCGCAGCTTTGCCCAGTGCATCATACTTCCAGCCAGCTTCATATAAGATGCTACGGGCATAGCCAGTGTCGAATGGTATCTGTTTCTCACCCTCGATGCTGCCGTATTCATAGTACCATGGATTCACATCCGGGACCAGCGATGTAGCAACGCTTCCGAGATCCTCAAGCACCTCATGTATGAAGGCAGTCTTATTGACACTCATCGCAATCGCCAGCTTTATCTCATCTATCAACAGAAGCTGGTTGTTGGTTCCACTCTTGACAGTGCCGCCAAGTTGTGCCCTCAGTTCATCGGTCATTTGGTTCAGGTTGAATTCATAAACGAATCCCTGGCTCTGTGCGAAACCGAGCACGTATGGTGTAGAGTCCATCTCGGACACGTACACAGACGGTGAAACACCTAGCATAACATCGATTGAGCCAGCCTTGACATTCTGCCAGGCGGTGCTCGCTTCGAGCTCACCCTGTATGAACAGCTGCTCGATGTGCATCTGCCATCCGCAGTTCTCCTCCATGTACCATTGCGGGTTCCTTCTGAGTTCGACGGTGTTGGTGGTCGGCAGACCGTCAGTTGCGTAATACCACGGACCAGAGCCCACCGGAGGCATGTTGTCAAACCGCTGAGGGTCCACATTCTCCCATATGTACTTCGGGAGAATCGGCATCGTGAATATGTCTATGAAAGGAGCGTATGGCTTGCAGAGTGTGATGCTCATCTCAAAGTCATTTATCTTCTCCATCGAACCGATCGCACCTCCCATATTGGCGTTCAATCGGCTGAGGGAGTTGTTCTGGAACATCCACAATGACCATATCACATCATCTACTGTAAGGTGCCTTTCCTCGACAGGTGTCGCAGGATCTGGATCCGCTGGGTCGCAGAAGTAGATGTTATCCCAGATATTGAAAGTCCATGTCATTCCATCTGGGGTGGCGCTCCACTCATATGCAAGATCCCCTATGATCTCATTATCAACATCTCTCTGAAGAAGCGAACTGTACAAACTCCATATCACCATGGCCTCGGCCATCCAGGTATATGTGTTTGGATTCAATGTGGATATGGTGAGCTCACCGCTCAGACCCACGACGAATTGACTTCTTTCACGGTCAACCGCGCCAGCCTGATCCACAACATTCAAAGCATCTCCGCCAGTCAAGAAGGACGGGATACCGATCATCAATATCGCCAGAACAATGGCTCCGAAAGTCTTGGTCGCCCTTGCTCTGAATGCGTTCCTCTCTTTGCCAATACTATCCATCTTTAATTCCCCCATTCACACCGTCTAGCTCCAAATCATCAAACCGGTCTTCTGGAAATTCTATGGTTCTTGCACTCATCTTGAGTTCTACAGAGAAGCGGAGCTAATCGAAATCGACCACGAACTGTAATCAGTAGATCTAACGCCCCACGCTACGATTGACCGCATTCGACCGCACTACTCCCCCGTGCCCCCTAAAAGGAGGACTAGAGAGTTAAGATCGGGGAGCTATAAAACCCTTTTGAATATTGCATAACATTCAGAAGCCATCCAAGGGCATCATAGCGCAATACTGGCATGTCTCCATGTATCTCGGCGGATAACATGAGTCCTTCGCGGGTTCGAACGGCGGTCCGAACCTTGCATGAAGCCCCCCTCGGACAGTGGGCTTTGGCTCCTATACGTCCTCATCGTTTCCGGAGCTTCGGGTTCATTACCTCGTCCAATGCATAACCGAGCAGTGTGAAGCCCAATACCACGAACACGATGCAGAGACCTGGCATTATGATCCAATAGTGAAGGCCGATGTGGAACGCGCCCTGGCTGAACGCATGGCTCAGCATGGTGCCCCAAGTCACCACACCTATGGGCCTCATGCCGAGGAAACTCAGGGTCGCCTCGGACAATATGGATATCGCGACAGTCAGGATTGTGTTGGCGAACACCAGAGGGAACGAGTTGGGAAGGATATGTCGGCGTATGATGTGCATGTCCCCCGAACCGATAGCCCGGGCCCGTTCGATATACTGCCGCTCTTTGATGGAAAGCACCTGAGAACGAACTAGACGAGCAGTCCCGGACCATCCGGTCAGACCGATGATCAGGATGATACTAATGAGGCTGATCTCTCCAAGGAACGCGGCTATTATGATCATGAGAACAAGCCAAGGGATTGACAGGACGATGTCGTTGAGTCTCATGATCACTTCATCCTTCCAGCCCCCAGCATATCCTGAGTAGAGGCCGATCATGGCGCCGAGGATTGATGCGATCATCGCGGAGAAGATACCGACGATGATGGAGGTTCTGGCGCCATATAGAAGCTGGCTGAATATGTCAAATCCGAACGAATCCGTACCCATGATGTGCTCCTCGGACTGGGGCATCAGGTCGTCGAACTGACCGACACCTTCAGGGTTCACTGTGTAAGGAGCGAGGTAGGGTCCGAATACAGCTATGAAGGCGAAGAACACGAGTATGCAGACCCCGATCAGCCCCATCGGGTTCTTCAGCACCTGCTTGATCATCTTGCGGCCCTGCTTCAGTGCCAATCGTATTTTCTCGTGCGTAACGTTGGAGAGTAGGCCCTTCTTGGAATCTTTGGCAGTGTCAACCGTTCCATTTTCCATTTGGGTCACCTCACGCAATCTTGATCCTGGGATCGATGTAGAGCAGAATCACATCAGCCAAGAGATTCGCTATTACGACCGCCGCACCACCCACGACGATTATGAACTGCAGGATAGGGAAGTCCCTATTGTAGATGGCATTCAGAGTCCTATACCCGATACCTGGATAATTGAAAATGACTTCGACCTGGTACGCACCACCGATGACGAACGCTATACCCATCGCAATCAGGGTGACCATCGGAGCCATGCCGTTCGGGAGTGCGTGTCTCCTGAGGACACCGTAATCCGTCAGCCCCTTCGCCCTCGCAGTAGTGATGAAATCCTCGGTCATGACATCCACGAGTGAGCTCCTCATGACCAGAGACACTCCTGCCAGGGATCCTATCGATAATGTGAGAGCGGGCAGGATCAAATGCTTCAGAACGCTCAACACGATTGGCAACTCCCATTTGAATGTAGGACCATATGCGATGGTATCGAAGTACTTGCCCGTGGGCAGTTGCGGCCACCAATCCATGCCGAGCGGGTAGGAATTGAACAAGATCTGGAGCATGATCGCGAACCAGAATATCGGCATGCCGTAGAAGAATAGGGATACGCCCGTCGAAGAGATGTCGAAGGCACCACCCCTACGATACGCGGAGAATGCACCCATGGCCATGCCGATGAGCGTCGTGATGATGGTCGATGTACCAACTAACAATAAAGTCCATCGCATATCATTGAAGATGATATCTGCAACAGGACGAGAATTCTGCATGTAGGAGATGCCCCAATCAAGCGTCATCGTGTTCTTCATGTACACCAGGTATTTCTCAGGAAGAGACGCATTCAGATGGAACCGCTCCATGAGATCGTACTTGAGAGCCTCGTTGAACTTCGGGTCCCTCGGAACCATGGTGTCTATCGGATTGCCCGGCATCCAGTGGATCAGGAAGAAATTCAAAGTCATGATCCCAAGGATCGTTATGATCGCGAAGATCGAACGCTTGAATATCATCTGTCTGAACGAACGCGAAGCCATCACAGGTCACCCCCAAGGATACCGGTCTTTCCTGATTCGACCGGGATATCGGTCCTCTTCCTCAGCATACTCTTCAAGTCATTCTTGTCGGAGATGTACTTCTCATTCAGTGCGGATTTGGCTGCATCATCCTTCGCCGATGCTCGTGCCTTTCTGTAGGCTGCTTTCAGATCCTTCATCCTGAGTTGATACTCATCGAGAGTCATTGCGTGCTGATCCAGGCATTTTCTATAGTGACCAAGTATTAATACGCGAAGGATTAGCCCACCGATGGAGCCCAACAAGAGCATGAGGCCGACATAATCCCACGCATCCCAGACACGATCGGCACTGGGAGCGAAGTTCGAGACGACAACGCGCATCGTGTAAGAGATATTGTGGAATCCGATACCGATCTGATTATCAGTAATCCAGACCACTGGATGATATTCGTCGGACAGATTGTATGTGTAATTGACGGTGATCGTTACGTTCCCACTTGAGTCGTAATCTGTCGTCTGAACGTGCAGGATACTACCGTTGTCATCAAAATTCCAGTATAGGTCTATAGGGTCCATCTCATTGTCGTGTATTTTGAGTGTGAAGGTGACGACTGAACCAGGCAACGCGTAAGTGCGCTCGGACATCCCTAGTGCAAAGGATACGATGCTCGGAGCCTGGTTCGTCGAATTGACCACGAGCAGAAGATATCTCGTCACTTCATGACCGTCTCGACCGTCGGTGATGATTACGGTCACATTGTAGATTCCGCTCTTGTTGTAGCCATGGCTCTGGATGAAGTCGAAGGGTTTGGTCCCTCCATTGGATTGCTGAGTGACAGTGTCAGAAGAATCACCGAAATCCCAAACTGCAGTCATGACGTCTCCATCGACATCGTTGGCCTTAGCGGTGAATGTAACGTTCACCGTCGTGTTGACCTCATCGAGTATCAGTGTCGGTGCGGTGTAGCTGATGACCATCATGGCCAGTGGCGCATAGTTCAGCGTCACTGTGACCTTGGCTCTCACGGATATATTATGAGGGAATATCTGGTCAGGAATCAATGCATCACTGACGTAGAGGGTGACCGTGTAATTGCCGACTTCCTCGAAAGTGTGAGTGATATTGAGCGAGAGATTCGTGCCGGGAGGAGCAACATCAGTATGGTAGACCTCGGTGTGATAGATGCTTACGCTGTTGTTGAATGTGAATGTCCATGTCAGAGCCTCACCCTCGAGATCCAGAGCAGAAGCATAGAAGGTCACTTCACTCATCGGACTCGACTCGTTCTTCGATGAGACTAGGGTGATGTTTGGCACGAAATTATAGGGCAAGTAGATCGTCACATTTGTCAGGGATGATATCATGTGCCCCTCGGAATCTTCGACTGTTACAGTCAACCAATAGTATATCGGGTCCGCCTCATTCCAGCCAGGAGCGACATCTGGATCCCATGTGTGTGTCTGATTCGCATAGACGCCTGATGCGGCGGGTCCGGTCGAGTTCGTGGCCACAGGCGATCCGTCACCGAAATCCCAGGTTACCGTCAGCTCGTCATCATCAACGTCTTCCACACCAACGCTCAGGTTCACGGGGACTCCCGGATCGGCTGTCATTCCAGTAGGTAGACGGCGAGTGAAACTCGGAGGTGCATTCTCCACTACATAGACCAGAATCGTCTCGCTAACGGTGTTCGTTCCGTCACCCACGTACAGCTTAGCCTGGAAACATGTTCCTTGGGTGTAACTCAGGTTGCCGATGTGGTCGTAGGTGAATTTCGTCACTATCGAGCCAGGATTAACAGTATTGTTGACTGAATATGGACTCTGAGTGTTGTTCGTGCTGTTGGCGAGTCTTGCATCGTAGAATATTGTGAAGGTAAGAGAAGAAGAAACATCGCTCGATGCGTTTGCATAGAATGTCACCTCATCCCCAACATATACGCGAGATGGACTGGCGACGAAATTGATGATTGTGCTTGCCTCGATGCGCGCAGGAATCTCAGACGGCTCTATATCATTCGTGAAAGGAATTGGCATGATGCCCATGATGGGCGAGATCAGTGAGACCGACAGGAAAAGGACGGCCACCGAGATTTGGGTCATGCGATTGTTCTTTCTCTTCGACAAATCAGCTGGAATTCCGAGAAAATGAATTCCTCTGAGCCCCCGACGATCCGAGTCCAAGCTTCTCTTCCCCCTCGAATAAGCGCCCGTACCGTGGATAATGAAGAGTGACCGCATCCACGCAATCGACGCGCGCCTCGACCGCACGAATGTCCTAACTCTATATAAAAGATAACAACATGATTATAATTATACATAGCACATATTAATTCGGTTCTGAATACAAACATCATGTGTCCATCGCATCCGAATCGAACATCTGGATATCACCCACTTGCCTTCATTTTCCAGAGAGAAGTCCATAGTTCGAATAATGAACGAATGCTTGTGATAGACACTTCGCCCATCGCATCGATCGCGGAAGGATATCCTCAGGTCCGCCTTTAGTCTTCCCGACGAACCTTGCGAACAACGTCCTCTCCTCGTCTGATGTATGATGCACCGATTATCCCGAACGAGGCGAACGCGATGGACACACCAGCAAGAGCAAACAACGCCGTCACGAGTCGAGAAGTCTCCGTAGACGGCACTAGGTCCCCGTAGCCGACCGTCGTTATCGTGCACACCGTGAAATAGAACGAACTGGTCCAACTCCACCCTTCCATCGTATGGTAAGTCACCGTTCCCAGAGAGATCATACCGGCGAGGGCCATGAAGGTCGCTGCGAGCTGAGCATTGAGGGTCCCTAACGATATACCAAACAGCTTCATGAGCAGTGTATCTACGCATGATAACCTTATACCGTCGTTGACCATGAGACGAAAGGAGGCGCGGGGAGGGGGATTTGAACCCCCGAACTCTTTCGAGCACTGGATGTTTGCCTGTCCCATCTGGGACGAGATAGCAATCCAGCGCCTTGCCGGGCTGGGCCATCCCCGCATCGATGGCGCATAATAGAACGCCGTTCTTTAATAGTTTGTATCATGGAGCAGGCCCTTGGCCGAGCGTCTAGCTCTGCAATGACACCTGCTCGATCATGGAACTAGTAGAGTCGTTCAGGATATAGGCAATGTAGTCGACATCCGAATCATGCGCTCCAGCATCAGTTGCGCGAGAGAAGATTCGTGATGACTCAGTAAATGGCTCGCGAGTCTTGCTGCATCGAGGAACAGCTCAATCACAGCTGACGGACATGGATTAGTTATATTCACGACGCATTTCCAAATAGGACATGTGAGGTGGGACGTGATGGGCGAGATGGACCGAGATGGAGTGACGGAAACTCCGGAGAGGCCGATCAAAGGATCAGGGACAATCTCTCGCAAACTCCTCGCAGTCATGATTGTAACTGTTCTACTTGGGGCATCAGGCATATTTGTGTGGTATGAGTACTTCAGACACTGGGACGTCGGTGACCTCAACGATGCGGTCAATGTCATAAACGAGATGGGCCCGATCATCGAAGGGTTCGACACGGATCTCGCTGGAAGGACTGTGACTGTCGACGCGGAGGTCAAGGATATCCGAACTCATCAGACGAGTCTGGGGCAACTGAATCTGATATATCTGGTGGGTGGAAGATATGTGGGACTCATGCAATGGGGACCTATCGATTTCGAGGTCGGCGATTCAATCGAGATGAAAGTCTCCTTCGAGTGGGCCGTTATAAATGGAGTCGAGGGGGTCTACTCCCCCCAGGCAGTGCTCGGGATCGGCCATCTCGAGCAGATACAAATCATATTCCAGGAGGGGAACTGGGTCTCCTCCGAATGGGTCTTAGAATTGGAGGATACGCAGGAGGACGTCATAATCAGAATCGTCAAGGTTGGCGAACCAGTTCCACTGCCCATCTGCAATTGCAGCATCAGGGCGGGTGCCAATGTGGGCACCATGGAGTACATGGATTTGCTGGGATATTATGCAGACACACCAGATCTGGACGGTATATCGGACTTGAAGAACACCGAAGGACCGAACGGCACAATATCATTCTCTGATGCGAACGACGATGGATATCTGGATGACGGCGATTCGTTCACCCTGCACAATTTGGCCCGCCCGAATACGGCATGCGGAGCACAGACATATTTTCTGAGAGTGTCACGGATATTCTATGAGGACGAGGCCCTACCGTATGCTGTGTACCAAGAGCCGCACGTGTTCCATGCATATATCGTCATGACGCAAGAGGGGGTTCTGTGGGTCACGGATTCGGGAATGCCTCATGCTACGGCATCACTTAGGACCGTTCAGGAAGGGGTGGCGGTCACGATAGATTATACTTCGAAACCTGTGAGCTGGGATGATATTGCGTTTCTATTCTCCGATGGAATGAACAGCGGGAACTGGCATCCGAACGCGACGGCGCTCATGAGCGATGCTCCAGCGCAATACAGCTGTGGCGTGGAAGATATAAGTGAAATGTCAATAGAGTGTATTGTCACGGATCATGCAGGTAACGGTCTCCTCGATGTCGACGATATGATCGAGATCGTTGCCGTGGACGGTACCCAGCTCAATCGAACAAGATACTCGACAGTCATCTGCATCTGCACGCAATTGTCGACTGCGATGTTCGATGAGTCATTTCTCTATGATGCCATCCCCGCAAGCGAGTGTGCCGTCATGAACGACGAATATTCGATCGCAGTGACATTCGGTCCAGTCCACAACGGAACCGGGTACAGTTATGAATTGATGGATGTCTTCTGGGACGAGGTGGTTATCGACATAGGATACGACGAGAACATGGTCGAGTGGAACCCCGATGTCTCCATCATGATGACGGGTGTGCAGACATCCTGGATCTCAGATGGCATCCAGCTCGGAAATATGTCCGTGCTATGCATCATAGAGGACCTCCAGGGCAACGGACGGGTGAACACAGGGGACACCGTCCAGATCCTCGTCACCTTGGGAGAAGGGTTCAGTCCGGATACGGATTATTCGCTCAGCGTCCATCACATCCCCACGGACTCAGACATCTGCGCGGTGACGTTCACTGGATGATATTCAGCGATTATGCGGACCCGAGTACGAAATCCTCAAATACCACGCAGTTGTAGATAGTAGGGGGAGGACCGGCGGAGCGACACATGTTGCTTCGTGGACCGAGTTCGAAACGCATATATACAGCATCGAACTTAGCGGGACTACCCAATCTGCGACATACGGCGATGGTTGAGAGGGAGGCGCTTATGCCTTTTCTGATGATCAACCAACATCCACTTGTCGCAGACATGATGGAGGATCGAGATCTCCGGCACTAGCCGTGTTCTCTCGATTCTGACGTTCGATGGCAGAATAGGTTTCGTGCAAGAAACTCCGCGACGACACGATCGTCGCGCAGCAGGGAACACGTATAATTGGTGCTTATAGTGAGTGATCCTTGTCAATTCAAGAAACGAAGACCAAGCGAAATTGCGACCAACAATAATAGTGAATGAGAGTACTGTGTATCGACGACAGATCAATTCCGGTTGATCCTGCCGGCGGGCACTGCTATCGGTATGCGACTAAGGCATGCGAGTCGAGAGGTGCAAGACCTCGGCAGACGGC